>JAFRLH010000056.1 GCA_017431345.1 Lachnospiraceae bacterium | reverse complement strand
CTATTCACCATACCCACTATCAGCCATTCAGTATCCAATACGATGATGTTCATACCCATCTGGCTCTGTTTCATGAGGTATAGAATTTCAACAAGCCCGCATAAAATCTGAATTTAGGGCTTGACTTGATAGGAAGGAGAACAAAATGAACAAGACATTTCAAAACGCGGTCAGAGTGCTTCTGATCACAGTCTTTTGCATGACAGCAGCAGTGTTCTGTCCCGGCAATGTACTCGCGGAATCTTCAGGAAGCTGCGGGGATAATCTGACGTGGATCCTTTCTGATGACGGAACGCTTCAGATCAGCGGGACCGGAAAACTTACGAAAGGATCATGGAATGAAGGAAGTATCATAAAAGTATCGATCCCGGAAGGCGTAACATCCATAGAGGAAGCCTTATTCATTGGCTGCGGCAATTGTGAGAGTTTCAATGTGGCGTCTTCGAACAGCAATTATGCCTCAGCAGACGGCGTTCTGTTCAATAAGGATAAAACGACGCTGGTCTCCTGCCCGCCCGGAAAGGCCAGGGCCTATACCATCCCTTCGTCTGTTAAAACGATCGCGACCGGAGCGTTTGCATTCTGTAAAAAACTGACATCCGTTGTGATGCCCGGCAGTGTGACGAGCATGGGAAGCTATGCGTTTAACTGCTGTGAACTGTTGAACAATATAGTGATCTCCGGCGGCATCACAGAGATTCCGCAGGATTGCTTTTCAAACTGCGGCGCGCTGAAGGCCGTCACAATTCCGGAAGGTGTCACAAAGATCAATGCCTCTGCTTTCTGGGGGTGCAAAAGTCTGACGAAAGTAACGCTGCCCGACAGTCTGGGAAAGAAAAGTATAGCGGAAGACGCGTTTGAAGGCTGTCCGCTGGATGCAGCCAGCGAAGCGGCTGTGAAGGCTAAATTGAACTTTAAAGAAACAGCGGAGACCGGATTTACGGTGGACGTCGGGGAAAAAAGGGACTGCCAGCTTCAGACTACCCTGGATGTAAAATCGCTGGATGGTTATTTTTACGCGGATTCTTCCGATGAATCAATTCTTCAGATTACATCACTGACACGAAACGGGAGCGTCGTTTATGCCAATGGCGCTACGTATTATTATGTTCTCGGCGTGAAGGGCATTCATACAGGGCAGGCAGTTGTTACCGTATACACGGACAGTACAAAGACAAGAGTCGTCAGCAAAATAACGTTTACCGTTACAGGAGAAGATCCGGTCGAACCGGAGAAAACGGAAACGAAAAATTCTTTTGCAACAGGCTTTACAGTGGCAGCCGGGGCACAGCTGGAATGTCGGGGCGAAGCTACCGTAAAAGGCGCGCTGGTGGAAACTGCATTTGCCGCAGCATCCTCTGACGAATCTGTCGTGAAAGTAGTGTCGATCGCACGGGGCGGCAATATGATCTTAGCCGACGCCGTCACCTATTTCTTTACCGTTACGGTGAAGGGCGTCAATCCCGGAAAGGCGACAGTCACCCTATATGCCGACAGTACAAAGAAAAAAGTGATCGCAGCGACCACAATTACGGTCACGGGTAAGAAAACGAATACAACTGACAAAACGAATACAACTAATAAAACGAATACAACTAATAAAACGAATACAGCTGATAAAACGAATACAACTGACAAAACGGGTACCAAAGATACAGAAACAAAGACAGTATCGACTGTGACGAAAGGCGGCGGTGTTTACAAACTTTCCGGTTCCACGGCAGTGCTGACAAAACCGAAGAAAAAGAATATCACGAAACTGACGATCCCCGCAACGGTATCTGCGAATGGCAAAAAATACAAAGTGACTGCTGTTTCCGCGAATGCCTGCAAAGGACTTAAGAAGCTGAAGACTGTAACGATCGGAAAGAATGTCACGAAGATCGGCAAGGCGGCATTTTCCGGCGATAAAAAGCTGAAGAAGATCGTTATTAAATCTTCAAAACTGAGATCAGTCGGGAAGAATGCGATCAAGAGCATTCATAAGAAAGCAGTGATCAAAGTGCCTAAAGCGAAACTGAAAAAGTATAAAAAGCTGTTTTCCGGAAAAACAGGATTTAAGAAAAAGACCATGAAGATAAAGAAGTAAAAGAGGACAGGAGGACCCCGGGGACAGTTCGCAGGAACTGTCCCCGATGTTCTTTGGAAGCGGGCCGGGGGACGGTTCTCCGGCTCACCGGCTTCTATATGGGGTATTGACAGACGGAATTTGAGATGATATATTGTTAGAGTCAACTAACCAACCGCAGCTGCTGTGCTGCGGTTTAAAAACGGGTTGAGGTTAGCTTAAACTAACCCAAATGACAGGAGTACACAAATGCCGGAAGAATATGTGATCGACCATTGCTCGCCGACGCTGGCGGGCCTCAAAACCGCGAATATGTTTCCGGTAAAACTGGAAGCAGGGGAAGATATTAACGAAGAGGTGCGGAATCTGAACCGGATCCTCGGGGGAAAGGGAATCCGGACCGTGATCCTCCGCCGGTCGGCTGACAATGCATTGCTTTATCTTTACAGACCGGATTACCTGGACAGGGATCTCGCCGTTCCTGCTGCAAGAGAAATCCTGCAATCGAAGGGATACTGCTGCAGCAGCACGGGGAACTTTGTTGCGCAGTTGATACGGCATATGACGGAGGATGCGGAATTTCCGCATGAGGTCGGTCTGTTTCTCGGATATCCGCCGGAAGATGTCCGCTGCTTTATGAAGGATTCGCGGTGCGGCGTGAAATGTACCGGCTGCTGGAAAGCATACGGAAATGAGGAGGAAGCAGAGAAGACGTTTGCAAAGTACAGGAAATGTACGGAAGCTTACCGCAGGCAATTTGGCAAAGGAAAATCCATGCTGCAGCTGACGGTCCGGACAGCCGGCCGCAGCAGGCAGGATAAAATAAAGAAAGGCAAGGCATAAATATGAGCAAGGTAGCAGTAGTGTATTGGAGCGGCACCGGAAACACACAGGCCATGGCTGAAGCAGTAGCAGAAGGCGCAAAGGAAAAAGGAGCGGAAGTATCTGTTGTGGAAGCAGCAGAATTCACTGCGGATCAGGTCGGCGCCTATGATGCGATCGCATTCGGCTGCCCGGCGATGGGCGATGAAGTCCTGGAGGAGAGCGAATTCGAGCCGATGTTTGCGGACGTGGAAGCGTCGCTTTCAGGCAAAAAGATCGCCCTCTTCGGCTCCTATGGCTGGGGCGACGGACAGTGGATGCGTGACTGGGAAGAAC
Organism: Lachnospiraceae bacterium; assembly: GCA_017431345.1. Taxonomy (GTDB): domain Bacteria; phylum Bacillota; class Clostridia; order Lachnospirales; family Lachnospiraceae; genus UBA3305. Next base: position 48,057 of record JAFRLH010000056.1, on the reverse strand, counting down.
GGTGCAAGGCGGCGGGAGCCGTACTCGCTGCAGAGAGCGTAATGGCCAACGAAGCGCCGGGCGATGAGGAGACGGAGAACTGCAGGAATCTCGGCGCGGCATTGAGCTGATAAGGAACGGAGGATGTTTCGGTTCCTTCTTATCTTTGACCTGCTTTTGGTGAAGGCCGGAGGCAGGTTTTTTTGTATGCTGTAATTAATGAAAAAATAGTCCATTATTCGACAGAATATGGTATGCTTCGTATATAGTCTCTCAATGACAGTGGGACGGCGGACAGGGAATGAAGAATCGGAAAAGGGGAAGAGATTTTGGAATACAGGAAGATCATTGAATTAAAGGATGGGCGGACCTGCATCCTGCGGAACGGAACGGAAAACGACGGACAGGCAGCGCTGGACAATTTCACCCTGACGCACGAGCAGACGGATAACCTGCTCACTTATCCGGAGGAGACAGTTTTTACAGCAGAGCAGGAGGGGCAGTTCCTGAAGAGCAGGACGGAAAGTCCCTGTGAGATCGAAATGATCGCTGAAGTGGACGGCGCTGTCGCCGGTATGGCAGGGATCAGTTCAGTGGGGGACAAGTACAAGATCCGGCACCGGGCGGAATTCGGGCTTAGTATTGATCAGGCTTATTGGCATCTGGGGATCGGGAGAGCCCTTCTTGATGCCTGCATTGAATGTGCCGTAAAAGCCGGCTATGAACAGATCGAGCTGAATGTGGTGGCGGAAAACAAACGGGCGATCGCTTTGTATGAGACGGCCGGGTTCGTGGAATTCGGCAGAAATCCGAAAGGGTTTAAGTCCCGCTCATCCGGCTATCAGGAACTTGTATATATGCGGATGGAATTACAGGATGAGACTCATTAACATGCAGTGGAGCGGAAAAGGAGCAGATGACCATGAACAGACCGGCAATCATAAAAAGAATTTCGTTTACCCGTTTCGTTTCATTTATCCTGATCCTGTGTATTTGCAGTGCTGCTGCAGGGTGTCAGAAAACAGGGGATACTGATGAACCGCAAAGCATTGAGAAAATCGTTGAAGAGATGGCTGTGGATTACGGTACGTACGGCGCGGAGGCGGAGGACAGGATCGATACGCTGTTGAAGGACATCTCCTCGGTGGATGAAACGGCAGGAGTACGCTGGAAAACGATCATGGATCTGTGGCGGTCTCCGCAGCTCGGACAGCCGCTTAATTATGACGTTCTCCCGGATGGTCTGCCCGATACGGATGAGCTGTGCATCGTTGTCCTGGGATTTCAGCTGAATCCTGACGGTACAATGAAAGACGAACTGATCGGGCGTCTGAACGTCGCGCTTGAAAGTCTGAAAAAGTATCCGAACGCATACGTTGTCTGTACCGGCGGAGGAACTGCCGCTGAAAATGAAGCCGCCTCCGAAGCCGGGGAAATGGCGGAATGGCTGGAAGAACAGGGCGTGGAGAAAGACAGGATCATCATTGAGAATAATTCCATCACTACAGCGCAGAATGCGATCTTCACCTATGATATTCTGACATCGCTTTATCCTTCGGTAAAGAAACTCGCCATTGTATCCAGCGATTATCACATTCCGACAGGGGAACTTCTGTTTAAATCCGAGGCGGTCCTGCGGGCGAATGCACCCGGCAATGAGAAGCTGGAAATCGTGTCCAATGCTGCGTTGAAAGCTCCTTCCGGATCATTGTCGGCAATGTTCCAGGCCGGTGCCCTGATCGAACTGTTCGGAGATGTTGAAACGGCTTTTAAGATTTATTATGATAACTACGATATCCACAGCCTGCCCCCGCTGCACTGAAGTTCTGTGAACAGGGGGAAATAAAATCGGACACTGGAGACGGTTCTTTGGTCATTGTTCTCTGAGTCCCGATGGAGGAGATTTTATGGATCGGCAGATGGTCTATGATTACATCAAACAGAAATATAAAGTGCTGCCGGAATATCCATGGCGGAAATACGGCGGCAATGCGGTCTTCCGACATTCGGATAACAACAAGTGGTTCGCGCTGGTGATGGACATACAGCGTGACCGGGTCGGTCTTGCCGGGGAGGATTATGTGGATGTGATCAACCTGAAGGTGGACGACATGTTTTTCCGGGATCTGATCATACAGGAAAACGGGATCATGCCCGCTTACCATATGAATAAGGTGCACTGGATCTCGGTACTGCTGGACGGCACTGTGCCGGAGGAAAGAGTTTTTGATCTGATCGACATGAGCTTTCTGGCGACTGCGTCCGCAAAGAAAAAAGAGAAAATGCGGCCGCCGAAGGAATGGATCATTCCGGCGAACCCGAAGTACTTCGACATCATCCATGCCTTTGATGATAAAGATACGATCAACTGGAAGCAGGGGGCAGGGATCAAAAAAGGAGATACCGTTTTTATGTATGTCGGCGCGCCCGTTTCCGCCGTGCTTTATAAATGCAAAGTCATGGAGACCGGGATTCCGTATGAACGGGAGAATAAATATATTACGATCAAGGCGCTGATGAGGATCAGATTGCAGAAACGTTATGCGCCGGATCGGTTCCCCTTTGAGGTCCTGAAGTCTGAATATGGAATTTATGCTGTCCGCGGGCCGAGGGGGATTCCGGGTTCCCTGAGCGCTGCGCTGAACTGATTGGATCGGGGATCCATGGACATGGAGACGGCTCTTGTGTCACTTGGCGGGGGAGCCGGAGAACCGTCCCCTGGTCCGGATATATTCAGAAAAGGAGGCAGAATGGATAGGAAACTCTTTTCTCAGGCAATTACAAAATTTCTGTCCGGTCTGATTGCCGCCGGCCTGCTGCTGTTCCTCCCGGCGGGAACGTTCCGCTATCCCGGAGCATGGCTCCTGATCATTATTCTGTTCGTTCCGATGTTTATTGCCGGACTCGTGATGATGCGGAAATCGCCGGAACTTCTGCGAAGGCGTCTGAACGTGAGAGAAGAGCAGGCAGAGCAGAAGAGCGTGATCCTGTTCAGCGGCCTGATGTTTCTTGCGGCTTTTATCGTCGCCGGCCTGAACTATCGCTTTGGCTGGATCATTCTCCCTGCCTGGATTTCCTATGCAGCGGCAGCGGTATTTCTTCTGGGGTACGCGCTGTATGCGGAAGTCCTCCGGGAAAATGTATGGCTCTCCAGAACCGTGGAGGTGCAGGAGAACCAGAAAGTGGTGGACACCGGTCTGTATGGAATCGTACGGCATCCCATGTATATGACAACGCTGCTGCTGTTCCTCTCCATGCCGCTGATCCTGGGCTCTGTGTTCTCTTTCCTGATCACGCTGCTGTATTTCCCGATCATTGCGAAGCGGATCCGGAATGAGGAGGCGGTGCTGGAAGAAGGCCTGGAGGGGTATACAGAATACAAAAGAAAAGTGAAGTATAAAGTGATTCCGTTTGTCTGGTAGGCGCGGGTGCGTATCAGCTTTCGGACAGTTTCTGTTGTAAAAGGAGGATTGAAATATGCTGGAGATCGGCACAAAAGCGCCGGCGTTTACATTGCCGGATCAGAATGGGGAAATGAGAAGCCTGGCGGATTATCAGGGACAGAAGGTGATCCTGTATTTTTACCCGAAGGACATGACAGCCGGATGTACGAAGCAGGCCTGCGCGTTCGGGGATCTGTATCCGCAGTTCCGTGAAAAAGGCGCCGTTGTTCTCGGTGTCAGCAAGGACAGTGTGGCATCGCATAAGAAGTTTGAGGAAAAATACGGCCTGCCGTTTGTACTTCTTTCTGACACGGAAAAAGAAGTGATCCAGGCTTACGATGTCTGGAAGGAAAAGAAGAATTACGGCAAGGTCAGTATGGGCGTTGTCCGGACGACTTATCTGATCGATGAGAACGGCGTGATCATAAAAGCTTTTGGAAAGGTGAAGGCAGCGGACAATCCGGCGCAGATGCTGGGCGAGCTGTAAGGTGAGCCGGAGAACCGTCCCCTGGCACATGAGGAGAGCAGGAAATGAGACGAAAAACAGCAAAAGAGATCCTGGCGGAGTCTTTCCGGGAGATTGCCGGAACAAAGAACATCAACAAGATCACCATCCGGGATATTGTGGATAACTGCGGCTATTCTCCGGCAACCTTTTACCGGAATTTTAAGGATAAATATGATCTCATTGCCTGGGAACATACGAGAGGCGTTGCAGAGATCATGAGCAGGATCGATGCAGACAGTTATACCTGGAAACAATCGCTTTGCGACGGTGCACGCTGGTTCGATCAGGAGAGGGAATACCTGACGAATCTGCTGCAGTATACGACCGGCCACGATTCCTTCGTTCGATATATGGTCGAGATCAATTACAATGCCCTGATAAAGCATATTCTTTCCGTAAAAGGAAATCAGAAACCGGATCAGATGGAAGAAATGCTCGCAAGAACCTATTGCCTCGGCACGGTAGGCCTGACCTGTGAGTGGATTCTTGGTCTGTATGATATTACACCAGAGGAAATTGCTGATGTTTACGAATATTCCCTGCCTGTACCGCTGAAAAAATATCTTGCCGCAGAACCGATAGAAAACGATCGAAATCTCTCGTTATGAGAGAAAATGTCTATATTCTGAATTGAAAGGTTTTCCTCCTGGGATGAAAATATTATCAGCGGCTGCATACGATCATACAGTGCACAACCGCAGGAATTATCATCTGATGACGGAGGTCTACTGAAATGACAAAAATTGAATTCCTGAAGGCGCTGGCAAAAGGCTGGTTCGGCAACTCTCAGCAGCATTCCATTCATGCACAGCTTCTGAAAGCCCGCGGCGTGAATAAGCTGGCGGACAAGATCATGGCAGAGTCCGATGAAGAATGGGAAGAGGCCAAGAAGGTCAACGCCCGTCTGATCGAACTGGGCGAGACACCGGCTGTTGAACTTGAGGCGTATCCCGTTATTACCGATATTAAGGAAATGCTGGAATACGATTGCAAAGATGCAGCTGAAGCCCTGCCGATGATGAGCAAATCGTTAGCCATGTTTGATGATGACTATGTGACCAGACATATGATCGAGGAATTCATCATTGGTGAACAGGATCATTTTAACTGGGTCAAAGGTCATCTCTGCCTGATCGAGCAGATCGGTATGGAAAATTACATCATTGAGATGCTTGGTGATTAAAACATTTTTCAAGGAGGGATCCAGATGGTCATTAAGGCAGTAAAGTTCAGAAAAGACGGGTTTTATACCCAGCCGATGGTATTCGGCGGAGAAGAGGGGCCGGATAAGTTCGATATCTCTGTGCGGTATCGCGGCAGCCTGCAGAATTATCTGATCGATACAGGCGATGAAGTGATCCTTGTCGATACCGGGCTTCCCGCGGGGACACCGGAGGAAGTGCCCGATGAAACAAGCCTTGTATTTACGGGAAAAGATATCTGCAGTTATATGGAAGCCTTCGCTGCCCTCGGCTACAAGCCAGAGCAGGTCACAAAGATCCTGCTCACCCATAAGCACGCTGATCATTCCGGCGAGCTGAAATCGTTCCCGGGCGCAGAAATCTATGTGAATGCCGAGGAAATGTCCGCGCAGGAGCTGCAGGGCATTCCGAATCTTGTACCGGTAAGTTTCACGGACGGTGCGTACTATAACTTCCCGGAAAGCCAGAAGATCTGTGACGGCATCCGGCTCATTAAAGCGAAGGGCCATACCAACGGCAACAGCATTATTATTGTGGAGGCAGACGGTCTGTTCTATATGATCCACGGCGATATCACTTATGTGGATGAGGCTCTGTACGAGGATAAGCTTTCCATCGTCTACGATGATCTTGCTGCTGCGCGCCAGACGCAGGACCGCATTCGTGAGTTCATCAGGAATCATCCGACCGTTTACTGCGGCACCCATACACCGCAGGGTTATGAAAATCTGGAGGCAAAGCGCGTGATGGATCTGGACAATCCTGTTCCGACAGTGCTGGCGGAGGTCGATTTCACAGCGCAAAAGGCCAGCGGCAAATATGTATGTTCCATCTGTGGGTATGTCTATGATCCTGCGGAACATGACGGCGTCGCTTTCGAGGATCTGCCGGATGACTGGAAATGCCCGCGCTGCAGACAGCCGAAGGAGAAGTTCAATAAAGCGTAAAATGCGCTTTAGGAACATAGGGGGGAACAAAGGGGACGGTTCTTGTGCAGCCGTCCCCTTTGTTTTATAATCGGATAAAAAGGAAGACACTGGGGATGGTTACACAAAAATCGTCCCCCGGAGGAGGAGAAATGAAGAAGATATTTACGATTGCTGTCAGCGCTGTGATCATCTTTTCCATGACGGCGAACTGCTTTGCCATGGAACTGCTGAAGAGGGGAAAACGGGGCGATGATGTCCGGGAAATTCAGGAGATGCTGATCTCCCAGGGCTATCTGGATGACCGCGCAGACGGCGTGTTCGGCAGAAAAACGGAACAGGCTGTGTTAGCATTTCAGAAGGATCATGATCTGGATGAGACCGGCATTGTCGGGACGGGAACCTATAATGCGCTGAAAAACGGTGCTGCGGAGCAGGGCGCAGAGACAGCGCAGGACGGGAAAACGTCCGGCGGAGAGATCGACTATGCAGAGACATTCCCTTCCTGGAATCCGGAGAGTGCATCGCTGGGCGAACTGGCGGCATTTGTGTCCGCTTGCACAGATAAATCAAATCCGGATTATCTTGAGCCGGCAGACCGTATCGCTGTCTTTGACATGGACGGCACCATCCTTTGTGAGAAAGCGCCGGTCTACATCGATTACTGCCTGACGATGTACCGTGTGCTCGATGATCCGACGTATAACGCGACAGAGGAAGAGCGGGATTCCATGGAGCAGATACGCGAGCACGCTTATACGGAAGGCGAGACATTCCATCCTGAGGGACTCTGCAAAGCTGATCTGGTCGCGTCAGCTTTTGCCGGCATGACGCCGGAAGAATTCCGTTCTTATGTGGTCGATTTCGCTGACAATACGGATGTGGTGGGCTTTTCCGGCATGACCTACGGGCAGTCGTTCTACAAACCTATGATCGAGGTGATCAGCTATCTGAAGGCCAATGATTTCGACGTGTGGATGGTCTCGGCCTGTGAACGCGAGGTCGTGCGGGCACTCGTGGAACGGTATGATATTCCGTATGATCATGTGATCGCGACCGACGTGCCTTACGTCGCTTCCGGCAAGGGAGAAGAAGTTGCGGACGAGTACAACATGGAAAAAGATGAGGAAATACTGCTTGGCACGCCGCTTGCCGAAGTGGAATGCGGAAAGTCGGGCAAACCGGCGGGTATCATCCGCGAGATCGGAAAACGCCCGGTCCTGGCTTTCGGCAACAGTTCAGGCGATTATTCGATGGTCAATTATGCCGAAGGCAACCCGGAGCATACCGGCATGGGCTTTTTCGTGGTGTGCGACGATACTGAACGGGAATACGGCAGCGAGGAGAAGGCTGCCGAGTACAATGAAGTCGTGGAAAAAGAAGGCTGGACGGGCATTTCGATGGCGAACGACTGGAAGACCATTTACGGCGAAGGAGTGGAGAAGACTGAGCTGCCCGGTGTAGAGGAAGAGCTGGACAACGCAGCCTGAAGCAGTGGGAAGCCATTGCAGCCTGAGGAAGAAATTGATGCCTGAGGAAGAAAGTATTGCCTGAGGAAGAAAGTATTGCCTGAGGAAGAAATTGATGCCTGATTTAGTGTAAAGTAACTTACGCTGGCTTGCACAGGAATCGCGCTGTGCACAAAAAATGATTTTTGATGATTTATGGTCTTGGGTTGTGCATGAAATCACTGAGGAGGAGAAATTAGGTCCCGTGTCTTACAAAAAAGCAAGACAAAATGTCATAAATTTATTTCTATTTTGCATAGATTTATTTTGAATTCAATATATGAGGGACCATAAATTTGCTGGAAAAGATGAATTGTGCACGTCTCCAGACCATAATTTCAAAAATCAAGTCAAATATGCACAGGCCGATGTCTTCATTCGACCAGCTGCTTCCGGAAGGGCCCCTGGGGGATGATTCTGATCAGAAAAACCGCAGAGGATGACCTTAAATGGTATAATGAAGATAAGAAAAGCCATAAAGGATAATTGAAAACGATATTATGAAGATAAGAAAAGCCGCAGAGGAAGATTTTGAAAGGATCATGGAGATCTACGCTTATGCGAGAGATTTCATGGCGCGGACAGGCAATCCCCATCAATGGGGACCGACGAACTGGCCTCCCGAAGCATTGATCCATAAGGATATCCGGGAAGGCTGCAGTTATGTGTGCCTGAATGATAAGAAAGAGATTGTCGGTACTTTCTTTTTCACAAAGGGGAAGGATATCGAACCGACTTATCGGGAAATAATGGATGGCACCTGGCTTGGCAGCGATGTATACGGCGTGGTTCACAGGATCGCCGCTGACGGTTCGGAGAAAGGAATCGGACGATACTGTATCAACTGGGCCTATGAGCAGTGCGGGCATTTGCGGATGGACACACACCCGGATAACCGGATCATGCAGAACCTTCTGTGCAGCCTGGGCTTTGTCCGGTGCGGGATCATCCATGTGGTCGAGGACAATGATCCGAGATATGCCTACGAGAAGATCTGACAACAGACACAGGGAGGAGAAGCGCAGATGTGCTGCCGATACTGGACTGATGAATCCCCGGAGCTCCGGGAGATCGTAGAAGAAATGAACCGTTCTCCGCTTGTGAGGAAATGGCAGAGAACGACCGCGGTCAAAACATACGGGGAGATCCGTCCGACCGATGTCGCACCTGTCATCGCGCCGAACCGGTACGGCGCGAGGGCTGTCTACCCCATGAAATGGGGCTATTCCGGAAGAACGCTGCTGCTGAATGCGCGGACGGAAACAGCTGCGGAAAAGCCCACTTTCCGGGAAGATTGGGCGAAACACCGCTGTATCGTGCCGGCTTCCTGGTACTTTGAATGGGAACACCTGACGGGACGGGACGGCAAAAAAAAGAACGGTGACAAGTACATGATCCAGCCCAAAGATTCTGCGATGACATGGCTCTGCGGCCTGTACCGGATCGAGGAAGGGCTGCCGGTGTTTGTGGTCCTGACCAGGGAGCCCGGTGAAGAGATCCGTTTTATCCACGACCGGATGCCGCTGATCATGCCGGAGAAACTGGTGGATGAATGGATCCGCCCGGATGTGAAGCCGGAGGAACTGCTTCCCTATGCGCTGACGGAGATGGTCTTTGAGAAGACGGGCTGACGGCAGGAAAGCAGATATAGAAGGGAAAAAGCAGGGGCAGGTAAAACGGAGAGTGGATTGAACTGTAACCGGATCTGCTGATGAAAAAAAGGGGTTATTTAAAATGAAGAAATTAGCACTGAAAGCAATGCAAACGCTGTATACCGTCAGGGAACGTGATCTCGGCGAAGACCATATCCTGAAAAAGAACGGCATGACCTTCACGCTCTCCGCGTACGATATCGAGGGCTTCGGCTCCATGAGCGTGATCGAGATGAGCGCGATGCTGGGCCTGATGAAAATGGAAAGCTTTATTTTGACAGCAGAAGAGAAAGATCTGCCCCTGTTCAATGGTGATTATATTCAGGCTGCCGGCAAATGCACCCTCCTGGACGAGTTCTACGACACGATGATCACGCCGCTGGATGAGGAATCCGCAGAAAGATACCGGGCAGTCAAGGCGAGGTATGATTCGTTCCCGGCTTATAAGACCGAACCGCGCTGGTATGACGACATCCGCTATGATTTTACGCTCGGCGTGACGGACAAGCGCTTAAAGGACAGGAAAGAAGCGATCACAGCGGATTATCTGAAGGCGTATCTGGCCAATATCAGGCAGGCACCCGCCTGCGATCCGGCCGTCAAAAAGGCAAAGACGAAAGCTTACGCAGAGGGACTGCTCACGAACGGAGGTCCGGCAGTGGACCAGTTCAGGAAGCTTTTCGGGGAGGAGAAGACCCGAAGGATCTTTGAAGAAATCATTTTTTCCTGCGGCTGATGGCGACCGACTAACGGTAATCCGCTGACGTCGATCGCCGTCTTCACGCCTTGTGTCCGCCGATCTGCCGGTTCCGTTCTATCGCGGTCGCGCCTTCCAGCATATTCAGGCCTTTTACGACCGCGTTCTTCCCGTACTTCTGCCGGATCTCCAGCATGGCCCCCTGGATGGCCTTTTCCCGCTTTAGTGCTTCATAATCCGTAAAAAGGTCGAGCTGGAACATGCCGCTGTCGGCGGCAGTCTGGTCGGCGTTCACGCCGAGCCGGCGGATCAGAAGCCTCCTGTCGACTTTTTTGTCGAAGGAATCCGAAAGCGCGGCGGAGATGACGGAAAAGGAAGCGGTGGCGTTGGTAAACCGGACGGTCCCGTTTGCATGTTTCGGATGCAGCCGGCCGTAGAAGTCGACCGAGACCGGACCATCGTACTCCGGGCATTCCTCCAGGCTTTTCCAGTCAAAACTGACCCACCAGGTGAAGACCCGGGAGACCAGTTTCTTCCGGAACATATCCGCGCACAGCACATCGATCATTTCCAGAAATACAATGCGGGCTTCCTCGAACGGATACGGCCTTGGCAGCACCTGCCCGTTCGAGAGACTGTTCCCGGACGGCTTAAAGCGCTTGATGTCGCACATCCTGACCGGCTCAATGCCCCAGGCGTGGTCGATCAGGATCTCGCCGTCAATGCCGAATTCCTTATAGAACCACTCTTCCTGATACAGCGACCGCAGGGCAACTTCCCCCATGGTAAACATAAAGTTCTTCTGCAGGCGTCTTGCCTTGCCCGGGCCGATCTGCCAGAAATCGGTGAGCGGCGCATGATCCCAGAGCCGGTAGCAGTAGGAACTTTCGTTCAGTTCCGCGATCCGTACGCCGTCCTTGTCGGGCGGCGCTTTTTTTGCAACGATATCCATCGCGACTTTGGCAAGATACAGGTTCGTGCCAATGCCGACAGTGGCGGTGATGCCGGTCGTGCGCAGGACGTCGCGGATCATGGTCATCGCCATGATATGCGCCGGGTGCCGGCCGGTCTGTTCCGCTTCTTTTTCATACAGATGAAGATACGGCGTGGCGTAGATGAATGCTTCGTCCACACTGTACACATGGATGTCTTCTGCCGCGGCATAGCGCAGATAGACAGAGTAGATCAGCGCGGAGACCCGCTCATATTCCGCCATCCGGGGCGTCGCGATGCAGTAGAGGATCCGGGTATGGTGGGTCCGTTCGTAGAGCCGGATCGCCTGTTTCGCTTCAAAAAGCCTTGGCCGGGCCGGGACCCCGATGGCTTTGAGGGCCGGGCTGACGGCCAGGCAGATGGTCTTGTCCGAACGGGTGGGGTCGGCGACCAGAAGGTTGGCCCGCAGCGGATCCAGGCCGCGGGCTACGCATTCGATACTGGCGTAAAAAGATTTCTGGTCAATCGCGATAAAAATGTCCTCTGAGAGCGGGTCTGCAGCCTGAAATTGTTCGTTTTCGTTTCTCATAATGTCAAAAAGGGAACATATGTTCGATTACAAGGGTGAAAGAGAAGGCAGACGATCGACGGCATCTTAAGGATGCAGGCAGCCTGCCCTCTTTTTTCTTTATTATCTGCTGCTCCCTGTGCGGTCCCGGAGAAAGGGTGCCGGGATACAGGGGTAAATCATATTATAACGATAGTGCATTATGCGGGAGACGTCAAGCGTTTTCCGCAGTACGCTTTGTTCAGTAAACAAAGGCCCTGTCGTGGCCGGAATGCAGCGCGTCATAGATCTGTCCGGGCTTTGCGGAATCGCCGACCAGGATCACCTTTCCGCCGAATGCTTCCCTGAACGCATCCAGATCCGGACGGTTGGAGCGGACGCCCATCGCCAGGATGACTGTATCGGCAGGAATCGCGCTTGCTTCGCCGGTCTTTGTGTCTTCCACAGTCACCGTGACGCCTTCTATAGCAGTCAGTTTCTTTCCTTTGGCGATCATGCCGCCGTTCTTCATGATCTCCTGTGCCAGATGCATCACGACGGACGGATACAGATTGCCGCCGATCTTGTCAAGCATCTCCACCACGGTCACATGGCGGCCGGGCGCCAGATATTCCGCTGTCTCAAGGCCGGTGACGCCGCCGCCGATGACGACGATATTCTCACCGGTTACCTGCGCTTTGCCGGACAGCACATCTTCCGCCGTGACAGCGTTTTCAATGCCGGGAATCGGCGGGAGAACAGGCTTTCCGCCCGCGGCGATGAATACAGCTTCCGCGCCGGTCTCTTTGACCAGTTCGGGCGTCGCGCATACGCCGGTACATACTTTGACGCCGGCTTCTGCAAGCTGTGCTGCCATTGTTTCGACAAATTCGTTCAGCATTCCCTTGTTCGGAGGGATCGCCGCCAGATTCGCAGTGCCGCCGAGCTTATCGGCCGCTTCGAAAAGGGTGGTCTCAAATCCGCGTTTTGCCAGTGTCAGCGCGGCTTCCATGCCTGCGGGGCCTCCGCCGACGACCGCGATCTTGCGTCCGGCTCCGTTCTTTACAAGCTTCTCGTCGCCGTACTCGAATTCGCGGCCGATCACGGGATTCAGTGTGCAGCCGAGCGGGAGGCCGTCGTTGAGGATGCGGAAGCATTCCATGCAGCCGATGCATTTGCGGATCAGCTTATCCTGACCGGCCTGCGCCTTGACGCCCCAGTCGGGATCTGCCAGATGGCCGCGCGCGATGCCGATGAAATCCGTGTCGCCGGCTTCGAGCATTTCTTCGGCGAAGGCGGGATGTTTGATGTTGCAGACAGCGATGACGGGAATATTCACCGCTTTTTTGATGTTCGCTGCGAGATGGCGTTTCCAGCCTTCCGCAAAATAGTTCGGCTCGATGATGGTCGCGCCGGAATCATAAGTGCCGCAGCTGACGTTCAGACAGCTGATGCCGAGCGCTTCCAGATATTTTGCCTGGTGGATCGCGTCTTCTTCGGTAATGCCGTCTTCCAGATAATCACTTCCGTTCATACGCACGGAAATGGGGAATTTCGGACCGCAGTATGCCTTGATCCCCATGATGATCTCGGTGACGAAACGCATCCTGCCTTCAAAGCTTCCGCCGTATTTATCAGTACGTTTGTTGGTGTGCGGGGACAGGAACTGGCTGACCAGATAACCGTGTGCCGCATGGATCTCCACGCCGTCCAGGCCGGCCTTCTGGGCGATGACTGCGCCGGTCACGAATTTCTTTACAAGTCCTTCGACTTCCTCCGTCTTGAGGGCACGGGGCTGTTCGCCGATGACCCTGCAGGTCACATCCGACGCGGAGACCGGCTGCTTTCCGCCGATCAGGCGGCTCGGCGTCTGATTGCCCGGATGGTGCAGCTGGACAAAGATTTTGGTATCGTAGGCATGGACTGCCTCGACAAGGCGGGAAAGCTGCGCGATCATGTGTGTATTTGTGACACTGAGCTGGTTCGGCGTGCCTACGCCCGTCTCATCATCCACTCTTGTGATCTCGGTGATGATCAGCCCGGCGCCGCCTCTGGCGCGGTCAGCATAATATTTGATGATCCGAGCGCCGGCTTCGCCCGTTGATTCTGCGAGCGAGCAGCCCATAGCAGGCATGACAATGCGGTTCTTCAGTTCCAGTGAGCCGATGAAACCCGGTGAAAACAGTTTCTCGTAAGACATCTGTACTTCTCCTTTCTGTACTGCCGCAAAATAATACAATGATAGGTTTTTGATACAGTATCAATATATCACTGATCGCTGCAGATAAAAAGCAAAAAGTACGGGAAAAGCCGGAACAAAACACACCGGCGCCTGCAGGCGGAATGCGGAGGGGCGCATAAGCGTACAGGTGTGCCCCGGGGGACGCTGCAGGCATGAAAGGGTAGACTTAAAACAGAAAATCGTATAAGATAGCGGGGGGATAGTCAGACAGAGACTGTAGTCAAATTATGTTTCTGGCGTCTGCAGAGACGCTAAAGGAGAAGAAAGAACATGGGAAATTATGTACTGACCTGCTGTTCGACAGCGGATCTTTCGAAAGAGCATTTTAGGGAAAGAGACATCAAAGTAGTATTTTTCCACTTCGAACTGGACGGGGTGGAATATCTGGATGACTGCGGAGACAGCATTTCGCCGGAAGAACTGTTCAAACGGATGGACGCCGGCGCGGATACGAAAACATCGCAGATCTCCGTCAGTGAATACAGTGATTTCTGGAAGCCGTATCTGGAACAGGGGCTGGATATCCTGCACGTTACCGTTTCTTCCGGCATCTCGGGGACCTATCAGTCCGCCATGATCGCACGGGAGGACCTGATGGAATTATATCCGGACCGGAAGATCTGCGTGGTCGATTCCCTCGGCGCCTCGAGCGGATACGGATTGTTCGTGGATAAGCTTGCTGATCTGAGAGATGCGGGGATGGGCATCGATGAACTGTATGCGTGGGCGGAAGAGAACAAACGCAAAGTGCATCACTGGTTCTATTCCACGGATCTGACATATTATATCCGCGGCGGCAGAATATCCAAAACAGCGGGCATGTTCGGCCAGCTGCTGAATATCTGCCCGCTTCTGAACGTGGATCATGAAGGCAAGCTCACTCCCCGTGAGAAAATACGCGGGATGAAAAAGGTGATGCAGAGGACCGTGGAAATGATGGAGAAGCATGCACAGGACGGCGCGGCTTATTCCGAAAAATGCTTTCTCTGCCATTCGCTCCGTCAGGAACAGGCGGAAATGATCGCTGCCATGATCGAAAGAAAGTTCCCGGATCTGAACGGGAAAGTGCAGATCTTCCCGATCGGCGCGACGATCGGCAGCCACACCGGCCCCGGGACGCTCGCCCTCTTTTTCTGGGGCGATCTGAGAGAAGACTGAACGTAAAAAGCTGCTGCGGCAGCTTTTTTGCGTCTGTCCGAAAATTTTACGAATTTAATGCTTGAGATATTCTACGTAATCAGGTAATCTTATGATATAGCAATTTCCACTAAAATAAGGACAAGAAAAGGACGGGATGAATATGTATCAGGATGAATACAAACGCTGGCTGGAAGCTGATCTGCTGGATGTGGATCTCGGCACGGAACTGCGCAACATCGAAGGGGATGACGACGCGATCAAGGAACGTTTTGCGGTCGCGCTGAAATTCGGTACTGCCGGCCTTCGCGGTACGCTCGGCGCGGGCACCAACCGGATGAATATCTGGGTCGTCCGCCAGGCTACGCAGGGCGTTGCCGACTGGGTAAAGACGCAGGGCAGCACACAGACCGTTGCCATCAGCTATGACAGCCGCCTGAAGGGCTGGAACTTTGCCAGGGATGCTGCCGGTGTTCTGGCGGCGAACGGCATCAAGGTAAGGATCTATGACGAGCTGATGCCTGTTCCTGCGCTTTCTTTTGCAACGCGTTATTATAACTGCAACGCCGGCATCATGGTGACCGCTTCCCACAATCCGGCGCAGTACAACGGCTATAAGGCTTACGGACCGGACGGCTGCCAGATGACGGACGATGCCGCTGCGGTCGTATATGATTCGATCCAGAAGACCGACGTGCTGACAGGCGCGAAGTACATGAGTTTCGCAGAGGGCGTGGAGAAGGGCCTGATCAAATTTGTCGGCGACGACTGCAAGGAAGCACTTTATGAAGCCATCGAAGCGCGCCAGGTAAGACCCGGTCTCTGCAAGACAGCAGGCCTGAAGCTGGTTTATTCCCCGCTGAACGGAACCGGTCTTGTGCCCGTTACCCGTGTCCTGAAAGACATGGGCATCACAGATATCACCATCGTTCCCGAGCAGGAGTATCCGAACGGCTACTTCACCACCTGCTCCTATCCGAATCCCGAGATCTATGCCGCGCTGGAGAAGGGCCTTGAGCTTGCGAAGAAGACCGGCGCCGATCTGATGCTGGCGACCGATCCCGATGCGGACCGTGTCGGCATCGCCATGAAGTGCCCGGACGGCTCCTACGAGCTGGTCAGCGGAAATGAGATGGGCGTTCTCCTTCTGGACTACATCTGCGCAGGAAGGATCGAGAAGGGAACCATGCCGCAGAACGCGGTAGCTGTAAAATCCATCGTTTCCACTCCGCTGGCAGACGCTGTTGCAGCGCATTACGGTGTTGAGATGCGCAATGTCCTTACCGGATTCAAGTGGATCGGCGATCAGATCGCGGGTCTGGAAGCAGCCGGTGAAGTCGACAGATTCATCTTCGGATTCGAAGAGAGCTACGGATATCTGGCAGGACCGTATGTCCGCGACAAGGATGCCATCATCGGCTCCATGCTGATCTGCGAGATGGCTGCTTATTATCGTTCGATCGGCTCCAGCATCAAGGAACGCCTGGAGGAGATCTATGCGCAGTACGGCCGTTACCTGAACAAGGTGGACAGCTTTGAGTTCCCCGGCCTTTCCGGCATGGACAAGATGGCCGGCATCATGGACGGCCTGAGAAAGGATCCGCCCGCGGAATTCGCCGGAAAGAAAGTCGTAAAGGCGACCGACTATGCGAAGCCCGAGGAGACCGGACTGCCGAAGGCGAACGTGCTGATCTACGGACTGGAAGACGGCGCGACCGTTGTTGTCCGTCCTTCCGGCACAGAGCCGAAGATCAAGACCTATTTCACAACGCTCGGAAAGGATCTGGCGGAAGCACAGGCGGAGAAAGACGCGCTGGCTGAGGCGATCAAACCGATCCTGGCATAAGAAAGCATCCTGAAATCATGAAAAAACGGCAGGCCGCCTGGTCTGCCGTTTTTTATTATCGACAAAAGACCATAAAAAATGCAGAACATTGACGATTTCGATTGACGATGCGGCATAACATTATTATAATTACAATGGATAAAAGCTTTCTTTCGCCATGATGCAGAGGGAGATCAGATATGGCAAATACAATCAATAAATTCAATGCCGCCGCCGGCCGGCGGCAGATCCTCGTCGCGGATGATGAAATGATCAACCGCGAGATGCTGGGCATGATCCTGCAGAATGAATATGAAGTGATCTATGCCGAAAACGGAAAAGAAGCACTTGAACTGATGCGCGCCAACAGACATACGCTTTCTCTTGTGCTGCTTGATATCCTGATGCCGGAGATGAACGGGATAGAGGTCCTGAAGATCTGCAGAGCCGACGTTGATCTTGTCAGGATCCCGGTGATCGTCGTGACTTCCGAACAGAGCATGGAAGTGGAAAGCCTGAAGATCGGGGCGATCGACTTTATTCCGAAGCCGTACCCGGCGCCGGAAGTCATCCTCGCGAGAGTGCTGCGCACGATCGAGCTTTCAGAAGACCGTGATATCATCAGCCAGACGGAGCGTGATCCGCTGACAGGGCTGTATAACAAAGAATATTTCTACCGCTATGCTGCACAGTTCGACCGTTTCCATACGGATGTCGGAACGGATGCCATCATGCTCGATGTGAACCATTTCCGCACGATCAACGAACGATTCGGCAAGGCGCACGGCGACGATGTGCTCAAAAGGATCGCCGGGAATCTGCGCGAGGCGGTGGCCGAAGAGGGCGGGATGGTCTGCCGCAGGGAATCGGACGTTTTCCTGATCTACTGTCCGCACCGCAAAGATCCGAAAGAGCTCCTGGAGGCGGCCTCCGTCGTGCTGATGGAAGACGGGGAATCCGACAACAGGGTGCGAATCCGCATGGGCGTTTATTCCAATGCGGACAAGAATATTGATATTGAGCGCCGTTTTGACCGTGCAAAGATGGCTGCCGATACCGTCAAAGGAAACATAACGAAAGCGATCGGTTTCTACGACAGCGAGATGCACGAGAAGGAGATTTTCGCGGAACAGCTCATTGAAGGGTTCCAGAAAGCGGTCGAGGAGAGACAGTTCCAGGTATTCTATCAGCCGAAATTCGATGTCCGGCCGGATACCCCGATCCTCGCGAGCGCGGAAGCACTGGTCCGGTGGATCCATCCGGAGCTCGGCATGATCAGCCCCGGGGTGTTCATTCCTCTTTTTGAAAAAAGCGGGCTCATCGTAGAACTGGATACCTATGTATGGAGGGAGACGGCAAGGCAGATCAGGGACTGGAAAGACCGCCTCGGTTATTCCGTTCCCGTTTCCGTCAATGTATCGCGCATTGACATGCATGATCCTGATCTGATTCAGACTTTCGGGACGATCCTCGGTGATTTCGGCCTGACAAGCAGCGATCTTCTGCTGGAAGTCACGGAATCCGCCTATACGGACGGGACGGAGCAGATCATTGAGAAAGTGCATGAACTCAGGAAGATGGGATTCCGGATCGAAATGGACGATTTCGGAACGGGGTATTCCTCCCTGAACATGCTCTCCAAGCTTCCGCTGGATGCGCTGAAGCTGGATATGGAATTTGTCCGGAGCGCCTTCCGGCCCGGCGGCAGCACCCGCATGGTAGAGGTGATCCTGGAAATTGCGGATTATCTGCACGTTCCCGTGATTGCCGAAGGCGTGGAGACCGAAGCCCAGCTCAACACACTGAAGACACTGAGCTGCGATTTTGTACAGGGTTATTTCTTCTCCAAACCCGTCCCGGCAAAAGATTTCGAACCGTTCATTCTGCAGAGGAAGGAAACCGATAAAGCGGAAAAGCTGAAGAATGTCGATGAAGCCGTAAAAAAGATCGGAGAACATATCGTTAATGATCACAGAGCAGAGGAGGAAGCAGACGGGGAAGAGGCGGAGGTGCAGGACTTTGCACCGGAAGAAAAGCCCGGCGGGCTGCATCTGCGCACGGCCAATAGCTTTTTTATGATCGTCGCGATCGTTGTTGCCGCTTCGCTTTTCATCTCCGACCTGTTCGTTGCCAAAGGCTACCGGAATATGGAGGATGCGAGCGACCGCTATATTGCCGCCCAGTTCGCCGCCTCCAACATGGAGTCCGGTTCCGATTATCTGACTGACCGCGTACGCTGCTTTGTGGTAACAGGCGAAGTGGAATACCTGGATGATTTCTTTGAAGAAGTCGAAGTCACCAGGACCAGGGACCGGGCGGTGGCAGATCTGGAAGAACTGCTTGGAGGAAAGGATAAGGAGGCGATCGGGAGCCTGAATGCGGCGCTGCAGCTTTCCAACGAACTGGTGGACATAGAATACCGTGCCATGAAGCTGACGCTTGCCGCAGGCGATTACAGGGAAACGGATGTTCCGCCGGCGATCGAAGCAGTGGAGCTGACGCCGGAGGAGACGGCATTGACGCCGGAAGAAAAGAAGCTGAGAGCGCAGGATATGGTCTTCGGGAACAACTATATGCATTCCAAAGACAGGATCAGGGAAAATGTGAACGAATGTACGCAGGCCCTGATCCGCAATTCGAGACAGGAACTGGAAGCCGCATCCGCCAGGATGTCTGTTTTTACCAATATACAGACCATGCTGACGGTGGTGTTCCTGCTGACTGTGCTCACTATGGTCATCTTCATAAACAAGCAGATCCGCAGACCGCTCACGAAGATGGTCGAATTGATGCGCGGACAGAAGCCGATGAGCCCTGAAGGCGCGGAGGAACTGCGTTTCGTTGCAAGGACCTATAATTCGATCCTGAAGGAAAACCTGGACGCACGGGACAAACTGAGCCATGCTGCTTCGCACGACGCGCTGACCGGCCTGTTCAACCGGGGCGCCTATGACATGCTGATGGCGAGCGTGGACACGGAGCATATCGCGCTGATTCTGGTCGACGTCGATTATTTCAAGCAGGTCAACGATACTTACGGCCATGCTGTCGGCGACCGCGTGCTGAAGCGTGTCGCGGAACTGCTGAAGCACAGCTTCCGTTCCGTCGATGTGATCTGCAGGCTCGGCGGAGACGAATTCGCGGTCATCATGACGCGTGTGAACAGCTCCATGAGCCAGCTGGTCATCAATAAGATCAGCCAGATCAATTCGAATCTGCAGAATCCGAAGGACGACCTGCCGCCGGTATCGCTTTCCGTGGGCGTGGCATTTTCCGACAGGGACAATCCGCAGGGAGACATTTTCAAGGATGCGGATTCCGCGCTTTACGATGTAAAAGAAGCCGGCAGGAACGGATGCGCAATATACAAGGGAGAGTAATGATTTCACTGGCTGCTCGGCCTGAGAAGGGAAACACCGGAAATGATCAGCAAAAAAGACCGGAAGGAAAATGTGTTCTATGTGGAGACGCTGGGCGGCTTCACCATGACATGGAACGGAAAGACGGTACTGAACGGTCCGAAGGAGAGGGATTCGCAGAATGTCAGGCTGCTGGAAGCGGTCATTCACAGCGGAGAGAAGGGATTCCCCCGTTCGCAGCTGCTGGAGGCGCTTTTTGAAGGCCGGGATATAGAGGATGCATCCCACGGACTGCGTACCATTATCTACAATACAAAGAAAAAGCTCACCAAAGAGGGGTTGCCTGCGGTTTCATTCATCGAGAGCCATGCGGGGCGCTACTACTGGACAAAGGAGATCCCGGTAGTGGTGGACGCCTGGGAGTTCGAAAGAATATTCCGCGAGGCTGAGGATGAGAAGGATCCGGATGTCCGCCTGCGGCTTTATCTGAAAGCGGCGGACATCTATACCGGGGAATTCCTGCCGCTGCAGACGCACATGATCTGGGTGGCGCAGGAGGACAGACATTACCGGGAGCTGTTCGACCGCTGCGTGCACAATGCGGCAGTGCTGCTGAGGATGAATAAAGATTACAATCAGCTGTATGAACTCGGGAAGCACGCAGCAATGGTCCAGCCGCTGATGGAATGGGAAGCGATCTCCATGGAAGCGCTCATTGCGCTGGGCCGGGATGAGGATGCCCGAAAGCTGTATGAAAGCACCGAGAAATACTACATGGAAGAAATGGGCTTTAAGCCGTCGTTTACTTCCGTGGAGCTGCTGGAGCGTCTGGGCAATCAGCTGGAACACCAGTATGCGCTGCTGGATGAGATCCAGGAATCCCTGACCGGGACAGATGTAGATATGCCGGGCGGATATATCTGTTCCTATCCGGTGTTCAGAGGCGTCTACCGGATGATCGAACGGATGCTGGAGCGCGGCGGCCAGTCCATTTATATCATGCTCTGCACGATCGTGGACCGCAACGGGAACCTGATGAGGGATGTCCCGGCGCTGGATAAGCTGTCTTCAAAGCTCGGTGATGCGATCAGCCATGCGGTCAGAAGATCGGATGTGGTCTGCCGGTATGGAAAAGGACAGTATCTGACATTGCTTTTGAATACAACGCGGGAAGACTGCACGATCGTCCAGAAGCGTATTAACCGTCATTTCCTGGCGGGGACGCAGCGCGCAGACGTGGAATTCTTCGTGAACAGTGTGATTATGACACGGGACGGGACGGTGGTCTGATGGGAAATAATCTGTATATAGGCGCAGTGAACGGCATCGTGCTCTGTGTAGACGGCGCGGATAAGACCGGTTTTTCCGGCAGGCTCTATCACCGTTTCAGCGCGGAACCGTTGGGATTTGACAGCATGACGGGCATGCTGCTTGAGATGGAAAAACTATTCGACGGCATTCAGTTCCCCCGGCGCGGAGACAGGCCGAGGGTGTTCGTAAAAAGAGAAGAAGCACAGACCGAATATAAGGAGAAATATATGACAGACGAAGAATTGCTCGAAAAGCACGGACAGCAGCAAACTTTTATCGTACGGGTGCAGCACAGACAGAACAGCACCTGGCAGGGACAGATCACATGGGCGGAGAAGAACATCAAGCTCAATTTCCGTTCGGTCTGGGAGATGGTGCATATGATGGAGAACGCCATTTATGAGGATATTCCGGAGGAAGAAGTACCGAAAGTGCCGGAATGGGAATAGAATGAGAAGCCGGATAAAAGCAGCAGTGCCTGCAGAGGCATAACTGCGATCCTCTCCTTCGGGAGAGGTTTTTTATTCCTTAAAAATTATATTATCATAGCGTAAAGACAAAATATATGATATTCTAGTCCTGAAGCGAGAGGAGCGCGCATTTACCCGGAATGAAGAATACAGTAAAAAAGCATTTAAAAATAAATATTCTTGCAGTACTGTTTGCGGTGACTGCTTTTTTACTGTGTTCCTGCGGCAGCAGCGGGCAGACCGCGAAACCGGAGCAGTCTGTCCCGGCGCAAACTGCGGCTGCAGAAGAAGTTGAGGATGATGCTGTCCCCAAAGCCATGCCCGGCGGGGGCTCCTGGGAGCCGGAGTTCCGCAGCTCTTCCTTTGACAGCAGTGCCGCGGAAGGCAATGACGAAGTTATGGTGGACATGTCTTCCGTCAGCAAAGGGTATGTTGCCATCCACTGTGAGCCGACGGATACAAAGATCAAATTCCAGGTGATCAAGGGTGATCTGACGGTGACCTATTCTGTTGTCACGGGGAAGGATCAGATCTTCCCGCTCCAGAGCGGAGACGGAAATTATGTTTTCCGCGTGATGAAGAATATCACGGACAAGAAGTACGCCGAGCTGTACAAATGCGAAGCGCAGGTGACGATCTCCGATCCGCTGGATCCCTTCCTGCGGCCGAACCAGTATGCGGATTATACGCAGAATTCGGAGTGCGTGAAGTTCGCGGGATCGCTTGCAGAAAGCTCCGCCAGCAAACAGGATTTCATCGCAGCGGTCTACGATTACATTGTTAAGAACGTTACTTACGACCGGGAAAAAGCCGCGACCGTCCAGTCGGGCTATCTGCCGGTGCCGGATGATACCCTGAGCACAAAGAAAGGCATCTGTTTTGACTATGCCAGCCTGGCGGCCTCGATGCTGCGCAGCCAGGGCATTCCCACCCAGATCATTTTCGGCTATGTTTCGCCGAATGATGTCTATCATGCCTGGAATAAATTCTACACCGAGGAAGGCGGATGGCAGCTGGTGGAATTCAAGGTGAACCGCGACTGGAACCGCATCGATCTGACATTCTACGCCGGGAACGCCGGCAGTGATTTCATCGGCGACGGCAGCAATTATATGGAGGCATACGCTTTCTGACGGCGGCAGACAGACCGCAGCCGTCCTGAATATGAGATAAAACGGAGAAAAACAATGAGTGCAGACGCAAAGAAAATGCTTGGCTACGCGGAAATGGGTTCGTTCTTTGAGAACATGGCCATGATGCTGAAAGCCGGAATCACATCGAATGAAGCAGTCAGCCTGCTTCTGGAGGAAACAGAAAAGGATCACGCGGTGCTCTACGGCGCGCTGTCATTCATGTCGGAGAAAATGTCGGTGGGATATCCGCTTGGCGATGCGATGAAGGAAGCCGGCGCCTTTCCGGATTATGCTGTCGATATGGTCTCGGTGGCGGAATACACCGGAAAGCTGGAGAATACCCTGTTCCATCTGAGTGATTATTACCGGGCAGAGGATTCGATGCGGAAGACGTTCACTTCGGCAGTGCGTTATCCGATCATCCTTCTGTTCATGGTGATCGCGGTGCTGGCAGCCATGCTGAAGCTGGTCTTTCCGGCGTTCTACGGTGTGTACAACAATCTGACAGGAAGCCTGTCTTCTTCCTCCTTCCGGTATATCGACGCGTCATTTACGATCTGCAGGATCCTGCTGGCTGTCATGGTCGTGATCGTTGCGGTCCTCCTGATCGGTGTGCTGATGTGGAAGAACGGGAAGAAGGAGACAGTGCAGGGAATCCTGACAAAACTGCCTGTGTTCAGGGCGCTTTTTGACGACCTGGATCTGTACCGGTTCACTTCGTGCTTTGATATGTTCATATCCGGCGGGGAAATGCAGGATGAAGCGCTGAAAAAGAGCATGACTGTCGTGGAAACAAGGAAAGTGAAGGAAAAGACCGAACGCGTGCTGGCGGCGATGGAAGCCGGGGACAGCTTTTCGCAGGCTTCCTATAAGGAAAAGCTCTACGATCCGGTCAACAACAGGATGCTGATCCCGGCGGAGCGAAGCGGCATGCTGGATTCGATCCTGCAGAAGATCCTGGGAAATCTTAAGTCGAGCAGCGAAAGCCATGTCAGCAGGATCGCGAGCACGATGGAGCCGCTGCTGACCGGCGTCCTGATGATCGCGATCGGCCTGATGCTCATCAGCCTGATGATCCCGCTGATCGGCATCATGAATTCGATCGGCTGATCCCGGAGGTGCGGCAATGACGAAGAAAACAAGAGCCGCATGGACTGCAGGAGTGCTGGCCGTGATCGTTGCGGTCATTGTGATCGCAGCGGTACCGTTTTCGGGAAGGGCCCGCGCGGATGAGCGCGAGGACAGTATCCGGTCGATCACCGAAACGGTGCAGAAAATGGCGCTGCAGTGCTATGTGATAGAAGGAGCGTATCCGGAAGGTCTGGAATATCTGCAGGAGAATTACGGGCTTACGGTCAATACGGAAGAATACCTGATCATCTATACCCCTTACGCGGAAAATCTCCCGCCGGAGGTGAAGGTGATCTACAGAGGATCGTGAGGATGCTGCGCCCGTGCGCGGCAGAGGGCAGGCCATACGGCTGCCGGGGAGAGAGATGACAAAGAGCAGGAAAATATTTTCAGATCTGATATCCGTGGTGCTGATCACTGTGCTTTTTCTGGTGATCCTGACACTGGTAGTATTTTCCGCGCTCACTTATCAGCGCTCAGTGGATATTCAGGACGGAAACAATAATACGAGAGCAGTGCTTTCCTATGTGACCACAGCAGTCAAGGCTTCCGAAGGGAGCTGGGTCATCCTGGAAGACAGAAGCGGCGTGCAGGTGTTGGTGATCAACGACGGGTCGACCGGCTACGAGCAGCAGATCTTCTGGCTGGACGGACAGGTGATGGAAACCTATGCGAAGGAGGGAAGTGCACCTGCGGCAGACGACGCGGTCCTGATCGGCACTGCGGAATCGTTTGAAATGAAACTGATAAAAAAGGATCTGCTGATGATCCGGACGGATCTCGGTACATCTTATGTGCATATAAAGGCGGCAATATGAACAGCGTAAAAACAAGAAATCCGGTATTCATAGTGGAACTGCTCGGGCTGTTCGTGCTGATGGTCATGGTGACAGTCGTGGTAACAGGCACCTTTATGTCCGCCAGAGGACAGAGCCTGTACGCGAAGCATCTGACCGAGGCGGTCAGCCTGGCTTCGGATGTCGCTGAGGTCGGGATGGCTGCGGCAGACAGGGAGGAGGCGTTTTCCCTGTTTGAACAGATGGAACAGGTAGAAAGCGCGGATCCGCAGGCCGGGATCCTGGAAATGGATTTTACGGACAAAAGCGGAACAGAAGACAGGTATACTGTGAAGATAGACTGGAAGGATGAGGATTCCGGCACCGGGACTTTCAGCGAGAGCGATATCATGGTATATTATGGCGGAGAGGATGAACCTCTTTATACCCTGCATGCAGGGTCGTACAGGAAGAGGTGAGCGGTATGGGAACAAAGATCAGACTCGGACCGATCGCGGTATTTCTTACGATCATTGCTGCCGTGCTTGCTTCCCTTGCCATGCTGACGGTGGCGACATCGCGGGCGGACGCCAGGCTGGCGGAACGTTATGCCGATGTGACAAAGCTCCGATATGAGCTGGAAGCGGACGGAAGCCGGTTCGTGAAGGAAGCGGAAGAGTACCGTGCAGGACTGGTTGCACTGCCGGAGGGCTGTACACAGACGGAAAACGGATTAGCGTATACAAAAGAAAAGGATGGTTATTCCCTGGAGATCTCCCTTGCGGACTACGGTACGGGTTATGATATCACCGGGTGGAAGCTCAGGAAACTCTGGGAAGAGGACGATCCGATGGAGGATCTCTGGCCGGGCATGTGACGGCAGGAGGAGAACGAGGGACTGGCAATGACATTATTTGAGATTCTGAAGACAGCCGTTGAGAACGGTGCGTCCGACATCTTCCTGATCGCAGGACTTCCCGTGACGTATAAGATCAAGGGGATGCAGCTGCGGGACGGGAACGGCTTCCTGAAGCCTGCGGATATCCTTCCGCTGATCGATGAGATCTATGAAAGCGGGCGCCGCGACAGGATGAATTATGAGAATAATACGGATGATGATTTCTCCTTTTCCATTCGGGAACTGGGGCGTTTCCGTGTTAATGTATTCCGGCAGCGCGGCTCGGTAGCAGCCGTGATCCGCGTGATCCGGTTCGGCATTCCGGATCCGGCAGCGCTGGGCATTCCGGAAAGCGTGCTTTCACTGGCGGACAATAAGACCGGCCTTGTACTCGTTGCCGGCGCGGCAGGATCAGGAAAATCCACTACCCTCGCCTGCATGATCGACAGGATCAACAAGAGCAGGGAATGCCATGTGATCACCATGGAGGATCCGATCGAGTACATCCATTCCCACAATAAGAGCATCGTCAGCCAGCGGGAAGTGTTCATCGACACGCCTGGCTATCTGGAATCGCTCCGCTCGGCACTGCGGGAGAGCCCGGATGTGATCCTGCTGGGCGAGATGAGGGATTATGAGACGATTTCGGCGGCTATTACCGCGGCGGAGACGGGCGTGCTGCTCTTCAGCACCCTGCACACGAGCAGCGCGGCGAACACGATCAACCGGATCGTGGACGTGTTCCCGGCGAACCAGCAGATGCAGGTGAGGGGACAGCTGGCGCAGCTGATCCGCGGCGTGGTGTGCCAGCAGCTCGTGACCGGCACGGATGGACATATGATGCCCGTGTTCGAAGTGCTGAAGAGCAATCCGGCAGTCCAGAACATGATCCGTGAGGGCAAGCTGCATCAGCTGGATTCGGCGATGCAGGCGAATGCGGCGGACGGAATGACAACGATGGATCAGAGCCTGATCGGGCTTTACCAGAAGAAACTGATCACAAAAGAAACAGCGCTTATGGCGTGTTCCAATTATGAATTCATGAGCAGACGTATATAAAGGGGGTAAGCAGAATGATGACGATTGATGCATTAAAGCAGCTTGGTGCGAATACAGAGGAAGGCCTGGGCAGATGCATGAATAACGAAGCGTTTTATCTTCGCCTGGCGGGAATGGCGCTGCAGGACGATAAGTACGGAAAACTGAGAGAGGCTGTCGAGGCCGGTGATCTGACTGCCGGATTTGAGTATGCCCATGCGCTGAAGGGGATGCTCGCAAATGTCGCCCTGACGAATCTGCTGGATCCGATCGCGGAGATGACGGAAGCGCTTCGCGCAAGAGAGCAGCGCGATTACAGCGGCTTGCTGGACAAGATGGACGAGGAACTTGCGAAGCTGAAGGCGCTGTGATATTATTTCAGAAACGAAAAATGCACTGACATATTTACGGAGAAAACTATGGAAACAACTGAAAAGACGACACCGGTATCACGCAATTTTATCGAGCAGGCGATCGACAAGGATCTGGCGGAAGGCGTTTATACACACGTTATGACCAGATTCCCGCCGGAACCGAACGGCTATCTGCACATCGGCCACGCGAAATCCATTCTTCTGAACTACGGCCTTGCGCAGCAGTACGGCGGACAGTTCAATCTTCGTTTTGACGACACCAATCCGACCAAAGAGAAGATCGAATTCGTGGAATCCATCAAGGAAGACGTTGCCTGGCTCGGTGCAGACTGGGAGGACAGGCTGTATTTCGCTTCCGATTATTTCCAGAAGATGTACGAATGCGCGGTACTTCTGATAAAGAAAGGCAAAGCGTATGTCTGCGACCTTTCTGCGGAAGAGATCAAGGAATACCGCGGTACGCTTACCGAGCCCGGAAAGGAGAGCCCCTACAGGAACCGCTCCGTGGAGGAGAACCTGAAGCTCTTCGAGGAAATGAAGGAAGGCGTATATGCGGACGGCGAAAAGGTGCTGCGCGCAAAGATCGATATGGCAGCTGCCAACATCAATATGCGCGATCCGATCATCTACCGTGTCGCCCATATGTCCCACCACAATACAGGGGACAAATGGTGCATTTATCCGATGTACGATTTTGCGCATCCGATCGAGGACGCGATCGAGCATGTCACGCATTCCATCTGCACGCTGGAATTCGAAGACCACAGACCGCTGTATGACTGGGTCGTGCGCGAGTGCGAATTCGAAGAGCCGCCCAGACAGATCGAGTTTGCGAAGCTTTATCTGAAGAACGTTGTCACCGGAAAGCGCTATATCAAGAAACTGGTCGAGAACGGAACGGTCGACGGCTGGGACGATCCCAGGCTCGTCAGCATCAGCGGACTGCGCCGCAGAGGCTATACGCCGGAAGCGATCAAGATGTTCGTGGAGCTGGCCGGCATCAGCAAGGCGCAGAGTACGGCGGAAATGCCGATGCTTGAGTACTGCATCCGCGAGGATCTGAAGCTGAAGGTGCCGCGCCAGATGGCCATCCTGGATCCGGTAAAACTGGTGATCGACAATTATCCGGAAGGGCAGATCGAGTATCTGGATGCCCCGAACAACATGGAAAATGAAGAGCTCGGAAGCCGGCAGATCCCGTTCGGCAGGGAGCTTTATATCGAGCGCGAGGATTTCATGGAGGAACCGCCGAAGAAATATTTCCGCCTGTTCCCCGGCAATGAAGTCCGCCTGATGAATGCTTATTTCGTCCGCTGCACGGATTATGAGAAGGATGAGAACGGGAATGTGACCGTGATCCATGCGACTTACGATCCCGAGACGAAGAGCGGCAGCGGCTTTACCGGAAGAAAAGTGAAGGGGACCATTCACTGGGTAGCTGCAGAGACCGCGAAGAAGGTGACCGTAAGGCTGTATGAGAATATCGTGGATGAGGAAGCGGGCATGTTCGCGGAGGACGGAAGCCTGAACCTGAACCCGAATTCGCTGATCGAGCGGACCGAATGCTATGTGGAGCCGGCGCTGGCGGAAGCGAAGCCGTTCGACAGGTTCCAGTTCGTGAGGAACGGATATTTCTGCTGCGACAGCCATGATTCGAAGCCCGGCCAGCCGGTCTTCAACCGGATCGTGAGCCTGAAGAGCTCGTTCAAACTGCCGAAGTAAAGAAGTCAGGAGACACAGGAGACAGGGGACGGTCCTCTGTCTCCTGTGAATTCGTTTTACAATCTATGACATAAGATCTTACACAAGGGACTTGATCCTGCGGGATACCGCGGATCGGGTCCCTTGCATGATTGCAGGATGAAATATTGACACCATATATGACACCATTTATAATAAGAAAGGAAATGTATGTCCAAATGGGATAAACTGATAGCAAGAATGCTGCTGCTTGATAAAAATATGCGTTTCGATGAACTTCGAAAAGTGCTTGAAAGTTATGGGTATACTATGCACGCACCAGGAAGCGGCAGCAGTCATGATACATTCAGGAAAAAAAGGAAGGAGTCCGATTACGATTCCGAAACATGAACCGATCAGAAAGATTTATGTGGAATTGGTACGGGATGTTGCGGAGGAGGAAATGAGCAATGAAAACGATTGAGTATTATAGAAAACTCCCCTATCGTCTGGAGATTCTTTCCGACCCCGAAGAAGGCGGATTTGTAGCACGATACCCGGATCTGCCGGGATGCATTTCTTCAGGGAGTACTATGCGTGACGCGCTTGAAAATGCAGAGGATGCAAAGCTTGCATGGATAACGGCGGCTTTTGAAGACGGAATGTGTATTCCTGAACCTGCTTCGGATGAAGATTATTCCGGACAGTTCAAACTCCGCATTCCCAAAAGCCTTCATCGCGCACTTTCGGAACATGCAAAAGAAGAGGGAACCAGCATGAATCAGTATTGTCTGTACCTTTTGACCAGAAATGATGCTTTGAGGAAAAAAGGATAGTGCCATGGAGATTTCGATACCGCTTGCCGGGGACGGCGGAACGCCGTACTACGAGCAGATCTATTCTTATATAAAGAAGGAAATCCTTTCGGGCAGGATCCGCAAAGGGGAGAAACTGCCCTCCACCAGAGCACTGTCACTCGCGCTTTCCGTGAGCAGAAATACCGTGCAGACGGCGTATGACCAGCTGACGGCGGAGGGGTACCTGATCCCTGAACCGCAGAGAGGATATTTTGCCGCAGGCCTGCAGTGGAATTATTCCGTGGAAAATATGGCTGCGCAGGAATCGTTTTCACAGGACACAGAGGCGGACACAGAAGAATATGCCGTGGATTTTGCGCCTTTCGGCGTGGATGTGGCGCATTTTCCGTTCGCGACATGGAGAAAGCTTGCAAGAGAGATCCTCAGCGAGGAGAACCGGGAAGTGCTGACCGGCGGTGATCCGCGGGGCGAATACGGACTGCGGGCTTCGATCTGCAGATATCTGAATTCCTCCAGGGGAATGCGTGCAAGACCGGAGCAGGTGGTGGTCGGCGCGGGTACAGCCTATCTTCTGATGCTGCTCACGCAGCTGACGGGCGCCCGGCGCGTGGCTGTGGAAGATCCGACTTACAGGCATGTGAGCAGGATGCTGAGAAGGCTGTCGCATGAAATCATTCCGGTGAGTACGGACAGGCAGGGGATGAAGACGGAGAAACTGCGGGAGACGGAAGCGGACATGGCATATGTTATGCCGGCACATCAGTTCCCGACAGGGGCTGTGCTTCCGTTAGACAGAAGGCAGGAGCTGCTGCGATGGGCAGAGGAGAAACCGGGAAGATATCTGATGGAGGATGATTACGATTCCGAGTTCAGATACAGGGGAAAGCCGATTCCGTCCCTGTCGGCGCTCGGCGTTTCGGATCCGATCGTTTATCTCGGAACCTTTTCACAGACTGTTGCGCCGGCGATCCGTGTGAGTTTTATGGTGCTGCCGGAGAGCCTGAACAGGGATTTTGACGAAAAGTGCGGGTATTATTCGCAGACGGTCTCCAGGATCGATCAGGAAGTGCTGGCGAAGTTCATGGATGACGGATATTTTGAACGGCATCTGAACCGCATGAGGGGCGTGTATAAAGGAAAGCACGATGCGCTGATCGATGCGCTGCAGCCGCTCAGGAACCGGTTCGCGATATCCGGGGAAAGAGCCGGCCTGTATCTGCGGCTCACTTCGAAGAGCGGGTGCGCAGAGAGTGCGCTGATCGCTGCTGCGAAGGAAGCGGGCGTGAAGATCTACGGGGTGTCAGAATATTTTCTGACGCCGCGGGAGAGCAGCAGTGTGCTGCTGGGGTTCGCGAATCTGAGTGAAGAGGAGATCCGGGAAGGCGTGCGGCGGCTGGGGGAAGTGTGGCTGACGCAGTGAAGCTGCATGATGCAGGGCGTGGATCCTTCGTCGCTGTGCTCCCAGGTATGATAAACCGGCGCTTGTCATTCGGAGCAAAATAAAGGTTTTTACATAGCATTAGAATTGTGCTAAACTATCACAAATAAAGAAATTCTGGAGGAAATACCATGGGCGTTTCAATGGAAATAACAAAAGCCTATCTCAAAGCCAACGGTTTTGAATATGATGAAACAGAAGACGGCAAGGCGCTGCGCCTCGGCGTCATGGGACTCGACAATATGGGCCAGGCAGAAGTCATCGTGATCTTTGACGATGATGATGAATCCGCCGCGATCCGCATTTTCAACATCGGTTCCCCTGTGCCGGCTTCGAAGAAACCGGACCTTTACCGTGTTATGTCGAACCTCAACAACGATTACCGCTGGGTCAAGTTCTCGATCGATGAGGACGACGATATGATCGAAGCGGCCATCGATGCCGTGCTGACGCCAGAGGGCGCCGGAGAGATCGTTTTTGAACTCGTCAACAATCTGCTCGGCATTACAGACGAAGCTTATCCCAAGCTCATGAAGGCGCTCTGGGGCGGCGATGCGCCGTTCATTTATAACGGGAACACACTCAGCTGACCGGCTCTGCGACACGAAGCAAGTCTGTCATACTGAGCGAGCGAAGCGTGTCTGTCGTACTGAGCAAGCGAAGCGTGTCTGTCATACTGAGCAAGCGAAGCGCGTCTGTCATACTGAGCAAGCGAAGCGCGTCGAAGTATCCACCGAGTATGTTCTTCGGCTTCAGCAAAACCGCCTGATGCAGGGCGAAGATCCTTCGGCAGGCTCAGGATGACAGCCCTACACTAACGTTCAGAGCGGCACAGCAGCCGCGGCTGCTGCTTTTATAAAGGAGAAGATATGGGAAAGTACTTAATGACATTCGACCAGGGCACGACCAGTTCCCGCTGCATCATTTTTGATAAGGAAGGAAATATCATCAGCCTTGCCCAGAAAGAATTCACGCAGATCTTCCCGAAGCCCGGCTGGGTCGAGCATGATCCGATGGAGATCTGGGACACACAGATTGCTGTTGCGGCCAAAGCCATGCAGACAGCAGGCATGCACGGCAGTGATATTGCCGCCATCGGCATCACGAACCAGCGTGAGACGACGATCGTCTGGGATAAGAAGACCGGCGAACCGGTCTGCAATGCCATCGTCTGGCAGTGCCGCAGGACATCTGAAATGGTGGACCGGCTGGTGAAGGACGGCTTCGGGGACGTGATCAGAGAAAAGACCGGCCTGATCCCGGACGCCTATTTTTCCGGCACGAAGATTAGATGGATCCTGGACAATGTGCCCGGTGCGCGGGAGCGCGCGGAAGCGGGAGACCTCCTGTTCGGCACAGTGGACACCTGGCTGATCTGGAAACTGACGGGCGGCGCGGTGCATGCGACAGACCGTACGAATGCGTCCCGCACTATGCTTTATGACATTCACCGGCTGTGCTGGGATGAAGAGATCCTGGCGAAGCTGAATATCCCGGCGTCGATGCTGCCGGCAGTGCATCCATCGTCCCATGTCTTCGGTTATACGAAGGGCTGCCGGATCGAGGACGGTATTCCGATCGCCGGCGTGGCAGGCGACCAGCAGTCGGCCCTGTTCGGACAATGCTGCTTTGAGCCGGGAGAGGTCAAGAATACTTACGGCACCGGCTGTTTCCTGCTGATGAATACAGGGAAGGATGCTGTCAGGAGCGGGAACGGCCTGCTGACGACAATTGCGGCTTCGCCGGATGCGGAAGTCAGATATGCGCTGGAGGGGAGCGTGTTCGTTGCCGGCGCAGTGATCAAATGGCTGCGGGATGAGCTGGGACTGATCAGGACGGCTGCGGAGTCGGAAGACTGCTGCCGGAGAGTGCCGGATACGAACGGCGTGTATGTGGTGCCGGCATTCACCGGACTCGGTGCGCCGTACTGGGATCAGTATGCCAGAGGATCGATCCTCGGTCTCACCAGAGGCGCGGGCCGGGATCATATCGTGCGAGCGGCTGTGGAATCGCTTGCTTATCAGGCAGCGGATCTGATCAAAGCCATGGAAGCGGATGCCGGTGTGGCGCTTGCGGCGCTCAAGGTGGACGGCGGCGCTGCCGCGAATAATTTCCTGATGGAATTCCAGGCGGATATCCTGAATGCCCACGTGATCAGGCCGACCTGCCTGGAGACGACTGCGCTCGGGGCGGCTTATCTGGCAGGCCTTGCTGTGGGGTTCTATAAAGATACGGAAGAAATCAAGAGCAACTGGGCCTGCGGAAGGGAATTCGTGCCGGAAATGAGCGCGGAGAAGAGACAGGAGCTTTATGCCGGCTGGAAGAAAGCCGTGAAGCGGGCGATGCGCTGGGAGAGCGAGTAAGGAGACGGGGAGCAAAGACTGCTGAAGGGCGAAATGAGCAGTATTTGTTCATATACAGTACGAAATAAAAAAGAATACACCCCCATGTGTGTTTGTGATAAAGTGCTGGACGCCTGAAAAACTGCTGATTGTTCATATCTGAATCAAACTTTTGATTTATACATCCTTTTTAAACGGGAAACGAAATGTTAAGCCGGAAAAAAGGATGTATTTATTTTGGTTTTATCAATAATATGAACAATAATGTGCTTCAATCAATAATTGCAGTGATTTCCGCAAAAAAGCGGGGATGTATATTTGGTTGAAAAGCCTGCTGTCTGAACAAAGAACAGAAATTCCCTGCCGTAGGCGGGAAAGCGGAAGAACCAGGAACAGGAATTCCCTGCTGCCGGCGGGAAAGCGGAAGAACCAGGAACAGGAATTCCCTGCCGTAGGCGGGAAAGCGGAAGAACCGGGAACAGCAGTTCCCTGCCGCTTCCGGAAATGATGAAAAGATTGTGAAAAAACATTCTAAACCGGTTGACAAAGGTCAATGCGGGTGGTATCTTACTTATAGCGTATTAGCACTCTAACCGATTGAGTGCTAACAATCTTCAGACAGGGCAGGATCCAGATGATCCCTGCAGACGGTCTGAAGAGATTGCCGAAAGGAGAGTATCATGCCGACGCTGGACGCGCGAAAGGAAAAGATCCTGTATGCGATCATTCAGAATTACCAGGAGAGCGGCGAGCCGGTGGGCTCGAGAACGATTTCCAAATATCTGGATGTGAAGCTTTCTCCCGCCACGATCAGGAACGAGATGTCTGATCTGGAGGAGATGGGATATATCGTACAGCCGCATACATCCGCAGGCCGGATCCCCACGGATAAAGGCTACAGGCTTTACGTGGACAGGATGCTCTCTGAGCGGGCGCTGCCGGCCGAGCAGCGGTCGGAGAACCAGTTCCTGATCAAGCGTGTGGACAGAGTTGAGGAACTGCTGATGCAGATGGCCAGGATCCTGGCGGCGAACACAAATTACGCCGCGATGATCACCGGGCCGAAGTATCAGAAGACGAAGCTCAAGTTCATACAGCTCTCCCCGATGGGAGAGGGCCGGATCCTGGCGGTGGTCGTCAGTGAAGGAAATATCGTCAAGAACAATATCCTGAATATCGGAGAGGATATGTCCCAGGAAAGTCTGCTGGGGCTCAATATCCTGCTCAATCAGAACCTTGCGGGCCTTACGATGGATGAGATCAGTCTGGAGATCATCTCGAAGATCAAGCATGAAGACGATGAGCATGCCGAGATCATCAACAAGGTCCTTGACGCAGTCGCCGAATCGATCAGGGAAAATGACAAGATGCGCATTTTCACGAGCGGTGCGCCGAACATCTTCAAATATCCGGAGCTGACCGGCGGCGATAAAGCCAGTGAGCTGATCAGCACGCTGGAAGAGAAGGAACCGCTCGGAAATATCGTCAGCAGCGTGGACGGGGAAGACGGCAGGCATGACATCCAGGTCTACATCGGCGATGAAGTGCCGGTGGATTCCATGAAGGACTGCAGCGTTGTTACCGCCACCTATGAGCTGGGCGAGGGTGTGCAGGGCAAGATCGGCATCATCGGGCCGAAGAGAATGGATTATCAGAAAGTTGTGGATACCCTGAAGGACACCATGTCGCAGCTGGATGTGATCTTCTCCGATGAGAATGACAGTTAGGAGGAAGCCTTATGGATGAGGAATTAAAAAAAGAGGCTGAAGATAGAAAGGAAGAGACTGCGCAGGCTGAAGAAGCCGGCGCCGAAGCTGCCGCAGAGGGCAGCGAGAGCCCCGCGGCAGAGGAAACGTCTGAAGCAGCCGGCGCAGAGAAAGCCGAAAAAGATCCGCTCACGGCAGCGCAGGAAGAAAATAAGGAACTGAATGACAGACTGCTGCGGCAGATGGCGGAGTTCGAGAATTTCAGAAAGCGCACGGAAAAAGAAAAATCCGCCATGTTCGACATGGGCGCCAGGACGGTGATCGAGAAGATCCTTCCCGTGATCGACAATTTCGAGAGAGGCCTGGACGGTGTGCCGGCGGAAGCAAAGAACGACCCGTTCGTGGACGGGATGGACAAGATCTATAAACAGCTTATGAAAGAACTTACCGATCTCGGCGTAAAGCCGATCGAAGCAAAGGGACAGCCGTTCAATCCCGATCTTCATAACGCGGTAATGCATATAGATGATGATACTATTGATGAGAACACTGTTGTGGAGGAATTCCAGAAAGGATACACCTTCCGCGACAGTATCGTAAGATACAGCATGGTCAAGGTGGCCAACTAAAGGAGGATATAATCATGAGTAAAATAATCGGAATCGACCTTGGAACGACAAACAGCTGCGTAGCAGTTATGGAAGGCGGAAAGCCCGTAGTTATCGCGAATACAGAAGGTGTCCGCACTACACCCAGTGTAGTTGCATTCTCAAAGACCGGTGAGCGTCTCGTCGGTGAGCCTGCAAAGCGTCAGGCTGTTACGAACGCCGAGAAGACCATTTCTTCCATTAAGAGAGAGATGGGTACAAATTACCGTGTCAATATCGACGGAAAAGCATACACCCCGCAGGAGATCTCCGCAATGATCCTTCAGAAGCTGAAAGCGGATGCTGAAAGCTATCTGGGAGACAAGGTGGATAAGGCTGTCATCACTGTTCCTGCATATTTCAATGATGCGCAGAGACAGGCAACGAAGGACGCCGGAAAGATCGCCGGACTGGAAGTAGAGCGTATCATCAACGAGCCTACTGCCGCTGCGCTGGCTTACGGTCTTGACAACGAGCACGAGCAGAAGATCTTGGTATACGACCTCGGCGGCGGTACCTTTGATGTTTCTATCATCGAGATCGGCGACGGCGTCATCGAAGTTCTGGCAACGAACGGCGATACCAGACTTGGCGGAGATGACTTCGACAACGTGCTGACCAATTACATGCTCTCTGAGTTCAAGAAACAGGAAGGCATTGATCTTTCCAATGATAAGATGGCGCTGCAGAGACTGAAAGAAGCTGCTGAGAAGGCCAAGAAGGAACTGTCCACAGCGACCACCACAAATATCAACCTGCCGTTCATTACTGCGAACCAGGATGGACCGAAGCACTTTGATATGAATCTTACCAGAGCAAAATTTGAAGAACTGACCCATTCGCTGATCGAGCGTACCGTAACACCTGTGAACAATGCGCTTCGTGATGCTGGCCTGACTGCTGCACAGATCGACAAAGTCCTGCTTGTCGGCGGATCCACCCGTATCCCCGCTGTCCAGGAGAAGGTCCGTCAGCTGACCGGCAAGGAGCCCAACAAGAGCCTGAACCCCGATGAGTGCGTGGCAATCGGCGCTTCCATCCAGGGCGGAAAGCTTGCAGGCGACAAGGGCGCCGGCGAGATCCTGCTGCTTGATGTTACCCCGCTGTCCCTGTCCATCGAGACCATGGGCGGCATCGCTACAAGACTGATCGAGAGAAATACCACGATCCCGACCAAGCACAGCCAGGTGTTCTCTACTGCGGCTGACAATCAGACCGCTGTTGACATCAACGTGCTGCAGGGTGAGAGACAGTTCGCGAAGGACAACAAGTCCCTCGGACAGTTCAGACTGGACGGCATCCCGCCCGCACGCCGCGGCGTACCGCAGATCGAGGTTACCTTCGATATCGATGCGAACGGTATCGTAAATGTTTCCGCGAAGGATCTCGGAACAGGCAAGGAGCAGCACATCACCATCACAGCCGGATCCAACATGTCTGAAGCTGACATCGACAAGGCTGTCAAGGAAGCGGCTGAGTTCGAGGCACAGGATAAGAAGCGCAAGGAAGGCATTGACGCCAGAAATGATGCGGACGCGATCGTTTTCCAGACCGAGAAGGCTATGGAAGAAGTAGGCGCAAGCCTTGATCCCGCCCTGAAGTCTGAAGTGGAAGCGGATATCGCATCCCTGAAGTCTGTTGTCGAAGCGACTGCGAACGCAACGGATCTTACCGATTCCCAGATCCAGCAGCTCAAAGACGGCAAGGAGAAGCTGATGAAGAGCGCGCAGGCTCTGTTCGCAAAGATGTATGAGAATGCGCAGCAGGCACAGGGCGGCCCGCAGGCCGGCCCCGGACCTGACATGAACGCGGGTGCAGGAAACGGCGGCGCCGATGACGATGTCGTAGACGCTGACTTCAAAGAGGTCTGATATTTATAATCGGCAGAATTGAAAATACGGCGGAAAGCCTGCGGTTCATGACCGTAGGCTTTCCGCGTGATACAAAGGGTTAAAACAATGGCAGATAAAAGAGATTATTACGAGGTGCTGGGCGTAGCGAAAGACGCGGATGATTCCACCCTGAAGCATGCCTACAGACAGCTTGCAAAAAAATATCATCCGGATGCTAACCCCGGCGATGAAACGGCAGCGGAGAAGTTCAAGGAAGCCTCCGAAGCCTACGCGGTGCTTTCCGATCCGGAGAAGAGAAAACAGTATGACCAGTTCGGTCACGCAGCTTTTGAGAACGGCGGTCCCGGCGCGGGCGGCTTTGATTTCAATTCTGCTGATTTCTCGGATATTTTCGGCGGCTTCGGCGATATCTTCGGGGATCTTTTCGGCGGCGGCTTCGGGACCAGGGGCGGTGCGAGGAGAGCAAATGCGCCGATGAAGGGCGCAAATCTGCGCACCGGCATCAGGATCTCGTTCAACGAGGCTGTTTTCGGATGTGAAAAAGAGATCGAGATGAACCTGAAGGACGAATGTACGCACTGCCACGGTACGGGTGCGAAGGAAGGAACTTCGCCTGTCACCTGCTCCAAGTGCGGCGGCTCCGGCCAGGTCGTTTATACCCAGCAGTCCATGTTCGGCATGGTCAGAAATGTCCAGCCCTGCCCGGACTGCGGCGGCAAGGGCACGATCATCAAGGAGAAATGCCCCCACTGCTATGGTACAGGATACACCCAGTCCAGAAAGAAGATCCAGGTGTCTGTGCCTGCCGGCATCGATCACGGCCAGAGCATCAGGATCAGGGGCAAGGGCGAACCCGGCGTGAACGGCGGCGAACGCGGTGATCTGCTCGTGGAGATCGCGGTAAGCAATCATCCGACCTTCAAGCGCCAGGATACCAACATTTATTCTACCGTTCCGATCAGTTTTGCACAGGCAGCGCTCGGCGGGACGATCCGGATCAACACTGTCGACGGCCAGGTGGAGTATGAAGTGAAACCCGGCACACAGACGGATACGAGAGTAAGGCTCCGCGGAAAAGGGGTTCCTTATCTGAGGAACAGCAATCTCAGGGGAGATCATTATGTAACGCTGGTCGTGAATGTGCCTGAGAAGATGAACGAGGAGCAAAAGGCGGCGCTGCGCGCGTTTGACGAGCTGATGACCGGAAAGAAGCCGGACGGAAGCGGCAGCGGCAGCGGAAATACAGAGACGAAACATAAAAAGAAAAGATTTTTCAGCTGACGGAGAAGTCCCATGAAGTGGAAACAAATTAAAATCACCACCACCACGCAGGCTGTCGACCTCATCTCCGACATGCTTGCAGGTCTTGGCGTCTGCGGCATCGAGATCGAGGACAACGTCCCCATCTCCGAAGAAGAAACGAAGGGAATGTTCATCGACATTCTTCCTGATCTCCCGCCGGATGACGGCACGGCAAAAGTCAGTTTTTATCTCTCCGCGGATGAGGAAACGAAGGAAGCATCCTTTCAGAGCGGCGACACCGTTAGAAGCCAGGACGAGCCGGACATGCCGTTTGAGGAACTCATGGAAGCGGTGAAGAGCGGCCTTGCAGATATTTCTTCCTATATGGATATCGGTACGGGCGAAATAGAGATCTCCGAGACGGAGGATGCGGACTGGATGAACGCTTACAAGGAGTTCTTCAAACCGTTCGTGCTCGGAAACGTCCTGATCAAACCCGTCTGGGAAGAGGATGTTCCGCATGACGGTCCTGTCGTGATCCTCGATCCGGGCACGGCGTTCGGGACCGGGATCCACGAAACAACGAGGCTGTGCCTGTCCGGCATGCAGAAATATATAAGGCCGGGGATGACAGTATTTGACGCCGGGTGTGGAAGTGGTATACTTGCCATAGCAGCCGCTGTGCTTGGCGCAGACAATGTCACGGCCTGTGACATTGATCCCGAAGCAGTCAGAGCGACAGAGGAAAACGCTGCACTGAATGAGGCATGCGAGGGCAGGATCAGCGTTTTCGGCGGAAATATTCTGGAGGACGCCGCCTTAAGGGAAGAGATCGGCTATGAGAAATACGATCTGGTCGTGTCGAACATCCTTGCGCCGGTGATCATTGCACTGGCCGGGATCATGTACAGACATCTGAAACCGGGCGCGGTCTGGATCAGTTCGGGAATCGTAGCCGAAAAGGAAGCGGAAGTACTGGCGGCGATCAAGGCGCGGCCGGAATATGAAGTCCTCGGGACAGAACATGACGGAGGCTGGGTGAGCATTACGGCAAGGCGGGTGAAATGATACCCGGCCGGCGGAACCATTTTACAGACAGAAGATTTGCGTTTTAGATCTTTCTCTGAGCGGGAGGATAAAAATGAAGCGCACTTATAAACTGAAGCTGTATACGGGAAAATTCATTCTCAGACTGGTTATTTTTCTGGGATTCGTTGTACTGTATATCTATCGAAGGGAATGGATCACTTCGGTGCTGCAGAATCCTTTTCATGCAGGAATTTCTCCGCTGCACATC
Organism: Lachnospiraceae bacterium; assembly: GCA_017431345.1. Classification (GTDB taxonomy): domain Bacteria; phylum Bacillota; class Clostridia; order Lachnospirales; family Lachnospiraceae; genus UBA3305. The sequence continues at coordinate 7,945 of JAFRLH010000056.1, read as the reverse complement.
CTCTGGGCGATCTTCATGGTGATCATGCTCTTTCACCTGATTCCGGGAGACGCCAAGAGCAGGACGATGGCGTGGCTCAAGATGAAAGAAGAAAATTACGTGCCTGTGGAATCGTACGAGGAGCTGTCGCTGCTGCGGTATGTACAGGCGCAGAACCGCCGTGCCTGGAGAGTGCTGCTGGTGTGGCTGCTCTTCAATGCGGTCTTCGGGCTGCTTTATCTGATCGGGATCATCCATGAAGCGGAGCTGCTTCTGCTGACAGCATTCTATTTCCTCAGCGACTATATCTGCATCCTGTTATTCTGTCCGTTCCAGACGTATATCATGAAAGGGAAATGCTGCGTGAACTGCCGCATCTACGACTGGGGACATTTCATGATGTTCACGCCGATGCTGTTCATCAAGAATTTCTTCAGCTGGAGCCTGTTCTTCATGTCACTGATCGTTCTCATTCACTGGGAGATCATTTACAGCGCGCATCCGGAACGTTTCTGGGAGGGATCGAACCGTGTGCTGAAGTGCGAGAACTGCAGGGATGTGACCTGCGCTTATAAGAAAAGACTGAAGGGTGAGCCGGTAAGGGGAAGCGCAAAAGCCTGATCCCGGGACAGACGGCGGAAGAGAACGGTTGATGAGAATAAACCCGGAACCGGCGGTGACTGCCGGTGACAAGAAATGACCGCACCAGACCTGGCGGATGTGATAGTATAAGGTTGAAGCAAAAGCGGACAGAAATGTCCGTTTTTTCATCTTACAGGGGGAGGAAAGAACATGAAACTGCGGCCGCCAAAAGGAGAATTCATATTGTATGCTGCGCAGGCAGTCATGCTTCTGCTGATCATTGTTTCAGCAGGGGCATTTTTTATTGGCGGAGAAGAAGAGGAGACAGCCGCGGCGGAGACCGGGGCAGGTGCATTCCCGGTGACGGAAGTATATGAAACGGAATTCTTCACGGAAGAGGAAACGGAGGAATATACAGTGGAGACGCTGCCGCCGGAGACATTACCGCCGGAAACGCTGCCGCCGGAGACCGAAACTTCCGCTGCTCCAACGGAATCGTCCTCTGAGACCGTTTCCGCCACCGTTTATGAAAACAGACTCTCGGAACTGATGGCGGAAACGACTGCTGCGGGACAGACGGAGAAGGTAAATCAGGAGACTGCTGAAACCACACTGCCGGAAACGTCCGCGGAAGTGTCGGCGGAAGATTTGACAGAGGTATCTGCCGATATAAGGACGGAGCCGGAGGCATCGCCGGAAACACGTTCGCGAACTGCGGTAAGAAAAAAATCTTCCGGCAGTAAATCTGCAAAAAAGACCGCCTCTGCTGCGAAAAAGAAAAGTGCTTCCAGGAGTACCGAAGCAAAAAAGAGCAGCAGGAAGAAAAAGAAAGAGACCCAGAAAGAAGGAAAGCTGAAGGATGAATAAAATACTGCCGTTTGCATTTTTACTCACTGCTGTCCTCCTTCCCTGCCGCGTCAGCGCAGCGGTGAACATAAAACAAACGTATGCGGACTGCAGCAGGGTGAGAATAGAAGTCTCCGGCACGCCGGCGGACGCAGCAATCAGAATCAGTACTTCGCCGTACGGAATCTATGCGGACTGGAAGGAGAAGACGAGAACGCTCTCTGCTTCGGAATATGAACTCAAAGGTCTCTATGAAGGGAGCCGCTATTATGTGAGGCTGGGGAACAGCCGCCCGGTCTCTGTTGTCACCGCCCCGAAAGGCAGCATAAAATCTGCAGTACAGACAGGCTCCGGCAGGAACTATGTTACGGTGTCATGGGAAAAAGTCCCGCATGCCGATGCTTACAGGATCAGCGGGGCAGACGCGGCCGGACATATTTTCAATGAACATCTCACGGCTTCCGAATACGGAAGGATCAAACTGCCGCGGGAGGATGAAAGATACCGGATCTGTATTATTCCGGTGAAAAAGACAGCAAAATACTGTGCAGACGGCAGCCGTTTTGAGAGCGGTCTGACCTTTCGGACATTGCCTGCGAAACTGAAAGCGCCGGAGTATAAAAAGAACCGTCTCGGTAATGGAAGCGCATATTTTTCCTGGGACGTGAGTCCGGCAGCAGCCGGCTATGAATACGAGATCTCAGACAGCAGCGGGAAAAAGATATTTGCCGGCACAAGCATCAGGAACACGGCATGGATCGGGGACAGCCGTCTGAAGGACGGCGCATTTTACGGGATCCGTGTGAGGGGGACCGTCGCACTGGCAGAGGGAACGGCTGCCGGCCCGTGGTCCGGCCGGACGTATTTCTGCGGCAATGTAAGGACTGTGAAACTGAAAAGGAACGGCAGAAGGATAAAGATCCGCTGGAAGGGCGTCAAAGGGGCGGAATCCTACAGGATCTATGTTTCGGAAAAGGCGCCGGACAGGCTGTCCGGGATGAAGTGCGTAAAGACTGTAAAAAAGGCGCATTTTACCCTGAAACGATATGGCGGAAAGGCGTTGAAGATCGGAAAAACGTATTATATTTCCGTCGCCGCCGTAAAGCGCACCGGCGGAAAAACTTTTGTATCCAGGCCTTCGCGGTACTATTATCTTTCCTGAAAATCCCGCAGAAAACCCCTTAGACCGCGGTCTGATATACATTTCAGATATCTTGACACGGACCATAAAAAAGATTAATATAAAATAGTTGTATTGATTTCAACACGGTAAGGCATGCCAAACTGACATCCTGCCGGGCAGATATCACTAAATTTGCATGATTTTGTACAATGAAAACTAAATAAGGAGGTGCTCCTGTGACTAGTCAAACTATAGTCGCATGTGTCGTGGCGATACTGATTACTGCCGTCGTGACATGGCTCCTCTCTTCTCTTTACAGGAAACAGGTCTACGAAAAAAAGATCGGATCCGCGGAGGACAGAGCCAGGGAGATCATAGACGAAGCCGAAAAGACCGCTGAGACTAAAAAACGGGAAACACTGCTCGAAGCCAAAGAGGAAAATCTGAAGGCAAAGAACGAACTGGAAAAAGAGACCAGGGAAAGGCGGGCAGAGCTTCAGCGTTCTGAAAGACGTCTGGTGAACAAGGAAGAGAGCCTTGATAAAAAGCTGGACGCTATGGAAAGACGAGAGAACAGTTTTGCAGCAAAAGAGGAGAAACTGAAGGCAAAAACGCAGGAGGTGGAAGCGCTGATCGAAAAGCAGCAGGCCGAACTGGAACGGGTATCGGGACTGACTGCGGATCAGGCGAAGGAATACCTGCTGCGCAGCGTGGAGGAAGATGTAAAGCACGACACTGCGAAGATGATCCGCGAAATGGAGACGCGGGCAAAGGAGGAAGCATCGAAGAAGGCCAGAGAATGTATCGTGACCGCCATTCAGAAATGTGCGGCCGATCATGTTGCCGAATCCACGATCTCCGTGGTGCAGCTGCCCAATGATGAAATGAAGGGCCGCATCATCGGACGTGAAGGAAGGAACATCCGTACTCTGGAGACGCTTACGGGCATTGATCTGATCATCGATGATACCCCTGAAGCAGTCATCCTTTCGGGCTTTGATCCGATGCGCAGAGAGATCGCGAAGATCGCTCTGGAGAAGCTCATTACGGACGGACGTATCCATCCGGCGCGGATCGAAGAGAGTGTGGAAAAGGCACAAAGAGAAGTGGAAGCCATGATCCGCGAAGAGGGAGAAAATGCTCTTCTCGAAGTCGGCGTACATGGCATTCATCCGGAGCTCGTGCGTCTGCTTGGAAAGATGCGTTTCCGTACCAGTTATGGTCAGAACGCACTGAAGCATTCCATAGAGGTGGCCCATCTGTCAGGTCTTCTGGCAGGAGAAATGGGACTGGATGTCCGCGTCGCAAAACGTGCCGGACTTCTGCATGATATAGGAAAGAGCCTGGATCACGATATGGAAGGATCCCACGTACAGATCGGCGCAGATCTCTGCCGGAAGTACAAGGAATCCGCCACTGTTATCAATGCGGTGGAATCCCATCACGGAGATGTGGAACCGACAAGCCTGATTTCCTGTATCGTTCAGGCGGCGGATACCATATCGGCAGCCAGACCCGGAGCCAGAAGAGAGACGCTGGAGACGTACGCGAACAGGCTGAAGCAGCTTGAGGAGATCACGAATTCCTACAAGGGAGTCGAAAAATCCTTTGCGGTGCAGGCCGGACGTGAGGTACGTATCATGGTAGTGCCGGAACAGGTCAGTGATGACGATATGGTTTTGATGGCTCGTGACATTTCAAAACAGATCGAATCCGAGCTGGAATATCCGGGACAGATAAAGGTCAGCGTGATTCGCGAATCCCGTGCAGTGGATTACGCGAAGTAGGAGACGGAAAATCAGCCGGAGAGCATAGTCTCTCCGGCTGCTTCTGCTTTCGGGGCAGAATGCGGCTGCCGTTTTTCAATCAGCACTTCCTTATGACACGAGGGGAGAAGAAAAATGGAACCTGTGGAAAGAGTGAAAAGGACCCTTGCCTACAAAGGCAGAATCATAGAAGTATATAAAGATAATGTACGGTTTTCGGACGGCCGCGAATCCGTCTGGGATTATATCGATCATGTCGGCGCCGCCGCCGTTGTTCCGGTGACGGCGGAAGGAAAGATCCTTCTGGTAAAACAGTACCGCAATGCGCTGGACCGTTTCACTTATGAACTGCCGGCCGGAAAGCGCGATGCTGCGGACGAGCCGATGGAAGTATGCGCGGCGAGGGAGCTGGAGGAAGAGACCGGATACATTGCCGGGAAGCTGCTTCCGCTGATCACGGTGAATACGACAGTTGCTTTCTGCAACGAAAAGATCGGGATCTTTGCGGCGCTGGATCTTCAGAAGACAGAGCAGCATCTGGATGTCGATGAAGAGATCGAACTGTATGAATTTACGCCGGAAGAGCTGCTGGATATGATCAGGCAGCAGAAAATGACGGATTCCAAGACGGTCGCAGGCATATTGGCATATCTTGCTTTTATAAAGTAAGGCATGAATGGATGGAGTGAGGCAGCTTGTCGTTTAAATTCAACAAACTCATCACAACCGAATATGTCATCGCTTCGGAGAAGATCGGCCGGGCCTTTGACGGATTTACATTCGCTTATCTTGCGGATCTTCATGATGTTTGTGTGGGCGGAAATAACAGCCTGGTGAAGGAGAACATCGGAAAGCGCCGTCCGGATGCGATCCTGCTGGGCGGAGATATGATCACCGAAAGGAAGAGAGGGGTTCACGATACCGAGTGCGGGAACGCGCTGGATCTGGTGCTCAGACTGGCAGAGATGGCACCGGTATATTACAGTATCGGCAATCATGAAGCCAGATGGAAAGATCCGGAAAGAAGGCATACCGAATCTTTCGATGATTTTAAGAACACACTGGAGTCGGCGGGAGTCCGGTTCCTGGACAACCGTTCCGTAAAACTGCATAAGGGGAATGAAGTGATCCGGCTCACAGGCCTTTCACTCCCGCTGCGGTATTTCGGCAGAGGACATGATGCGCTTGCCGCGTCAGTTGTCAGCAGGCTTGCCGGAGATCCGGATCCGGAACATTTTCAGATACTGCTGGCCCACACGCCCACATATCATGATAATTATGATGAATGGGGCGCGGATCTTACGCTGTCAGGGCATTATCACGGCGGTCAGATGAGGCTCCCTGTTCTCGGCGGTGTGATCAGTACAGGCTGGAAACTGTTCCCTGCCTATGACAAGGGACTGTATCAGATGCAGAACGGAAAAATGATCGTCAGCGCCGGACTCGGTACACATACCATTCCGCTGCGGTTCAACAATCCGCCGGAAGCGGTCTATATCACGTTGACAAGGAAAGCATGAGATGGAAACGCTTGCATTTAAGCTTGAAGTGTTTGAAGGTCCGCTGGATCTTCTGCTTCATTTGATCGAAAAAAATAAAGTGAGCATCTATGATATCCCGATCGTGCAGATCACGGATCAGTATATCGAATACGTATCCGCTATGCCGCATGAGGATCTGGATCTTGTGAGCGATTTTCTTGTCATGGCTGCCACGCTGCTGGATATTAAGGCGAGAATGCTTCTGCCGGCGGAGGAAAAAGAAGAAGAGGAAGGCGATCCGAGGGCTGAACTTGTCGAAAGGCTGATCGAGTACAAGAAATACAGGCATCTGGGGGAAGAACTGGCCGATTATGAAGTCGATGGGATCCGGGTCATGGTCCATGGAGAGGATCTTCCGGCGGAAGTCAGGGCTTACCGGCCGCCGGTGGATCTTGACGAACTTCTCGGAGATGTGTCGCTTGCACGTCTGAAGGCGATCTTCGACGATGTTATGAAGAGACGCGAAGACAAGATCGATCATGAAAAAAGCCGGTTCGGAAAGATCAAACGGCAGACGGTTAATATCGGAGAACGGATCAAACATGTAAGAGGGAAGCTGAAAGGCGGGAAAAGGCAGTCTTTCAGGGAACTGCTGGGAACAGGAGTGACGAAACTGGAAGTTGTGGTCACCTTCCTTGCAGTGCTGGAACTGATCAGGACCGGCGATCTGAAACTGACAGAGGATTCGACCAGGGATGATTTCATCCTGATGGAAGGAGAGACTCACTCAGAGGAGATCGTATCGGAGTTTGCAGAGGATATATAATGAAGCTTGACGGAATGATAGAAGGGATCCTGTTCGCGATGGGCAGTTCGGTCTCGAAGAAAGAACTTGCCGAAGCGTTGGATGCGGAGGAGAAGGAAATAGAGGAGGCGGCGGATGCACTGGAAGCGAGGCTGGCATCGGAGGAGAGCGGCATCACACTGCTTCGTCTGGACGACCGGCTGCAGCTGGGGAGCAGGAAGGAGTGCTACGATGCGCTGATCAGGCTTGCTTCCCATGCAAGAAAGCCGGTACTGACAAACGCTGTTCGTGAAACGCTGGCGATCATTGCCTATAAGCAGCCGGTCACAAAAGCCGAGATCGCAAAGATCAGAGGCGTGAATTCCGACCATGCGGTCAACAGGCTCGTGGAATACGGACTGGTAGCGGAAGCCGGAAGACTGGAGGCGCCGGGCCGGCCGATCCTCTTCGGGACATCGGAAGAGTTTTTGCGGCATTTTGCTTTGTCATCGACAGATGATCTGCCGGATATCTCTGCGGAGAAGCTGGCGGAGTTTGCGGAAGAAGCGGAGCAGGAGAGCACGGAAGTGGAAGTGTGAGCCGGGATGAGCCATGGGGACGGTTCTCCGGCTCTTTTTTCGTAAAAAAATGAGCCGGAGAACCGTCCCCATGGCTCACCTGGCTCTTTATTTTGCCCGTATACCGGCCAGCAGGATCGGAATCATCTTGCAGGTATATTCCCCGAGATCAAACGATCCGTCGCTGATACAGTAGTCATAAATGATCGCTCTTTCGCACATCGTATAGATTGCTGTGACATCCGTGACCGTCAGGGAAGCATCGATCTCGCCCCTTCTGATCCCTTCTTCAGCGATCGCCTGGATCATCCGGTAATAATAACGGTTCCGGTCAAGCAGATGCTTGTCGCCTTTTGTTACCACCTGGGAAGAATACAGATGGGAAAGGACATTGAGCTGGATATCTTCACCGATCATTTTATGGACATTCTTACATAAGGTGATCAGCATGTCCACCCGGTTCATCTCCGGATCCAGTGTCGGATAGTATTCCTCGTAATATGAATCGAAGATGGTGGACAGGGAGCTTAAAAGAGCGTCCTTGCCGACAAAGTAATGATAAAACGTTCCCTTGCTGGTGTCGGACTTCTCTATGATATCCTCGATCGTGGTTTCATTATATCCTTTTTCGCGGAACAGCTGCCATGCAGCTGTAATAATTTTGTCTTTTGTAGAAGGTTTCTTTGCCATAATGTCACCTTTCATCAGGGTGTTCCATTGTTTTAATATAGCACTAAATTAAGATTCGGTAAAGTAAAAAGGGGATTAGTGTTGACATACTTTTTTTATATAGGGTATATTACTGT
>JAFRLH010000055.1 GCA_017431345.1 Lachnospiraceae bacterium | reverse complement strand
CGCTCTATTCACCATACCCACTATCAGCCATTCAGTATCCAATACGATGATGTTCATACCCATCTGGCTCTGTTTCATGAGGTATAGAATTTCAACAAGCCCGCATAAAATCTGAATTTAGGGCTTGACTTGATAGGAAGGGTGTTTATAGAGAAATAGGCCATATTATTATGAGGGAAAAATGTTCACTTTTGTACATCAATGTTGTCGACAGATGTTGAGTATGATAAAATGCAGATGGAGACAACGGAAGACTTCGTGAGGTGACAATTAAGATATGAAAACATTCAACGAAGATACGCGGGTAAAAATCCCGGCGACCTTGCAATTTGTTCGGATTGGCTACAACTACCAATCTCTAAAAGATGCTGACATAGATTTTAACACAAAAATATTTGTTAACAGATTTGCGTCGGCAATGAAGGCGATCAATAAACGCGGCTTCTCCACTGATGAAATCAAAACACTTCTTGCTGAGATACATGATCTTATGAAGAGCAATGATCTCGGCAGGGAATTTTATAAGCGTCTTACGGATGTATCAGCCGAAATAAAGCTGATAGATTTCGATTGTCCTGAAAACAACGACTTTGCTGTAGTGGATGAACTGCCTTTTACTATTGAGAAAGACACAGAGGAGGGTTCATTCCGCCCGGATATCAATATTCTGATCAATGGTATCCCGCTCGCATTTCTTGAGGTAAAGAAGCCGAATAACGAAGGCTCCATTCAGGCGGAGTTCAACCGCATGTTGAACCAAAGGCTGGTGAATCCTGCCTTCCGTAAATTCTTCAACCTGCTCCAGATCGTTTCCTTCTCGAACAATATGGAATATGAAGATGAAGACTCCGCTTCCGCAGAAATGATAAAAGCGGGTAGCTTTTACACTACTCCAACAAGTCCAGAGTCTATGAGTTGTAAAGAGTAGCAAAGGAAAATATCAACTTTGGCTGATATAACAAGTACTGCGAAATAAAAGAAGGCCTGCACCTCAAGCTTGCTTGAAAGGGGCAGGCCTTCTTTTATTTCATTGTACGACAAAACAGGCATCCGCAATCAGAGAGCTGCCGAAGGCAGCGGACTTACCCGGGGCAGCTTGTCTGCCGCCGGGGAAGGATTGGGGACTGTTTTGACGTACAAAGAGCAGTACTTGTGAATGCGACAAAACAGGCATCCGGCAGGAGGGCAGCGGAAACGTTAAGATCGATCCGGCAGGCCGACCGGATCGATCTTAATATTCGAGAAGGCTGTCCCTGCCTTTCGTCTTTTCTTCATTTCTTCTCAGATCATAATCAAAAATGATTCGGATTTTTGACGCAAGAGCAATTGTTTCGTAAAAGCGGATCTGATCATCGTCCATTCCCAGCACACTTCGAATTCGGTTCACTCTGTATCGGATCGTATTGGTATGCTGGTGCATGATTTCAGCGGTTTTCACATAATCGCCTTTGCAGGAAACAAAACATTCTATTGTCCGCAGCATACTCGGGAGCATATCCTCAGAAACACTGTTGGCAATGCGTTCAACATAGGCGTTATAGAAATCCCGTTCTTCCTGTGAGTGGGATTGCGCTAAAAGGATCGGCAGTGACATCAGAGGATCATAATCCATCTGTACGATATTGGAAGCTTCGGCAATTCTGATGGCTTTTTCACCTTCGATAATGGCCTTTTCCAGCTGAAGTCTCGGATAGATCCTGGAAAAACCTATATGCATATCAGCAACATGCTGCTTCAGCTGCGAGGTGACCGCATTGGTGTGATGGCGCAGAGATTTCTCATCCGCATCGCTCAGAATCAGTATGATATATTCTCCGAGGACGGATGTATCATAGGGACAGAGAATATTTTCCTGGAAGAATTTCAGCGTATTTCTCTCATTGGAGAAATGCCTTTTGATATAAATTGTCCTTATCAGTTTTTTGAAATTCTGATTAATGGCAGAAATGACGGCGTTTTTTTCATAATCTGTCATGATTGCGAATTTCAGTTTGTCAAGCCGCAGCAGATTGATTGCATTCAGGTCTTCCGAAGCTATGCATTTGTTTACCGCACTCATGATATCCGCGTAATAAACGGTTTTGTTCTGGATAATCAGCGGCAGTTTATTCTCGTTGCACCAGGATATTATATCCGGCGTCAGAAGGCTTACTTTACCGCTGTAGACAACAATAAGGCCGGCTGAGTGGTACCTTACCATTCCCTTTAAAAACTTCCAGAACTCCGCATTCACGCTGTCAAACTGCTCGAGGCATGAAATGAAAAGATCACCCTCCATGATCATGCCTGCGGAGACCAGATCTTCATGATACGGACAGTCGAAAACAGATACTCTTTTTACCGGATTGGAAAGTCCGCTTTGGCCGCAGAGCAGATCGGCGCCTTCAAAGATTTCATCCTTAATGATTTCAGAGAGTATGAGTGCCATTCCTCGATTTCCTTCCCGCATGTGTTCCGAATCTGGCATTCTGCGGCTTTTACTGCTTTGTACACAGACCCTGTTTTTCTCATCCGGAATGTACGAAGTGCCGCGTTTACTCTTCTGATTTTATTCTTTTCATTTTGTTTTGACAAGATATGTTTTACAGTGATAACAGCCTCTCCAGTGCAAGAATATAGATCTCCGTCATTTTAGCGAAACTTTCCAGTGACAGACACTCGTTTGCCTCATGAGCCAGTTCTGTCTCATAAGGGAAGAGCGGACCGAAGGATACTGAATTCGGCAGAAATCTGGCATAAGTAGCACCGCCAATCGAGAATGGCATGTGCTCTGTATCGCCCGTAACCTCCCGGTAAGCATTCATCAGCGTTTGAATAAAATCGGAATCGTCAGGAATGTACATGGGTTCCATTGAAAGAACCTCAGTATAGGTAAAGCCGGCTTCCGTAAGATTCTTTACAAAAGATGCATTGAGATCGTCATGTGTATAGGAAATCGGGTACCGCACGTTTGCTTTCATCTGAATGATATTATCCTGCAGATCCATTTTCCCGAAATTCATTGTGAGAACGCCGGAAATATCATCATGCCAGCAGCAGCTGAGATGCTCTCCGTTGAATTCCATACCGATTTTCTCCGTATATGCATCTATGAAAGGCTGCATGGAAAATGTTACACCGCTGGTTTTTAACCCGCACAGAAGCAGACCTGCTGCATTTTCACCGTTTTCCGGCGTCATCGCATGTGCTCCGCGGCCATGCGCTTCGATGAGGATGCTTTTCCCGTCCTCCCGGATCTTCAGCGACGGTACGGCGAAAAGCTTTGACAGTACATTTTCTCTGCATTCCGCGACTGGTTCTATCTCACAGCATGCATACGCGGGAACGATATTCCTGGCATTCCCTGCAGTAAAGCGCTTTACAAAAGCATCTGCATGATCAGGAGAGACGAAATGGAAAGCGGAATCAAAATCAACCAGTCCCTTCTCAGAATTTACCAGCGGGAAATAGGCATCCGGTATGAATGTCTGATCGGGAAGACGTTCTGCATGCGCAGTATAATATTGGATACACTGCAGATTTTCCTCCTCGTCCGCACCGATAATCATTCTGATGCTGGCATCCTCCGGAAGCAGATCGTTATCCCGGATATATTTCATCGCGTAAAGGCAGCTGATTACCGGACCTTTATCATCCGATGTACCGCGGCCGTAAATATTTCCGTCTTTTATAACAGCATCAAACGGATCTGTATTCCAGCCGGTTTCGGCGGCTACAACGTCGATATGAGCAAGAATCCCCGTCATTTTCTTTCCGGTTCCGAGAGTGATATCGCCTGCGTAGCCATTGAAGTTTCTGGTGGTGAAGCCCATTTTTTCAGCCATCGCAAGTACCATGCGCAACGCTTTGGCTGGTCCGCTGCCAAATGGCGCTTCCGCGGAGACAGTATCCGGATCCCAGACGGATACACAGGAAATGATTGTCTTAAGATCCGTAATCATGCAGGGCATACTTTGGTCGATATATTCTTTTCTTGTTGCTTTCATAATGTGACGCCTCCCGCTGCAGGTGAATCCGGTGATCAGGATGACAGACCGCGTACATGACATGCAGGCCTTTATGATACCAGTCTATTGTTGTATCTGTTGGATTTCATTGTAATAAGAACCAAAAGTAGTCTCTGTTTTTGGAATTATTTCAATGCATCCGGAATCACGAACTTGTTATAATTCCGGTAACACAACAACAATACGGCCGCCTTGATGGAGGGACCTTCATGAAAAAGAGGATATTGTTCATAAATCCTGTAGGACATGATGAATGTGACAAGGAAGTGTTTGAGTATCTTCAACAATACAGGGATCCCGATACCGAGATCGTGGTTGAGAGTCTTCCTGCAGGGCTTCCGAAAATGCTTGAATACAGCTGCTATGAAGCGCTGATTGCAGAACCAATGCTCAGAAGGATCAAAAAAGCTGATCTTGAGGGATATGATGCATGCATCATCGGATGTTATTTCGATCCGTTTCTGGATACCGCGAAAGAGATATGCCATCATATGGTGGTCACTGCTCCGGCAGAGGCAGGTATGCATATCGCTGCAACGATTGGAGATTCTTTCTCTGTGATTGTCGTGAGGAATAAAACGATTCCGGAGATGCGGGAGTATGTTTATAAACGTGGATTTGGCAGATATCTCGCATCCATGCGCAGTCTTGAAATTCCGGTGAGGGAATTGCAGGCGGATCCTGAAAAGACAAAAAACAGGATGCGCGAAAAAATCAGACAGGCGCTGGAAGAAGATATGGCAGAGGTGATTCTGCTTGGATGTACTGTTGAGATTGGATTTTTTAAAGAACTGCAGGAAGAATTAGGGATTCCTGTTATAGATGCCAACATTGCTCCTTTAAAGTACGCGGAATTTCTTTGCAGTATCAGAGACTGCGGTGCGGGCTGGTATACGAGCAAAATCGGAAAATATGAGTCTCCCGACGATGCAGAGCTTCGCGCCTGGGGAATGCGGGACTGACTTCGGATGACGGAGGCTCTTGAATGAAAAACAGACAATTGAAATCTATACAAAATATCATGGCGTTTTTTATTAATATTTCAAGTTGCGGCAGCCGGGAAATCATTTATAATAAGCGGAAGGAATTTAGCACGTTACCATGCTAAATCGTTAACGCGATCACAATCTCACAAAAAATGATCAAGAGGAGGACAGCATTTATGAAGAGACTGATTTCTGTAGTTTTGACTTTGGCCATGATTTTCTCATTGGCTGCATGCGGGAACTCCGGCACTGCAGCGTCCGAATCAACGGCAGCCGCGGCTGAGACCGCTGCCGCTGAAGAAGCGGAAGCCCCTGAATCTGCCGAAACGGAAGCCGCGGGAAATGCCGGCGGTGTGGAAGGTGACAATATAGTCATCTGGTCCACCTACGATATGCCCGCTCTCGGCATTGATCCCAGCACCTGCTTCAATTATTCCATGCCTACGTTAATGAATGTATATGATACGCTGCTTCGCTATAACTACGAATCAGATTCGGTAGAATATGCAGCCTGTGACAGCTATGAAGCATCGGAAGATGGTCTTACCTGGAAGTTCCATATTCGGGAGGGAATGACTTTCCATGACGGAACACCCGTGAATGCCGAAGCTGCGAAGTTTTCTTTCGAACGCACCGTCAATATGGGCAAGGGCGCTTCTTATATCTGGGCTATGGTAGAGAGCTTTGAAGTGGAAGATGAGTATACGCTCGTTATGAAATGTTCTTACCCTACCGCTATGGATCTGGTATGCTGCTCTCCTTATGCTGCATATCTGATGTCTCCGACGGCAGTGGGAGATGCCGGGGAAGAGTTTTTCGCGCAGGCAACCGATGCCGGTTCGGGACCGTATAAGATCATTGATCGTACGGGAGATTCCCAGGTTGTTTTAGAGGCTTATGACGGATACTGGAAGCCTTTCCCTGAGAACGGAATTAAGACTGTTGTTATCTCGCAGGCTGCCGAGACCTCCACACGCCGTCAGATGCTGGAAGGCGGAGAGGCTGACTTTGTATGGGAACTGCCTGCCGAGGATAATGATGCGCTGGAGCAGAATCCCAATATTACCAGACTCAAGACACCTTCTTTCGACAATCTTGTGCTCATGATCAATACGCAGATGGAACCGCTGAATGATGAAAGAGTACGGCAGGCTTTAAACTACGCTTTCCCTTATGACGATGTGATCGATTACGTCATGAACGGAAATGCGACACAGGCGGTCGGGACGGTTCCTACAGGCCTTTGGGGTCATTCAGATGATATCCTTCAGTATAAATATGATATCGATAAGGCCAAAGAGCTGCTGACCGAAGCCGGATATCCGGACGGCGGATTTACATTGGATGTGATCTATGTAACCGGTGATGAAACCGAGCGCAAAATTGCCGAACTGTATCAGAGTGAACTTTCAAAGCTTGGTATAACGCTTGATATCCGTCCGCTGACCTCTGATATGTATGTGGAAAAAGGTCAGAATGCCGATCCGGCGGAACGCCCCGCACTTTCTTTCCTGTGGTGGTATCCGGATGTGCCGAGCCCTTATACATTCCTCTATACTTATTATCATACATCTGACCCGGTGAGCTGGAACTGGACTTACGCAGATGATGCGGAACTGGATAAGATGATGGATGATGCCGACGCGATTTCTGCAACAGACCGTAATGCTGCGAATGAGCAGTTTGTGGCCGCACAGCAGTATGCAGCGGAAAAAGCTTATCTGATTTCCATCTTTGACAAGCAGAATGATATCGTTTACAACAGCGCAATCGAGGGCTTCCGAAGCGATCCCAGTTATTCACAGGTAATTTTCTTTAATGAACTGTCAAAGAAGCAGTAAATATAAAACAGCGGTCACGGTTAACCTCCGCGGCCGCCTTTTTTAAAGATTCACCATCCGTTGTAAAAACGGGTCGTGTTTAAAGACGGGAGAAACAATGTGAGAAATTTTATTATTAAGCGATTATTTCAGAGCGTTATCGTTTTGATCGGTGTCATTGTTATTTCCTTTGTGATTACCCGGGTCGTTCCGTCCAATCCTGCACTGCAGTGGGTGGGATCACGTGCAACGGCTGAACAGATTGCGGCTGCCGAAGCTGAGCTTGGTCTGGACAAACCGCTGCCGACACAGCTGGTGATTTATTTCGATGATCTTCTGCATGGAAATCTGGGTTATTCGCTGAAATCTCATCGTTCGGTTACAGAGGAAATTCTTGAAAATGCACCTGCAACGGTTGAACTGGTCCTCTTGGGTACAGTTCTTGCAATCGTTCTGGGGCTGGCACTTGGTGTGGCCACGGCAAGTCATAAGAATCACTGGCAGGATCATATCGGCAGATTTTTTGCGGTAGGTACGGTATCGCTCCCCACCTTCTGGACTGCCATGCTGCTGCAGCTTTTGTTCTTCAGTACGTTAAAACTGCTTCCGATCGGCGGCCGTTTAAGCATGCAGCTGCAGCTTCTGAACAAGGTTCCGGCTGTTACGGGTTTTATGCTGATCGATACGTTGATTGCCGGAAATTTTGAAGCATTCGGAGATGCCTTTATGCATCTGATCCTTCCCTGTGTCACGCTTGCGCTTTATCCCATCGGCACTGTTGCGAGAATGACCAGATCATCTCTCCTGGAGATCCTGAATGAAGATTATATCAAGGCTGCACAATCTTATGGGATCAAACGCAGTATTATACTCTGGAAATATGCCATTAAGAATTCTCTTGGATCGATTGTAACGATCGTGGCGCTGTCTGTCGGTTATACGCTGGTTAATACTTTCCTCGTAGAATCTATTTTCAACTGGCCGGGACTTGGCAGCTACATTTCCGATGCCGTCATGAATATGGATTATCCTGCCATTATGGGGGTGACCATTTTTTCCGCAGTGGCTTATGTAATCCTCAATACGATCGCGGATATCGTTCTTGCGCTGGATCCGCGCGTACGGGTCTGATAAGGAGGTTTTAACATGAAAGACAAACTCGAATCGTTAAGACCGAAGATCACCAAGCTCCGTACGGATCTCTATCTGTTGAGCAGGAATAAACTGACCCTTGCGGCGCTCATATTCGTGGCTGTTCTGGTGCTTATGGCACTTTTTGCACCCCTGATTGTTCCTTATCCCGATCACGTAAAGGATATGACCAATGCATCAGCCAAACTGACGGCTCCCTGCGGGGAATACTGGTTCGGAACCGATGAACTCGGGCGCGACATTTTCAGCCGTGTCGTGTATGGAACACGGATCTCACTGGTTGCGTCTGTTGCTGCAGTTGCACTTGCCATGCTGATCGGTATTCCGCTTGGCGCTGTAGCCGGGGCCATGGGCGGAATTGTTGACGATATAATCATGAGAATATGTGATATCTTTCTGAGCTTTCCGTCACTTCTGCTGGCTATCGTAATCGCAGCATTTGCCGGCCCGAATCTGAGAAATGCTTTGATTGCGATCGCTATTTCCTGGTGGCCGTGGTATGCGAGGATCGTTCGGGGACAGGCGATATCACTGAAAGAAAGGCAGTTCGTGAAAGCGGCCAGAGCCATCGGCAATGTAAACAGCAAAATTATCTTTTCTCACATTGTTCCGAACTGCATGGCCCCTGTCATTGTACAGGCAACAATGGATCTCGGCGGTATTATTCTGACTCTTGCTTCACTCAGCTTTCTGGGCCTTGGAGCGCAGGCCCCCACACCGGAATGGGGACTGATGATCAATACAAGCAAGACCTATTTCATGAATGCCTGGTGGTACAGTGTATTCCCCGGCATTGCCATCTTTGTCACGGTTTTGGCCTTTAATCTGATTGGAGACGGTCTTCGGGAGATCCTGGATCCAAGAACCAGAAATAAGTAAGGAGGAAGCAATGAGCCATTATCTTGAAATAAAAGATCTGAAGGTCAGCTTCCGTTCCTACGACGGATTGAAGCGTGTTCTTGATATTAAAGAACTGTATATAGATAAAGGAACAGCATACGGTCTCGTAGGCGAAAGCGGTTCCGGCAAAAGCGTTTTGGCCATGGCTGTTTTCAAGCTCCTGACGACACCTCCGGCTGTGATCGAAAGCGGCAGCATCCTGCTTGACGGAGAGGATCTCCTGAAAAAAAGTGACAGAGAGATGGAAAATATCCGCGGGAAAAAGATGGCCATGATCTTCCAGGATCCCATGTCTACGCTCAATCCCGTGTTTACCGTTGGGCAGCAGATCATGGAGGCGCTCAAAAAGAATCAGGGTCTGAAAGGGGCGGCCGCGGAAAAGAAGGCGCTGGAGATGATCGAAATGGTTAAGCTTCCGGATGCGGAAAATGTCATGAAAAAATACCCGCACGAACTGTCCGGCGGGCAAAGACAGCGTGTCATTATCGCCATTGCGCTTTCGTGCGGAGCAGAGTTCCTGATTGCGGACGAGCCTACAAGAAATCTGGATGTCACAATTCAGGCCGGTATATTAAAACTGCTCGCGGAGCTCCAGAAGGAACTTAAGGTGACGGTACTGTTTATCGCCAATAATGTGAATCTTGTTACGCTTACCTGCGATCGGATGGGACTTCTTTATAAAGGGAGCATTGTAGAGCAGGGCGATGTCAATCAGATTATCCATGATCCGAAGGATGCTTATACGAAGATCATGCTGCAGTCGCTTCCCGAGAAAGAATCCAACAGCGGTTTTGGGGAGACGATCCTGCAGGTCAAAGATTTGAAAAAATACTATCCGGTTGGCGGGAACATGCGTAAAGTGACAGCCTGGGTCAAGGCCTGTGATGGTGTTACCTTCGAACTGCATCAGGGAGAAACGCTGGGAATTGTCGGTGAATCAGGCTGCGGCAAGAGTACACTGGTCAATACGATCCTCTGTCTGGAAAAGGCGACCGGCGGAAATGCGGTATTTAACGGCAGGGATCTGATGGCATTGAAGCCGTCCGACATGCGCATGCTCCGCCGCGAAATCCAGATCGTATTCCAGGATCCTTTCTGGTCGCTGGATCCCAGATGGCTTGTAAAGGATATCGTTGGGGAACCCCTGAAAGTGTTTGAAAAAAATCTGTCAAACGCGGAATTTCTGAAGAAGATAGAAGATACGCTGGAACTGGTCGGTCTGCCCAGGGATGGTTTGTATAAATATCCGCACGAGTTCTCGGCGGGACAAAGACAGCGTATTGCTATTGCGCGTGCTATCATTCTCGAACCGAAAATGCTTGTGCTTGATGAACCGACTTCATCCCTGGATGTCATGAGCCAGGCACAGATTCTGCAGCTCTTAAAGGAACTTCGCGACAGATATAATATGAGTTATATCCTTATTTCACATGATCTGTCGGTGGTGCACTACATGTCTGATGCGATCGCGGTAATGTATCTTGGGCGGCTGGTCGAATTCGGTAATTCGGATGAGATTTTCAGCACCCCGGAACATCCTTATACACAGGCGCTTTTCGGATCCATTCCGGATATCAACATGAGTAATCTGGACGACCTGGTGACACTTGGCGGAACTGTTCCGAGTCCGATCAATCCGCCGTCCGGATGTTATTTTCACTCCCGCTGTGATCTGTGTATGGGAAAATGCAGAACAGATGCACCGGAGCTTGTCAAAATGCAGGACGGAAGACTGCTATCCTGCTGGCTGAAACAAAAATGAAACAGTGTTGTGCACTAACGGTAAAAATATGGCGGATTGATCTGCAGGATACGAAATACTATTTCAAGGAGGAATTAAAAAATGTCTGGAATTCTTGAGTTCGAACTGTCAAAGGGCGCTTCTATTCTGGTGAATGAGCTGGCTCTCGTAACGAAGGAGGATATAGTTGCCATTACGGCCGATACCATGTGTGAAGCGGAAGTGGTTAATGCCATTGCCGGTGCCGTGCATGCTGTTGGAGCCAAATTCATGGTCATGTGGTATCCGTTCCCGAGAGGCGTCGGCAAGGCTGCGGATCCGGATATTCCCTATCAGGCAATTGGTGAAGCGCTGGGTGCAAGTACCGTCTGGATTGAACTGGGATATAACTGGATCCTGTATTCGAGCGCGCAGGAGATCGCCATGGCCAAAAATCCCAATCTGCGTCATATCAATGCCGTAGGACTGAACAGAGAAATGTTCCATCGTCTGATTGTTCGTTCCAAACCGGCACTGCAGGCAAAATTCCAGCATAAGCTCAATGATATGACAAAGGCTGCGAAGCATGTGCGAATAACCAATCCTTCCGGTACGGATCTTGAATTTGATAATGATCCGAATTGCCCGTTCTATGTGGAACTCGGTATTTGCGATCATCCTGGAACCGCTTATCTGGCGGGTCAGATCTGCTGGTTCCCGACAGAGGGAAGTACAAACGGTACGCTGGCATTTGACGGATCGATCAGTCCCTCCAATGGTATTCTGACTACGCCTGTTCTGCTGGATATCGAGAATGGCTACGTGAAGAAAGTACGCGGCGGCGCTGATGCGCAGAAGTTTGAAGCCTGGCTCGCCAGTTTCAACGATCCGCTGATGTACCGCATGGCACATGTCTGCTATGGTTGTCATCCGAATGCAAAGCTTACCGGCGACTGTGTGGAAGATGAAAGAATCTGGGGTTCAACAGAGTGGGGAATCGGCTACCTGCCTGCCTGTGACTGTCCGCCTGACGGAATTGATGCAGCATCACATTGCGACGGGATCACGCTGAATACATCATTGTGGCTGGATGGCGTACAGATTATGGATAATGGAGAATTCATCCATCCGGATCTGAAGGAAATGGCTGAAGAACTGAAGAACAGCTGAGGAAGAGATATCGGATTTTGCACGTTTTTATCTAAGAGATACATCAGATCCATTATAAGAGGGGCTGTCACAATGCGGCAGCCTCTTTCTGTGCGTTTCTTTGTATCGGCCAAAGCTCTGCTGTAGAAAAATTCCGCAGGAGATGTATAATAATTTCAATATGTCACCTGCACACCCGGAGTTCTGCTCCCCATCCCGCATCCCGGAGGTATCATGAACACTGCCAGACTCACCGCGATTATCCTCGCCGTCCTTCTTCTCTCCAGCACCCTCCTGTCCTTCCCCTCCGTCCTCCGGGCCGATCCCGGCGGCATGACCATGATCTGCGTCCCCACGGATGAGATGTCTCTGCGCGCCGAACCCGGTCTCGGCGATGATATCCTGGCCACGCTGTACTGCGGCGACCGCGTGACCTGGGATGGTGAACAGACCGATGTCAATGAAGTCACCTATTACCATGTCCTGACCGCGGACGGCATCACCGGCTGGATCCGTGCCGAATTCTGCGTTCCCGTGTATTTTGAATATGACGATTCCCTCCTGGGGCTGGTCGATCCGGACGAGGAGTTATACACGTATGAAATGATGAAGGCGGATCTGGAGACTCTCTGCGGGACGTATCCTGACATCCTTTCGAGCGCCGTGATCGGACAGAGTCTCTGCGGCCGGGATATCTATGAGGTAACCCTCGGGAATCCGGAGGTGCCGCATCATGTGATGCTGCAGTCGACCATTCATGCAAGAGAATATATGAATACGCAGCTTGTCATGCGGCTGATCGAGTATTATGCAGCATATTACGATACCGGCTCCTGGTTCGGGACCTCCTACCGGGATCTGTTTGCGAATACCGCGTTGCATATCGTGCCGATGGCCAATCCCGACGGCGTCGCGCTGTGCCAGGAGGGGATCGGCGCGGTCAGCGAAGAATATCAGGCGCTGATCCGGGAATGCTATGAGCGGGATAAAATGACCCTCGAATTCGGGGAAGATTCCATGCATGACTATACCTGGATCGAACATTATAAAGATGAAGAATATATCCGGGACGGGAATGCGGCCTTCCCTTCTTTTGAAGAGTATCTGCAGCTCTGGAAGGCCAATGCCGCCGGCGTGGACCTGAACCGCAATTTCGACGCCGGCTGGGAGGCGCTGGACCAGAAAAAAGAGCCGGCCTATACGGATTTCAAGGGAAGCGCGCCGGTCTCCGAGCCGGAGACACAGTGCCTCGTGGCGATGGCGGAGTCCCGTACATACGACTGCTTCCTCAGCTATCATTCCAAGGGCGGACTGATCTATTACGATGTGGAAGGCAATACCGCATCGAATTCCGCAGCGTCCGCGGCACTGGCCGGCACCATGCAGTATGCGACCGGCTACAAGCCGAAGGAGACCATGAAGGGGATCGATGTGGTGCTGGGCGGTTTCGGCGACTGGGTGCAGCTGGCCCTCGACAGGCCGTACGTGACCCTGGAGTGCGGACGGCATCCGTGCCCGCTTGCACAGTATGAATTTGAATCCATCTGGATCCGTTACCGGGAGAGCTGGGCTGCGCTTGCGGCGAGTCTGAACCGGTAAAGGCACCCCGCGGACATCCCGCTCCCGTCCAGGGAGCGGGTTTTCCATTTATATGATTAATATTAATTCTTTATTTCATTTCCGTAAAAGTGTTGATTTTCGGGCGGAAGTCACGTACACTGATTTAGACACTGTTTTCGGCCGGACCGGCAGACGCCCGGCCGTATCAATGCAGAACAGAGAGTAATCGTTTTGACAGAAAAAAGTATTCCTACAATTACAGGCACCCTGACCGGCGATTTTGCGGCGGATTCTCCGATCCTCGCGCAGGCCGGTGCCATCATCCGCGCCGGCGGGCTGGTTGCGTTTCCCACGGAAACGGTCTACGGCCTGGGCGGAAACGGATTGGACAGCACTGCCTCAAAGAAGATCTATGCTGCCAAAGGCAGGCCATCAGACAATCCGCTGATCCTCCATATCGAAGACGACAGCATGCTCTATATGCTTGCGGAGGATGTGACAGATACTGCAGAGCTCCTGATCCGGGATTTCTGGCCCGGCCCGCTCACGCTGGTCGTAAAAGCGTCCTCTGTGGTACCGAAGACGGTCACCGGAGGCCTGGATACCGTTGCGATCCGCATGCCGTCGCATCCCGCGGCAGCTGCGCTCATCCGCGCCGCCGGCGTTCCGATTGCCGCGCCCAGCGCGAATCTATCGGGGAAGCCCAGCCCGACATCCGCATCCCATGTCAAAGAGGATCTGAACGGGAGGATCGACATGATCCTGGACGGCGGAGACGTTCCGATCGGCCTGGAGTCCACAATCGTGGATGTGACAGGCGATGTGCCGGTGCTGCTCCGTCCGGGTTATATCACGGTGCATGATATCAAGGAAGTCGTCGGAGAATGCCTGATCGATCCGGCCGTGCTTCACAAACCGGAGGACGGTTTCGTGCCGAAAGCGCCCGGTATGAAATACCGGCATTATGCCCCTAAAGCAGAACTGACCATTTTTAAAGGCGGCGCTGCCAATGTTGCAGCGGCGATCAATGAAGCTGTGAAAAAAGCAGAGGAGGAAGACAGAAAAGCAAGGATCCTCTGCGCCGGCGCGAATGTCCATTTTTACCCGGAACATCTCGCAAGACCAATGGGAAACGATGAAGCGGGCGAAATGATCGCGCATGAACTGTACCGCGCGCTCAGGGAATGCGATGAGCAGTCTGTGGATGTGATCTTCTCGGAATCCTTTGACGACAATCCGCTCTCGGAAGCTATCATGAACCGTCTCATGAAGGCGGCGGGCTACCGGGTGACGGAAGTATGAAAAAAACAAGCGGAACCTCAGAAAGCCTGAAAGGGAAAGGAAAGAACCATGACAAAAATCGATAATATAATATTCGTCTGTACAGACAATACGTGCAGGAGTATCATGGCGGAAGCCGTCATGAAAAGCGTGTGCGGTGAAAGAAAGATAAATGTCTGCTCCAGAGGCCTGGTCGTGCTTTTCCCCGAACCGCTGAATCCGAAAGCGGTCGCAATCATGACAGGCAATCAGATGTCGCCGGCAAAAGGATCTTCCGAGCTTCTGACCAAAGAAGACATCACGCCGGAAACGCTGGTCCTTACCATGACCGCGAAGGAAAAAGCGGAAGTAAAGGAGCAGTTCCCTGCAGCGCCTTATGTGATGACACTTGGGGAATTTGCCGGCAAGCCGGGCGACATTGAGGAACCGCACGGCGGAACGCTTGCTGAATACGGCGCGTGCTATGAATACATTGATCTGCTCGTGAAGCTGGCGGCGGAAAGTTTTTTCCATGCACAGGCATACAGAGAGGCAGATGTCATCACTGTAAAAGACGGAGAGATCAGGCTTTAAGAGGAGGGTTTTCTTTATGATAGCCATAGGAAGTGATCATGGCGGCTATGCCCTGAAGCAGGAGATCATGGCGCATCTGGACAAAAGAGGACTGGAATATAAGGATTTCGGAAGTTTTTCGGAGGAATCCTGCGACTATCCGGAGTATGGAAAAGCGGTCGCACATGCGGTAGCGGACGGAGCGTATGAATGCGGGATCCTGATCTGCGGGACAGGCATCGGCATTTCGATTGCCGCGAACAAAGTGCCCGGGATCAGAGCGGCACTTTGTACCGACTGCTTCATGGCGGAAGCGACAAGACTGCATAACGACGCGAATATTCTGGCACTGGGAGGCCGCGTGGTCGGTGCCGGGCTGGCGTTAAAGATCGTGGATACATTCCTGGATACGCCTTTTTCCAATGAAGAAAGGCACATGAGAAGAATAAAAGGAATCGAGTAACGGAAGAAAAATGAGAAAATTCTGGAGAAGGTTCCTCCTGTATTTCGTGATATTTGTCGCGGTGGCAGCAGCATTCGGGCTGTACAGACATTTCTCCGAAACACCTGAGGAACAGAGAGTCGTCGGGACCGAAGAATATACATCCTGGGGATCCACCCGCCTGCCTGTGATCTACACAACATCGTACGGGCACGAGGTGGATGTTCTGCATGCATATACGGCTCCCGTAGATGCGACCCAGTTCGAGGATTATCTTATGCCGGTGGGTACGGACGGTACGCTTCCGCTGACTGTCATGTGCTACGGGAATTCCCTGAAGGAAGTCTCATACGAGATCAGGACCAGGGACAATATCAGAAAGATCGCTTCAGAGACCGTTACGGACTGGACGGAGAACCACGAAACGGCGGAATTCACACTGCAGCTGGGCAGCTCGATCACACAGACAGACAGGGAATACCGTCTGATGCTGAAGCTTCTAACAACGGCTGACGAGACGCTGTATTACTACACCCGCATCCGCCGCGAGGATACCCTGCACCTGCAGGAGATGCTCGATTATGTCATGAAATTCCATAACGCGACCTTTGATAAGGCTGCCGCGGCGGAATTTGCAGTCAACCTGGAAAATGACGGCAGCGTGGATGACACGACGCTTGCTTATACCAATATCCATTCGAGTTATCAGCAGCTCACCTGGGGGGATCTGCTGCCGAAGCAGGTCGGCATGGTGAACTGCAGGATCCTGGAGATCGACGAGACATTTGGTTCCTTCCTCCTGGAATATGAAATTTCTGCGGAGAATTCGAACGGCGGCACTGACAGATTTCTGGTAGATGAATATTTCAGTATCCAGTGGTCTGCCGTCAGGTTCTATCTGATGGATTACACCAGGAATGTCCGCGAAGTGATGACGAACGCTGACTACCGTGTGGGAGAGGACGGCCTGAACATCGGCATCCAGAATCCGGATCATATACAGACTTACTGGGATGAGAAAGCCGGCCGGATGCTGGTCACGATCGCCGGGGAGCTGTTCTCCTACGATGCAGATGAGAATGAACTGACAAGGGTGTTCTCGTTCGGAAGCGGAACGGAAGATCCCGTCAGAAATGAGCGGGATTTCGGCATCCGCATCCTGAATACTGAAGAAGACGGTTCCGTTTCTTTTCTGGTATACGGATATATGTGCAGCGGCGCGCATGAAGGCCAGATGGGCGTTTCCTGCCTGACTTATGTCGCGGAGGAGAATGCGCTGTCAGAGAAATTCTTCCTGCCGTATGACGGGAATTATGAGACGCTGGCGGGCGATATTGCAACGCTTGCACAGATGAGCGGCACGGGAGAGGTCTACCTGATGGTGGCCGACACCGTTTACTCGATCGACTGGGAAGGCGGCGATATCGTCGTTCTGGCAGATCATGCTTCCGAAAGGAACCTTGTCGTCAATGAGCAGCAGACTGCGATCGCCTGGGAGATGGATTCCGCGGACGGCGATTTTGCCACGGTACAGATCCTGTATCTGGATAACGGCGAGAGCCAGATCGTCGCGGGAAGCTCCGGGGACCGAGTGACGGCTGCAGGCTTTATTGACGAAGACTGCGTGATCGGCCTGGGACATGAAGGCGACCTTGCAAAAGCCGGCGCGGAAACGGTGGAACCGCTTTATTCCGTGATCATCCGGGAAAGAAACGGCAAGGAGAGCGTCCGGTACGAAAAGGATGATATTTACATTTCGCATATTACCGTAAATGAAGGCCAGGTCATCATGGACAGGATCAGACGGGAGGGCAGCGGATATGTCCAGATCGAGTCTGATACACTGATCCGGAACAGCCCTGTGAAGGACAGCGGACCGGATTGGCTCGGCACCGATAATGATTCGAAGAAAGAGACCACGCAGGTACTGCGGCTGCCTTCCACGGGCAGACTGTCGATCAGGGATCCGGAGGGCGTGCATTTTGCCGCGGCGGATGCCTATAAGCTCACTGACAGAGAGAAAGAGCTCGTTTATTACGGCTATGGCAGAGGGAAACTTACTGTCATCACGGAGACGGCAGGAGAAGCTGTAAGCGCGGTATATGACATGATGGGCGCGGTCGTCGATAGTAAGGGACGATTGGTATGGCGCCGCACCGGCAGACAGGATATGCGGAACCTGAATACCGGCGCAGGGATGGCTGTATCCGCAGAGGAGAGCCTGAACGCCTGCATGAAAAAACTGCTGGAGATCAAGAATATGAATACTTCTGTGCTGTCGGAGTTCGATGAGAACACGTCTCCGATGGAGATGATGGATGAGATCTTTGCGGGCGGCGGCGTGAATCTGACCGGAAGCCCGATGAGGGCACTGCTGATGTTCATCAACGACGGCCGGCCGGTGCTGCTGACCGATTCAGCGGGCACGGCGAAGCTGCTGGTGGGATATGACCAGTGGAACGTGATCTATTATGATCCGCTGACGGGAGAGACCGTGAAGCAGGGCCAGAACGATGCGACGGAGTGGCTGGCGAAGGAGAGCATTAATGTGATCGGATTCCTGGAGTAGCATACCGTAATTTCACCTTCAATGGTTGAAGGATTACAATCAAACGACACTGTTCGGGGCACTTTTTGAAATTGCATTTCAGAAAGTGTCCCGTTTTTTATTGCGCAGGGAATGTATAGTGATTGATTACTTCATTTACTGAAGCTATATCAGTCCCCAGTTTTTCAGCAATTTCTTCGGGAGAATACTTTTCGGTTAAATACAGACGAAGTATAGCTGCTCCAAGTTTAAAACCGGAAGCAAGTCCTTGTTTATAATTGCTTTCCATCTGTGTGTTATAATCATGCAGCGCTCG
This sequence comes from Lachnospiraceae bacterium, assembly GCA_017431345.1. Taxonomy (GTDB): domain Bacteria; phylum Bacillota; class Clostridia; order Lachnospirales; family Lachnospiraceae; genus UBA3305. The sequence goes on along the minus strand of JAFRLH010000055.1, from coordinate 132,243 downwards.
TTCGCGGAGTTCATACAACCGGCGTTTTTCTTCGTCAGCGCTGATCTTGTCAAGATGGTCGTAAGCTTCTTTCAGATTGGAATTCTGTTCAGCCATTTTTGCCAGATCCTCCCTGGTCTCACATCTCAGAAAACGCATCCAGCTTTCAACGGAATTCCTGGTATCAAATACATCTGCGGGAAGCTTATTGAGCTCAAGGATCTGCATTTCGAGAAGATCAGTATAGATCTCTTTGCTCTTGTCATCCGCCAAATGGAATGTACGATAATACGTCTCGTCGGAAAACCGGTTGAAATCCAGGATGCTTACATGGATACACTTCTGTATTTTATCATAAGAATCTCCGGATTTCAGCTGTTCCGTAATCATTTTTGATATATAAAAGACGGTCCTTTTAGTCCAGGAGGCAAAATAAGAGAGCTGCATTTCCAGGCTGATCTGAGAGTTGTCCTGGAGTTCTACCCGGACATCAAGTATGCTGATTTTTTCGTCGTAGTAATCTCCGGGAAGGATTGTTTCCTTGATTTCTGTATGCCCAATGTCATCAGTAGTGCATCCCAGCAGTGCTGCGATAAAACGGTTACGGATCTTTTCTTCCCCCATCAGTTCTTTAAAACAGTAATCGATCTTCGGTTTCATGATAAAATTATCGGCCATATCAAGTAATCTCCGTAAAATATTTCTGGAATAATAATAAATCCAAAAGACGGAAGGTGCACGCAACGATTGGGGACATATCTGTCTCAAATGCAGTAAAGACGTGATAAACAGGAGTCTGATTATTGATCCTCCCCGAATAAGAGCAGGCAGGTTATTAATGCTCTTTGGCTTCAACCACACGTTCAATGAAAATATCCATGAAGCATTCTATAATGAACCCTGGAAAGAAAGCATTCAATAACAACTCATCTTTTACAGCCGCAGCGAGGAGGTTCAATAGATTTGAAAAAATGTATCATTTGCAGAAAGAACGAAGAAATGACTAAAAAATTTATTACCGTCAGAGCGAAAGGGTGCAGAAACAAATCGATCTGCTTTCGGTGTGCAGCAGGATTGACGAGTTTTACCAACCATGTCTTAAGGCTGGAAGAAGTGAAGGATAGCGAAGAGGGGGACAGTTTTTTTCGAACTTCGAAGAAATGGTGCTGCCCCCTGACGAGCCGGAAGAAGAGTCAGTGAAGCCGAGGAAATGCCGCAATAAGAAGAGTCTGACACCGGCAAAGATCATGGAGCATCTGAATAAGCATATCATCGACCAGGAAACGGCAAAGAAAACGATCGCCGTAGCGATCTACAACCATATGAAGCGTCTGCGCGGGACAGAGGAGCAGAGGCTGCTCCGGAAGAGCAATATCCTGATGCTCGGTCCGTCCGGCTCCGGCAAGACGTTGATCGCCCAGACGATCGCTGAACTCCTGGATGTACCGTTTGCGATCGCTGATGCGACTTCTCTGACCGAAGCCGGATATGTCGGTGATGACGTGGAGAATATCCTGGTCAGACTTGTTGCTGCAGCGGATGGTGATATTAAGAAGGCGGAAACCGGCATCGTGTTTGTCGATGAGATCGATAAGATTGCCAGAAAATCTGAAAATGTATCAATTACCCGCGATGTTTCCGGGGAAGGGGTACAGCACGCATTGCTGAAGATCATAGAAGGCGCGGATGTCAGCATCTCGATGAACGGCGGACGCAAGCATCCGTTCGGAAACAATGTCATGATCAATACCCGGAATATCCTGTTTATCTGCGGCGGGGCTTTCGAAGGAATCAGACCAAAGGAGACGGCAAAGGCGAACTCGATCGGGTTCAGCACAGAGCCTGCGCAGAAGACAGAAATGCAGCCAAAAGAAAAGATATCGTCTGAGGATCTTGTCCGCTTCGGGATGATACCTGAACTGATCGGCCGGCTGCCGGTCGTGGTAGAACTGAATGATCTGAAAGAAGACCTGGTCAGGATCCTTACGGAACCGGAAAACTCGCTCACAGAGGAGTATCGGGAGCTGCTGGCCATGGATAACATCGATCTGGCATTTACGGAGGAAGCGCTCCGGGAGATCGCGAAGACTGCGCTGGCAAGGCATACGGGCGCAAGAGGTCTTCGCGGCATCCTGGAAGATGTGATGCTGGATGTCATGTTTGACGCACCGTCCGCAAGGCGGAAGAAGAAACCGGTAAAAGTGGAGATTACAGGGGAAGATGTTCATGAAAAATTGCAGAGAAACGGAGGCGCCGCGTAATATGCGGCGCAGAAGGGAAATGAATGTCGCGGAATCAGCCGGAAAATGTCTATTTGGGTTTTAGGATCCAGATCTTCCTATACACTACCCTGCCGACAAGCAGAATAAGAAGCATCGGCATTCCTGGCGGGTTTTTAGCCAGGGATTTCTTGCAGACGATGCCATTATTTAAGGAAGAAACGATATACTGAAGCTGAAAAGAGGGTAGCGTTTTGGAAAAAACATTACTTCACGGAAGAAATGCAGGATTAATAGGCTGATTATGAGATAGAGAGGGGTAGCGTCTTGATAAATAAATAGAATAATAGAAAAACTGTCCCCCGCAGGCTGCACAGATTGATGGAATTGCCAGAAAATGCTATGATTACTATAAGTCATGGAGAGTGAGCATGCAGAAATGCTGTGATTACTGTAAATCATGAGGATTGAATATGCTGGCATGCTGCGAAGCAGAATGCGAATGTTCGTTTTCATGGGGGATACGCACATGAAGAAAGAAAAAAAGGAAAGAACACTGTCTGAAGCGGAACAGAGAAGGCTGGAACGGTTCAAGAAAACGGCGGCGGAAATGGAGCAGCAGGGTTACACCCGTCATGACCTGACCGTGGACATAGGAAAAGCGAATGTATTTGCCATCCTTTTACTGCTCCCACTGTTTGTCATCGGATACGGACTTCTCTTTCTTGTCAATCACAATATTTCCTTCGGAAGATTTAACGCTTTCCTGTTCCTTGCTGTATTCATAGTGCTGATCGCAGTGCATGAACTGATCCACGGAATATGCTGGAGTTTCTCCACACCGCATCATTTTCAAGACATTGAATTCGGCATCATGAAATCTTCTCTGACGCCGTACTGCGCGTGTCTTGTACCTCTGAAAAAAGGCCATTATATTTTCGGGACCGTAATGCCGCTGATCATTCTCGGGATCTTGCCGATGGTCTATGGCATTGCATTTGGAAGACCGGGTATTTTGTTCCTGGGGATCCTCATGGCAGATGCAGCGGCGGGGGATATTCTGATCATCCGGAAGCTCCTGAAGCATAAGAGCAGCGCGAAAGAAATCGTGTATATGGACCATCCGACAGAGGCTGGCGGTGTAGTGTTCGAAAGATAAGGAAGGCACTTATGAAAAAGAATACTGTCATCATCTGTATCCTCCTTCTTGCCGTCGCGGCTGCCGTCTGCGGTCTCCTTTATATGCGGTACAGACCGGTCGCCTCTGCTGTCAGCAAGGACGGCAGCTGGAAAGGCTGGATCGTGAAGACCGGGGAAAATGATTACAGCGGCTATCTGGCTTACCAGGAAGGCACGGGTGATCTGGGGGAGATCCGTATGCAGTACTGCGGCGACACGGTGTGCCGCTACGGCACATTGACACCGGATGAGGATAATTTCGGTGCGCTGCAGGCGCTGGTGCTCGGAAGCAGAACAAAAGTAAAATATTCCATCGCAGCTTATCCGCCCGGCGTGCCGGAAGCACTGCAGTATGTGGTGGAATGGCAGGAAGGGGAAGAAAAGAAGACGGATACGCTGGAGTGGTGACGCCCTCGGTCGAAGCCCGGGGCGGAAGAGGAAGATACAATTTTTGGTAGTTTCCAGAGGGAACCGGAAGATTGGTACTCTCTGCGGTCTGTCAAAAATTCTTGACGTAAGCATCGAAGTCCTTCTGGAACCGGATTATCATATGGAGAGAAAGGAAGAAAGATCCGGTCTGTGAAAAGCAGACCGGATTATTTTTTTCCTTTATGGTAAAAAGTACTTGCCTGGAATTGTAACCTGTTCCAAAGATTCGCGATTGTTGGCTTACTGTTGCCGTAAGGTCGCATAATTCCTGTATACAAACCGCAGAAAAATGATATACTGTCAATATAACGGTAAATGATATCTGAACATTGGTTCATCCCAGAGGAATCGTAAAATGGAAAAGACACGCTACGTTGTTTATTATAAGGAAATATAAATCCGTACTGCTGGCAGTTCGGGAGTCATATTTCGCCTCTCTGAATGCCGCTCCCTGGGGAACATTAGTCAACATGTGCTTTTTTTCTCTCCGCCGAACGATCGGCTTCGGGGAAATGACGGACTGTCTGCCGAAGGGCTTTGTCACCATGATTTCGTCGATCCTGATCCTGACACTGGCAGAGACCTTCAAGACGCTGACTATGATGCTGAGAGGTCTGCCTGTTCATCTGTGCAAGCCGTAATTGCCATGCTTTGCAGGCATACAGGAACGGAAGGGTAGAAGAATAGGAAAATCCATATTCGGCAGTAAAGAAGTTTTTGGAAGACATAAAACATGGAGGGAGGCAATAGATGCTGAATTTGTCGTTTCTGCTTGAAAAACAACCCCGGCTTCTTTCGGAAGCAGATGCTGTTCATTCTGCGGTGATTATTCCCCTTATAGAGGCAGAAGATGGGTATGAAGTGCTTTTTGAAAAAAGGGCAGAAGATCTGATTTGGCAGCCGGGAGATATCTGTTTTCCGGGAGGCAGGGTTGAGAATGATGAAACAACGGAAGATGCCCTGTTTAGGGAGCTGAATGAGGAAATCATGGTTGTTCCAAAACAGATAAAGATTCTTGGCAAGCTAGACATTTTTTCTTTAGGGAACAACAGGGTTCATCCATTTGTCGGAATCTTGGAGGGATATAGAGACTCATTCAGTATTGACGAAGTAGCAGAGGTGTTCCGCATTCCTCTTGACTATTTCGTCGAAACTGAACCGGATGTCTATGATTTTTACTGGAAGCCGGATCTTGAATCAGATTTCCCATTCGAAAAGATCCGAGGCGGAAAAAAGTATGGATGGAGAGAAAACCGACAGAAAATGTATTTTTATGAATATGACGGGCGTGTTATATGGGGGATGACAGCAAAGATATTATACTATTTTGCTGCAGAGATTCGCAGTATGAATCGCAAGGAATAACTGGAACAAACTGAAATCAGCCTGTTTCCTAGAGGTTTTGTTAATCGGATAGGCCCTCCATACTGATTACCTGTTTTGCACATTTGATTAGTTGTTTGACTGCGGGAGAAGCTTTTGACATGGAAGGAACGCCTATACAGAGCGTTCTGTATCTTGGAGGAGAAAGCGGACGCAAAGCAAGATCTTCGCAGTTTGACTGGGCGGTCAATCCGGGCAGGATGCAAACACCCAAGTTCTGCCGTGCCATTGCAACCAGCGAATAATCAAAATTGGTTGTATATGCAACTTTATGCGGAAATTCTGCTAATACTTTGTCAACATCTATATCGACGCCGACAGGTGAGCAGAGAATCGGCTGCTTACTAAGTTCATCAAGAGTGATGAATTCATGATCCGCCAGTTTGTTGTTTTCAGACATAACAACAAGCAGCGGGTCTTTTTTTAGTTCTATAAGATCGTAGGTATAGTGGTTCTGACGGCTGAAGAAAGCAACATCCAATATACCGTCATTAAGCCCACGTTCAATTTCCGTACTTCCGCCTTTAGTAAGCCGTATTGAAATCTCCGGGCATGCTGTCTGAAAGGCTTTAAGAATCTGGGGCATCCAATGCATTGTAACGCTTGTAAAACTTCCAATGCTTATCACTCCCCGCGTCAGACCTTTAATGGAGTTTACTTCTTCAATGAGTCGGTCATATTTATAAATGATTTCTTGCATATAAGGCAGCAGAAGTTCACCCTCTGGGGTTGGAAACACTCCGCTTCTTGATCTGTTCAGGAGGCGGATGCCCAATTCATTCTCAAGGCTGGTGATCATATGGGTGATGCCGGATTGCGTATATCCCAAAAGATCGGCAGTTCTTGTAAGGTTGCTGTGTTCAACAACTTTCAGTAGAGTCTGAAGTTTATTAATATCCATTTTCTCTCCATTTTACCATGAAAAAACTAAATGATAGGATGAAAAATCAAATGTGTAAGTAATACACATTTAATGTTACGATTACTTTGGCAGACAGGCTGGTAGAAGTGCAAGGCATATAATCGATTAATATTCGGTAGGGCAAGACCGGTTATTCACGTTCGATAATTGCCTTTCGGATCCGGCTGATCCAGATGATAAGAATAGAGAACACTGAGTTTTATGTGCTTATTAAAACATTCTTTTACCAGTCTGTCAACCAAACAGTCATTTATGACAGTATCATCTTGTCGTTCATAACGACGTCCCCGGCTTTCAAGTGGGTACCGGTCCGGGTAATCGCAGATCAATTTCCTGATACGGAAGCTGATTTATTATTCGATTGTCAAAATTCTGCTGATTTCTAATTAATACTAATGGATTTTGAAAGGACTTAGTGTTTATGACCTACTTCAGTGACGAGACGATTCGGCAACGATTGGAAAGAAGAGCCAGAGAAGATGCGAATCTGTTGTTTTGTCAGTATGAAGACGAAAAAATCTATTATGGTGATCTGGACAAAAATGTCAACCGTGTTGCCAATGGATTGCTGAATCTGGGAATAAAGCCCGGCGAGCGTATATCTCTGATGCTTTCAAACCACCCCGATTATATCTACCTGATTCTCGCCTGCGCCAAAACTGGAATAATTTATATTCCTCTTAATACCAGTCTTCGCGGGCCAAGTCTGGATCTGCTTTTGCAGCTTGCTGATTCACGTGTATTAATAGTAGATGCTGTATTTAAAGATGTCATTAGAGACAGCTTTAAGAGAACCGGTGATACAGGCATTGAGATGATAATCACGAGAGGTGGAGCTGATTTCAAAGATCTCGGAGGCTTCAGACAGATCACATTTGAGACAGCTTTTTCCGATGCTTCAGTAAATGTACCGGATGTACCGGGACCCGAACCTGATGATGTTCTTACAATTTCATTTACATCAGGGACTACCGGAGTTCCCAAAGGGGTTCCTCTTACTGATCGTATGTGGCATTGCGCGGGCCATGGCGTTGCAGTTCTTGCCGCCGTCGAAAAAGGCGATGTGATGATTATGTGGGAACAGCTGCTGCATATAGGCGGAGCACAAATGTTATATACATCCCTGTTCTATGGTACGTCAATAGCGCTTCTGTCTAAATTCAGTGCATCACGCTTCTGGGATCAGGTCAGACGGTACAAAGCTACGCGCATGCATTATCTTGGAGGAGTTTTGCAGATACTACTCAAACAGCCTCCAAAACCGAATGACAAGGACAATACGATAAAAATTGCCTGGGGAGCAGCATGTACTCCTGAAATCTGGGATGAGTTCAGCGAGCGTTTTGATGTTGAAATTCATGAGTGTTACGGGATGTCTGAGAACAGTAGTGTTACAACTGTCAATCTGGATGGTGTAGTTGGATCCTGCGGGAAACCGCTTCCATATTTTGACGTAAGGCTTGCTGACAATGGCAAAATCCTTGGCCCGGGGAAGATGGGAGAGTTTCAGGTAAAGGGGAAGATACCCGGACTGGTGATCAAGGAATACTTCAGGAATGAAGAGGCTACAGCAAAAAGCTTTACCGAAGATGGATGGTTTTGTACCGGAGACCTGGGTATGCGTGATGAGGCAGGCTATTATTACTTCAAAGGTCGTACAAAAGAGAGCGTACGTCATAAAGGAGAGAATATCTCTGCGTGGGAAGTAGAGAGGGTTGTCAATGATCACCCAGATGTTGAAGAATCTGCTCTTGTGGGAGTAGCCAGTGAGTTGGATGAGGATCTTAAGATTTTTATCAAGCTTGTTCCGGGAGCCAAAAAAAATCCATCGGCAATTGCGCAATGGCTTGAACCCAGAATGCCGAAATATCAATTGCCAAGATACTTCGCTTTTACAGATTCTTTTGACAAAACGCAAACAGAACGCATAAAAAAAGCAAGTCTGTCAAGAAGCATTGATGATTGCTGGGATCGGCTTGCAAAATAATAGTTGACAGATTATTGCATCAATATCAACAGTAAGAATATCAGGAGGACTATGATGTATTCTTTGATCAAATATGAACTTAAAAATCGTACTGCTGTTATTACTATCAACAGACCGGAAATATATAATGCTTTGAATAGTCAGACAAAGCATGAACTGACTGAAGCCATTAATGCGGCTGATCGTGATCCGAATGTTGGATGCGTGCTGCTTACAGGATCCGGCAGAAATGCGTTTTCAGCAGGACAGGACTTTCATGAGAGTAAGGATCTGGATCCTTCAGATGCGAAGGCATGGCTTAATTCCTTCCTTCCTATGTATGAAGCGTTCAGGAATTTTCAGAAACCGATTGTATGCCTGATAAACGGATCGTGCGCCGGATCCGGACTGCAGCTGGCACTTCTCTGTGACATTCGTCTGGCGACACCAAATGCACGTCTGGGACTTACAGAGATCAATGTCGGTTTTCCTACAATTACGGGAAGTACAATGCTTTGGGACCATGTTGGACAGGGATTGACTGTAGAAATGTCGCTGACGGGACGTCTCCTTGATGCAGAGGAATCTCTTAAGCATGGTTTAATAACAAAAATTGTTCCTTGGGAGAATGTTGACGAGGAGGTCATGGCCTATTGTGATGACCTTGCAGCAAAAGCGCCTACCGCAATCCGCAGTATGAAGAAATGGTTTAGAATGCTTACGGAAGATAATTTCCGCCGCAGCTTTGAATTTGGAGCAGATGCTCATTATATCGGTTATTTATCCGGAGAACCAAAGGAATATCAGGAAAAATTTCTTGCTGAGCGGGCGGCAAGACATAAAAAGCACTGATTTCTTTGGCCACGTCGAAAGGATGAATATAGAACTTCAATATAATTAAGATTTATGAGGGAGCAATCAGGTTGGTTGTTCCCTTTTAGAATATTTTTCGGAGGGATTAAAAATGAACAAAATAATAGCAGCATGTGGCAATGATTGTTCTGCATGTCCCAGGTATAATAAGCCTCCGTATGAAAAAACAAATGAGGAGTTGCTCCATACTGCGAAATTATGGTTGAAGATTGGATATCGGGATCATTTAGTTTCGCCAGAGGAAATAACCTGTTATGGCTGTAAGCCTGAAAATTGGTGCAGATATCATGTGATAAAGTGCTGCAAAGAGCGAGGAATCAGTGCCTGTTCACAATGTGGCAGTTATCCCTGTAATAATATTCGAGAATGTTTTGAAGTGACAAAATCATTTGAACCGATGTGCAAAACAGTCTGTACAAAGGAGGAGTATGAGCAGTTGAAAAAAGCTTTTTTTGAAAAAGAAAAGAATCTGGAGCAGATACAAATGACAAATCCTAAATCCAACAATACGGATGTATATTCTGATATGAAAAAAAATAATGATATCATTAAAATATAAATGTGTAAAAAATAGTATATTTCTGATAGTCTTATATATGTGAAAATCAATTCTGGAATGTTGTATTGAGTGATTCGGAAATGAAATGACTATCAGAATATGCAGAATTTCTGAAAAGACAAGGTACCCCGCCGTTTCACTTGATTGCCGTATCTGAGTAGTATGCTTAGTTATTCCTTGCCCGGAAAGACAGAGCGTATATTCAGCCGAAAAGATTTTTACATATTACTGCTCAAAGGAAGGAGAAATGAAAGAAACTATAAAAGATCAGGAAGATCTTCGGCAGGAATGCAAACTTGCCAGTAAATTCTGGGGAAGAGCATTCTCTGCTCTCACGGCTGCAGTTTACCGGGAAAATGGGTATGAACAGCTCGAAAAACTCTGGCATGATCTGCTATGTACTCACCAGAAGAGTTATTACAGAGAAGGTCTTTTGAAGTTGGGAATACCTTCTGATGATCCACCGGCAGTTGCAGCGGCTAAATACCATTATCTCAGTAATCAGATAGGCGGGCTCGATATGGAATATATTGAAGAGTCGCCCCAAAAGGTATGGATTCGCTATCTTGGTCCTATGTGGACTTATGGCGGAGTAGCAATGATATCAATTCCGGCAAAGCTCAGAAGAGCAATTTTTAGTGCCTGGCATCCAAGGAATGGATTTTTCATGGATTGTCCAAGACTTGGTTATGTAGGAACTAAATTCGTTATGGAAGGGGATCCTTATGACGAAGGTTATTTCATGGAATATGATCATGACTTAAGACAAGATGAGATAATGCGTTTTGAAACAGTAGATCATACTCCGGAATTTGACTCGGCAAAGGCACCAAAATTGGATCCTCAGAAATGGCCGGAAGCAAGAAAACTGAAGGCAGAACGTAATTATTCAGCTGGTTATTTTCGCGGTACAATGGACGTTCTTTATAATGCTGTCGGAAAAGAACACGCTGAATATATTCTCAGACAGAGCATGCGGCTGCTGGCGGTACAATATACTCCGGAACTGCTTGAAGCGGCAGGAATCAACCCGGAATGCAGGGATGTCAGAGGAGTGTGCGGTTTCTTTTCGGAACTTCTTAAAGCAACAAAGCAGTGTTTTAAGGTAGAGGTAATCAGCAGTACACAGGCTAGAATCATACTGGATTCTTTTGAACCCTTTGAAACAGAGGCAAGCGAAGGCCTGCGGAATGCCTGTTTTGCGTTTCAGGAGACCAGTGCAAGAATGATAAGCCGGGGACATATCAATGTAAGCCGGCACATGAAAGAGCATGCAGAGATTTGGGATATCACTGATCATGGAATCTGGCTTTATTGACGCTCAGGTCACATTTTGAGAATGCCTTTTTGGTGAGGACGGAATACGGGGATGAAATGAAGGGCCCGAACTCCTGTTCCGTTTCCTTTCGGGAAGGATGTTTGATATTGGTCGATATGACGGTTGCTGCAGAGCCGTTTCCGTATTGTTGCAGTAAATCAATCTATTTTTGGAAAAAGGAGGATAATTTATGACTGGATTTATTATTATGGCGTTGTGCGCTTTTATTTCCGGGATTTTTGCTATTATCGAGTGCTCTATGATAGAGAAATCCAAGGTCGAGCGTTGGGGAGCTACCGGAAGCCTGTTTAAGTGCTGAGTTTATTGGGAGAAGGGGGTTTAATGTATGATATATTATGTGATAGCTTTTTTGGTCTATATAGGATTTATGCTCTTCAGTGTATTTTCAAGTTCCAAAAATGCCGAAAGCTTAAGTGACTTTACTACCGGCGGACATCGTATGGGTGTTCTTATAGGTACCGGAACCACTTGTGCGACCTGTATAGGGGCGGCATATGTGCTCGGTTTTACGGGTTATACTTATCAGTATGGGTATGCAACGATGATCGCGTTTCTTGCTGGCCCGCTTCTTGGAATGGCACTGCTGTCCATTCTGGCTTACAAAGCACGCAGACCGTTGCTTCCACCTCGTACATTCCCTGAATACATCCGGATGCGTTTTGAACCTACACTTAAGACAAGTACACTGCAGATTTTAATTGCACTTATAACGTTCGTTGGCTACTTTGTATTAACGTACATGCAGATAGTCGGATTCGGAACGATTTTCAGTACAATTACCGGTATTGATTATAAAATAGCAGTATTTTTCTTCCTGATTTTCCTGATCTTTACAAGTATGGGAGGATTTTGGTCTGTAGCAGCAACTGACCTGTTGAATACAATTTTGATTGTTGTAGGTATAGGCATTGTAGCCGTTGTTCTTGTAGGCAAGGTCGGTGGTCTGGGAGTTATCGTTGAAAATGCTGCTACAGTTACTGCGCCCGCCATCGAAGGCGGAGATCCTACTCCGCTAGGACAGTATGTTTCAACTTGCGGACCGTATACGGCGCTTGCACTGTTTGTGGTATTTCTGCAGAATACCTTTGGTATTGCTGCCAGCCCGCATTATACAACACGTATGTCAGCACCAAAGAATGTCAAGACCGCCGTTCTGCAGTATGCATTGACACCTATGGTTATTTTTGTACTGTTCTGCTTCCTTGTAGTGCTCGGCCTTACCGGACGCGTACTTATCACTTCTCTTCCCGCCGGAAGCACTGCCGACTCTATTCTTCCGCAGATGATTAAACAGTTTGTCCATCCCGGTATCGGAGCTATTACGCTCGTAGCGATTCTGGCAGCAGCGGTTTCTTCAGCAAACTCATTCCTCCTTCATTGCGCTACATCTCTGATGTATGACTTTATACGACCGCTGACACCTGCACTTGCGGATGATGAAGAAAAAATGAAAAAAAGCATCCGCTACGCTATGCTCGGCATGGGACTGATTGCAACATTTTTCGCTCTGAAACCGCCGGCATTGATGGCGCTGGTTCAGACAATGGTTTATGGTCCTCTGGCATCTGCATTCGTTGGCCCGATTTGGCTTGGGATGTTCTGGAAACGGTATAACCGTCCTGCATGCTATACTTCAATCGTGGTCGGCGTTACAGTTTTCATTTCTTGCTCGCTGATAGGAACACCTCAGCCTGCATTCCTGTATTCTGCACCGGCTGCGCTTATAACCTCTATTATTGTAACGCTGCTTACACAGCCTGGACCGGTTGAATCTTACGAGAGTTATTTCGTTCCGGATGTAAGTGCTGACACCATTGCGATTATGGAAAATGTTCGTCATGATACAGATCTGGACATTGCAGCGAGAAAAGCCGCACAGGGGAAATAATACTATAAATACTCTGCGCTGATTTGTGTTGACAAATATTAATGGGCTGATAAGTGATTTGATCGGGGTAATTATTATAATTGCCCCGATTTTCCTAATTTTCTGGTTGGCCCCGATTTTTAAATAGTTTGGTGGATGTTTACGGGAGGCAGGATGCAGTTTTTTCAGTTGAGTCCAACGCATATTGTTTCTATGTTTGGTACAATTGCTTTTATCATTATCATAGGGATTTCAAGTGTAAGAAAAGTACATACTAATGATGATTTTCAAACAGGAGGGAAAAACTACGGCACCTTTATGGTGACAGGGGTAATAGTTGGCAGTCTTATAGGAGGAAGCTGTACTTTAGGTGCGGCAGAGATGGCTTTTGACTTTGGTATTTCCGGCTGGTGGTACGCTATAGGGTGTTCTGCAGGGTGCCTGATTATAGCTTTGCTATATGTGAAGCCGTTTAGGGCAAATGGGAAACTGACGCTGCAGGAATTGATTTATGATGAATTTGGTCACACAGCGGGCATACTGACCTCTTTAATTGCGCCAGCGGGCTTTCTTGCCGGTATAGTATCACAGGTCGCAGCCGCAGGGGCTTTACTTACAACATTAATGGATATAAGTATGGTGCAGGCAGTCGTTGTTTCCATTGTTATCATGATTAGTTACGCTGCTTTCGGCGGAATGAAAATCAGTGGATTTCTCGGTGTTGTAAAAGTAATACTCCTGTATATTACGGTTATTGGCGGAGGGGCTCTTGCACTGTATTTAGCTGGAGGCCTTGCCGCATTGAACAGATCACTGGATCCGGAGGTCTTTAATAATTTTTTTGTAAGAGGAGTAACAAAAGAGCTTTCTTCGGTAATTAGTGTTTCTCTTGGAATGCTTTCGACGCAGACATATATTCAGGCAATAGTATCTGCGAAAAGGAGCAAAAACGCAGTGAACGCCTGTCTGTTGAGTGCGTTGACTGTTCTCCCTGTAGGGCTGTTTTCTTCATGGATAGGAATGTATATGCGGACAGAGTATCCTTTTATTACAGCAGCACAGTCGTTTCCTTTATTTATTGTAAATAAAATGCCTCCGTTTGTTGGCGGAATCTGTTTGGCAGGATTGCTGATCGTTATAATCAGTGCCGGCGCTTCAATGGCTTTAGGCTTGTCCTCTGTTTTCTCTGTAGATATTTACCGGAAGTATATCAACAAATGTGCATCAGACAAACGCACGCTGGCAGTAAACCGCATTACTGTGCTTGCAGTAATGCTTATCTCGTTTGTCATGACAGCAGCCAGTCCGAATACATTGATTCTTGAGTGGGGATACCTGTCTTTCAGCCTGCGTCTGGTAGGTATTGTGCTGCCGGGATTAGCATGCCTGTTCCTTCCGGGAAAACTGCACCCGGTATTTGTAACTGTTTCCGGACCATTAGGACTTGCAGTAATGCTGCTCATAAAGATTCTGCATCTTTCCTGGGATCCGACAGCGATGGGATTTTGTACTGCATTGCTGGTATGTGCAGCAGGATATTATATGCAGCTGGCCAAAAACCGTATTAAAAAGATGTAAGGATACTTTTTTTGGCTTTGCAATCTTTTTACTGTTTTTATACATTAAAAATTTCCTGGAGGACAGGGAGATGGAAATCATCACCTGTCTCTTTTTGATATAAAGTGGAAATGATGAAGAAAATAGTGTAAAATCATAAAAGAAATATTCCTTAAGCAGAATGATATCCATGCCTTATCGGCAATGAAGAAAGAGGGAAAAAGAATGAGACGTTTACTGATCGTTGTTGACATGCAGAATGATTTTATCGACGCAGCCCTCGGGACAAAAGAAGCTGTCCTGATTGTTGATGCAGTAAAAGAAAAGATCCGCACTTATCCGGCGGAGGATATCATAGCCACCATGGATACGCACGGTGAAAATTACATGGAGACGCAGGAGGGCAGGTATCTGCCGGTGCCGCACTGTGTTAAAGGATCGGAAGGCTGGCAGATCCGTCCGGATATTGAAGAACTCCTGACGGGTGCGAAGATCTATGAGAAACCGACTTTCGGAAGCACTGCGCTTGCGGCAGATCTCAAAGCGCTGTCTGAAAAGGAAGAGATCGAACTGGAACTGATCGGGCTGTGCACGGATATCTGCGTTGTTTCCAATGCGCTGCTGCTGAAGGCGGTGATGCCGGAGGTCACAATTTCAGTAGATGCTGCCTGCTGCGCCGGCGTGACGCCGGAGAAACATCTGGCTGCGCTGGAGACCATGCGTTCGTGCCAGATTCAGATCATCAACGAAACGTGACTGCCTGAGACAGCTCCCGGATTACTGCCAAGTTGATTGCTGTCAACCATTCGATTTCGCAAATAAACTGTCTATTTAACTGATGGTTTACAAAACCTGTCATCCGTGCTACAATACTTGTTACGGACGCTATTAGTGCGCCCATATCATTACAAAAATAAGAAAATTATTGCAGAATTGTTTCCTTTTCGACTTACAGGATGTAATCTTAAGGGGATCCGGGAGTGACAAGATGCAGTATATAATGAAAGGCGGAAATCCGTTAGTCGGAGAAGTTATCATAGCCGGAGCGAAGAACGCAGCTCTGGGTATTCTGGCTGCCGCCATTATGACAGATGAAACAGTAGTTATAGATAATCTTCCTGATGTCAGGGATATCAACGTCATGCTGGAAGCGCTTGCAGATATCGGCGTGATCGTGGAGCGTCCGGACAGACATACGGTGCGCCTGAACGGCAGCAATATCCATTCTGTCCATGTGGAGAATGATTTCATCAGGAAGATCAGGGCAGGGTATTATCTGATCGGCGCGCTGCTCGGGAAGTATTCCCATGCGGAAGTCGCGCTTCCCGGCGGCTGTGATATCGGAAGCCGCCCGATCGACCTGCATCTGAAGGGATTCAGGGCTCTTTCCGCGAAAGCGAAAGTCGAGCATGGCCTGGTCATCGCGGATTCCACAAGGCTGCGCGGCGGTCATGTTTACATGGATATGGTCTCCGTCGGCGCTACGATCAATGTTATGCTGACAGCCGTTCTTGCAGATGGAAACACGATCATCGAGAATGCCGCCAAAGAGCCGCATGTCGTTGATGTGGCGAACATGCTGAACTCCATGGGCGCGAATATCAAAGGCGCCGGCACGGATGTTATCAGGATCAGAGGCGTGGATCATCTGCACGGCACGGAATATTCCATTATTCCGGATCAGATCGAAGCCGGCACGTTCATGTTCGCGGCGGCGGTCACCAGAGGGGATGTTACAGTCAAGAACATTATTCCGAAGCATATGGAAGCCATTTCGTCAAAGCTTCTTGAACTTGGCTGCGAAGTGCTTGAATTCGATGACAGCATCCGCGTTGTCGGCAAGCCGAAGACCATGAGCTGCAATGTAAAGACACTGCCTTACCCGGGTTTCCCGACAGACATGCAGCCCCAGATGGGCGTAGCGCTCTGTCTTGCGGACGGCACAGGCATTATCACGGAAAGCATTTTTGAGAACCGTTTCAAATACGCGGATGAACTTGCGAAGATGGGCGCGGATATCAAGGTGGAAGGAAATGTCGCGGTATTCCGCGGTGTTGACCGCCTGACAGGGGCGGATCTGGAAGCCCCGGATCTGCGTGCCGGCGCGGCGCTTGTCATGGCCGGCCTGGCAGCCGAAGGCTATACGACGGTCGACAATATCAGATACATTCAGCGCGGATACGAGGATTTCGATGAGAAACTGAGAAGCCTCGGCGCTGTGATCGAGACCGTGAACGATGCCAAAGACGCCCGGAAATTCCGCATGAGAGTCGGATGATACAGTTGATGCATTCTGTATGACATCACTGTTGACATAGATCCATACACGTAGTACTATTTCAGCAACAATTAAATATCCGGATCATTTCTTATTTCGAGTGGTGGAGACGAAGGATCGATGATACCACAGCAACCCCAGCGATGGAAGGTGCTAACACGGAGCGAGAAATCGAACAATAAGAAGATCCCTGCTTAAAATGATTTTTTTATGCCGGGTCCTTCTGGATCCGGTTTTTCTTTGCAGCAGATCCTGCTGCACCTTGAAAGGAGACTGCAGAAAGTCATGGAAAGGAGATTATTCACATCGGAATCCGTCACGGAAGGCCATCCCGATAAGATCTGCGATCAGATTTCGGACGCTGTCCTCGACGCGATCATGGAGACAGATCCCATGGGCCGCGTAGCCTGCGAGACGAGTGTAAATACCGGATTTGTTCTGGTCATGGGCGAGATTACCACGTCGGCTTATGTCGATATTCCCGCGATCGTAAGGCAGACGGTCCTTGATATCGGTTATGACAGATCAGAGTACGGATTTGACGGACATACCTGTGCGGTGCTGACCGCGATCGACAATCAGTCAAGTGACATCGCCATGGGTGTTGACAAAGCGCTGGAAATCAAGGAAAACCAGATGACTGAAGAGGAAATCGGAAACTACGGCGCCGGCGACCAGGGAATGATGTTCGGTTATGCGACCAACGAGACCCCTGAACTCATGCCTTATCCCATTGCGCTTGCGCACCGTCTTACCAAAAAGCTTGCCGAAGTGAGAAAAGACGGCACGCTGAAATACCTTCGCCCGGACGGCAAGAGCCAGGTGACGATCGAATATGATGAGAACGGAAAGCCGGAGAGAGTAGACTGTGTGGTCATTTCCACGCAGCATGATCCGGATGTGACGCAGGAGCAGATCCATCAGGATATCAGAAAGTATGTCATCGATCCCGTTGTACCCGCAGGAATGGTCGACGGAAAAACAAAGTTTTTCATCAATCCCACCGGCCGCTTCGTGATCGGAGGCCCGCAGGGAGATTCCGGACTGACCGGAAGAAAGATCATCGTTGACACCTACGGCGGATACGCACGTCACGGCGGCGGCGCATTCTCCGGAAAAGACTGCACAAAGGTCGACCGTTCCGCAGCCTATGCCGCACGGTATGTTGCGAAGAATGTTGTTGCGGCAGGGCTTGCAGAAAAGTGTGAGGTACAGCTTTCCTATGCGATCGGCGTAGCAACGCCTACCTCCGTCTTTGTGGACACCTTCGGTACCGGAAAACTGAAGGATGAAAAGCTTACGGAGATCATTCGGAAGCATTTTGACCTTCGTCCTGCAGGCATTATTAAGATGCTTGATCTGCGCAGACCGATCTACAAGCAGACAGCTGCTTACGGCCATTTCGGCAGGAACGATCTGGATCTCTCCTGGGAGAAGACAGACCGCGCCGAGGAGCTGAAAAAGTATCTGTAAAGCAACAGATGCAATAAGGATGTGACAGACTCCCTCTTGCAAAGAGGGAGTTTTCGTTGTATAGTATGGTGACAGGGTCCGCAGGGTATATACTGCTTTATGCCCTGCACGACTGATCACCACTGTTTGACTGCATATTATATGGACTGGTGAAAAATAATACTGAGGTATTTTGATATGAGTGTAGAAAAAGTCAACGCATATAAGGAAAAGAAGACACACCGCAAGGAAAATCTGGCGAAGGAAAAGAGCCGCAAAAAGAGAAACAGCTTCCTTACCAAAGGCGTGGCTGCTCTCTGCGCAGCAGCCATTATCGCTGCGATCGGATTTACCGGATACAGCCAGTACAAGGCTTATGAGGATGCGCTTCCGGATTATAATGTCACATCCCAGGTCGTTTCGGATTTCGCCGGCGTGACGGAGACGGAAGCGGCTGATGCAGCCGAAGAAGCGGATGCCGCAGCGGAAGCGGACGAAGAAGCCGAAGCCGGTGAGGAAGCGGAGAGCGCCGCTGAATAAGCAGGGGAAGCACGCTGAGAGATTGTTATATTCACCGGTATGCGATTATAGAAAAACTGTACGGGAGTTTCGCATGCGCGGAGCTCCTGTTTCATGAATCTGTTTAAAAGAGGGTTTTTATGGCCAGTATAGATTTTAACAAACCGGAATGGGTACACTTTATCGGAATCGGCGGCATCAGCATGAGCGGCCTGGCCGAGATACTGAAAGACCGTGGATTTAAAGTCACGGGATCCGATATGCATGCGTCAGAGCTCATCAAAAAGCTGGAGAGCGAAGGCGTCCATGTAGCGATCGGCCAGAGGGCGGAAAACATAGACGAGAACATGCAGAAGATCGTCTATACCGCTGCCGTTCATGCCGACAATCCGGAACTGATGAGGGCGAAGGAGCTCGGGATCCCGCTGCTGACCAGAGCAGAGCTGCTGGGGCAGACGATGAAAAATTACCATACAGCAGTCGCGGTAGCCGGCACACATGGAAAGACGACAACGACCTCCATGATCACCGAAGCAGCGCTTGCTGCGGAACTGGACCCTACAGTATCTGTCGGCGGGATGCTGGATTCAATCGGCGGGAATATCAGGATCGGGCAGTCGGATCTGTTCATCGCAGAGGCATGCGAATATACGAACAGTTTTCTTTCCTTTTTTCCCACCGTCGGCGTCATCCTGAATGTCGGTGCGGATCATCTTGATTTCTTCGAGGATCTGGATGATATCCGGAATTCCTTCGGGAAATTTGCGATGCTGCTGCCTGAAGACGGTTTCCTTGTGATCAGCAGCAACATTGAAAAGTATGAGGATATCGTAAAGGATGTAAAATGCAGGGTGATCACCGTGGGAGAACGCGCGGAAGACGATTACCGCATGGAAAATATTACCTATGATAAGAACGGATGTGCTTCCTTCACGCTCTTTAAAGGCGGCGTGCAGGAAGGAGAGGTGGCGCTTGGCGTACCCGGCCTGCACAATGCCTGGAACGCGCTTGCCGCAGCTGCCTGCATGACAGAACTCGGCGCGGATCCGGAAGTGATCTTTCAGGCACTGAAGTCGTTCGGAGGCACGCACAGACGGTTTGAGAAGAAAGGGATCCTTCCCGGAGATGTGCTGGTGATCGATGATTACGCCCATCATCCGGATGAGATCAGGGCGACGCTTACAGCTGCAAAGAAGATGGGAGAGAGAAAAGTGATCTGCATCTTTCAGCCGCACACATACAGCAGGACGAAAGCGCTCCTGGATGAATTTGCGGATGCCCTGTCTCTGGCAGACGAAGTTGTGCTGGCAAAGATCTATCCGGCCAGGGAAACGGATGATCTCGGGATCTCGTCTTACGTTCTGGCAGAAAAAATCAAAAAACTGGGTAAAAAAGTGACGTGCTTTGACACCTTCCCGGAGATCGAAAAATTTCTTTTAAAAAATTTCTTCCACGGCGAAATGTTGATAACTATGGGCGCCGGAGATATCGTAAAAGTGGGAGAAAACATGCTTAAGCTGTAGTTTTCCACGTTTTCCACAGGCTTTTCCACATATCCAGATAGTGGAAAAGCCTTTTCCTTTTCCCACGGAAAAACGTGCTTTTCCGCCCTTTTCCACAATTTCCACATATTTTCCTGACGCTTCAGACGACAGACCGGTGCTGTTGAATGAGAAAAAATGGTATGTTATACTACCCTAAAAGCAGCAGTCCGCTGCTTTTGCAATCTGTGCTTTTATAAGTTCAGAAGGAGAAAATGGAATTGTATATAGAGAATAAGGGCTTCTCCGGTTTTACGGCTGTCCCGAACGCGTTTCTGGACATCTATATGCCTGAAGCGGGAGGAGAATTCATAAAAGTATATCTGTATCTGATCAGGGCTGCGCAGCAGTCCTCTTCCGGTATTGACATAAGCGATCTGGCGGACCGTCTTCATTATACCGAGAAGGATGTTCTTCGTGCGCTCAGATACTGGGAGAAGCAGGGCATCCTTGCGCTCTCAGAAAGCGGCGGGGAGATTCTGTCCGTTTCCATCCTGCCGGTCGCCGCTCCCGGGGAGGAGTCTGTCCGCCTGAAAGAAGCGGATGTTATTTCGATGCCTGGAAGGAAGCCCGCCGCGTCTGCAGAGGCGCTGCAGGGACCGGAGACAGACGCTGACCTGAAGCTGGCGGCAGGGGGAGTTTCTTCTGATGACAGCCTGACCGGACAGCCGGAGAAGACCGCTGAACCCGGTGTCGTGCCGGTGCCCGCAAAACAGGCGCCGCAGGGCGTCCGGGCTGTTTCTGTGGACGAACTGGCGGATCTGCAGGAGGACAGGGATTTTGCGGAAGTCGTATATGTTGCCGAAATGTACCTGAAGAGGACGCTTTCTTCAAAGGATGTCCAGCTTTTCGCCTATCTGTATAAGGATCTTGCATTTCCTGCCGAGCTGATCGAATATCTTGTGGAATACTGCGTAAACGGCGGACATGCCTCGTACAAGTACATGGAATCGGTCGCGATCGGCTGGCATGAAGAGGGCATCCGGAGTGCGGATGAAGCCAGAGAAGCGCATCAGGAATACAGCACAGAGAACAGAAGGGTGATGCAGGCCTTCGGCATCTCCGGCAGGACCCTGGCGATGAGGGAAAAACAGTTCGTGAAACGCTGGAGGAAGGATCTGGGCATGCCGCTGGATGTGATCACCGAAGCGATCAATGCCACGATGACGGCGACCCATCAGCCGAGCTTTGAATATACGGACAGGATCCTGTCCGACTGGTACGATAAAGGGGTAAAAAGCGTTGCGCAGGCAAAGGAAGCCCAGACGGCCAGAAAGATCATCCGAAAACGTCAGGCTGCGCCTGAAAAACCTGAGAACAGATCGCGTCTTGTGAATTTTGACCAGCGCCAGGCAGATCTCGCCGCGCTTCTTAAGGATGGGAACTGGTAGGAGGAGAGATGGCGCTGTCAAACGAGCAATACAATATCATAGAGCGGGAATATGACCGCAGACGCAGCAGACATGCGTATGAGTGGGAAATGCGCCGGCAGAAGATCTACGAGATGATGCCGGAGCTCTTTTCGCTGGAGGAGGAACTTTCCGATCTGGCTTTTGAAGCGGCAAAGGCGGCGGCTTCGGGAGACCGGAACAGGGCGGATGAGTTCTCTGCAAGGAGGGCGCTGATCACCGGCCAGAAGCGGGAACTGCTGGAGACCGCGGGGGTCGATCCGTCGGATCTGGAAATGAAATACGATTGTCCGCTTTGCCGCGATACGGGATATATTGACGGCAGGCCCTGTGAATGCAGGCGCCGCGCGGAGACGGCCCTGCTCTATGATCAGTCCAGGATCAGGGAGATCCTGACAAAAGAGAATTTTTCGACCTGGCGTGCAGATATTTTTTCGGATCAGCCTATGAATGACGGATCCGGGCGCAGTGTCCGTGATATAATGAAAGCGAACTATGATTTTATCAGGGAGTTTGCCGATGCGTTTCAGGAAAAGGGCGGCAATCTGCTGCTCTGGGGAGACCCCGGGACAGGGAAGACATTTATGACGCACTGCATCGCGAAGGCGCTCCTTGACAAGTCGGTCCCGGTAGTGTATCTTACGGCAGAACAGCTTTTTAAGATCATGGCGGAAGACACGTTTTCCGGCAGGGAAGAAGCATCCGGGAAGATGGATACGATCAATGCCTGCGATCTTCTGATCATCGATGATCTCGGCACGGAACTGACCAACCGGTTTACCGTTTCAGGCCTGTTCAACTGTCTGAATGAGAGAATACTATCCGGGAAGTCGACGGTCATCTCCACCAATCTGTCGCTGGACGATCTGCGGGAACTGTATTCGGAGCGCGTCACTTCCAGGATCCTGGGCAATTTCCGGATCAGGAGATTTCCCGGCGATGATCTGAGACCGGCTCTTTCCATGAGGGCAAAAGCGTAGCACCACAGGAGGATTTTTAAAATGTCTTACGAAAAAAACGAGTCTCTTACAGGGCTGCCCAGAGGACCGCTGGCACTGATCGCTCTTCCGGGCTGTGAGGATCTTGTAAGTCATGTGGATTCCTATCTGGCATCGTGGAGACGTACCAGGGAACTGCCGGTAGCCGGTTACAGGAAGGATTCTTTCCTGCTGAATGTTTCGCTTCCCCGTTTCGGATCCGGAGAAGGAAAGGGCGTCCTGAATGCGTCCGTCCGCGGCCTGGACATTTTTATCATTGCCGATGTAAGCAATTACAGTGTGGAATATTCGATGTACGGAGAAAAGAATCCGATGTCTCCGGACGATCATTTCCAGAACCTGAAGCGCATCATTGCCGCCGTGGGCGGCAAGGCCAAGCGTGTAAACGTGATCATGCCGTTCCTGTATGAAGGCAGACAGCACAAACGCCAGGCAAGAGAATCGCTGGACTGTGCCGTAGCCCTGCAGGAGCTTGCCGCGATGGGTGTCGAAAATATCATCACCTTCGATGCGCATGACCCCAGAGTGCAGAATGCGATCCCGATGAATGGCTTTGAGACGATCATGCCGACCTACCAGTTCATGAAGACGCTGATGGAGACCGAGGATCTGACGATCGATCCCGAACATATGATGGTGATCAGCCCTGACGAAGGTGCGATCGGAAGAGCGATCTATTTTGCGAATACGCTCGGTCTCGATGTAGGCATGTTCTATAAGCGCCGTGATTATACAAGAGTCGTGAACGGAAAAAATCCCATCGTTGCCCATGAGTTCCTCGGAAGCTCCGTGGAGGACAAGGATGTCGTGATCGTGGACGATATGATCGCTTCGGGAGACAGTATTATCGATGTAGCAAGACAGCTCAAAGAGCGCAAGGCCAGGAAAGTGTTCGCATGCGCGACCTTCGGCCTGTTCACTTCCGGCATCGAGACCTTTGACAAAGCGACCGAAGCCGGCCTGATCGATAAGGTATATACCACCAATCTGATCTATCAGCCGCCGGAGATCCTGCAGAGAGAGTACTATGTCAGTGTGGATATGAGTGAATATCTGGCCGCGCTGATCGATTCGTTCAACCATGATTCCAGTATCGAAGGACTGCTCTCACCGACCTTCAAGATCCAGAAGAAGATGGCGGAGTACCAGACCGCCGGAAAAGCATAAGTTCGTTGAGAAAACCGGGAAAAGCACTTGCATCCCGGTTTTTTTTGTGATAAAATCCATGTTTGTGACACAACAGATGCAGCATCAGACTGCAGATCCTTGCTCTTCGTGAAATGAAGGGCCAAGCGTCCATAAGGAGGTTTTTTATGAACAAGTATGAACTTGCCGTGGTCTTGAGCGCAAAGCTTGAGGATGATGAAAGAGCCGCGGCCCTCGAGAAAATCAGAGGCTACATCTCCGCTTACGGCGGAAACATTGTAGGTGAGGATGACTGGGGAAAGAAGAGACTGGCCTATGAGATCCAGAAGATGAAAGAGGGTTACTACACCTTCATCACCTTCGAGGCTGAAGCCGAGTGCCCCGCGCAGGTAGAATCCCATGTAAGAGTTATGGAGCCTGTGATCCGCTTCCTGATCGTAAAGCCTGAAGAGACTGAAGCACCTAAAAAAGTGGTGAAAGAAGCAGAAGAGGTTAAAGAGGAAGATGAATAAAGTCATTTTGATGGGAAGACTTACCAGAGACCCGGAGATCCGTTACACGAACGGAGACAACTCCATGGCAATAGCCAGGTTTTCCATCGCGGTCGACAGAAGATTCAAGCGTCAGGGAGACAGCGCGGATGCTGATTTCTTCAACTGCACTGCTTTCGGACGTCAGGCCGAGTTCGTAGAGAAGTATCTTCATCAGGGAACGAAGATCCTTCTTGTCGGACGTATACAGAATGATAATTACACGAACCGCGAAGGACAGAGAGTATTCTCCGTACAGATCATCGCGGAAGAGATCGAGTTCGCCGAGAGCAAGAATGCCCAGGGCGGCGGACAGGGAGGTTTCTCCCCCAGACCGCAGAATAATGCTGCGCAGGGAGGTTCCTACAATGCTCCCGTGAATCCCAATCCGGCACAGGCCGCTCCCGTGGGAGACGGTTTCATGAACATTCCGGACGGCGTGGATGATGAGGAGCTGCCCTTCAACTAATTTTTTAATAGCGCAATCATTTTTCGGACTTGCCGGAATGAATAACAGTTGTCATCCTGAAGCCGGCTCTGCCGGCGAAGGATCTGCGCCCTGAAGAGTGCGGTTTTACAAAAACCGAAGAAGCAGGGCGGTGGATACTTCCGACAATGAATTGTCGTCAGTATGACATACTGCGGCGGTCAAATGCGCTGACAAACCTACTTTCAACATTACAATCAGGAGGAAACAGCAATGGCTTTTAATAAAGGTGACAAGGCAGACGGCCCTATGAGAAGACGCGGCGGTATCCGCAGAAGAAAAAAAGTCTGCGTATTCTGCGGTGAAGAGAACTGCGTGATCGATTACAAGGATACAGCAAAACTGAGAAAGTATGTTTCCGAGAGAGGCAAGATCCTGCCCCGTCGTATCACCGGAACATGCGCAAAGCATCAGAGAGCTCTTACCACAGCTGTAAAGAGAGCCCGCCACGTAGCGCTTATGCCTTACGTAACAGACTGATCGCCATAAGGAAAACAGATGCACCCCGCCGCACGGCGGGGTTTTTTGATGCCTGGGGAGGGCTTCTTTCTGCCGCCCAAGGGAAGAAGTTTTGACGGCGGAGGAAAAGTTTGGCTGCGGGAAACGTTTACAACCCCCTGGGGGGCTTGCGGCGGCATTTTGCCGAACGTATACTTGATTATGGTAAAGTGCTGAAGCGGATAAGCTTAAGTCCCGTATATAGATAGAATGCGGAGCCCCGGTAATCCGCGCATTCTGAGAAAGAGGTAAAGTATGCATATGGCAGATGCGCTGCTGGCTCCGGCCGTGGCAGCAACAATGTATGCCGCTTCAGGTGCGGCCGCAGGTCTTTCGATCCGTAAACTGAAACTGGATGAGGAACCGCAGAAACTGCCGACAATGGCTGTGACGGCTGCGCTTGTTTTTGCAGGCCAGATGATCAATTATACGATTCCGGGCACCGGTTCTTCGGGACATATGTGCGGCGGTATGATGCTGTCGGCTCTGCTCGGACCGCAGGCGGGGTTCCTGTCCATGATTGTGATCCTGGCCGTCCAGTGTCTGTTCTTCGCGGACGGCGGTCTGATGGCACTGGGGGCCAATGTGTGGAACATGGCGTTTTACGGCTGTTTCGTGGGATATTATCTGATCTGGCGGCCGATCATGAAGAGTAAACTGTTCGGCGAAGGCAGAAATGCGGAGAGACTGCGCATTATCGCAGCTTCAGTGATCGGATGTATTATCACGCTGCAACTCGGCGCCTTTTCCGTTGTGCTGGAGACCAGCCTTTCCGGAATCACGGAACTTCCTTTCGGCGCGTTCTGTGCACTGATGCAGCCGATCCATCTGGCAATCGGTCTGGTGGAAGGCCTGATCACATCAGCCGTGCTGGTATTCGTGCATGAATCCAGACCGGAACTGCTGGAGAGCGAAGATATGAAGCATGCGCCGGCGAAGAGAACGCTTGGAACGACGCTTGCTATTCTGGCGGCTGTTGTCGTGGTCGTCGGCGGGGGCTTAAGCCTGCTTGCCAGCAGCAACCCGGACGGCCTGGAATGGGCGCTGTTTGGAAACGAAGAAGCCGGATACAGCCAGAATATGGGCCTGGATGAGGAGAATTTCGGCGTGTCAAGCGCTGCGGCGGATACTGCCGGCTCGATCCAGGAGGCAACCTCTTTCCTGCCGGATTATGCATTTCCGAATAATGATGCGGCTGTCGGAACGACGGTGTCCGGTATTGTGGGATCTGCGATCGTCGCAGGAATCGCCGTGCTGGTCTGTATGGCGGGCGGCTTCTTTCGGAAGCGAAAAGGAGGCAGCCTGCATTCCGTGGGATGAAGTCCTTGCGGAATGATTATCATTGTGTATTATGAAAGCGGTATCAGAGCAACTGTTTGGATTCGGCGGGCGGCCAGCTGAATAGTGTTTTCTGTGATAACGGATTTTATGGTATGATAAAGAGGTATCTGAAGATGCCTCTTTTGTCATTTAGAGAAGTATGTACGAGCCCGGCCGGTCCCGGTGAGAATTGCCGCCTCTGTCATTCTGAACAGCCTGCCAGATGGGAGATTCCTTTCCTGCTATTTAGAGAAGTATGATGGAGCCTGTCTGGAAACTGCCTCTTCTGTCATTCTGAACGGCTTTAGCCGTGAAGAATCCACCGCTTATAAGATGCGGTTTTATGAAAGGTATTATGAAAAGAGAGCCCGGAAACAAAATCGAACATGCCCTGCATGAACTTACGGCGATGGATGAACTTGCCGCAGGCTCTTCTTTCGTGCATTCATTAAACCCAGGCGCGAAGCTGGCTGCGGCAGTTATGTATATCCTGGCGGTTCTCTCTTTTCATAAATACGATCTTTCCGGGATCATCCCCATGGTGATCTGGCCGGTACTGCTGTTCACGCTTGCCGGGATCCCGATGCGGACATGTTTTTACAAACTGCGGATCGTTCTTCCTCTTGTCATGGCGGTGGGATTGTTCAATCCGTTCTTTGACCATACGCCGATGTTCCGGCTTGGCGGATTCATTGTGACCGGCGGTGTGATCTCCATGATCACGCTGATGCTGAAAGGCGTTTTCTGCCTGATGTCATCCTTCCTTCTTGCAGCGACGACACCGATGGACAGCATCTGCGCGGTACTTCGGAAGATCCATGTGCCTGAGATGCTGGTGACATTGCTGCTGCTGACGTACCGATATGTCGGCGTGCTGACTTCGGAACTGGCAGTCATGACGGATGCTTATCATCTGCGTGCACCCGGGCAGAAAGGAATTCATATTGCCGCATGGGGGTCGTTTTTGGGCCAGCTGCTGCTGCGCAGCATGGACAGAGCGCAGCGTTTATACGAGAGCATGCTGCTGCGCGGGTATGACGGGCGGTTCCATTATGCGGTTCGGACAAGGTTTGAGATACGGGACGCCATTTATCTGGCCGTTTCAGCGGCATTTTTCCTGCTTGTGCGTTATGGCCATGCAGCAGAGCTGGTCGGCCGGCTGTTTGTGAGGTGAAAAGCAGCGGGAAGTGACCTGAAGAGAAGAAAACAAGCAATCAGGTCACAGAAAGCGAGAGAAAACCGAGCGTGAAGGCATAAAAGAGTGACCTGAAGAGAGGAAAACAAGCAATCAGGTCACAAGAAGCAAGTAGAAGCCAGGCCGGAAGAGAAAAACCAGCTTTGCTGCAGGCCTGTAACAGAAAATAAGCGGATTGAGCGGTGAAAAAATGATTGAATTGAAAAATGTCAGTTTTGAATATGAAAACGGGAAACCTGTGGTGCAGGATCTTTCTTTTCGGATTGAAAAGGGCGAGTCGGTCGGGCTGATCGGCGCGAACGGCGCCGGGAAATCGACCGTCATGAAGCTGCTGCTGGGGCTGGTATCCGGGGACGGAGAGATCCTGATCGATGGAATGCCAATGAGCCGGAACAATCTGGCGGACATCAGAAAGAAGCTCGGCTTTGTCCTGCAGGATTCGGATGACCAGATGTTCATGCCGACGGTGTATGAAGATCTGATCTTCGGGCCGGTGAACTATGGTATGAGCAGGGAGGAAGCAGACAAAACAGCAGATGAAGTGCTTGCGAAGCTGAATCTGACAGAGCTGAAGCACCGGCACAATCACAAGCTGTCCGGCGGTGAAAAAAAGATGGCCGCAATAGCGGTGATCCTTGCCATGCAGCCTGAAGCGATCCTGATGGATGAGCCAACTGCATCGCTGGATCCTTATAACCGGCGGATCGTGATCAATACAATAAAAGAGCTTTCTCAGACGAAGATCATCACATCGCATGATCTGGATATGATCATGGATACCTGCAGCAGGGTGATCCTTCTTTCAAACGGCAGGATCGCCGCAGACGGGCCGGCAGAAGAGATCCTTCGTGACAGAACTTTATTGGAAGCGAATCATCTTGAACTGCCGCCCGGCATAGCGGGAAGATAAATAAAAGGGACCAGGGGACGGTTCTCCGGCTCACTCTGCCAGACAGAGTGAGCCGGAGAACCGTCCCCTGATCCTTTATAAAAAAGCCGCCTGAATTGGAAGTCGGGTGGAAATGAACCAATCAGGCGGCTTTGTATGTAGAGGAAAAGATTCGGCAGTATATCAGGCAGTTACCGGATCTCTACGCCCAGGAAAATGCATCTGCTTTTGCTGCGGTAGCGGTGCCAGGGATAATCGCCGTCCTGATCCCACGTCGGCAGGTGCGTGCATCCTGCGGTGAGCGGGAAAGAGGCATACATGGAGGAAGGATCCTCTGAACGCATCAGATCTACGGCACCTTCTCCGACCAGCTGAACATGCAGCTCTTTGATCTTTCCGTCGTGCTCGCGGTGAATGCCGGAAGGGCAGTCCGGTTCGGAGACCAGGCAGAAATTCATGGTCACATTATCGATCGTGATCCGGGGAGATTTATAATACGGAACGCCGCGGTGTTTTTCCAGATGCGTCAGTTCCCAATTGGATTTCCAGACCTTTCTTAAGCAGTCCAGCGTCTGCAGATCATTGAGATCCAGCGTGCCGGCATTATAGATCAGCAGGGCTTTCCCGGGAACGTCGATCTTTGCGCCGCAGATCTGCATCGCACAGAGCGGCGGAAGCGCATATTCTCCCTCCACAGTGATCGCCTGCTCTGTATCCAGATTGATCAGATTGCAGCGGCCTGTCGCTGTAAAGCCGAATTCGTTCTGCAGGTAACGGGATTCAATAAAAGGTTCTCCGAAAGACAGTTTTTCTACCATGCTGTTTACGCCTCCTTCTTATCCGAAAACGCTGCGCAGATACTTCAGCCCCCTGCGCGTTGCTTCAAAACTCGTAGGTTCGGGCTTCGCTTCTATGCTTACCCATTTATCGTACCCTTCCGCCTTCAGTACGGCCGCTGCTTCATGGAAATCGAAATGGGAATCGTCCGGCAGCAGCCGGCCTTCATCTGATACATGGAACAGCACCAGTTTGCTGAGTGATCTGCGGATCGCAGCGGGCACATCTTTGTCCTCCGTGAGCATATGGTAGGTATCGCCGTTGTACAGGAGGAAATCCGAATTGAATTTCTCCAGGAACCGCATCGTCCTGTCTGTGGAGCAGAATACATCGCCGTCGTAGCGGTTGATCTGTTCCATGACCATGGGCGTTTGAATCTCTTCCGCATATTCCAGGACACGGGCGACGCTGTCTGTCAGGATATCTTCGAATTCCTGGTCCGTCTGCCCGGGACTCTTGCGGCCGCGAAGATACCCGATCAGGATCTGCGAATCCAGTTCCTTTGCCAGATCGAGCTGTCTGTGAAGGCGCTCCACGGTAGCCAGGCGGATCTTCTCATCCGGATGCACCATGCTCATGCCTTCAAACAGGTAGGCAAGGCCGGTGGTAACGGCGGAACAGCCAATCCCGTGACGGTCAAGGCTTGCCCGCAGTTCCTTTGCGTTGTATTTGGAGGGATCCTGGATCTGCAGCTCTATGCCGTCATAGCCGAGGAGTTCGGCGACAGCGGCGCATTCTTCATAGCTGCTGCCTCTGAGCGGAAAAGGAGAGGTTGATTCCAGAGGACGGTCTACTGTGCATATGCTGAATTTCATTCCCATGATGGTATTCTCCTTCTGTGATGCTCCGGGTGCAGATAATGCTGTGCGGCCCGTATCTGTTACAGTTCGATCCTTCTGCCTTCTTCCGCGGAACGGAAGGCGGCATAGACAACGCGGATGATCTCATAAGCCAGTTCAAATGATGTTTCCGGCGTCGTTCCGTATTCCATGGCTTCCAGAAATGCCTTCATCTCGCCGGTATATCCCCTGATGACTTCATCGCTTACAAAGACATTGTTCCAGCCGGTCTTCGGCGGGTTGAGCTCGCCCCAGTATACGCCGTCCAGTCCGTTATCGTTGCAGCAGTAAGTTTTCAGAAGATCGTTCTGTGTCAGATTCATCTGGAATTTCATATCGTTGCAGGCGACTGTCACGTGGTTCGCCGAACCGCCGATCACAGCGTCGGTGCCGATGATGTTGCACATGGAACCATCGGAGAATGTGAGGATCACATTCGCGCAGTCTTCCACGTCATTGGGATGGGCCTGTGCGTACTGGCGCTCGCCTTCTTTAAGCGGCACTTTGCTGATCTGTCCCATTTCCGCCATAACGCTTTTCACCTTGATCTCTTCGCCTCTGGCTTCCGCTTCGACCTGCTTCAGATACATCATCGTCGAAAGAATGTGAATGCCGTTGCGCATCATGGTGCCGCCGCCGAAATTCTTCCATTCGCTTGCAGCTTCGCTGGTGGAGCCGATGATGGATTCAATGCCGTTCATGAACATGATCTTGCTCTTCTTGGCGCGGAGGATCTCAGCCGCTTTCTGTACGGGCGTCGCGTAAACAAAATCCTCGGCATAGAAGAAATGACCTTCGCTTTCATCGATCGCTGCCTTCAGTTCTTTCAGCTGCGCGTCCATTTCCGCCCACATATCTGCTTTTTTGACGGTCTTTCCGATATTGTCGCTGCCGTCTCCGAAATATCCGGTTATGGGTTTTTCACAGATCACGCTTTTGCCGGCCTTGAGTGCCATGATGCAGTAGGGAATGTGAAGACGGGGCGGTACGGAAAGGTCGATCAGATCGATCTCGGGATCCGCGACAAGTTCTTCATAGTTGGTACAGATCTGCTCGTAATCATATTTTGCACGGAAAGCTTCGGCCTTTTCGGCGTTTCTGGCGCAGACAGTCTTCAGACGGATCGGGATGCCGCCGGCGTTCAGATAGCCGTTGACATGCAGAAATGCGCCGTATCCGTAGCCTACAGTTCCGATTGTGATGCGTTTCTTATCCATTTCTTCTCTCCTTGCCTGTATTCAGCCTCTGTCCAGTTCGATCGGACAATATACACACGGTGTTACGCTCTTGTATTCATGCCAGGGATAATCACCCTTGTCATCATACATTTTATCGTGGACGGTTCCGGGAGCCATGTTAAGCTCCTGATGAATGTGCTCCTTATCGTCATAATCATAGATCCGCATCATGCCGTAGCCGAGGATCTGTGCATGGACCTCGTCAAAATCCCGGTCGTGATCACGGTGCGGGCCGGAGGGAACCATCCCTTCGCTCACAAAACAGAGATTCAGCTCTATGTGATGGTTTCCTTCTCCAATGCAGAATTTGGGGGATTTGTAATAAGGAAGACCTTTGTGCCGGGGCAGGCCGGACATCTCATAAAGGGATTTCCAGGTATGCATGATGGCATCAGCGGTTGCGGGATCTGTGATATCGCATTTTTCGAAATCACGGATCAGGAACGCGCGCGTGAGATTCTTCAGAGTCATATCCTGAAGAACAGCTGCTTTCAAAGGCAGGATCACGCGTCCGCCGTCCAGCAGAATATTCTCTTGTTCATGCTCGGCGAGATTAATGACCATGCTCTTTTCGGCAATGTGCATCGATTTCTCGTTTTCTATATAATCGATACTGAAAAACGGCTCCGCGAAGCCAAGCTGGGCGACTGACATAACAGGCTCCTTTCGCAGGATCCGCAGGAATGTTCGCTGCGATCCTTCCTTTTTGCAATGTGTGATGATCTGTTCTGTGAAAAGTATATGCGAAATATAATGAAAAGTAAATCTAATGTATTTAAAGTTGATATTAAGGAAAACTTAATATATAATTGGATCCGACAGACAGAAATCAAATGATCGGCATTGTGCTTGTGAAAAAGGAGATTATTGTCCCTGGGGCGCTCTTTTATGAGCAGGCAGCAGGGAAGAATCCTGTGAGCAGCAAATGAAGGAAGCTCTGTGAGAGCAGGAAGAACGAAGCAGTACGGTGAATCATTTCAGGCAGTGCTCTCATAATATAGGAAACAATATCTTTCATTAGGGAGATGGAATATGGAAACAGCAAGATGCAGGGCGTTCGCTGCTGCAGTCAGATATGGCAGCTTCAGAGGCGCTGCGGAAGAGCTTGGCTACACCACTTCGGCTGTAAGTCAGCTGATCGCCGCACTTGAAGAGGAGCTGCATGTGAAGCTTTTCCGGCGCAGCCGGAAAGGCGTTGAACTGACTGCGGACGGCGAGAGACTGCGCCCGGTGATCGCGAATTTTATCCTTCAGGAGGAGAGAATCTATGAAACGGCTGCCGAGATCTCCGGCGTGCTGGTCGGAGAGGTACGGATCACCGCGTACCCGAGCATCTGCGCGGCCTGGCTCCCGGAGCTGATCCGCGGATTCAGGGAAAAATATCCGGGGATCAGGATTCAGATCGATGACAGTATCCGCAGATATGTGATCGAAGCGCTTGTTGACGGACGGGCGGATATTGGCTTTTTTGCGGATCAACATGATTTTGAAGGAGAATGGTTCGCGCTCCGGAGTAATCCGATGGTGGCCGTGGTCGCGAAGGACAGCCCCTATGCTGCGATGGATGCATTCCCTTTGCGGGAGTGTGAGAACGCGCCGCTGATCCAGTCCTCCTACGGAAAAGACAGGGATATTGAATCGATCTTTGAAAAGTACGGGATCAGTCCGAATATTCTTGCCACGACAAGGAATTCCTTTACCGCTGCCGCTATGGTGCAGAGCAATATGGGGGTTCTCCTTGTGAACGAACTGAGTACGCAAATATGGAATTATGATGTGAAAATCCTGCCGCTTGATCCCCCGCAGTATGTGGATCTGGGAATGGGCGTTTCTGCGCTGTCCGCCGGATCGCCTGCTGTAAAAGCCTTTGCATGGTATGTAAGGGAGAAAATGCGGCAGATGGAAGGGGCAGAGTAGGTTCTCCCAGGCTGATTCTTCGGCTCTTTCGGAGCTGCAGTTTCCCGGATCCTCCGCTCGTTCGTGAACAGACTTTTGTAATTTTTGAATGCAGGTCTCCAGTGGTGCACGGATCAGGCGGCAGACAGCATTAAAACAGACTGTGAAAGACTGTACCTGGACCATAAAATATAGAATACAGTATTTTTGTGCACATATTGATAAGCGGAAGCCGGGGATGACGCAGGTGCAGCGTTCACGGGGCGACTTTTCGGCTGCCGCCACTTGACAGATGAGCCCGGAAAGCAACTCTCCGCGGCAGATGAAAGGGGCAGCGTGTAAGGGGATCGGAGAACCGTCACGCGGTCCCCGGGAACCGGAAAATCATCCTCCGATCCGCAGGAATATCCTCTTGACTTCCGAAAAAAAGATGATAATATGCACACATGTAAAACGTTTCATGAATAGTCTGAAATCCTGAAGGAGATACAGATATGGCAATACTCCATGACAACCAAAAGAGAACCTTTACGATCCATACAAAAAATACCACCTATCAGATGCAGGTCGATCCGTACGGTTATCTGCTGCATCTGTATTATGGAAGAAAAGCTGCCGGCTGCATGGACTGGCTGCTGACCGTAGCCGACAGAGGACTGTCAGGCTCGCCGTATGACGCAGCCGACATCCGCGGCTACTCGATGGATTATCTGCCGCAGGAGTTCCCGGTGCAGGGAACCGGCGATTACAGAAGCCCGATGCTGATCGTGAAAGATGCCAATGATGCTTTCGGCTGCGAACTCCGCTATGCCGGCTATGAGATTACTCCCGGAAAGTATTCCCTGCAGGGACTTCCGGCGGTATATGCGGAATCGGAAAATGATCATGCGGAGACGCTGAAAGTATTTTTGGAAGACAAAAGGCTGGGACTGCACATTACGCTGCTGTATGGCGTACTGCCGGAACTCGATATCATCACCAGAAGCGTGCTCGTATCGAACTGCGGCGAAAAGCCGTTCCGGATCGAGAAGCTGCAGAGCGCCTGCCTGGATCTGCCTTTCGGTGATTTTGATCTCATTACATTCTGCGGGCGGCACGCGATGGAACGGCAGCCGGAACGCTGTGCGCTGACACATGGTTCCCACGTGATCGGCAGCCGACGCGGCATGTCCTCCCATCAGTACAATCCCATGATGATCCTGGCAGATCACACCGCCGACGAACGTTCCGGCAAATGCTGGTCCATGCAGTTCGTTTACAGCGGCGGCTTTAAGGCGGAAGCCGAGAGGGATCAGTATAATCAGACGCGGATGCAGATGGGCCTGGCAGAGGAAAAATTCTCCTATCCGCTGGAGCCCGGAGAGGAACTGGCTTCTCCGGAAGTGATCATGAGTTACAGCGGGGAAGGCCTCGCGAAGCTTTCCCATAACCTGCACCGCTGCATCAGAAAGCATGTCTGCAGAGGGAAATACCGGGATGCGGTAAGGCCGGTCCTGCTCAACAGCTGGGAAGCATTTTATTTTGATTTTGACGGTGACGGTATTGTCCGCCTGGCGAAGGAAGCGAAAGAGCTCGGCATTGATCTGCTGGTCATGGACGATGGCTGGTTCGGGAAACGGAACAGTGATTTCCTGGCACTCGGCGACTGGACGGCAAATGAAGAGAAGCTGGGCTGCTCATTGGCAGAACTGATCCGCCGCGTCAATGAGGCAGGGGTGAAATTCGGCATCTGGATCGAGCCGGAGATGGTCAATGAGAACAGCGATCTGTTCCGCGCGCATCCGGACTGGGCGATGGTGATCCCCGGGAAGAAGCCGGTCCTCGGCCGGAACCAGCTGGTGCTGGATCTCTCGAGAGAGGAAGTGCGCGAGTGGATGTATGAAGCAGTCTGCGGTGTGCTGGATCAGGGAAATATCGAATATCTGAAATGGGATTATAACCGCTCAATTGCGGATGTGTTCTCTCATACCTCTGATGATCAGGGGAAAGTGCTGTATGATTACATGATCGGACTCTACAGTGTACTGGAACGTCTGAATGAACGTTATCCCGACGTCCTGATCGAAGGCTGCAGCGGCGGCGGCGGAAGATTTGACGCGGGAATGCTGTATTATACGCCGCAGATCTGGTGCAGTGACAACACGGATGCCGTGGACAGGCTCATCATCCAGTACGGAACATCGTTCGGGTATCCGATCTCTGCTGTGGGAGCACACGTTTCCACCTGTCCGAACCACCAGAACGGCAGGGTGACGCCGCTTAAGACGCGTGCTGCGGTGGCCATGAACGGCACGTTCGGCTATGAACTGGATCCCGGGAAGATGACAGAGGAAGAGAAAGAGGCAGTCCGCGGGCAGATCGGGGCATACAGAAAGGATGCTGCACTCATTCAGAACGGGGACTATTACAGACTGTCGGATCCGGTATCCGATAATATGGGTGCGTGGGCATATGTATCGGAAGACAAGTCCCAGGTGCTGCTCTGTGCCGTGATCATTGAGAGCCGGGGCAATATGCCGGCAATGTATGTGAAGGCAGACGGGCTGGAACCCGGCGCGATGTACCGGATCGAAGAAGACGGCAGGGTGTGTGCAGCAGACGCGCTGATGGATATGGGACTGCCGCTGCCGCAGCCGGGTGAGGACGCGCACAGCTATGTGTATCACCTGGTGAAGATTTGAGAACAGATCCTTTACTGCTGAAACAGCTCTGGATGACAATGAATATAGAGGTACTTTTTTATGCCTATGGAAAATTATTTTGAATACTACGAGGACGCCCTGAAAAAGGGCAAACGAAGCTTCAAGCAGGCGGTCTCCGCAGGCGAATATCCCTACCTTCCCGTCCTGGACGAGATCATTCCGGACAACAACACCTGTTCCGTCAGGGATGCCGGCTACACCGAGATTCCCCAGGAATGGGTGATCGGCACAAAGACCGCCGGCCGCACCAGATCCTTTGCCAGGAATTTCATGCCTGTTGTCGGCAAGGAGACGGAATTTGCGGCGAAATGGTACCGCCTCTGCGAAGCGCATCTTACCGAAGGCATCAGGGATCCTGTCCTGGTAACGGAATACATGAACCGTTACTATGTGCAGGAAGGCAATAAACGTGTCAGTGTCCTGAAATTTTTCGGCGCGGACAAGATCCCTGCCTATGTCAGGCAGATCATCCCGAACAGGACCGGAGATCCTGAGGTTGAGAAATACTATGCGCTTCTGGATTTTCGGGACAGAACGGGTGTTGATATCATCGAACTGTCCAGAACCGGCGCTTACAGCGAGCTTTTGACGATCATGAAGAAGCGGTTCTCCGATCCGTGGACCGAAGATGAAGCGAAGGCTTTCACAGCGCTTTATCAGCGTTTCCGCCTTGCGTATGATGCGGAATTCGGAAAACATCTGAAAACGACAGCAGCGGATGCTCTTTTGGAATGTCTGAAATTATACGAATATGAGGACATGTATGAGATGTCCCCGGCAGACCTGAAGGCAGCCATCCGGAAGCTCTGGGACCAGATCGCTTCCGCAAAGGATGACCGGCAGGTCGAACTGAAGCTGAATCCGCAGGAGACACCGGGCATCACCGGAAAGATCCTCCACAAGATCCCGCTGATCAATACGAAGAAACCGCTGAAAGCCGCCTTTTTCTATGGAAAGGGAGCGGAAAACTCCACCTGGGATGCAAGCCATGAGGAAGGCCGGCAGTATATTGAGAAGATCCGGCCGGATGTGGAAACATCTGTCTATGTCAAAAACGATTCCGAAAGCATCGAAACACAGCTGGAAAAAATCATCGCCGACGGGGCAAAGGTCATTTTTTCCATCGATGGCGGCAGTACCCGCGCGTGTGCAAGGGTGGCGGTGGAACATCCGGATGTCGATATCCTTGTCTGCTCGCTCAATGAGCCCTACAGGTCGGTGAGGACA
The DNA here is from genome assembly GCA_017431345.1 of Lachnospiraceae bacterium. Taxonomy (GTDB): domain Bacteria; phylum Bacillota; class Clostridia; order Lachnospirales; family Lachnospiraceae; genus UBA3305. Next base: position 94,970 of record JAFRLH010000055.1, on the reverse strand, counting down.
TATTATCCCCGCGCGTATGAAGCGAAATACGTTGCCGGCGCTGTTGCCGGCGCACTGACCCGTGACAGAAAGATCGGCTATATCTGCAAATATCCCATTTACGGGATGATCGCGGAGATCAATGCATTCGCCCGCGGTGTGACGCTCACGGATCCGGATGCAGAGATCTATCTGGAATGGTCTTCTCTTGGCGGCATGGAAGCAGCCGAAGCGAGGCTTAAGGAAAAAGGCATCTCCATGATCTCATACCGCGATTTTTCCGATAAACGGTACGACAGCGATGAGTATATGTTCGGTATCGTGGATGTCACGGATGAGAAGAGCGGTCCGCTTGTCCATCCGATCTGGAACTGGGGGGTGATCTACGACAGGCTGATCACGTCGATCCGCAGCGGAGCCTACCAGGAAGAATCGAAGAAGACGAGCCATTCCCTGAATTATTACTGGGGCATGTCCTCCGGTGCGGTAGATCTTCGTTTTTCGGATAAATTGCCTTTCGGCGTGCGCTGCCTGGGGGATATCCTCTGCAAGGGGATCCGGAGCGGCATGATCAATCCGTTCAGCAGACCGAAGCTTATGGATGACGGAAGTCTGCAGTGGGACGATGAGATCCGCCCGGACAAGATCGAAGAGATCATTACAATGGATTCGCTCGATGTCAATGTGAAGGGCACGATCCCGGAATATGACCAGCTGGATAATGAGTCCAAAGATCTTGTCGAGGAGATCGGCGTCGGTCCGGCCAGAAAGAAGAACTGAAAACCGGGGAGAAGAAAGAAAAAGCATGAAAATACTCACGATCTCCGATGTCGAGTCGGACCGCTACTACAATTATTACACCCCGGGGAAATTTGACGGCGTCGACCTGATCCTTTCCTGCGGGGACCTGAAGAGAAGCTATCTGGATTTCTGTGTGACAATGTCCGGTAAGCCGCTGGTCTACGTCCTCGGCAATCATGATGAAGCGCTGCTGAAAGAACCGGCGGGGGGATGTATCAGTGCAGAGGACAGGATCACTGTTGTAAACGGGATCCGGATCCTCGGCCTGGGCGGTTCCTACAGATATAATGATGGTCAGTGCATGTATACGGAGCAGGAAATGAAACACAGGATAAGAAAGCTCTGGCTGCAGCTCAGGAAATACGGCGGCTTTGATATCCTGCTCACCCATGCGCCTGCCAGAGGAATCAATGATACGGACACACTTTCACACCGCGGCTTCGAGTGCTTCCGGGAATTGATGGACAAGTACCATCCGAAATATTTCGTGCATGGGCACATTCACATGAACTACGGCATGAATATCCCGCGCGTGACACAGTACGGCGAAACGGCTGTGATCAATGCCTGCGGAGATTACCTGTTTGAATACTGACAAGCGTCTGAAACGAAAAAACGCCCCGGCTGCCGGGGCGTTTGTGGCATATAAGTTTCTGTCTTACACGGTTATTTATCTGAACATACGATTTTCTTCGCAGTGCTCTTTGTAATTCTCAAAAAATCTCTTCAGAGTATTCATCAGTGCGCTCATCGTTCTTACCTCCTTTGTTCGCTTGCGTCCTGAATAATACTCCCGAAAACGGGTCTTTGCTCGTCAAATACATTGAAAAAATAGCCAAATCTTGCTATCATGTGAACGAAGCGCTTTCATGACACAATGCTTGTTCTTTACGGAGGATTTCCATGCATCTCCTGTACAAAAAAGAAGATCAGGACTTTGAAGTATTTAAGAGAAGAGCCGGCTTTGTTGCACCCTCTCTGCATGCTGCGCTGGAAATCGTTCATGTATGCGAGGGTTCGATTGAGTTCGGCGTCGACAGGGAGCTGTATCACCTGGAAGCCGGTGATCTGGGCGTCGTGTTCCCGAACCAGATCCATTTTTATCAGGAGTTTACCGGTAAAGGCGGCCAGGTGGAGTTTATTCTGGCAGATCCCTCTCTGTTGGGCCGTTTTATTCAGGTGTTGGAGACAAATGTTGCGAAAATTCCGGTCATCCGGGCCGATATGGTCCATCCGGATATCAGGTATGCGCTGAAAGTGCTCACATCCGGAGAGGAAGCCGGATCTTACGCAGCGGCTATCCGCGAAGCATATATGCAGATCCTCCTTGGCCGCATCCTCCCTGTCCTTGCACTGACACCAAGAAAGAGAGAAGAAGCCAGTCTGGTGGAACGGACCGTGTCTTATATTGCGGAGCATTTCACGGAGCCGGTCACACTGGATTCCATGGCGAGGGATCTGTATGTCAATCCGTTCGCTTTATCCAGGATTTTCTCGCAGTCATTTAACATGAACTTCAACCGGTATCTGAATCTCACCCGCCTGGAGTACAGCCGTCATCTGCTTGAGGATACGGAGGATCCGGTGACAGAGATCTGTCTGGATGCCGGCTTCGGCAGCCAGCGGACATTCAATCGTGTATTCCGGGAAGAATATCATATGACGCCCGCTGAATTCCGGAAGCGGATTCGGTCAAAAACAGGTTGAGGAACCAGCCGGTCTGCAGTAATATTAACAGACAGTATAATTAACAAAAAATCGATGAGAAGGAGAGAATAAACATGTTCGGACTGCCAGTTGATGCTGACCTGAAACAGTACATCCGCGATCTTTTTCAGCCCAATAAATGCCGGCTGGATACCCGTTTCGTGATCCGCGACGGGAAAAAGCATCCTTTTGCCGTGATCGCCCCGGGAGGCGCTTATGCAAAAGTATGCAGCTACATAGAAGGTGTTCCTTTTGCAAGGGAACTGAACAGGCACGGGATCTCCGCCTTTATCGTTTATTATCATACAAAGGAGATGGCAAGATTTCCCGCGCCGCAGAGAGATCTGGCACGGGCTGTGAAGTACATCTTTAAGAACAGCGAACGGTTCGGCCTTGATACGGATCATTACAGCGTCTGGGGCTCGTCTGCCGGCGGTCATCTGGCAGCTTCCTTCGGCACGCAGAACATGGGCTATGCAAAATATTCCCTGCCGAAGCCGGAAGCGATGATCCTGATCTATCCGGTCATTTCCATGCTGAAAGAATATACACAGAAGGATACGCATGACAATCTGCTCGGCCAGGATGCTTCCCTGAGAGGGGAAATGTTCACGAGCGTGGAAGAGCATGTGACGGATGCCTACCCGCCCACTTACATCTGGACCGGAGATGCGGATGAGACCGTGCAGCCGGAAAATACCCTGCGCATGGCCGAGGCGCTTGCGGCAGAGGGTGTGATCTATAAAAGCGAGATATTCCCGGGGGTCGGCCACGGCGTCGGCCTCGGAAGCGGTACGTCTGCGGAAGGGTGGATCGGTAAAGCGATTCAGTTCTGGTACGGCTGTATGAGATGAAAATCCGTAATGGGTATTTCCTTCAGCCTCAGATCTTCTCTTCTTCCCTGGCATAGCGGCTGATCCACTGCTCCAGATAGAGCTTGTTCGCCGCCGCGATCAGCGTATTTCGCAGGATCTCCTTATCTTCCGGGACATCTTCCGGAAATGTATCTGCACACAGGCCGAACGCCTGCTTCACAGCCTGCTCGAGGATCTCACAGAACTCGTTGTAGGCTTCTTTTATGCCGTAACGTTCCTTGCGGATGGTAAGGAGGACCGAGATATTGTCCAGAGAGAGGATCGATTTTGCAACGGTAATGAACAGCAGTTCCGCGATCTGTTCCCTGCCGTACTGCTTCCGGATCGGGTTGGCGACTATTTTCTTTTTCACGTAATTGCTGATCATCGGGCCGGTCACGGCGTTGTGATACAGCGGGTCCAGATATTCACAGATATAATGGACCGTCTGTTCAAGATACAGGCCGACATTGGGGATATCATCGTAGCGGGGAAGACGGAATGCCGATATCTCCGCGGCGATCATTTCTTTGATCTGCTGCTGCATGGCTGCTCCTTCCGTAATGACAGACAGGGGTTCTGCAGGATGTGCTGTCCGGCAGAATTGCTCCGGAGCTGTCCTGGACACAGGCAAGGGGTTCTGATGAAAGTATAATGCCGGCGCCGTGATAAGTCAACGTAGATCCGATAAAAGGATAATGAAAAACCTGTTAAAAGTATTCTAAAAGCTTGACATCTGCATTTACAAAGTTTAAAATATCTTTTGAAGAGATATTGAAAAACCGATAACAGGCATTTCAAAACCGCATTTCAAAGCGGCTTTGGAATATTCCGGAAAGGAGGATCTTATGACGGACCTCATCAGGGAACCGGGAAGCGCGCTGACGCATTTTGCCGGCGTCATCGCGAGCGCGGCAGTGGCGTTTCCGCTCATGTTCCGCGCATTGCTTACGGGTGACAGACGCGCTGTCATCGCGACCGCTGTTTTTACATCCTGTATGTTTCTGCTTTATACGGCAAGTACGCTTTATCATTCTGTCTGCGTGAAGGACAGGACGCTCAGGATCTTCCGGAAGATCGATCATATGATGATCTTTGTCATGATCGCCGGCTGTTATACGCCCTTCTGCCTGCTGGTGCTGGACGAAACAAAAGGATGGATCATGCTGGCGGCGGTGTGGATCCTGGCGCTGGCAGGCATGATCACCAAGGGGGTCTGGATCACCTGTCCGAAATGGTTCTCTTCCGTTATTTACATCCTGATGGGATGGATCTGTGTCTTTGTATTCGGTGATCTGGTGCGGCTCCTTCCGCATCAGGTGTTCCTCTGGCTTCTTGCCGGAGGGATTATTTATACCGCCGGCGGCATCATTTATGCCTGCAGGATTCCGCTTTTCCCGCAGAGAAAGTTCTTTGGGAATCATGAACTGTTTCATGTGTTTGTACTGGCGGGCAGCCTGTGCCATTTTATTGCGATGTACACACTGCTTGCCGGATAAGAGAAGCAGTGCAGCAGCATCAAAAAAACCGCCTGCGGGCGGTTTTTTGTATTTCGATGAAAATGATTTCGTGCTGCTTACAGATCCTCGGGGATATGTGCCAGCGCGGTGGCGATATTCAGCGCATGGTCGGAACAGCGCTCCAGGTTCGTCGCCATATCGGTGAAAATGACGCCGCCCATGGGGTCGCACGCGACGATCATCAGACGCTGTACATGATTGTTGATGACCTCGACCTGCAGATCGTCCACATTCTGTTCCAGCGCTTCCATTTCCGGAAGCAGGTCGTATTTTTCATTCTCGAAAATATCCAGTGCCATCGTAAGGGATGTCTGGGCGGCTTTCGCGAGCCGCTTCAGCTCATTCCGGCCGGTCTCGGAGATCACAGCCTTCTTGCTCTGCAGCTGCTCTGCATACTCCACGATATTTTCCGCATGGTCGGAGATACGCTCGATATCGGAAACGATCATCATCATCTGCGACAGCTGATAAACATCCTTCGGACCGTAATCCCGGGCTCTTAACGCGACCAGGCGCTGGCTGATGGCGTCTGTAAGGATATCCACGCTTTCTTCCGTCTCGATGACATCTTCAATCTTCTTTTCATCCGGCTCGAAGAAACAGTCGATCGCTTCATGGATGCTGTCCAGCGTAATGTGTCCCATGCGGGCGATCTCACGGCGCGACTGCTGCAGGGCTACCGAAGAAGGCAGCACTTCGGGCAGATGATTCAGATACTTCAGCTGGCGGTTCTCCAGCTGGCGGCTTTCCTCCTCTTTCATCGGGATGATCTTCTTCGCCATGGAAACGATCACTCCCGCTAACGGGAACTCGATCAGGACTGCCAGGATCGCGAAGATCGTATGGGCGTTCGCGACCTGCCGTCCCACGCTGTTCGGCGTCAGGTTCCGGATGAATTCCAGGAACGGCGGGAACAGGTTGATCAGCAGGATAATGATCGCCGCGCGGATCAGATTGAAAAGCAGGTTCAGGATCGCAGTACGTTTTCCGTTCCGGTTCGTGGTCAGGGAAGCAAGGAGATTCGGGGCTACCGAACCGATCGCGGCGCCGATCACCAGATAGACGGTAATGTCAAACGTCAGAAGTCCCTGTGCCGCAAAAGCCTGAAAGATAACGACAGATGAAGAGGAGCTTTGGAGTACCGCTGTAAACAATACGCCGAAGAGCACGGCGACCGCCGGATGCTCCAGGGTAGACAGGAAGGAGATAAATTCCGGGCTCTGGGAAAGCGGCACAATGGCCTGCTTGATCAGCGCAATGCCGAAGAAGAGCATGCCGAAACCCATGATGATGGAACCGATATACTTCACGGTATTTTTTTTCAGGAACAGGTACATAACTGCGCCGACAAAAAGAATCATCGGAGCGTACGCGCCAAGATTGAACGCCGTGATCTGCGCCGTGACCGTGGTACCGATATTGGCGCCCATGATCACGCCGATCGCCTGCGCCAGCGTCATCAGCCCGGAATTGACAAAGCTGATGACCATCATATCCGTGGCGGAGGAACTCTGGATCAGTAAGGTTACGAGAATTCCAACGAAGACGGCCAGATAGCGGTTCGTCGTGGCGTGTTCCAGAATGGTCTGCATCTTGTCACCGGCCGCGCCTTTTAAGCCGGTGGACATGATGCTCATTCCATAGAGGAACAGGCCGACGCCGCCCATGAGGGTAAAGAATTCATAGACTGTCATTGATTTTCTCCCGATAATATTCTATTGCTGTAAAACAAACGAGATCACTTTATATTGTAACCGATACAAGGGAAAAATGCATTCTAAAAATTGCTGAAACAGCATAAAAATCACGACAGTAATCCTGCTGCACAAAATAGTCGGGAACCTGCACCATGAAAGTCAGGGATGAAGAGGTCCTGTATGAACTGAAGAATGCAGTGCAGGAAAGCCATCTTCCGGTCGCCTATGTCAACAGGGCGGTCTCCAGCGAGGAGGATGTTGACAACGAATTCAGTTCTAAAGAGCCGCAGATGCTGGTCGTCAGGGATTCCTTCGGAGAAGATAGGACATTCATTAAAAAATAGAGAGGTGTTTTACTTGTCATTTCAGCGGTATAAAGATATACTTGAAAAGAAGATATCCCTGTCCTGCGGCAGGACAGGGAAGTATGATCCTGCAGTATAGGGGATGGCACATGGAGACCGTCAGCGGATTCATTTCCCGCTGAACACCAAAAAGGAGGCAGAAATGAAATTATTCATTGATACTGCGAATGTAGAAGACATCAGAAAAGCAAATGACATGGGCGTCATCTGCGGCGTCACCACCAATCCTTCGCTGATCGCGAAGGAAGGCAGGAATTTCAATGAGGTCATCGCGGAGATCGCTTCGATCGTGGACGGACCGATCAGCGGAGAAGTCAAAGCGACGACGACAGATGCGGAAGGCATGATCAGGGAAGGACGGGAGATCGCCGCGATCCATCCGAATATGGTCGTAAAGATCCCTATGACAGCGGAAGGCCTGAAGGCCGTCAAAGTGCTGTCCGCGGAAGGTATCAAGACCAATGTCACACTGATCTTCTCCGTGAACCAGGCGCTGCTTGCAGCCCGTGCCGGCGCAACGTATGTTTCTCCGTTTGTCGGCAGGCTCGATGATATCAATATGCCGGGCATTGATCTGATCAAAGACATCGCAGAGATGTTCGCGATCCATGAGATCGAGACCCAGATCATCTCCGCCAGCATCCGCAATACGATCCATGTATCCGCCAGCGCACTTGCAGGCGCAGATATCGCGACGGTTCCTTACAAAGTCATTGAGCAGATGACGAAACATCCGCTGACGGATCAGGGCATTGCCAAGTTCCAGGCGGATTACCGCGCGGTCTTCGGCGACGATTGATGACTGCCGGAACAGAATAAGAAAGAATTGTGCAAAAAAAGCCGCCGCCCGAGTGGATCGGGCGGCGGCTTATCCTGTTCACGGGAGATTTACCAACTCCTTAATCCTCATAGAAATAATCTGTATCAGAGGCATAGAACAGTTTGCGGAGTATATCAAAGACGAAGTCTCTCATCATGGGCCCGGGATCTGATCCGTTCTGGCTGCCCTGCGGCATGAAGCCCATCCGGGGCATAGGCATTCCCTGTCCCTGGGGAGGCTGGTAACCGTTGCCGGGCATGAAGCCCTGCTGTTCCTGGGGAGGCTGATAGCCATTGCCGGGCATGAAGCCCTGCTGCCCCTGAGGAGGCTGGTAACCATCACCGGGCATAAAGCCCTGCTGTCCCTGGGGAGGCTGATAGCCATTGCCTGGCATGAAGCCCTGCTGTCCCTGAGGAGGTTGATAGCCGTTGCCGGGCATGAAGTCCTGCTGTCCCTGAGGAGGCTGATAGCCATCGCCTGGCATGAAGCCATGCTGCCCCTGGGGAGGTTCATAGCCATTGCCGGGCATATAACCCTGCTGCCCCTGGGGAGGCTGGTAGCCATTGCCGGGCATGAAGCCCTGCTGCCCCTGGGGAGGCTGATAGCCATTGCCAGGCATGAAGCCCTGCTGCCCCTGAGGAGGCTGATAGCCATCGCCGGGGGAAGGCATGTTCTCCATCTGCTGGCACACATCGATCATATTCTGCAGGAACTGGATGACCATCTCCAGTCCGTACTGACGGGGATCGCTATAAGCCTGTCCGTCCTGGTTCTGCTGCCGGTTTTCGAACCAGGGAGGAGTCATGGGGAAGCGGTTCGGCATACGGTTCCCGAAGAAAGGCGCACGCATGGGGCCGTTCCCCTGCCTCATATTGTCAAAGAACGGAGGCCGCATCGGTCCGCGCATCGGCTCGTGTGCCTGCCGGCAGTCTCCGGATTGCGCCGCACGGTCGAGACCGGGGAAGAATAATCCCACAGCCTGCCTTAAATCCTTCCCGAAATGAAGCTCATCGGGCATGCCTGAAAGAACTGCATGACTGTCGGCTTTCTTCGGAACGGGAACGAGACCGATATCGATCAGCTTACCCTGCCTGCGGATCGGCGTTACCATGTATACCGGTCCTTTTACGCCTTCTTTTATGATCGCATAAACATCGACTTTCCCTGTCGTCGTCATCGGGATACGGTCCGTGATCACGCACTGGCCCGGCAGGTTCGTATCCACGATCCTGTTCTCCTTTATGAAGACATTCAGAAGAGCCTGATGGACTGTCCGCATGGCGGCAGCAGGATTCCCTTCGGCATGTACATAGAGGACAGGGACCGTGTCATGGATGCTCTTCTCATAGATCGGCGCCAGGCCGCAGGAGATGATCCCGGGCTGTGCCGAAACCGCCGTTTCCACAAGCCCCGCGTCAAAACGAATGCCTTCGTTGTTCACGAAATACTTGTTGGCTCTTCCGATACAGGTGAGGCTGCCGTCCTCATTGACTGTAACCAGATCATAGGTGTTCAGATATTCTTCCCCGTCGATCTCTTCCAGGGTAAAGAACACCTTGTCATCGATTTTGCCGCTGCTGACAGAAGGGGAGGAGAGGAACAGGACGCCTGTATGCGGCCCGTCTTCCAGTGAATAGTATTTTTCCTCTTCTTCGTCATAGATCTTTACCTTCACGCCGGGAAGAGGATAGCCGATCGCATCGTCCGTTCTTTCCGGGTCGGCGATAATGACAGCGGCGCCTGCTTCAGACAGGCCGTATCCGATGGTAATACGGGCTTTCGAACCGCATTTTTCAAGGAACTCCTCATACTGTTTCTTTCTGTCCGCCGAAGTATATACACCGCCGATGAAGCACAGTTCAAGAGGAGACAGATCGGGCCTGATCGGGCTGCGCATCATCTGGGGCAGCAGGAATCCGCCGCCGAACAGAACATTGATATCAAAATCTTTGATCGCTCTTGCGACAGCGGTATTATAGAAGCCCATGGGGATCGAAACGACAGTGCCGCCGAAAGCGAGCGGCAGATGCAGCATATCCATCATGGCGAAAGAGGCTGAAAGATCAAGCCCGAGGAAGGTCCTTGCATTGCCGGCCAGGTATTTAAAACGGTCGTCCCGCAGCAGCCTGGCAACGGCTTCATTGAACCCCAGGTCAGAATGCGGGATCGGTTTGTGGATCCCGCTGGTCGTTCCGGAGGTGTGAAGGATCAGGGCAGCTTCTTCAGAATGAGCGGGGCCGTAGACAATAGGTGCTGCCTCGTATTGGTCAAGCAGGTCGTCCATAAGAACAACGCCGGGGATCTTTTTGATCTGCTTATAATGATTCTTACTGTACAGGTTAAGATTCCGGGTGACATAGGGGCCTGTAAGTTCCCAGTGGAGCACAATGATATTGCGGAGCCCAAGCGCCTCCTGTTCAGCAATCAGACGCCGGAACAGTTCGGGCTGCAGGATCGTATCGGTAAGAAGAAGATCCGTAATGCCTTCCTCCGGGATCATTTTTTCGAGGAGGTCCAGATTCAGCGCATCGGTCGTGCTGATCATGGAAACGGATGCGCCGGTCATGTTCAGACCGTAAAAGGCAAAGACGGATTCAACGGCAGGAGCGGAAAGCATGCCTGCCCGGGAGTTGTTCTTTCCGGTAATATTAAGGGCGGAGAACACCTCTGCATACCGTTCCCACTGCCTGAACATCTGGCGGTAGGTGTACTTGCGCGTGCAGTCGATCATAGCAACGGAATTCAGGCGTTCCTCACTGAAGGAATTCAGTTCCCGGATCATTTTCCAGCTTTTCTGGTCCGCGATCTCGCCGCTCGCGATACGCGCAGAGAGTGCTGCATATTTTTTTTCTTCCGCTTTTGTCATGGTGTGACAGATCTCCTTTTCATATGTTTTTCTCTTCTCGCAGATCATATCGGTATCTTACGAAAATGTGTCATCATCTTCAGGTTCAGGCGCGATCGATCCCTGCAGTCTGCGGCAGAATTCCAGGGAATGCTGCAGAAGCATGATCGTAAATTGAAGATGCTTCCTGCGCGGATCAAAATTCCGAAAGCCCTGTTCTCCGGACTTCCCGGGCGGGACCGGCGGGGCGAAAGCCCTGTTCTTACCGGATTTGGCGCGTTCAAAAGCAGGTGTGAAAGCCGTTTTGAGAACATCTGCATTCATTTCCAGTTCTTCAGGGAGCCCTGTCCATAAGCCGATCTTTTCTTGGACCGAGTCGGGAGCGGGAATAAGCGTTACATCTGTAAGCTTCCCCCGGATCCGTACAGGCGTCACGGTAAATCGTTTTCCGTTGATCCCGGCCTTTAAGATCTTGTGCACATCTACCTTCCCGGTCTCCGTGAATGGGATCTTCTCCGTGATGACGCATTGTCCCGGAAGATTTGTTTCCTGTATTCTGTTCTCCTTTATGAAAGCATTGCACAGAGCCTGGCGGACGACGCCTGCGGCACCGCGGCCGGCCACCGTTGTACTGACATACAGGACGGGAATCGTATCGTGAAGAAGTTTGTCAAATCCGGGAGCGAGCGCGCAGGCCCTGATCCCCGGCTGCGCTGCCACCGCGGTTTCCACGATCCCTGCGTCGAACCGGACGCCTTCATTATTCACGAAGTATTTGTCTGTCCTGCCGATGCAGCAAAGGCTGCCGTCTTCATAGACTGTCACCTTGTCATAGGTGTTCAGGAAAGACTCTCCGTCTATTTCATCAAGCGTAAAAAAGACTTCGTCATCGATCCTGCCGCTGCTTAAAGACGGCGTCGACAGGAAAAGGGTGCCGGTATGGGGCCCGTCTTCCGGCGTATAGAATTTTCCGTCCTCTTCATCGCAGATCAGGACCTTTACTCCCTGCAGCGGAAATCCGATGGCATCGTCTGTGCGTTCTGCATCCGAAATGATGACAGCAGCCCCTGCTTCGGTAAGTCCGTAACCGATCGTAGTACGGACTTTGCAGCCGCATTCTGCAAGATAATTATCCAGCCGGCGTTTTTCGTCCAGCGAGACATATACGCCGCCAAGGAAGATAAAGGCGAGCGAGGACAGATCCGGTTTTTCCGGGACTCTGATCCAGTCTTCGATCATGCCGGGAGACCCGAACATGATATTCACGCCGTAATGCGGAATAGCCTTCCCCATCAACGGATTAAAGATGCCCATGGGAATCGTTACAATAGCACCGCCAAAGGAAAGCGGAAGATGCATCATGTCCATGACAGCATAAGACGCGGCCAGTTCCATTCCCAGGAATGAGACGGCAGTTCCCTCCATAAAACGGAACCTTTCGTCTGTCAAAAGCCTGGAGACAGATTCGTTAAATGCCTGATCAGAAAAGGGAACAGGCTTATGGATCCCGCTCGTGGTCCCTGAAGTATGAATGATGAGCGCGTCTTCCGCAGAAGCGCTGCGTCCGTAAACAATGGGATGGGCTTCGTATTCTTCAAGAAGGTCATCCATGAACAGGACGCCGGGGATCGTCTTTAACTGTCTGTGGATCATCCTGCTGTGCAGCTTCAGCTCAGGGGGAGCAAAGGGGCCTGCCACAGTATTCTGTGAAATGATAATATTGCGGAGGCCGAGTGACTCTTTGTTTTCCGCAATACGCCGTACCAGCGCGGGATTTACGGCAATATCGCTGAAAATAAGATCTGTGAGCCCTTCTTTGCGGATCATTATGTCAAAACGGGAACTTTCCAGTACATCCAGCATGTGGATCATGGATACGGAAGCGCCTGTCATGTTCAGCCCGTAAAAAGTGAACACGGATTCGGCGGAGGGGGTGGATACTACTCCGACTCTGGAATGCTTTCTCCAGGTAATCCCCAGACCTGAGAACGCTTCCGCATAGCGTTCCCACTGCCTGAACAGCTGGCGGTATGTGAATGTGCGCTTACCGGTAATGAGGGCAGCTTTATCAAGCCTCTCGTCGCTGAAGGAATTCAGCTCTCTGATCATTTTCCAGCTCTTCTGCGCCGTGATCTTTCCGCTTCTGACACGCGCAGAGACCTTCTCGTAGTTCTTCTGTTCGATCGTATTCATTTCCCGGAGTACAGTTCCTTTCTTGTTCTGAAGAAGCGGCCTGCAGGTCAGGAATCAGCCGGGGGCTGTTCGGCAGGTGCCTTGCCGGGTTCGGCTGCAGTCTTTTTCCGCTTGTTCTTGATTGCCGGCACTGCAGCAAGAAGAAGCAGGGCAGGAGCGGGGCCTGCAGGACGGCGCCCGGGCTTAATGGGCTTCGGACGGCGGGCGATGGGGGGACGGGCCGGAAGGACGGGTTTCATGATTTTTGGGGCTTTTTTTCGAAGTGCCATATCAGATTCCTCCTTACAGATCATTTATTAATAATTAAAATTCATTTCAGAAATTACTGCTTCGCGGGATCTTTGCCGGCCGCATCTGCCTGTTCCTCGAACCAGCGGAGCATCCGGTCGATCGCATCCTTTCCCTGTTCAAGATCGGGGGAGAGGGAAGCAAAAGCATGAGAAAGTTCCTTTTCTCCATAATAGACAAGATGTGTCTTTTTTCCTGCCTTTTTCAGCGCCTTGTGATACATCAGGGTATAATTGTTCAGAAAATCCCCCCGGCTCGTGATCAGGAAAACAGGAGGCAGATTGTCAATGATCTCCGGGTGTTCGGGATCCATGTACTGAAGAAAATCCCTGTCCAGGCGCTTATCGCCGTAGAACTGCTCGGAGAGAAGCAGTCCGATGGGATCCCGGCGTTTCGTATAGAACATGCCGGAGATCAGCCCGAGCGCTTTGAAGGTCATTCTGGTAGGCTCATACCCGATCGCTTTCTGAAGCTTTTCAGATTTTTTCATGGCGGCAACATAGATCGCCAGATAAGCGCCGGCGCTTTCCGCCGTCAGGAAGATGCGCGTGAAATCCACTTCGAAATCCACGAGTTTTCTGCCGACCAGATCCATGCCGGCGCAGATGTCATCAAGCTGTTCCGCCGCGTTCGCCCGCGGAGCCAGTCTGTATTCCAGGGAGAAGACGAGATATCCCCGTCCGGCGAGATCGTTCGCGAGGTATCTTGAGATCGAACGGTCCCCGGCCACAAGTCCGCCGCCATGGATCGTGATGATTACAGGCAGTTCCTGCCCTTCGGGGACGACCGGCCTGAAAATATCCATCGCCAGAGGGACCTCACCGCGGTTCATGTACGGAATGTTCAGCATTTTGTCAACTTCGTATTTCCCGTCTGATCCCTGTTCCTGCAGATTGTTTATTCGTTCTGTATTGAATTCGATTTCCATGCCCTGCATGCGTTCAAGGACAGCACGGATCATTTCTCTTCTTAATGAACCGCAAATTTTTTTTCGAAAATAGTACATTACCTGTCAGCCGCCCCCTTTCGTGATGGTGCCGGAAGACGGAGCAGGGAGAAGATCCCTTCTCCGTCAGATTCATAATTCTTTATTTAATATAATATCAATATCACAATAGAATTCAACAAATATTTGCCGGTTTTATGCAAATTATGACAATAAAAGACTGAAATAACGTCCCCTGCTGCATCATTCCGTATCAGGCGGTGTTTTTTTATCATGTCATGCCAATAGAGTGCAAAATTATAGGTTTTTGAATAAGTGTACTGTCATTAAACAGCGTATGACGGCGGCAGAAAAGCATAGTATTCCTGTTCGGTGTGCAATTCGAAGTCAAAAAACAAAATATACTGTCCTGATTTGCACTGGCTTGTGTCATCTGTCAGTGAAATTAGGACAGTATAAACATTTTATAAGAAGATTATTGCACAGATCAGTACAGTATTTTTTCAATGGAAAGCGGTTATTGCACAATCCGGGACAGTATAATTTTATAGAACATCATTTATTGCACAAACGAAGCCGGAAAAGCAGATTGGCGGCTGGCTGCCCGGAAATGTATATGGAAAGAAGAGCGAAACACGCAGAAATAAGTCACTTCATCAACTTCTCACGAAAAGTTACCAAAAAAAGTCAGCACCCACTCTTGATTACGGTTGCGGTCGGTTTAACAGCCCCTGTCATGGCTTATGTAGTGGTATCCGGAAGAAAAAAACACAATATGCAGTAAAGGAAGACGCCGTCTGAGGTTATCAGGCGGCGTCTGGTGTTAAGCAAAATTGGTCAGAAAATTGGTCAAAGTTATGGCTTTTCCGGACATAAATATCTTGATCTGGCTAAAACAATGGAATAAAAAATAAAAGAGTAAAAAGAGTAAAATAATTAGAAAGAGTAAAACAGCAGTCATTATTCGTTGGACTGGGAAAGGACTTTATCAGTATGGAAAAAGGAAGATCGCAGGCAATGAAACTGAATCCATATTCTATTATGTTTGGGAAGGAGCCGATCCGTAATATTCGGCGGGAGAAACTGTTGCGACAGGTTACGGATGATTTTACAGTGCCAGAACCGATGATCCAGATCTACATGATAACCGGTGTGCGGAGATCAGGGAAAACAGTTTTCTTAACTGACGCAACGGCATATTTTAAACAACAGGAAGACTGGATTGTCGTCAGCATCAGTTCAGGCGGCGATATACTGGATAAAACCATTTCTGCACTGGCGGCAGAAAAAACATTGGCCAGGGTCTTTCAGAATGCCAGTATCAACCTGTCATTTTTCGGAGTGGGCCTGGAAGTATCCGGAGCACCCAAAATCAGCAATCCGGAAATCGCGTTGAAAAAAATGCTCGAAAGTCTCAAACGTCAGAATAAACGGGTATTAATTGCGATCGATGAGATTATAAAATCAAAGGAAATGGTGGCATTTGCAAGTGCGTTTCAATTATACATCCGGGATGATCTTCCGGTATTTTTGCTGATGACTGGTCTGTCTGAAAATATAGAAGAATTGCAAAATGTAAAGAATCTTACTTTTCTGTATAGGGCACCAAAACTGATTATGGAGCCTTTACAGATTCAGCAGATTCAGAATGACTATAAAGAGACACTGGGAATGGATCCGGATACTGCACTGGATATGGTCCGGGAAACAAAAGGATATCCTTACGCATTTCAGCTGATTGGTTATTTTACCTGGAAAAATCAATGCCGGTATACAGAAGCGGTGCGGAAGGAGTGGAAAGTCAGATTACATGATTATGCCTATGATATTATCTGGGAACGGCTGTCGCAGAAAGACCGGTTTGTTGCTTATGGAATAGCGAAGGCGCAGAGCCACAGAACAGCGGAAGTGAGAGAGATTCTTCATCTGAGCAAAGATGAATTCAGTCCATATCGGAAAAGGCTGATCAAAAAGGACTTGTTAAGGGTGACAGCTGGGGAGTAGTTACTTTTACCTTGCCTTATTTTGATGAATTAGTGCGCCGGACATATGAAGAAGAACACTATTGATGGAGCCTGTAATGCCTTATGCACAGGTATCCGGAGTGTAGGATAACAATATACAGTAATAGGAGACGCCGTCTGAAGGTATCAGGCGGCGTCTGGGTTTACGGGAAACTGGTCAAAAAAATGGTCAGATAGATGGGCATAGTTGAATGCTGTATGTAATTCCTGACAGTCAGGCGAACAAATATTTGCTTCTTGTCTTGACGCTTATAAGGAAATATGTGAGGGCTTTATCTAAAAATTGTATCCAAAAGACAATAAATGGCTCTAAAAATAAAAGAAAGCAGACGCAAATGGCTCTGAAAATATTGACAGATGTGGCTCAGATCAATATTATACTATATAAAACAGAAAGACAGGTGTGCACATGAGCTATTTAAAAAGAAAAATTGATGATTATCTTGAAAACTGGTACCGGGACAAGGATAGAAAGCCATTAATCATAAAAGGAGCACGGCAGATCGGAAAAACAGAATCCATCCGAAGATTTGCCGGAGCACACTATGAGAACATTATCGAGATTAATTTCATCGAGAGTCCGAAGTTCAGAACGATTCTTGAAAACGGATATAATACGGATGATATTATAAAAAACATTACAAGGATCGAACCGGGATTCTATTTTGAAGCAGGCAGAACTCTGCTGTTCTTTGACGAGATGCAGGCCTGCCCGGACATTGCAACATCCTTGAAGTTCTTTGCCATTGATCATCGCTTTGATGTCATCTGCAGCGGCTCTCTGCTTGGAATTAACTACAAACAGATTGAGAGTGTCAGCGTTGGGTATAAAACAGACTATGAGATGTATTCTCTGGATTTTGAGGAGTTTTTGTGGGCGAGAGGATACGATGACTCTCTGAAGCAGGATCTGCTGTCTCATATGCTGGAAGGAAAGCCGTTCGGCAGTGCCATACAGGATTCATTGATGCAGCTGTTTATTGATTACACAATCCTTGGCGGCATGCCGGAGGTCGTTGCGAGGTATTATGACACGAAATCATTCTCAGGCACCCATGAACTTCAAAAACAGATTATAACTGCTTACCGAGACGACATCAGGAAATATGCGGATGGCGTGGATCAGACACGTATTGCGAGGGTCTTTGATGCAATACCGGCTCAGCTGGCAAAGGACAACAAGAAATTTCAGATTTCAAAAGTGGCCTCAGGTGCCAGATTTCATGATTACGGCGGATGTATAGACTGGCTTCAGGATGCCGGTATCGTAAAAAAATGCTACTGTCTGAATTTTCCGGAACTGCCGTTAAAAGGAAACTATGACGATCTGAAATTCAAACTGTACATGGCAGATACGGGAATTCTGACGGCTATGCTGGATGACGAGTCCCAGGAAGATCTGAGAGCCAATAAAAATCTTGGCGTATATAAAGGAGCGCTATATGAGAACATCGTGGGGGAGGCCTTATATAAACAAGGATACTCGCTGTACTATTATAAGCGTGAGGATGGCACGCTGGAGGAGGATTTCTTTGTCAGAGATACGGAAAGATTGATTCCGGTGGAGGTAAAAGCCCGAAGCGGCAGATCTCAGTCTTTGAGATCCCTGATCAGGAATGATAAGTATGCTGATATTCAGTGGGGAATAAAGCTATCCATGAATAATGTGGGAATTGAGAACAGTATATATACCTTTCCGTATTATTGTACCTTTCTGTTAAGGGACTGGCTCAGAGCAAGGAAGCAGTGAACAGTCATTTGACACGTGACAGCAGTTTGGAAGATCAGGAAATGAGCGTGGAAGAAAACGCGGACTCGGAAAAAGTAAAACTGCTGACGTTAAAAGATCTGTATTGCTGAAACTAAAATAAAAAGCATATTTCGGAACACAGGAGGAAACATGTTCATTCAGATCAAAGCAATCAGAAAAGGTATTAAACCGCCCCGTTGGCGACGCGCGTATCTTCCGCTGCATATTACTTTTTCCCAACTGGCATATATACTGGAAGTAATGCTGGAGCTGCCGCGGACAGCCCGGTTTGAGTTTGAGTTCTTTCAGGAAAAAGATCGTATCTTCGAGAGTCAGGGAAAGGGAAGAATTCCCTACAGTTATGAGTACTCCTGTTGGAGTGCAAAGGATTCCTGCGCCGACGACTGGCTTATGAATAAAACCTGGTTTACTTTCCGCGTGAAAGAACAGGATAGTGCTCCGGAGTATAGAGTAGAAGTCGAAAAAATATTAGATGATATCCGGTTTACTGAGGAAAGCGATAAAAGCTCGCTCTTTTATCCGGTCATACTGAAAGAAGTTTCGGTAAAAGAAGATGAATATTGGGGCGATGGAACAGAAATCAATCAGATCTTGAAGGATAGCTGTTTCCTGAAAGAGGAAGGACCTGGATATCCGTCCTTTGCCGCAGTCTTTAACCGCGTACGGAAAGGGCAGGGAATCGGCACTTGTAAAGAAATCAAAAGCCGCAATAATCTGCTTGGGAAATCTACGAGCGCAATGCTTACTGAGGCAAGCCGTCTTCTCTTGCAGGCTGCCACGGAACAACAGAAGGTGTCTCCGGTTCCGAAGACCTCTGCCACGACACGTGTACAGGAGAAACAGAGCACAGGTTCGCTGCTGGATCTGTTGAATTCGTATCCCAAGGACCTTCTTATAGAAACGGCGGAAGAGACCGGCTGTGATCTGAAGGCACAGAAAAAACCCAGAATTGCCTATGAACTGGCCCGGCATCTGCTGGAGCCGGATGTCATGCGAAGTGTGCTGTTGGAACTGCCGGAGGAGGATCTGGATGCGTTCGAGGCGGCAATCAAAAAAGAACATTTCCGGCCGACGGACGAAGACTGGTATCATCTGGAAGGCATCTATGAGCTGAACTATCTTGCGGAATACTCCGACGATACGGTGGAGGTACCCTGGGATGTGGCTGCGGTCTATGAAGTGATCTGCAAAAACGGATACAGGGCTTATCATACAGATGCGAGATGGCTGATTCAGTGCCTGCAGACATTTTCGGCTTTATTTGTTGTAGGACCGGTAAAACATCTGTTCCGGATGTACAAACAGAGAAACGGCAGTCAGACTGATTACGGGGGATTTCAGAAGCTCTTGCAGAGAATCCCGCAAAAACTGAATCCATGCCGCGTGATGGGGAACAGACTGGTTGCCAATGAAGCGGCAGAAGGAGATATTTTTCTCGCGATCGAAGCCAGGCAAAGGGATGTTGCGTTCTATCTTCCCGGGGAAACTGAAATCCGGGAACTCCCGGCAAACGGGTACCCGGCCTCGAATCCATCGTATAAGAAGCTGTTCAGATTCCTTCAGAATGACCTGAAGCTGGAAGCAGAATTGAGTGAGGAACTTTGCCGGTACGCATTTATGGTGTTCTCCGGCGGCGGAATGCTTTCTGACTATATGGAAGAACTGAATTCCCGAGGAATCGAGTTCTCTGCAAAGGGACAGATCGAATCCTTTGCGAAGATCATTATGGATCTGAACAACCACACGCGAATGTTTGAACTGAGAGGCCATACGCCGAACGAGATGTTGTCTTTAATGCCGGCATCCGCTCCCGGAAGGCGCCCGGTGATCGTTCCGATGAGCAGCAATGCTGCAGACCTGCTTGAAAATGGGAGCAGGGAGCTGAAGCAGCTGGGTTTTGAGGTCGATAATGAAATGACGGCGGATTCGATTCCGATCATGGCCATGCCGAATGGCCTCGCCGGAGAAGTGAAGGCCGGTGTAAGAAAAATCTACCCCAACGATCCCTGTCCCTGCGGCAGCGGGAAAAAGTATAAGAAATGCTGCGGGCGGAAGAATGGCTCTCATACTTGAAAATCTCTGTTTTTGGCGATGGCTTTCGAGAATACTGATGATCACGAAGAAAGCGGCGGTGATCCAACTGAACGGATCGCGGCCTCGTCATGTTGATGGCGGCGTAATTTCAATTTCAGGCGGGAAGCGGTGCAAAAAACAGGCATATATGAAATTGTGCTGTCCCCAAAATGCGGCTGAGAGAGGCAATAACAGGTGAAATGTATCGTTTTTGTGCAATCAGGCTGCGAAAATAGAATTATACTGTCCTTTTTTACGCGGAGAGTTGAGAAAAACAAGGTCAAGAGGACAGTAGAAAATCCTGAAAGGCAGCATTATTGCACGGATCGTGACAGCATTTTTCCGTAAAGAGGAGATTATTGCAAAAACAGAGACAGTAAAAATGTCCGGATGCTATCAAAATTGCACAAAAGCCGAAACATTGGTTTGGCGGACCCGATCTGCCGCTGTATTGATAAAAATGGTTACCATAGATAGGACAGCACATCAATTTTCACGGAAATTTCACAAAAAATGTTAGCACTCACTCTTGATTACGGTTGCGGTCGGTTTAACAGCCCCTGTCATGGCTTATGTAGTGGTGTCCGGAAAAGAAAAACACAATATGCAGTAAAGGAAGACGCCGTCTGAGCTCATCAGGCGGCGTCTGGTGTTAGGCAAAATTGGTCAAAAAATTGGTCAGATTGCATATTCTGACAGGAGACCATCTTCGGGCTCGGAATAGTATTAGGCAATGGTACATAAGCAATCGGATAATATTGAAGAAACGGAAGTTGTTTGACGATAAATAATTGAAGAAACGGAATATTTCGCTTGAAAAACAATTGAAGAAATGCTATATTTGGCCATATAGGGAGGGCGGACAATATGATTTTCAAGAGAAAAGCCTATGACCGGCTTCTGGAATGGAAGGAGAAGTATGCGGATCACTACAGCATTCTTCTGGAAGGCCCCAGACGTGTCGGTAAGTCAACGATAGCGGAATCTTTTGCGAAAAATGAATATGATTCGTATATTCTGATCGATTTTGCCTCTGCCTCAAAAACGGTTATGTCATGTTTTGATGATCTTGCAGATATCGACATGTTTTTTCTGCGGCTGCAGGCAGTCACCGGTGTTCAGCTGGTACAACACAGATCCGTGATCATATTCGATGAGATTCAGCTGTATCCGCCGGCGAGACAGGCGATCAAATATCTGGTGAAAGATGGCAGATATCATTATATCGAGACCGGATCCCTGATTTCTATTCGGAGAAATGTAAAAAATATCCTGATTCCGTCGGAGGAGATGAAACTGCCGGTTTATCCTATGGATTATGAGGAGTTTCTTCTGGCAGTCGGAAAGCATTCTTATGAAGTTATTGAGCAGTTGTACCGGTCCGGAAAGAGTATGGAGCAGCAGATCAACCGGCAGATGATGCGTGATTTCAGGCTGTATATGGCAGTGGGCGGTATGCCTCAGGCGGTAGAGGCCTATACGCAGGGGAAAAGTTTCTCCGAGATCGATATGGTGAAAAGGTCTATTCTGGAATTATACGAGGCGGATTTCAAAAAAATCGATTCTTCCGGCAGAATTTCCGCGATGTATCATTCAATTCCCGGGCAGCTATCCAAAGATACGAAACGATATCTGCTTTCCGGTGCTACCAAAAAGAAAAAAACGGAACGGGATGAAGAACGTCTTTATGATCTGATCGATTCCAAAACGGTTCTGATCTCTTATAATACTACGGATCCGCATGTGACATTGACAGATACGAAGGATCTGAGCAGTTATAAAATGTATATCGCGGATACCGGTCTGTTTGTAACGCTTATGTTTATCGACCGCCCTGCGGCTGAAAATGAAATCTACGCAAAACTGTTGTCTGACAAGCTTCCGGCAAACCTTGGATATCTGTATGAAAATGCGGTAGCACAGATGATTGCTGCCGCAGGAAGGGAATTGTTCTATCATACCTGGGAAAAGGAAGGGAGCACTCATTACTATGAAGTCGATTTCCTGATCACAGAGAAAGCAAAGATCACAGCGCTGGAGGTGAAAGCTTCGGGAACCGGAAAACATGAGTCGCTGGATTGTTTTCGAAAAAAGTATTCCGGGTCTGTAAAGGAAACGATCGTTCTATCCCAGAAAGATGTGCATAAAGAACAGGGGATTAAATTTTTGCCAATCTACATGGCATCTGTTCTGATGTCCAAACTCAAATAAGAAAGAAATTCACATGTCGAAACGCCGTCTGAGGTTATCAGGCGGCGTCTTGCGTTGGGCAGCAGAACGAACTATAAGAAGAATATTGCACAGATCAGTACAGTATATTTTCGATGGAAAGAAGACCGGAACCCGCAAAATAAGTCATTTAATCATTTCTTCACGGAAATTTCACAAAAAATGTTAGCACTCACTCTTGACGAGTGCTAACAGAAGTGCTATAACATAGGCGTAAAGAGAAAAAAGAGAGTGATCAGAACGCAGGAAGGCGGTGCAGATGCAGAAAAGCGTATCCACCGGAAGCCGGAATGCCCAAGGATCCTCTTAATCATACGGAAAGAAGGGATGATCATGGAAAGAAGAAATGATTTAATGAGATGCGATATTCTGGAAAACAATGAGGCTTATGTGCTGAAGGTAGACATCCCGGGCTGCGCCAAGGAAAAGATCGCAGCGTACGTTGAGAAAGAATATCTGACCGTAGAAGCCAAGTTCCTGAATGACGAGACCATGAAGCCTCTCAGAAAAGAACGCTATACCGGCAAGTGCCAGAGACGTTTCTATGTCGGAGACATCAAGACTGAAGATGTCAAAGCAGCTTATAAGGACGGTGTCCTGATCCTGACGATTCCGAAGATTGCTTACGAGAAGGCAGCTGAGGAGAAGAGGATCACGATCGAATAAAACATCTGTCATTCTGAAGGCGCAGAGCAACGGAAGAATCCACCGCGTAATGCTTGCGGTTTTAGTAAAGCCGCCTGTTTCAGAGCGAAGATCCTTCGACGCGCTTCGCTTGCTCAGGATGACACATTTGCAGAATAACAGAGCACTTGAATTGAGAAAAACAAAAGCGCTCAATGAAGTAGCGCATTCTTAAAACGACAACTGTCAGACCGCCGAAAGGCGCATAGAATAGAAGGAGGTAAGCATTATGTTAAGACCCAGCATTTTCAATGATAATTTTACAGACAGCCTGTTTGATGAATTCTTTAACGACAGTTTCTGGCCGGCCCGTCATTTCGGACGCACCCAGGTGACCCAGATGAACACCGATATTAAGGAAACCGAGGATAACTACCAGATCGAGATGGAACTGCCCGGCTTCACCAAAGAAGACGTGAAGGCAGATCTTAAAGACGGTACCCTTACCATCGAAGCTTCCCATTCCGAGAACAAGGATGAGAAGGATCAGGAAGGCAAGTATCTGAGGAAGGAAAGATATTCCGGTTCGATGAGCAGGAGCTTCTATGTGGGCGAGCAGATCACCCAGGAAGACATCAAGGCGAAATTCGCCGATGGTATCCTGACGATCCTGGTTCCCAAGAAAGAGAAACAGCAGGAAGTTGAGCAGAAGAAATATATCGCGATCGAAGGCTGATCCGTAAAACGATCTGACAGAAATATCTGAATCATTTACCATTCCGCCCGGGCAAATGCCCGGGTTTTTTGTTTTCCGAAAGAATTGGATCCCTGGCTCTGAAGTGCTGTCGATCCGGGCATATCTTGACTGATATCCGGGATAATTGTATAATTATCCCGGACGGCTGTTCTGGCAGAAGGAGGTGAAGGCATGCTTCAGGTCGCTGTAAGAGCGTGGGGAAACAGTCAGGGAATCAGGCTTCCGAAAGAGATCCTGGATCAGCTTGGGATCACTGTTTCAGATGTCCTGAACGTGAAAGTGGAAAACGGGATGATCGTGCTTCAGAAAGAGTTTGCGCACAGATCATTTAAAGAACGCCTGGCAGATTATGACGGAGAAATATCTGTTTATGAATTTGACTGGGGAGATCCTGTCGGAAAGGAGATTTTATGACAGAATTCCGGCAGGGACAGATCATTAAGATGTCCGGTCAGAAACTGCGGTTCCTGATCGTGAGCAATAATGCTTTTATTGATGCAACCGGTGTATTTCATGTGTGTCCTGTCCCGGAGGATATTCCGGAAGGCCCGCTTCATATACCGGTAAGCGGCGTTTCAGGTTTTTCCGGTACGGTCATCTGTGAGCAGATGAAAATGATCGACCCGGGAAAAAGATCCTGTATGATTATTGACAGTCTCCCCTATTATATGGTCATGAACGTATCAGATGCCATACAGGGTATATTTGAATATGATTAGAAAGAGATGCTGCCCGGAATGTATTGTCCGGATCTGACGGCAGCGCTGATAAGGAGGAAAAATGAGAATATTAATGGTCAACGGTTCGCCGAACAAAGAGGGAAACACGTATACCGCGTTAAACGAAATGCGGAAAATCTTCGAAGCGGAAGGTGCGCAGGTCGACTGGGTCGATCTCGGCCCCGGCGCAGTGCGCGGATGCGCCGACTGCGGCAAATGCAGGGAACTGGGGAAATGTGTCTTTGACGATGTCGTGAACAAGGCGGCGCCCCTGTTTGAAGCCTGCGACGGCATGGTGGTCGGAAGTCCTGTCTATTATGCCTCCGCAAATGGTTCGCTGATCTCCTTTATGGACAGACTGTTCTTCTCATGTCATACCGACAAGCGCATGAAAGTCGGTGCATCAGTCGCAGTGGCCAGACGTGCCGGCACGACCGTTACAATGGATGAGATCAACAAATATTTCTCCATCAGCCAGATGCCGATCGCATCCAGCCAGTACTGGAACGGTGTATACGGATCCGCGGACGGAGAAAGTGCCTTCGATGCGGAAGGCATGCACACAGTCAAGACGCTGGCGCAGAATATGGTCTTCCTGATCCGCTCGATCGAACTCGGCAAAGAAAAGTACGGGCTGCCCGCGCCCATTAAGAAGACCTTTATGAATTTTATCAGAGAAGATGCAAAGAAATAAGTTCGTTTAGTATATGGACATTTTCCTTATTATAAATAATCTGCTGATCCTGTTCGCCATGATCGCGGTGGGATTCTTCGCGGGGAAGAGCGGAAAGCTCTCAGACAAAGCATTTTCAGACCTTACCGCATTTTTGATGCAGGTCACACTGCCGTGCATGATCTTTTCATCCATGCAGCGCGCGTTCGACATAAACATGCTGAAAGACAGCGTGATCGGACTGGTGCTGAGCCTTGTGTTTTCATTGTCTGCGCTGGGGATCAGTTATCTTGTTTCCGGTGCGCTGGGTGTCCGGAAGATCCGCCGCGGGACGTGGATCTTTGCCTCTTCCTACGGCAATACCGGCTTTATGGGGATCCCGATCGTAAATGCGCTGCTCGGCCAGGACGGGGTATTCATCCTTGCCAATTCGGGACCGGCTTATATGATCGTGCAGTATACCCTGTGCGTCAGGATGATGTACGCATTTTCGGGGAAAGAACCGGACGGCGGGAAAAAGAATGTGCTGCTCTCCAGGCAGAATCTCGCGATGCTGCTCGGCCTGCTCTTTTTCCTGTTTCAGATTCCCGTGCCGGAGGTGGCATCGAGAGTAATCAACGCGTTTGCGGGCATCACCACGCCGCTGTCGATGTTCGTGATCGGCTTAAGCCTGTCGCGGGGAAGAATTGCGGATACGTTCCGGGATAAGGATGTGATCACGATCTGCATCATGCGGCTTGCCGCGATTCCGCTGCTCACTGTGCTGGCGCTTCATTTCATGCCGTTTGTATCCCCACTGCTGAAAAGTGTGCTGATCCTGTGCGCGGCGATGCCGTGTCCGTCGCTGTCAGTCATTTTCTCGCAGACATACGGCGGTGATGTGGAACTGGGATCGAGGGCGATCTTCCTGTCAAGCCTTGCGTGCATGGTGACGATCCCGCTGATGACACTGCTGATATGAACTTTGCTGAGCTTGCCGCTCTTATTGTATGTTTATCCCTGCGATAACGCTGATCCTATGACTGATTGTTCATATATTGATGTCGGCATAGAATAATACATCCCTGTTTTCCGCTGAAATCATGATTATCCTGCAGAACAAGACCGTTTTGTTCATATGTATATCGGAGACAGAAAAAATACATCCTTTTTTCAAAGATGATCCGTAATCATCGATGGATAAGGGATGTATTTTTTTATGACTGAAGAGATATATGAACAAATTCTCAGATCATGTCCGGTATATCAGGCTGACAGGAAAACAAAAGGATGTATATTCCTGAAAAAGAGCGGAATTATGAACAAGAGCAAGTATAATACCGGCCTAGCGTCTTCCGCCGCTCATTTTCCACACACCGCGGGCGATCCCGTAGGTGATGGCGATCAGCAGCAGGAACACCGGCGCGAGCAGCACCGGGCCGACCTGCGCGAAGCCATACCAGTCCGCGTGTTTGCTGGGGACGACATTGTCCGGACCGCTTCCCAGAATGGGGACTAAATAAGCGATGCCGTAAAGAAAGGTCGGAATGAGGCTCAGCGGAATGAACGCTTTTTTCACCAGTTTTCCCTGGCCGGACAGACAGAATGTCAGGATGCACCAGACGGGGATCACAAAGTGCATGAATACATTGGAACCTTCCGTCATCTTCTTTACGCCGAACATCGGCATCAGGAAAAAGACCACGACCAGGAAGGTAAGAGTGAGGCAGACAATGCCGGTGAATTTGAACATTACAGCCCATGCAGGGAGTTCGTAATGTTCTTTTTTATAGGCTTTGATTTCCAGGGGGGCACAGACGATACAGGCTGCTGCGGTAAAAAAGTTCGCATCGACCGTATAGTATCTGAACATGGAGATGCCTTTTTCAGAAAAAAGGACGCCGATATCAAGCCCGCAGTACATGACAACGAGCGCAAATAAGATCATGAAGACAACGGCGATGTCAGAGATCGCCGTGATGAGATACCATTTCCTGCTTTTCATACATTTTTCCCGGGTTCTTTCGTGATGCTCCAATCATACCATACCTATCTGCAAAACGTAACATCTTCGCAAATCATTTTGTAACATTTCCCACAGAAAATTCTTACGTATTTAATCACGGCTTAAAAATGCGAACAAGGATTAAACACAAATATCCTTTATGATTTTCTCAGAATGAAGAACTTCGCAGAAAAAGGGAGGCGGGAAAGTTACTGATGGTCGTTCTTTTTTACAGGGGAGGGATCGTTATATGAAAGAGAAAAAGAAAAGAGGAAAAAAGATCGGCATTGTGCTGCTGATCCTGACTGCGCTTATTGTCGCGGGGATCGGTGCGGGCGTTTCCTATGTCCTGATGGTCATTTCGGAAGCGCCGGTGATCAATACGGCGGATGCAGAGCCGGACGGATACCGTACCAGCGTGCTCGATCTTTCCGGGGAAGTCGCGCTCAATCTTTCCGATTCTGAATCGAACCGCGTTTATGTACGTCTGGACGAGATGCCGGAAGAGCTGTATCAGGCATTTATTGCCATAGAAGATGAGCGTTTTTACAAGCATCACGGCGTGGACCTCAAGGGGCTTGCGCGTGCTGTGTTCAGGGGGATCACGAACGGCGGCGTCACGCAGGGCGCGAGTACCATTACACAGCAGCTGCTGAAGAACAATGTCTTTACAGACTGGATGAGTGAGGAGAATTTTGAAGACAAACTGGAACGGAAAATAAAGGAACAGTATCTTGCTGTGCAGCTTGAACAGAAAGTCAGCAAGGAATGGATCCTTGAGAAATATCTCAACACCATCAATCTCGGCGGCGGCAATCTGGGCGTGCAGACCGCATCAAGATATTATTTTGATAAGGATGTTTCCGCACTGACGGTCTCCGAGTGTGCGGCACTTGCTGCGATCACCAAAAACCCGACCAGATACAATCCGGCCAGAGAGCCGGAGGCAAATTCCGGCAGAAGGGAAATCGTCCTCCAGAAAATGCTGGAGCAGGGATATATTTCCGAGGAGGAGTACAACGCAGCGGAAGAGGACGATGTATACGGCCGCATTGCTGCAGTAAGAGAAAAGGGAAATACTGTTGAGATCATGTCCTATTTTGAAGAGGCAATGATCTATGAACTGCTGGAGGATCTGCAGAAAGAACTCGGGATCAGTGAAGATGAGGCATGGAATCTCCTGTACCGCGGCGGACTGACCATTTATTCCACAGAGGATTCCGCACTGCAGGAAAAGTGTGAGAATGCGGTCAATTCCTGTGAAGTGGATGATCCTGATACGCAGCTCTCGCTTGTGCTGATGGATAATGAATCCGGCCAGGTCCGTGCAATGGTCGGCGGACGCGGGGAGAAGACCGCAAATCTGGTGCTCAACCGCGCGGTTAATACGGAACGGCAGCCCGGCTCGACCATTAAAGTCATCGGGGAGTATGCATCCGGCTTTGAGAACGGAGATCTGACGCTTGGTACCGTGATCGACGATGCACCGACCGCTTATTCGGACGGAACGGAAGTTCATAATTCCAGCGGGATCTACGGCGGCATGACAACGATCCGGCAGGCGATCGTCGACTCCAGCAATATTGTTGCCCTGAAATGCTTTAATGACCAGGGGATCAACAGTGTGCTTTCCGGTCTGTCGGACTTCGGGATCACAACCCTGAATGCAGACGACAGGGTGGAATCTCTTGCGCTCGGCGGCACAAAGAACGGCGTTACCAATCTGGAAATGACGACGGCATACGGCGTGCTGGCACGCGGCGGCGCTTATATCGAGCCGGTCTATTACACAAAGATCCTCGATCATGAAGGAAATGTATTGATCGAAAAGACGCCGGATTCGCATGTTGTGGTGCAGCCAGAAACAGCGGCGCTCCTTACCTATGCGATGGAGGATGTCATTAAAAGAGGTACCGGAACGGATGCGGCGTTTGACGGAATGAGCATTGCCGGAAAGACCGGCACTACCTCCGGTACGCGTGATGCATGGATGATCGGGTATTCTCCTTATTATACATGCGGCGTCTGGGGCGGTCTGGATTCCGGCGGAAAGCAGGAAAGCGGCGCCTATGTCCGGAAACTCTGGGCGGAAGTCATGAAGTCTGCCAATGAGGGGCTGGAAGACACCGGCTTCGGCCTGCTCGCAGGAATGGAAAAATATACGATCTGCACGAAGTGCGGGAAACTGGCGACAGAGGGCCTGTGCGACCAGACCGTGCAGGGCGATATGACCAGAGAAGAGATCTATGCCGCAGGCACAGCGCCGACGACCTACTGCGACTGCCATGAAGAGATCACATATTGCGCGGATTCCCACCAGAGCGCAGGGGTGTACTGCAAGAATAAGGAAACGAAGGTCTATCTGAAACGCGCGAGCGAAGGGACAGAGGATGAAGAGTATGTCATGCCCTCCGATCTGAAAGTCTGCAGCCAGCATAAAGGCCTTTTCACACCGTTCTTTGGCAGAGACAACGACAGGCAGGATTCGTGGGGGAACGATAACTCTGACGATGGAAATAATGGCGGCTGGTGGGGGAATAGTAACGATAATAAGCAGGATAATGATGATAAGTGGGAAGATAATGACGACAATGAGGAAAAAGAAGGCCACTGGTGGGATATTTTCACCGGAGGGAATGATTCCTCAGAGGATGACGACGGCTCTGGGAACGGTGACGATTCCGGCGGCGGTTCCGGAAACGGTGAGTCCGGAGACGGACGCCGAGAGGATCGCGGGTCGGATGACGAAGGCCACTGGTGGGATATATTCCTGAGATAACGCATTATAAAACGGATGCCGGATCCTTCCGCACAGCAGCGCGGAAGGATCTTTTTTGTCTGCAGACGGTTGGATCATCCCGGACACGGGCGGAGTGCCGTGATTCCAGGATGATCAATACAGAAGCAATGGAAATAAAATGGATGTATCGCGCATAATCAAATGTACTTTAAATGGAATAAATATGGATAAATGGAAATATACAGGTTGACAAACGGATGCAGAAAGAATATAATCAGCATGTAGAGAAAAAATATAAAGCAGGCCTGAAGGCGGCCGATGGTGAAAAGGAGAACTGTGACATGACGATTGAAGAGATGCGGGCCAGAAAACGGGAACTCGGTATGACGAATGAAGAACTGGCTGCCAGATCCGGTGTGCCGCTGGGGACAGTGCAGAAGGTGCTGGCCGGCGCAACGAAGGCGCCGCGTCTGAAGACACTTCTGGCGCTGGAGAAAGTCCTGAGAAAAGGCAGGGGATTTGAATCTGAACGGATTTATGACTTTAACAGGCTGCCGGATGATCCGGAGGGAGGACCGGACAGTGTCGCGGAATCGCCGGCACCATATACTTATAAGAAGAAGCAGGGGGAGTACACGCTGGAGGATTATTATGCGATCCCGGAGGACAGGCGCGTGGAACTGATCGACGGCGTGATCTATGATATGAGCGCGCCGCAGAACATTCATCAGGCTTTAAGCGCGGAATTGTTTACAGAATTGAATCTGTTTGTCAGGTCACAGAATGGGGAATGTATGGTATACAATGCGCCTTTTGACGTACAGCTGGACCGGGACGACAAGACAATGATCGAGCCGGATATCGTTGTGGTCTGTGACAGGGAGAAGCTGAAGCGGTTCGGGCTTTACGGGGAGCCGGATATGATCGTGGAGATCCTTTCACCGGTCACGAGAAGAAAGGATATAACGATTAAGTTCAGGAAGTATCTGGACGCAGGGGTGAAGGAATACTGGCTGGTCTATCCGGAAGAAAAGAAGATCGTAGCGTATCACGACCTGCAGGGAGATCAGATCCCGACGGTTTATACCTTTGAAGACAAAGTGCCTGTGCACATCTGGAGTGATCTGTGTATGGTTGATTTTGAGAGGATATACAGCCGGATCCGCTTTTTATATGAGCTGTAAGCAGGCAGGCTGCAGTGCTGCCGGAAAGGATAAAAATCGCTTTTCTGTATGATCTGTGATAAGCAGACAAGAACCCGCTTCCGGATACTTTACCCCGGTTTTCCGGACAGAAAAACCGGGCGGCGATGGAACGTGCCGCCCGGAAAGAGGATGATGAATATCAAGGTTCAGTCCATCTTCGGCAGTTTCGCGATGCTTTCTGCAATCTCTTCATCTGTCGGGATGTAGTTTTCCATCTCGCCGTTGTGGAATTTCTCATAGGCGACCAGATCAAAATAGCCGGTGCCGGTGAGACCGAATACGATCGTTTTTTCTTCGCCGGTCTCCTTGCATTTCAGGGCTTCATCGATGGCAACCCGGATCGCGTGGGAACTTTCCGGTGCGGGCAGGATGCCTTCCACTCTCGCGAACTGTTCGGCTGCTTCAAATACATCCGTCTGCCTGACGGATCTGGCTTCCATCAGACCGTCATCATACAGCTGGGAGAGCACCGGGCTCATGCCGTGATAGCGAAGGCCGCCGGCATGGTTCGGCGCAGGAATATAGGAGGATCCCAATGTATACATTTTTGCGAGCGGGCAGATCATGCCGGTATCGCAGAAATCATAAGCGTAAGTGCCTCGTGTAAAGCTCGGGCAGGATGCCGGCTCCACCGCAATGATCTGATAGTCGGCTTCTCCGCGGAGCTTCTCACCCACGAACGGAGCGATCAGTCCGCCGAGGTTGGAACCGCCGCCGGCGCAGCCGATGATCAGGTCGGGTTTGATGTTGTATTTGTCGAGCGCTGCCTTTGTTTCCAGACCGATCACGGACTGGTGCAGCAGCACCTGGTTCAGTACGCTTCCCAGAACATATCGATAGCCGGGATTCGTGACAGCCACTTCCACCGCTTCCGAAATGGCGCAGCCGAGGCTGCCGGTAGTGCCGGGATGTTCGGCCAGGATCTTTTTTCCGATCTCGGTGGTCATGGAAGGAGAAGGCGTAACGGATGCGCCGTAGGTGCGCATGACTTCGCGCCTGAAAGGTTTCTGCTCATAGGAAACTTTGACCATATAGACCTTGCAGTCCAGTTCAAAGTAGGAACAGGCCATGGAAAGAGCTGTTCCCCACTGGCCGGCACCGGTCTCTGTGGTCACGCCCTTCAGCCCCTGTTTCTTTGCGTAATAAGCCTGCGCGATCGCGGAATTCAGTTTATGGGATCCGCTGGTATTATTCCCTTCGAATTTATAATAAATCTTTGCGGGCGTCTGCAGCCGTTCTTCCAGACAATACGCTCTTACCAGCGGTGACGGACGGTACATTTTATAGAAATCGCGGATCTCTTGCGGGATGGCGATATAGGGGTGCTCGTTGTCGAGTTCCTGGGCGACCAGTTCCTCGCAGAATACACCGGAGAGTTCCTCTGCTGTCATAGGCTCGCGGGTGCCGGGGTTGAGCAGAGGGGCCGGTTTGTTCTTCATGTCGGCACGGACGTTGTACCAGGATTCAGGCATCTCCGATTCTTCGAGGTAGATCTTGTAGGGGATTACGTTCTTGTCTGACATAGTGGTGCTCCTTTCGTGTTTTGTTTGTTGGGAGCGGGCCGTGTTAACAACAAAAGACCCTGTCCCAGTTTGTATTTGCTGGGACAGGGTCATAAATTCGAACCTGCGGTGCCACCCGGCTTGACATGTCTGACATGCCCTCTCATGCGTACCATCATACGCTGCCTTTGTTCACGGAGATGCTGCTCCGGCTCGCATACTCAGGCGCCCGCGAACACCCTTTCCTCTCGCCCTCAGAAGTCCATTCGGGAAAATCTCTTCTGCTGTCTCGCACCGGCCGGCAGCTCTCTGAAAGAAGACGAAGATCCTTACTCGCTCTTCCTCAACGGTTTACAACAAGATAACACCTGTTTTTTACTTTGTCAAGCAAAAATTGACAAAATATTTCAGGGATAATTTAAAATTGCATGCAAGCAAGCTGAAAACAGTCGTCCTGAGTGTCTTTGAATGCGAAGGATCCGTGTCATAATACGTCTGTTCCATGGATTCCTATTTGTCAGATTACAGTGACAGAATATTTCATATTTTTATTGCAATTGGAAAGATTCAGAGATATATTATCGTTAGAAGCGAATATAGGGAAGGATATTGTATCCTGCTTCGGACATCATAAGAAAGGAAAGAGGTTTCAGGAGGAAAGTCATGGGCAAATTTGTAATCAAGACCGCTAAAACAGGCGTAAAATTCGATCTCAAGGCAAACAATGGCCAGGTAATCGCCAGCTCTCAGGTCTACAAGTCAATGAAGACATGCCTGAACGGCATTGCAAGCGTCGCCAAGAACGCAGCGATCGCAGCCGTAGAGAACCAGACAGTCGAAGGCTATGAAACTTTTAAACATCCGAAATTTGAAGTCTACAAGGATAAAGCAGACCAGTTCCGTTTCCGCTTAAAGGCAAAGAACGGACAGATCATTGCAGTCAGTGAGGATTATACGACTCTCCGCAAGTGTCTGAACGGCGTCGCTTCGGTACAGAAAAATGCGCCGGATGCATCGGTGGAGGAAGCTTAAGAACGGGAAGACAACGTGCGTTCAAGCAGCACTTCTTTCACATTCTCTTCAGGATATTCTATCACATGGGTGAGCAGCGACTGCAGCAGCTCGCCCATTTCTTTTCCGGGCTTTATGCCCGCTTTGATCAGATCGCCGCCGTTTACCGCGAGTTCTTTCAGCGTGGTGCATTGATTCGCAGCCATGATCCGGTAATACCCTTCTTCCACCCTGTCGTATTTCGGCAGAAGCTGTGCTTTTGCATAATCGCTTTTAGCCATGGCGTCAGCTCTTGCTATCTGCAGCAGCGCAGGAAAATTCTCTTTTCCGACACGGCTGATCACTCTTCTTGTCACTTTATCACTGCCGTCGAACCACGCGTCGTGATGTCTTGCGAACAGGCACACCATCTCAATCGTGTGATTGTCGAATTTCAGATTGCGCAGGAAATCACCGGCAAATTCCGCGCTCTTTTTGGCGTGTCCGTAAAAATGCGCCTTCCCCTCCCCGTCGATCGTTTTCGTCCACAGTTTTCCGACATCATGGAGAAGCGCAGCCCATCTGAGAATGGGATCCGCCGGAACGCCTTTTACCACTTCCATTGTATGGCGGCCTACATTATAGCAGTGCCAGGGATTCTCCTGCGGCATGGCGAGCATCTGGTCGAATTCCGGGAACAGGACTTTTGTGATGCCTGTATCGTGGAAGACCATGAACTTTTCAGGGTGATCGGAAACGAGCGTCTTTGTCAGTTCGACACGGATCCTTTCAGCGCTGATCAGACGCAGATTCTCCGCATGATCAGCAATGCTCTGCAGTGTCGCCGGTTCGATCTCAAAATCGAGCTGGGCGGAAAAGCGGACCGCGCGCAGGATTCGGAGCGCGTCTTCATCAAACCGGTCATTCGGGACTCCGACGGCGCGGATGGTACGTGCCTTCAGATCCGCTTCGCCGCCGAAGAGATCCACAAGTCCGGTCTCCGGATGATATGCCATGGCGTTGATGGTAAAATCACGGCGAAGAAGATCTTCGGAAAGGGAGCGCGTAAACGTTACCTGCTTGGGATGTCTCCCGTCTTCATACTCGCCGTCGATCCGGTAAGTGGTTACTTCATAACCTTCCCCTCTGATGAGAACCGTGACAGTCCCGTGTTTAATGCCGGTATCAATGGTGCGTCTGAACAGTGTCTTGACTTCTTCCGGCATGGCGGAAGTGGTGATATCCCAATCGCCGGGCGTCCTGCCCAAAATGGCGTCACGGACACAGCCGCCTACGATATAAGCTTCATAGCCGGCTTCCTTTAAGATCTTCAGGATGATATTCACATTTTCCGGAATATTCAGAGATACGGACATGTCACGGATTTCCTTTCAACGCTGGATCGTTATCAGTGCCAGGGAAAAATGCGGATCGTTTTACGGAAGCATTCTTACACTGTACCCCAGATTATGTGTGAGAAAAATCAGGATGTCAAGTTATCCGGAAGGATATTTTCCGAACCGCTTTGTAAACCAACAGTAGGTTGTTCCGGGGACGGTTCTGTGCTATCGTCTCATCCGGGGGGAAATTCCTTTTAGTCCTCTTATCAATCCCGCTTGCCCGGCTGCCAGATCCTGCCCGAATGACGGCCGGGTTTTCTGTCTGTTTCCTGCGGATATGTGCAAAACTCTATTTTTTGCACAATTACAGCAGTTATTGCACAAAACCTGTGTTGACAACCTTAAAAAATTCGTGTAAAATTTTGTGCAACGCTGATTGCCAGCTGTTTTGACGGACAGTCAGTGATCAGGAATAGCAGAACAAAATGCAATGAAGGCACTATGCATTCTGAGAACCACTTCAGAGAGCCGGCGGGCGGTGCGAGCCGGTGTGCGTACAGAATATGCAGTCTCATGCCTGAGCAGATCTCCGGAAGGCGGAAGTTGCTGTGTAAGGAGATACGGAAGCCCCGTTACCATGGCAGGGCGCTTGACGGAGCGCTTATGAGAGGCCGCCTATGCGGCAAACCGGGTGGTACCGCGAATAAAGAGTTTATTCGTCCCGGGATCCTTAACAGGATCCCGGGATTTTTAATGTATAAGCGCGCGAACGGCAGCGGTAAACAGAGGAGTATAATCACCAATTCACTGACATCGGACAAGGCAGCCCCAAAAGGCGTTCGAAAAAAGAGTGTCTGTGCTAAATATCGGGAAGAAGGATCCCGGGAATTCTGCACCGGAATCCGAGAAGGAACCCGGAACTCATTAATTCCCGGCACGCCGTTTCGGGAGGATGGGCGTAAAAACAGGGGTTGTTTCAAAAAGGTACCCCAGCACTGTCATACATTTATGACAGAATTTCAAGAAGACCGTCAAAATGTGCGTAAAACAGCTCTGATTCTGACAAAGATACCCTTTTTCGGGAGAATCAGTTCCGAAACAGGGGTAGCTTCCTGTAAAAAAGAGAAGAATTTCGCACAAACCCTGATTTCCCTGCCGGAATCGTCGGACGGAATGAAGAGAGCTGCCCGGGGGCGCTGCCAAAGATGAAGACAGCTGCCGGAATCGTCGGACGGAATGAAGAGAGCTGCCCGGGGGCGCTGCCAAAGATGAAGACAGTTGCCGGAATCGCCGGACGGAATGAAGAGAGCTGCCCGGCATACAGACAGGCCATTTAAAGATACAGGAATAAGACAAAGAAATATAACAGAGGAGCGAACAATTATGAGGACAGTAAAATTCATCGACATGACACTCAGGGAAGCCGGCCGCATCCGCGGCAGAGAGCTCTCCTTTAAGGAAAAGCTTGAAGTTGCCAGAAGCCTGGACAGACTGAGATCCGATACGATCGAGCTGGCCCCCATCGCCGGCGGCAGGGCTGATCAGCTTGCGAACCGGACGATCGCTTCCATGGTTGCCACCCGTATTTCGGCTGCTGTGGATATCTCGGTCGGAAATATTGCAGAGACATGGGAGAGTGTCCGTTCTGCAAAGAAGCCGAAACTGAACCTTCTTGTTCCGCTCTCTCCCCTGCAGATGGAATATGTCTGCCATAAAAAGGCGCCTGCCATGCTGGAAGAGATCAGAAAGCAGGTGAAGGAATGCCGTTACTACAGCGAGCATGTCGAATTCTCCGCGCTGGATGCCACCCGCGCAGAAATCGATTTCCTGTATGAAGCGATCAATGCCGCGATCGAATCCGGCGCGAACAAGATCACCGTATGCGACAGCGCAGGCATCATGCTGCCCGATGAATTCGGCAGCTTCGTTGAAGGCATTTTTGAAAACGTTCCGGCGCTTCAGGATATTGAACTGTATGTGCAGATCAGCGACGAGATGAACATGGCGAACGCCTGTGCCGCGGCTGCTATAGCCCACGGTGCCATCGGTGTAAAATGCACCGCCATCCCTGCCGGCTATCCTACCCTTGCGCAGCTTGCGAACTTTGTACGCATCAAGGGCGTGGATATGGACATTGCCACCGGCATGCGTGTGACAGAACTGAACCGCACTGTTGACCAGCTTGAAAAACTGCTTATGCCCGAAGAGGAGGACCGGTTCTCCAACATCGGGATCGGAGATATCGCGAATGTCTGCCTGGACAAAGATGACAGCATCGGCGATGTGATGAATGTCGTTGCCCAGCTGGGGTACGACCTCTCGGATGAGGATAAGTCCAGGGTCTACGAGGCATTTACCCGTGTTGCGGCGAAGAAGCAGTTTGTAGGCACCAGGGAACTGGAGGCGATCGTCGCGACCACTTCCATGCAGGTCCCCCCGACCTACAGGCTCGTCAATTATGTGTTCACCAGCGGAAATGTGATTTCAGCGATGGCCAATCTCACGCTGGAAAAAGACGGGACTGCTGTCCAGGGGCTCGGCATGGGAAACGGCCCGATCGATGCGGCCTTTGCAGCGATCGAATCCATCACCGGACACCGCTATGAGCTGGATGATTTCCAGATTCAGACAGTCGCGGAGGGACGCGACGCCATGGGAAGCGCACTCGTAAAGATCCGCGCGAATGGAAGGGTGTGCTCCGGGAATGGTATCTCGACGGATATAATCGGAGCGTCGATCAGGGCTTATATCAGTGCGCTGAACAAGATCGTGTATGAGGAGAACTGATAGGAGGATAAAGTATTGAAATTATCATTTTCCATCCGCAACTGGGACGGCATCCGCTGGGAGGAATTCTGCGGGGTCGCTTCCGCTACCGGCATGGCGGGAATAGAATTATACGATATCAGAAGCGAAATGTTCTCCGGCAAAAGCAGTGTAACGAACCCGGGGCTTTCGGCTGCAGCCAGGCGTGAACTGGCGAAGGCGGGCCTCACGATTCCCTGCGTCTGCGCGGTGGGTGATTTTACGGATCCTGTGTTCAGGGAAGAACTGGAGAACTGCATTGAGACAGCCGTGAATCTCGGCGTGGAAAATGTGGGTATCCGCACGGACAATCAGGATATGGATGTGTGCGTCAATGTCATGCAGGAACTGATCGAACTGGTCAACGGATATCCCGTCCGTCTGCTCGTCGAAACTACCGGCGCGTTTGCCGACACCGGCCGTCTCCGGGATTTCCTGAATCATTTTGCGGACGACAGGCTCTGTGCGCTCTGGAACATGTATACGACCTCCGCGATTTCAAAGGAAGACGCAGAAACCACGATCACCAACCTTGGCGCGTATGTCTGCTATGTGCATATCCATGACTACAGGATGGAAAACGGCGAGCCTGTTCCCGAACTGATCGGGGAAGGCGATCTTCCGCTTGCCAGCCTGATGAACGCACTGCGTTCCGTCAACTATGCCGGTTACATTTCGCTTAAATGGGATCCCGACTGGGCGCCGGAGATCGCCGATCCGGAGATCATCCTGACCCATTACAAGGAAATGATGAGCCGCGTGATCAGTTTAAGGCGCCGCCGCAGACATCTGTACCGCAGCAACCGCGGGATCGGGAAATATGTCTGGAAGAAAGGCGATCTGATCGACAAAACGTTTCCGCAGGTGCTGG
Organism: Lachnospiraceae bacterium; assembly: GCA_017431345.1. Classification (GTDB taxonomy): domain Bacteria; phylum Bacillota; class Clostridia; order Lachnospirales; family Lachnospiraceae; genus UBA3305. The sequence continues at coordinate 56,648 of JAFRLH010000055.1, read as the reverse complement.
ACACCATGGTCGAGGAATTCCCGGATCAGCTCGCGATCAAATACACGACACTGGATTATACCCGCACCTACAGCCAGTTCCGCGACGATGTCGATGAATTTGCAAGAGCGCTGGTCGCAATGGGCGTCCGCGCTGGCTCGAAGGTGACGATCTGGGCGACCAACGTGCCGCAGTGGTTCCTGACCTTCTGGGCAGCTACGAAGATCGGTGCGGTCCTGGTCACGATGAATACCGCTTACAAGATTCACGAGGCCGAATATCTGCTGCGCCAGTCCGATACGCACACGCTGGTCATGATCGAAGGCTACCGCGATTCGAATTATAAAGCCATCATGAGCGAGCTCTGCCCGGAGCTTGCGGAAAAAGAGGAAGGAAAGCAGCTGCATGCGAAACGGCTTCCTTTCCTGAGAAATGTGATCACCGTCGGTTTCCGGATGCCCGGTGCCCTCACTTGGGAAGAAGCACTGGAATATGCGCCGCAGACGCCCGTCGAGGAGATCCGCCGCATGCAGTCAGCCATTGACGTAAATGACGTCTGCAACATGCAGTACACCTCCGGGACCACAGGCTTCCCGAAAGGCGTTATGCTCACGCATTACAATATTGTCAATGACGGCAAGAGCATCGGCGACGGCATGGACCTCTCCACCGAGGACCGCATGATGATCCAGGTGCCGATGTTCCATTGCTTCGGTATGGTGCTGGCGATGACAGCGACCATGACCCACGGCGGCACGATCCTGCCGATTCCGTATTTCTCCCCGAAGACTTCGCTGGCGTGCATCAATCATGAGCATATCACGGCGTTCCACGGGGTGCCGACGATGTTCATTGCGATGCTCGAACATCCGGATTTCCCGAAGACCGATTTTTCGTTCATGCGTACAGGCATCATGGCCGGCAGCCCCTGCCCGATTGCCGTGATGCGGGATGTCGTGGATAAGATGAATATGAAGGAGATCGTCATCGTATACGGCCAGACCGAAGCCGCGCCCGGATGTACCATGAGCCGCACCACGGATTCCCTGGAAGTCCGCGTCACAACGGTCGGCAGCGCGTTCCCGGAAGTCGAGTGCAAGATCGTCGATCCCGAGACCGGAGAGGACTGCCCGGACGAAGTGATCGGAGAATTCGTTGCCCGCGGCTACAATATCATGAAGGGCTATTACAAGATGCCGAAAGCAACGGCGTCCGCTATCGATAAGGACGGCTGGCTGCATACAGGAGACCTGGCCTGCCGGACACCGGAAGGCAACTACAGGATCACCGGGCGTCTGAAAGATATGATCATCCGCGGCGGTGAGAACATCTATCCGAAGGAGATCGAGGAATTCATCTATACGCATCCGAAAGTGAGTGATGTGCAGGTCATCGGTGTGCCGGACAAGGCAATGGGCGAAGAGATCATGGCCTGCGTTATCCTGAAGGAAGGCGAGGAGATGACCGAAGAGGAGATGAAGAAGTTCGTCCGGGATCACATGGCGAAGCACAAAGTACCGAAGTATGTGGATTTTGTGGACGGATTCCCGATGAACGACGCCGGAAAGATCCAGAAGTACAAAATGAGAGAACAGGCGGTGGAGAAGCTGGGACTGCAGAAAGACGCCAGCATCGAGACAGCATGAGCAAATACAGGATCATAGACAGTCACTGTCATATTTATCCCGACAGGATCGCGCACAAGGCGATCGAATCGATTGACAGGTTCTATGACGGCCTTCCCACGGCGTGCCAGTATGACGGCACGCCGGGCACGCTTTTAACGACCGGCGCAGCGGACTGTGTGGTGCATTTTGTGGTCCATTCGGTGGCAACAGTGCCGCACCAGGTACAGTCGATCAATCAGTTCATCGCGGATGCCGTCGCGCGTTCCGGCGGGAGATTCACCGGCCTCGGGGCCATGCATCCGGATTCGCCGGATCTGGAAGCGGATATCGACCATCTGGTGGAACTCGGACTGAAGGGCGTCAAAGTACATCCGGATTTTCAGAAATTTCATGCGGATGACGATAAAGCGATGCGGATGTTCGGCCTGATCGAGAAAAAAGGCATCCCCGTTCTTGTCCATACCGGCGATTTCAGGTATGATTATTCCAATCCGGAACGGGTAACAAGGGTGCTGGAGGCGTTCCCGAAGCTGAAATTCATCGGCGCGCATCTGGGCGGATGGAGTGTCTGGGACGATGCAGTGCGGCTGCTGTCAGACTATCCGAATTTCATGGCGGACACTTCGTCCTCCATGTTCTATATGGAGCCGGAAAAGACCAGGGAGATCATCCGGGCCTACGGCGCGGACAGAGTGCTGTTCGGGACGGATTATCCGATGTGGACACTGCCGTCCGAACTTGAAAATATGAGAGAGCTGAAGCTGACGGACGAAGAATACCGGAAGATATTCCATGACAACTGCGCGCAGCTGTACGGCATAGAGATGTGAGGAAGTATCATGAGCAGTAAAAAGACTTTTGTAACAGTAGACGGAAATGAAGCAGCGGCGTATGTCGCCTATGCTTTTACCGAGATCGCGGCCATCTATCCGATCACGCCGTCCTCCCCGATGGCGGGAAAGACAGATCTCTGGTCCGCCCAGGGCAAGAAGAACATCTTCGGACAGAGAGTGCATCTGGTGGAAATGCAGTCGGAAGCCGGCGCGATCGGCGCGATCCACGGCTCCCTGCAGGCCGGAGCGCTTTCCACAAGCTTTACCTCTTCCCAGGGCCTGATGCTGATGATCCCGACCATGCACAGGATCGCCGGCGAGAGACTGCCCGGTGTGCTGCATGTTGCCGCCCGTACCGTCGGCGCGCATGCGCTTTCCATCTTCGGAGACCAGTCTGACGCCATGAACTGCCGGCAGACCGGCTTTGCGCTGCTCTCGACAGGCAGCGTGCAGGAAGTCATGGATCTGGCAGGAGTCGCGCATCTTTCCGCTATCAGGGGGAGCGTCCCGTTCCTGCATTTCTTCGACGGATTCCGTACTTCCCACGAACTGGACAAAGTCGAGCAGATGGATTACGAAGATCTGAAAGGGCTTGTGGATTATGAAGCGCTGGATGCTTTTCGCGCCCACGCGCTGAATCCCGAACATCCGATGGTCAGAGCTACTGTGCAGAATCCCGACATCTTCTTCCAGGCGCGGGAAGCCAGCAATGCGGACTATGATGCTCTCCCGGACATCGTTGAAGATTATATGGGAAAGATCAGTGAGATCACCGGTAGGGAATACCATATCTTCAATTATTATGGCGCGCCGGATGCAGAGCGTGTCGTGATCGCCATGGGCTCTGTCGCAGGCTGTGTTGAAGAGACGGTCGATTACCTGAACGCAAAGGGAGAGAAAGTCGGCTTTATCCAGGTCCATCTGTACAGACCGTTTGATGTCAGCAGATTCCTTACCGCTATTCCGGAGAGCTGCAAAGCGATCGCTGTGCTGGACCGTACGAAAGAAAGCGGCAGCACAGGAGAACCGCTGTATCAGGATGTGTGCACGGCGCTGCGCGGGCGTTCTGATCTGACAGTCGTCGGCGGCCGTTATGGCCTTTCCTCAAAGGATACCACGCCTGCTCAGATCGCCGCGGTATTTGAAAATCTGAAGGTGGTGCAGCCGAAGAACGGTTTCACGATCGGCATCGTGGACGATGTCACGCATCTGTCACTGCCGGAAGCCGGTCCGCTTTATCCGGACGATGAAAATGTCGTCGCCTGCAAATTCTGGGGACTGGGCTCGGACGGAACCGTCGGGGCGAACAAGAATACCGTCGATATCATTAATTCCAATACCGAAAAATACGCGCAGGCCTATTTCGAATATGACGCAAAGAAATCCTACGGCATGACCAAGAGCCATGTAAGGTTCGCGGATCATCCGATCCGTTCGTCTTACTATGTCAAATCCGCCGATTTCGTTGCCTGCCACAATTCCACTTACATTGAGAAATATGATCTTGCTTCCGAGATCAAGGCCGGCGGCATGCTGCTGATCAACTGTCCCTGGACAGGAGAAGAACTCGGAAAGCATATCCCCGCGTTCACGAAGCGGATCCTGGCGGAGAAGAAGATCAAAGTCTATACGATCGACGCTGTGAAGATCGCCTCCGAACTCGGCCTGGGCATGCACTTCAACATGGTACTGCAGTCTGCCTTCTTCCATCTGATGCCGGTCATTCCGGAGGAAGAAGCGGTCACATGCATGAAGAACGCCGCGACAAAGACGTATTTTGCAAAAGGAGAAGATGTTGTAAAGCGCAATCTCGCTGCCATTGACGCCGGCAAGGACGGGCTGGTACCCTTTGAAGTCCCTGCAGCGTGGGCAAATGCTGAAGATGAGCCCGCCCCGGAACGCGATGTACCTGCCGTGGTCACCGAGATCCTGGATCCGATCAACGCGCAGAAAGGCGATGATCTGCCGGTCAGCAAGCTGCTCCGCTATAAGGACGGCGTGATGGACATGGGCTTGACCGCTTTCGAGAAGCGCCGCATTGCCACCAAAGTGCCTGTATGGGATCCTGAAAAGTGCCTGCAGTGCAACAGGTGCAGCTATGTATGTCCGCATGCAGTCATTCGTCCGTATCTGCTGGATGCGGCTGAAAACGAAGCGCGTCCCGATGGAATGATCACGGTGCCGGCGAAAGGCCGCGCCGCTGCCGGCCTGTTCTATACCATGCAGGTCAGCGAAGCCGACTGCACCGGCTGCGGCAGCTGTGTGAATGTCTGCCCGGCGAAAGAGAAAGCGATTGCCATGGTGCCGATCGACGAGGCGCCGGATTCCGCGGTTTCCTGGAATTATGCGCTGAAGACTTCCGAAAAGGGAGACCTGTTCGATCCTTATACGGTCAAGGGAAGCCAGTTCCGCACGCCGCTGCTTGAGTTCTCTGCTGCCTGCGCAGGCTGCGGCGAGACGCCTTACGCGAAGCTGCTCACACAGCTCTACGGCGACCGGATCTATTGGGCGAATGCCACAGGCTGTTCGCAGGCCTGGGGATCTGCCATGCCGGGCATTCCTTATACGACAAACCGCCGCGGACACGGCCCTGCGTGGACGAATTCCCTCTTTGAGAACAACGCCGAGCTCAGCCTCGGAATGCTTCTTTCCGTAAGACATCAGCGTGAAGCGGAGAGAATGCGCGTGGAAAAATATCGTGAAACGCTGACGGACGGTGCAGCCGCCGCAGCCATTGACCGCTGGCTTGAGACCTATGACGATTTTGAAGCGAACGGCACTGCAAGCCGCGAACTTATCGAAGCGCTTGAAAAGCAGGACGATGCGGAGGCGGAGGTGATCCTGCGCTATAAAGACCAGCTGTCGAAGAAGACATTCTGGATGTACGGCGGAGACGGCTGGGCTTATGATATCGGTTTCGGCGGTCTGGACCATGTAATCGCAACGGGCGAAGATGTGAACATCCTGGTCGTGGATACCGAAGTGTATTCCAATACCGGCGGCCAGTCTTCCAAGGCTACGCAGCTCGGCGCGGTCGCGCAGTTCGCCGCTTCCGGCAAGAAGAGCCCGAAGAAGGATCTCGGCGGCATGCTGATGACCTACGGCAATGTGTATGTCGCACAGGTATCCATGGGCGCGGACAACGCGCAGCTGCTGAAGGCTGTGAAGGAAGCATCCGCCTTTAACGGCCCGAGCGTCATTATCGCCTATGCGCCCTGCCAGGAGCACGGATTACGATGCGGCATGGGCAAAGTGCAGGATGAAATGAAGCGTGCCGTGGATTCCGGCTACTGGTTCCTGTACAGATACAATCCGGATGCAGCGCATAAATTTACGCTGGATTCCAAAGAACCGGCGATGCCGTATGAAGAATATCTGGACGGAGAAGTCAGATACGCCTCGCTGAAGCGCACGTTCCCGGAGAACGCCGAAAAGCTCTTTGCAGAGGGCGCGAAGCTCGCGAAGGAAAGATATGAACATCTGAAAAAGCTTTCAGAGAACTGAATAATACTGTCATTCTGACACCGGCGGAGCCGGAGGAAGGATCTGCGCCCTGACACAGGCGGTTCTGTGCAAGACCGAAAGTCTGACGAAGCGGATCTCTTTCTCCGGCTCCGGTGTTTTCTGAAGGACCGTTTTACTTCAGTGTTTTATTTTCATACGGTTTATGATATAATTACAATATCTATACATATTTTTAATGAAATGATTTAGAATACAGGGACATTTATATGAACAAGAACAGATTCAAGGAATATTTTCTTCAGAGCCTCACGGGCTTCGGTTCGCTGGCACTGGCCATCATGTTCTATTTCTTTATTCTGAATATCGGGAAGATATTCGGCGAGGCAGTCAGGGTGGTCAATATACTGATGCCGGTCGTTTACGGATTCGTCATTGCTTTTATCCTCGGACCGATGTGTGATCTGATCGAGAGGCATCTTGAACAGTGGATCCCGCCGATGAAGAATGAGGGACTGAGAACAAACATCATCACGGGCATCAGCGTAGGGCTGTCCGTGATCGCAGCGCTTATTCTGGTGGCAGTCATTCTTGTTCTGGTGCTTCCGCAGCTGTTTACGACCATCATGAGCATTGTCAACAGCGTACCGGTGGTTTCGGCGAAGGCGACGGCATGGGTGAGAAAACTCCTGCAGAATAATCCGGAACTGCAGACCCAGGTACTGAATACCTATACGAACATTGGAGACATGTTCATGAACTGGGTGCAAAATACCTTTCTGCCGCGATTTCAGCAGTTCCTGAACAGCCTGTCTTCCGGACTGGTTGATTTTATCGTTGTCATCAAGAATCTGCTCATCGGTATCATTGTTTCCTTCTATGTACTGACAAACCGCAAACTTTATCTCGGTCAGACAAAGAAAGTCATTTATGCAGTGCTTCCGGCAAAACCGGCGAATTATCTTGTATTTCTGTTAAGGGACGTGAGGGACATCTTCTCCGGATTCCTGGTAGGGAAGATCGTGGATTCCCTGATTATCGGGCTGATCTGTTTCGTTGTTATGAATATCCTGAAACTCCCTTACGCGATCCTGATCAGCACGATCGTCGGCGTGACCAATGTCATTCCCTATTTCGGACCGTTCATCGGCGCGATCCCCAGTGCCATCCTGATCCTTACGGTGAGCCCTCTTCAGGCGCTGTATTTCCTGATCTTCGTGCTGATCCTGCAGCAGGTAGACGGCAATATCATCGGGCCGCGGATTCTGGGCGATACCACCGGACTGGCCAGCTTCTGGGTACTGATCTCGATCCTGCTCTTCGGCGGACTGTTCGGCATCATCGGCATGATCATCGGTGTGCCGGTATTTGCGGTGCTGTATGATCTTGCCACCAAAGGAATCGGGAAGCTTGCGGAAAACAGGGGGCTGTCAAAGGCGTCTGCAGATTACAGGGAGTTAGACCATGTTGATCCGGAGAACGGACGGATGATCATGAAGACGGAAAGCAGGACACAGACTAGAAAAGACAGGCTGCTGCTGCAGAAACTGCAGAAACGGCTGCGGAGAGAGAAATGAATTATATCGTTTTTGATCTGGAATGGAATCAGTGTCCGCAGGGAAAAGCCCGGGAGAATCCCAGGCTTCCTTTTGAGATCGTTGAGATCGGCGCTATAAAGCTTAATGAAAATATGGAAGAGATCGGAAGGTTCCATGAGCTGATCCGTCCGCTGGTCTATCACAGGCTTCATAAAAAGACGCAGGAAGTGATCCATCTGAATGATGCGGAACTGGTGCATAAGCGTACTTTTTCACCGGTCATAAGAGATTTCTTCAAATGGTGCGGAGAGGATTTCGAATTCGTTACCTGGGGGAGCCTGGATCTTACCGAACTCCAGCGCAATATGGATTATTACCGCATACAGAATCCGCTGCCGCTGCCGCTCTACTACTATGATCTGCAGAAAATGTTCAGTCTTCTGTACGATGACGGCAAGAGCCGCAGTTCGCTGGAGGATGCGGTCGAGTTCCTGCATGTGCCGAAGGATCATGCTTTCCACCGCGCCTTCGACGACACTTATTACACCGCGGAGATCATGAAGCGGATGGATATGAAGAGCGTCTGCCGGTATGAATCGGTGGACTATCACCGTCTCCCGCAGGACCGTGCGGCGGAGATCGAGATCGATTTCGGGACATACCGGAAATATGTATCCAGAGAATTCTCTTCCAAGGAAGAAGTGCTGGCGGACAAAAAAGTAACAGCCATGCGCTGTGTTCACTGCGGGCTGCCGGTATTCAAGCGTGTGAAATGGTTCTCTGCCGGCGCGAATATGTATCTGTCGCTCGTGCAATGTCCCAGACACGGCTATACAAAAGGCAAGATCCGGCTGAAGAAAGCGCCGGACGGAGGATGTTTCGCCGTAAAGACGATCAAATCCGCTGATGCCGAATCAGTAAGCAGCATCCGGGAGAAGCAGGAAGTTGTCAAGGAAAAGAGAAAGGAAAGAAGGCACCGGAAGAGCGAGAACAGAAGATCGCACAGTGCAATGATGATGCTGTTTCTGATCCTGACACTGTCCGTACTCCTGCCCGGCCGTGTACTGGCGTCCGGGACGCAGGACCCTGAATCGCAGCAGATGCAGGAAACACAGGAGCAGACGCCGGGACCCTCTTTTAAGGAAACAGAGATCACGCTTAAACTCGGTAAAAAATATACCCTCAAGACCGTTCACCTGCCTGAGGGAGTAAAAGTGACCGGATATGAAAGCGGGAGCCCGGAAATCGTTTCCGTATCCCCGAAAGGAAAGCTGAAAGCGCTGAAATCCGGCAAGGCAAAGATCAGTGCAGCGCTTTCCGACGGGCAGAAGATCAAGGCGGCCGTTACTGTACCGGAAGTCACGATTTCCAAAAGCAGTCTGACGATCGTCAAAGGAAAGGAAAAGAAGCTTTCCCTGAAAGGCGCAGGAATCCCCGGCAAATGGAAGTCCTCAAAGAAAAAAAGGGCTTCCGTAAGCCTTGATAAAAAGACCGGCAAAGCGACGGTCACCGCCAAAAAATACGGAACAACGGTAATTACCGCAACGGCAGGGAGTATGAAGTTCACCTGCGAGGTCACGGTGGTCGATCCTTCGCTCAGCCGCACGTCCGTTACACTGCTTGAGGGAGATTCCTTTCAGCTGAAGGCAAAAAAATATTCCGGATCGGCAAAATGGTCCGTAAAGAACAGTGAGATCGCAAAAGTCTCCTCATCAGGACTGATCACAGCCAGAAAGGCAGGTAAGACGAAGATCATTTTCAGAGCCAATAAAACAGACATCGTCTGCAAGCTGAAAGTGCTGCGCGGACGTCTCGCTTCGGGCAGTATACGGGTGGCTGAAGGCCAGACCGCCGGGATCAAGCGGAAAGGAAAGGCTGTTCCGGACAGCTATTCGTCAGAGGATGAAAAGATCGCGAAAGTCTCTGCAGACGGAATCGTTACAGGCGTAAAAAGCGGCGCAACCATGATAAAAGCGCATTACGGCGACAGCGTGAGATCCTGTTATGTCACGGTGGATAAGAAAAAAGCAGCTGAAATCTTCGGACAGACTGCCGCGCAGCGAAATGCCGGAATCGGTTCCCTGCGGGACCGTTATCTGGGACATGAGTCCAAGTACAGATTCCTGCAGGGTAGCTGTACGGACGGGGAAAACGCCTATTTCCTTCTCGGAGACCGGAATTACGGAAATGAATGCGCACTGATCAAGGTCCGTCTGAAGGACTGGAAAATCGTAAAAAAACAGACGAAACTGCCCCTTGGCCATGGCAATGATCTGACATATGATTCGAAGAGAAAACAGTTAGTAGCAGTGCATGCGTCTTATCAGGGGAGCAGCGGCGGGCAGTCCGTCTCTCTGATCAGCCCCAAAAAGCTGAAGATCAAAAAGACATTCCAGCTGGATGAAAAAGTCTACGCTGCAGCATATAATGCAAAAAAGGATCGTTTCGCCTTCGGCATATCCGGTACCGAACAGATCGTGATCAAAGACAAAGCATTTCATACAGTAAAGACTTTTTCGCTGCTCCGCAGAGAATCGTTTACTCATCAGGGAATCGATGCGGATAATAAATATATCTATATCCTGCAGAGCAATCTTTCGGAGGCAAAGGCCAGGGTACTGGTCTACACATGGAAAGGCGTTTACTATACGACGATCAATCTGAACGGCAGGCGTGAAGCGGAGAGTCTGTTCCATGTAAAGAACAAGTTCTATATTGCCAGCAATAATTCGGAATATGACGGCGGCCAGGTCTATGAAACTGCAATGAAGCAGTATTATCAGGTGAAATATCTTCCCGGAGAAGGGACAGGGACAGCGCATTCTGAAATGATAAAGACCGGCAGGGGCTTTACGGCTGCAGCGTGCGGGTTCCAGAATGAAGGCTGTGAGTTCAGGGGTTATACCGCCTTCCGTGTAAGTGACGGGAAGGCATGCTACCGGCATAAGAACACGAAAAAAGTAAAATGGTTCGAATCCGGGAAGCAGCCCGACGGATATAAGGTCTATGTGATCAAAGAAGGAAAACAGCTGAAAGCCTTCAGCGATGTAGCGGGCGACTGTATCGTCATGACTGCGGCATGGAAACAGAAATAGAATCAGGAAATAAAAATGGACCGGAGGCGCGCCTCCGGTCTTCTCTTTATTTCAGCCGCATCGTATATTTATTGCCTTTTTTCTTCCGTGAGCGTCTGGTGCTGGTACTGCCGCCGTAACGGTAGTTCCTGCGTTTGCGGTAGCTCCGGTCTTTTATGCTGAGAATGATGATCAGGATGATCAGCAGGATGATGATTGCACCGCCAAGGATGAAGAACCAGTAATCTTTCACTGTTTTCACAGCGGAGTCGACCTTTTCCGGATCAGGCTGGGAGATCTTCTTCAGCTGCTTCTTGACGCCAGTCTTCAGACCTTCGATCCCGCCGATGCCTGCGCCGGGGAATACACCGGTCTCTTCTTCGCTTTCTTCCGTTTCGTCCGCAGCGGCCGTGGTGCTTTCTTCCGGCGCTTCCCCCATCACTTTTACAGTCCCTATTTCCGTATCGCCGGCGTAATATTTCAGCTCACCGGCTGCTTTTGCATCACCGTCGGTGACTTCCTCCGAGAAGGAAGCGGTCAGATCAGAGATATCCATGGATGCCGGAAGGAGGAGCCATTCATCTTCCGGAATAAAGGAATCTTCAGAGAGCGCTGCAGTATTTCCGTCTGCATCGGTATATTCCACAGTACCTGCCTCGGCAGGATGGATCATCTTGAAATTATTGAAACCGTAATCCAGCAGGGCGATCGTATCGGGATAATGGGTGCCGATGCTCTTCATGACGACGCAGATCAGCTGCATGCCGTCGCGTTCGGCTGATGTGACAAGCGTATTTCCCGCAAGGGACGTGTACCCGGTCTTTCCGCCGTTTGCGCCGGAATAATGTTCGCCGCCGTCTTTCACCAGTTTATGCTTCTGGGCAATGACAAGGGGCTCCTCGTTCTTGTTCGTGGCAGGGATCGTATAAGTCGTCGCTGTCTCGATCTCCATGAATGCCGGATTCTGGATACATGCGCGCATGATGATCGCCATATCTTTCGCGCTTACCACATGAGAGGAATTATTCAGTCCGGAAGGATTCATGAAATGCGTATTCTGACAGCCAAGCTGCACAGCCCGTTCATTCATCAGCGCTACGAAATCTTCGATGCTCCCGGAAACATGCTCGGCAAGCGCCTGGGCAACTTCATTGGCGGAAGCCAGAAGCAGCGCGTACAGACAGTCGCGGACCGACAGTTCCTCTCCTTCCGTACGGGCGATATGTGTGCTGCCTTCCTCCAGTTCGTGTGTGGCGCGGTAAGAGAATGTTACCGTGTCGTCCAGATTGCAGTTCTCCAGTACAAGCAGCGCCGTCATCAGTTTCGTGATGCTGGCGGGATAGTGTTTTCCGTCCGGATCCTTTGCATACAGAACGGCACCGGTTTTTGCTTCCATCAGGAATGCAGCGCCGGATTCGATCTCAGGTGCTTCCGGCCAGGATGAAAGGGAAGAGTAGTCAGTCAGCGGTGAAGCGTAAGTGTTCGCCTTCGCGGGAACAGCAGGTGAGAGGATCAGGATCGCTGCCGTAATAAATGCTGCAGCACGCGCCGGGAACATGCCGGCAGACTGTCTGCCGATCTTTCTCCACACGATACAGAGGCCGAGCGCCAGTACACAGAGGCCGATGAACCATTTTACGATCTGGATCGCTATGTCGACCCAGAACTGTTCGGGAAGCATATTGATCATCAGGCTTGTCGCGGGATCAAAAAGCCAGAGATCATTGTCAAAGAATATATGATGGAATATCGTGAAAGCCCTTGTAAAATCAGAGGAGATCAGCGCCGTGAGTATGCCGGTGGCAAGAAGGAACAGCACGGTGCACAGAATAAAAGAGGATGGAAAGGTGCGGGTGATGAGGGAAGGTTTCTTTTTTTCTTTCCTGCCGGCAAGCAGGAGAACGGCTAAGCCTGCCGCGAATACAGCCAGACAGATCCTGCGGATCATGATCCCGCCGAGGAACAGGTTCCTGCATTCTGCCATATGGAATTTTTCCTGATCGTTAAAGAATTCCGCCTGTGCGCCGTCGATGTTGGTGATGACAACAAGATCTTCGCGGTTCCCCCGAAGATACGACATCATCTCTTTGGTGACATCCATCAGGTCATCCATTTCCATCGGGATATTGTTCAGGACGCCGAGACGGTTGTACTCCTCTTCATAATAACCGTAATCACTGTATGCTGCGATATCGACTGCCGTGATCAGAAGGATAATGATCAGCGCGAAGGCCGATATGGCTGAAATGATACGATAACCGAACTTCATGTCTTTCTCCTGTTTCCTATGCGCTCCTGCAGCATATCCGCGGAAGAGCATACTTTAATAGCGTAATCATACACCAAAGACGCATACATGTCAAAACAAAAGGGATTTCCGGCTGAAAAACCCCACTTTACGGCAAAAACTGCTTCGATAATGGATGTGATTCCCCATTTTGACCGGATTCCTGGCAGATTCACATTTCTTTTGACAAATATAGCAAGACGTGAGAAAATTATTGTTGCCCGAATACCGGGAAAAAGATCACGGAGGAAAATCTATGAAAGCGGGATACAGATTCACACATTTCGCTATGATTCTTATGGTAACAGCAATGATGGCCGCCGGCCTTCCGGCTGCTGTTTATGCGGCAGACAACGTCGTTGTTTCTTCTGAAAACAATACAGCTCTTAAAGGCTGGGTAAAAAAGGGAGAAAAGACCTATTACTACGGCAAAAACCATAAACCGTACTCCGGGTGGCATAAGATAAAAAAGAAATGGTATTATTTTAATAAGAAGACAAAGGTAATGGCGGTCAATACGATCGCCGGAGACAAAAAGAAGGGATACTACTTTTTTGGCAGCGACGGCGTGAGGGTGAAAAACAAGACCGTCAGAAAAGCGGTCGAGATCGTCCGGTCCTGCACAAAAAAGGGCATGAGCCGGGAGGAAAAAGTCGAAGCGTGTTTTCAGTATGTTGTCAGAAAATGCAGATACCAGTCCAGACCCTTGAAGCCATCTGTAAAAAGGCTGTCCTCTTTTGCCTATAACATGTATGTCGCAAAAAGAGGACACTGCTATATGAGCGCAGCCGCGGTAGCGTATTGCGCCAAAGTGATCGGATGTCCGGTAAGGGTGGCTGTCGGAGGAAAGCGGAAGGGCGCCGTCAGCCATGGATGGGCAGAGGTAAAACTGGACGGAAAATGGTATGTCTATGACGCATCACGTCAGCGGTGGTCCAGCGCCAGGGATCTCGGGAAGATCAGCTGGAATCATTTCTACAACACCTGGAAGAATACACGCCATAATATCGTGCGGAATGGAGTATATTCACTGAAAATAAAAAGCGGAAAAGCTGTCTGGAAAAAAGGCTCATAAAAGGGAATGCCCTGTTTATAAAGGAGGTTATCATGAAAAAGAGAGTATCAGGTCTTATTCTGCTGGCTGCGCTGTTCTTCGTTCTGCTGCCGGGTACTGCCCGGGCTGCGGATTATGAAGCGGAAAGACTGGATGACGGAAGCGTCAGAGTCGTAAACAGTGATACCGATGAAGTGCTTGCGACCCTTTCACTTCGCTTGGGGACGGTGAACCAGGAGATCGCCGTGAAGGGCAGCCTGATCTATTTCACAGGGTATGTGAACGCAGACAATTCGTATTCGAACAGCCTTTATGCATATAATTACAAAACAAAAAAGCAGGTGCAGCTTAAAGCGCTGCCGTCGACGTTTCCTTTTTATGATGTGAATGAAGTATACGACGGATCGGTATATCTGACAGGCTGGTCCCCGTCGGATGATACCGCACTTTACCGCTGGAATATTAAAAAGGAGAAACTGACTGCGGCGGCGGAAGACGGCTATGCATTCCGCTATAAGAAATATATCGTTTGCGATTCCAGGAAAGTACACGGTTCTTTTGTGACTTATCCGGTCCATATTTATAATACGAAGACCGGGAAGACGGTTGCCACTGCGAAAAATGTTGCGGCTTATAGTTATAAGAAGGGCAAACTGTATATTGCACAGATGCCGAAGTATAAGTATCCGGAGTCGAGCAAAGCGAAATACAAGATCTTTCGGTATGATATAAAGCGCGGCAAAAAGAAGACGCTGAAAAAGAAATTGAAAGCGTATATGATCGATATGGTGACAAGCAAGTATGTTTTTCATCGCAAAGGCACCTATAAGAACGGCGTTTATAAGAGTACTTTTTACAGAACAACCATTAAGACGGGAAAATCAAAGACAATGAATCTGGCGCAGTATACCAACGCGATGGGATATTGACGGCGGAGGCTGACGACAGGTAAAACAGGCCGGCCGGGAAGCGGAGAATTCCGCAGCGGAGATCCCCTTATGAAGAAATTATTCCTTGCAGCAATAGTGACAGCGATGGCCGCAGTTCTGCCGGCTGGCGTTTTTGCTGCAGAAAATACTGCTGCGGAGTATGCTGCGGAGGCGCCTGTTCCGGAAACGGCGGCACTGGAAGATCTGCCGGATAACGCGGAACTGTTCCGGGGATATTTTGAAGAACAGTTCTACGGGAAGAAGACGGCGAAGCCGGGGATGCTGAAGGCAGCGCAGCGGCCAGCCGGAAATCGTCTCACGGGAATGGCCGCGGATGTGTATTCTTCCCTTTTGCCGCAGATCAGGAAAGTTGCGGCAGGGGAAAGTACGAATACCGAATTTTCCGGAACGATTACTGTACCGTCCGAATATGTTAACAAGACATTTACAGCGGCAGATCTGGGTATTGATTCTATTCTGAAGGATGGCAGAATTTCCTGGGAAGCGACGGAGGCCATCATGATAAAATGCGGCCTGGTTCAGGAGCAGGTCGTACAGTGTCTGATGATCGACTGCCCGTATGATCTGTACTGGTTCGACAAGACGGCAGGGTACTATATCGCTGCGTTCCCCCGCGCAACCACGGTCGGGGGGGAAGATGCAGTATATTATAAAACCGAAAGCATCAGTTATACGGCCGGATTTGCTGTTGCAGAGGATTATGCTGCCGAAGGCGCCGCTGAAGGCTTTACAACAGATCCTGTTAAAACTTCCGCCACCGCCATAGCCGCCGCAAACGCGAAAGCGGTTGTAGAGAATAATAAAAACCGGCAGGATTACGGGAAGATCGAACAGTATAAACAGTATATTTGCAATGCGGCAAGTTATAATGACGATGCTGCGGGAAATCTGTATCACAGTGAATACGGCGATCCCTGGCAGCTGATCTGGGTCTTCGACGAAAACCCGGAGACAGAGGTCGTCTGCGAGGGCTATGCAAAAGCGTTTCAGCATCTTTGTGATCTGAGTACATTTAATGCGAAAGTCATTTGCCGTACGGTTACCGGAACTATGTCCGGCGGTACCGGCGCCGGCGGTCACATGTGGAATGTCCTGCAGATCGGCGGGAAGAATTATCTTGTCGATGTGACGAATTCCGATACGGGAACGGTCGGCGCTGACGGCAGTTTATTCATGGCCGGCAAGTCCGGCAATACTCATCTGTCCTATACGTTCGGCCGTGTTGCTTTTACATATGACGACGAGACGAAGGGAATCTATACCGATGCCGAACGCCGTTTGTCAGAGACGAATTTCAGTCTTGGCACTTATATCCCGGACCTGGACCTTTATCCCGGGAAAGCTGTCACATGCACGGAAGACGGCATCATGGATTATTATTCCTATGAGGGCAGTGAAAGATGGTTTTCAGCGAAAGACGAAAGCACGCTGATCGAGGATCACAGTGCTATTGCAATTCAGGCGGCCGGTCATAAGCAAGGGAAGGCAGCTGAGGAAAACCGTAAAGAAGCAACATGCTCTCAAAAAGGAAGATATGATCGGGTCATTTACTGCACTGCGTGCGGCAAAGAACTAAATCGTGAAACGGTAGAATTAGGACTTATCGGGCATACTCCGGGAGAACCGGCAGAAGAAAACAGGGTGGAAGCAACAGAAACAGAGGACGGCAGTTATGATGCAGTGGTTTACTGTACAGTCTGCGGAACAGAGATCAGCAGAAAAGCAAAAGAAATCCCTGCGCTGGGCCATGATTACGGCAGTTGGATGGTCTCAAGGAAGGCGACATGCAGCATAGAGGGAGAAGAGAAGAGGGTCTGTTCTCATGATAAAAAACACATTGAGACCAGAACAGTTGCGAAGCTTGCCCACAGTCCTGCCAAAGCAGTTACCGAGAAGGAAATCAAGGCGTCCTGTACCGCCGCCGGCAGTTATGATTCTGTCGTTTACTGCTCTGTCTGCAAGGCGGAGATTTCCAGAACCAAAAAGACAACTGCTGCCCTGGGCCATAAATTCGGCCCCTGGACGTACAAGGATGCATCCTCCCATTCCCGCGTCTGTGCAAATGATAAATCGCATATCGAAAAAGCAGCGCATACGTGGAATGCAGGTATTGTGACAAAAGCGCCCACAGTGGAAGCAGAAGGCGTCAGGACTTACACCTGTACTGTCTGCGGAGGTACAAAGACAGAGGCACTTGCCAAACGTAAGGCCGGCGAGCCGGCTTCCCCGGAATATGCCCCTGCGCTTGAACAGACAGAAAAAACCGTCCTGGCCATGAAAGGGGATGAAGCGCCTGCGGACTCGTCCTTCAGTCTGCTGAGGCTCCGTGCTTCGAAGGTAAAGAAGAATTCTGTCAAACTGCAGTGGAATACGGTGCAAGGCGCATCGGGCTATGTGATCTACGGAAGCCCCTGCGGCTCGAAATACCAAAAAATCGCTGCTGTCAATAAGGGAACAGCGAAAACATATACGGTGAAGAAACTGAAAAAGAACAAATACTATAAGTTCTTTATCGCAGCAACTGCACAATATAACGGGCAGACAAAAGTGCTTGCCGCCAGCAAGAGCATACACGCAGCGACAGCAGGAGGGAAGAAAGGCAATTACAAATCCCTCACGCTGAAAAACGTGAAAAAGAACAAGCTCACCCTGAAGGTGAAAAAGAAGTTTACCATCAAGGTGAAGCTTGCAAGGCCGAAAAAAGTGAAGGTCGCAAAACACCGTGCGGTATGTTTTGAAAGCTCCGACAGCGAGATTGCATCAGTAAGCGCAAAGGGGAAGATCACGGCAAAGAAAGCTGGTAAATGCAGTATTTACGTCTATGCCCAGAATGGTATTTATAAGACCATTTATCTGACCGTGAAGTGACCGGGTCTGAAGGAACAAAAAATCCGAAGCAGAAAAAGGAACTGCTTCGGATTTTTTTGTGCACTCTGAGAAGTACGTTTCTGTTATACGAGTTCTTTCATGGTCGCCTCGAAATCCACACCGTACCACGGTTTGCCGGGATTCTCAAGCGTCACGGCAATTGTATGGGCTGTGTGATCGCAGGCTTTCTTGAGCGCCTCTTCCAGACTCAATCCTTTCATGATCCCGCCGACGCATACGCTTGCGAACAGATCGCCCGTGCCGTGATAGGAAGCGTTGATCCTGTCGTTCTGATAGCTGAAATACTGGCCGGTCACCGTGTCGTATCCCATGACACCGGTCTTCCCGGGAGAAAGGGATACGCCGGTCAGCACTACGGTCCTGGCACCAAGCGCAGCGAGTTTTCCAAGCATTTCCTTTATATAGGCTTCATCATATTCCTCTCTGTATTCCATTCCTGTCATAAAAGAAGCTTCTGTGATATTCGGGACGATGATATCCGCCATGCCGCAGAGCTCGGCATTTTTCTTTGCATAAGCCATATCAAAAGCAGGATAGAGTTTCCCGTTGTCTGCCATGACCGGATCGATGAAGATGAGCGTGTCATCCGTTTTGAAGCGCGCAAACAGCTGCTTCATCTGATCGATCATTTCCGCTGTCCCAAGATAGCCGGTGTAGATCGCATCGAATTTTACGCCTTCACTGGCCCAGTGATCACAGATCGGAGCGATCTGGTCGGAAAGATCCTTCACGGTAAAATTTTTGAACATTGTATGCGTCGACAGTACAGCTGTCGGGAGTATTACGGTCTCCGTTCCCATCGCCGAAATGACCGGCAGCGCGATCGTGATCGAGCATTTGCCGAGACATGAGATATCCTGTATTGTAAGCACTCTTTTCATTGCGAAACCTCCTGTCTGAAAGGACCGGTTCCTGTTTTATGCGCCGCTGTAAGGGACAATGGCATTCCGTCCTTTTCTGTAAAGAAGATAGCACATAATTGGATTTGCCAAAACGACCAGTTTTTAAAGATTCTATGGTGCCAGTTGCGTGCGGATAACTTTATCTGTGAAATTTTGTCTTTTGGCAATTTGATTTGTGCGCAGTCTGCACTTTCCTGGCGAAAAGGAAGAGAAAAGTGAATTTCGGTGCACAGAAAGCATTTGGGCAGGAAATTATGGTCTTTAGCAAGCTTGCTGAGGGACCGTAAAGAGGCAGGGAAGTGAAGCCTGTGCACGGATCCCCGGAAGAAAGCAAGAGAAGGCAGAGCTTCCGTGCATAAAACGCAGCCAGGCAGGAAATTATGGTCTTTAGCAAGCTAGCTGAGGGACCATAAACAAGCCAGGAAGTGAAGCCTGTGCACGAATCCCCGGAAGAAAGCAAGAGAAGGCAGAGCTTCCGTGCATAAAACGCAGCCAGGCAGGAAATTATGGTCTTTAGCAAGCTAGCTGAGGGACCATAAACAGGCCGGAGAGTGCAGTCTGTGCACCGATCTCTGATAGAAAGCAAGAGAAAGGGGAGTTTCTGTGCACAGAAAGCAGCCGGGCAGGAAATTATGGTCTTTAGCAAGCTTGCTGAGGGACCGTAAAGAGGCAGGGAAGTGAAGCCTGTGCACGGATCCCCGGAAGAAAGCAAGAGAAGGCAGAGCTTTCGTGCATAAAACGCAGCCAGGCAGGAAATTAAGGTCCGCAGCAAGCTAGCTGAAGGACCATAAACAGGCCGGAGAGTGAAGTCTGTGCACCGATCTCTGATAGAAAGCAAGAGAAAGTAGAGCTTCTGTGCACAAAAAGCGGCCAGGCAGGAAATTATGGTCTATAGCAAGCTTGCTGAGGGACCATAAAGAAACTGGGGAGTGAAGTCTATACACCGAGTCCCGGAGAAAGAAAAGGAAAAGAGTTTCTGCTGCCAAATTCTCTATAGCGTCAGAATATGTCACACACTTTTTGTCACAAAATTTGTCGCAAATAGTTTGTGGACTTCTGGCTTCCCCGGGAATATCCTTTAATCACCATCGCTGTCTCTCATGAAGATCCGCACAGCAGGCGCTGACAAAAGGACCAGGGCATCATGGGCGCCATGATAAAAGGAGGAAAGAAGATGAAGAAACAATCAGGAATCCGGGCCAGAGCCATCAGCGCCGCGCTGGTCATATCACTTGTAGGCCTGGTGGTAACGGTGATCAATCTGGGAATTACGCTTTACCGGGTGCGCTATGACACAACAAGCATAGACACGGGCAAGACAATGCAGTTTACATTTACCAAACGATCGCCTCAGTCAGGCTATGGCACAGTCTCTCTTTCAAAAGGAAAGATGAAATACGGGTGGTCGCAGATCGCGGGGGATAAGACGTGCAGATATACCCTTCAGTATAAAGCAAGCACATCTTCCCGTTATACGACGGCCAGATCCAATACCGGCTTTTCGAAGAACGGTGTGTATAAAGGATTATATAAAATGGCGAACTCGAACGGCAGAACAAAGTATAACATTCTGCTTACGAAGACGGCTGGGAAGAAGAAATCTTCCAAGATCCGGCTGGATGTGCTTCTCTGCTGACGATGTCCGGTGCATCGAACGGTAATATGCCATACGGCGGTGGCTGCGGAATCTGCATGGGAGCCCGGAGGGGAGACGGTGAAAACATGAGACGTCTCTCCCCGGATGGCGCATATACCGGAAGAACGGAAAAAACAGGAAACACGCCGCATGTGATACTCTTTTCCGGAGCGTGCGGCAGTGGAAAGACGACTTTTGCGAGACGGCTGTTCACAGGTTTTAAGGAAGCAGGAATAAAGACTGCCTACGCTGCACAGCAAAATGAATTCCTGCTTGAAAAAGAGTCAGCGCTTGTCAACATAATGCTGCAGGATGAGAAGGCAGGCAGTGCAAGTGAAAGAGATCCGGCAGAAGAACAAGAGCGCCTTGCAGCACTTGTCAGCACATTCGCTTTTGAAGGATCGCTGCACAGGCAGTGCAATGAACTGTCAGGAGGAGAAAAGCGAGTCGCGGGAATTCTGCGAGCACTCTTTCTGATCCCCACGGGCGGCGTCCTTTTCCTGGATGAGCCGACGAACGATCTGGACATTGATCAGACAGCACATCTGATCCGCCTGATTGAAAGCATGACCGGGGTACTGATCATTATCATAACCCACGATGACCGGCTGACCGGACTGGCAGATGAGATTCTGACGTTTCCGCTGACAGAGACGGAAGAGGAAGCCGCGGACAGAATCCGCGCCGCGGCTGCGTGCGTGGGCAGGCAGGCGGTGACAGAAAGCGATCCGGCTGCGGTAAAAACCAGCAGCAGGGGCGGGATGGAAATCAACCGGTGCGGGACGGAGCGGACATCGTTTTTCAGAAAGAGAATGATGAAAAAAGGAATGTTCGCAGTGTTTTATGCAGTGATGGCACTGGCCGCTTTGCTGGCGTGCATTTTCTGCTATGGCGGATCGGATCCGGGAAGCGGATGTGTAATGCCGAAAGAGAATGAAATAGATCTGATCCTTCCCGATTCCGATTACGGCGCAGCAGCACTGACCGGCGGTGCAGTACCGTTGAAGATGCTGGCAGCACTTAACGGTGATCTCCCTGTCCGGGAGAAGATGAAACTCCTTGCGGAGGCACAGGAAAACATTGGGAAAGTACCGGTCAATCATGAGAGTCTCATGGAACTGCCGGATGAATTTACAGCCTATCCGCTGGAATATCTGATTCCGGAAGAACGTGTTTATATCAACATTATTGAACGTTACAGCGAGGAGTATGCACCGGAGGACGGCGCGGATCTGTCTGCCCTTTTTTCAGCAGAAGAGGAGACTTTCCCGGAGAACACTGTTCCTGCAGATGCTGTCCTGCTGCGGAATGCTGCAGATCAGACGGAAAAAGAGAACCCCGCTGCAGGAATCACTTATCTGGTTCTTATGACAAATGAAAACGGCGGCCTGTCAGACTTTTCCGGTTCACAGACATGCAGGGAGCTGGCAGAGACGGATGTCTTTATCAAATCCCGTGAGACGGTAGAGCTTTCAGAACTCCTCCGGGAAAGAACGAGAATAACGCAGACAGCGCTTACAGCAGCGGCGGGAGAATCTGTTCTTATGCTGATCTTTCTGCTCTCCTATACAGTGGTGCTGGCCAGTAAAAAGAAACTGATCCTGATCATGCGAGATGCCGGCTATACGGAGAAAACGGTACGGGATCTTGCCGGTCAGTCACATCGTACAGGAACTGTCAGAGCGCTTTGCATTGCAGCCGGGGGATTGCTCTGTGTTGGAATTTGCGGCGGTTCTGCAACAGGTGCCGCATCAGCAGTACTCCCGTTCGGCGCAATATCTGAAATCTTTACAGCCCTGCTGTGTGCAGCTGACAGGATCATGATCAAAACGATAATAACAGGAGATCTTTGAATGCAGATCATTCATTTTACAGACAGGGGATACGAAAGGATTCTCTGTCCGGGTGGACTTTCCTTCAAAAACAAAGGCATTTATCTGATCACCGGTGCGAACGGCAGCGGCAAGACTGCCCTGATGCGCTCTCTGGTATTCGGGAATAATGACGTCAGATTTGAATCTGACCGGCAGAGGGCTGCCTATCAGGAGAACAGGAACAGTCTGTTTGCCTATGTTCCACAGCAGATCCCGGCGTTTGACATACCCATCTATAAATATCTGGGCATGGAGTCAGCAGCAGAAAGGAATGAAGCGGTCTATGATCTTGCAGGCCGTCTTGCTTTCGATATCAGTCTGTTTTCTTCTCACCTGGACGCTGTAAGCGGCGGCGAGCGGGTGAAATGCGCACTGATCAGAGCGTTTATGAAACAAACGCCGTATATCTTTCTGGACGAACCGACGAATCATATGGATGACGGTACGGCGAATCGGCTCACGGCGCTGCTGGAGGAGAAAGCCTGTTCCTGTACCGTGGTCATCATTACGCACGATCCGAGAGTCCGATTCGAGAACTGCAGTCGGATCTGTGTGGATGATTTCTGTGTGCGCGAGACTGAAAATGGCGGACTGCCGAATACGGAACAGCCGGCGGCTTCCGGAAAGCCGGAGATTGCCGGGTTTTCCGCAAAGCTTGTCACAGGAAAGTACAGGCGATTATGTGTTCTGATAACTGTCCTCTTTATACTGACGGCGTTTATGGCAGATTATCTGGTGCTTGCGGGATACTATGCGAAAAGTGAAGAAACGGCGCCGGGCCGTATCCTTGCTTATAATGCAGAACATATCCTTGGAGAACTGAACCGGACATACGCAAAGGAAGCAGGAATCGATACAGAGGGAATTGATCCGGAAAGGAACATCACTTTGGCGGACATCCCGGATATCGCTGATCTGACAGGCGTCAGGGAAGTGTATATCCTGGATGAAACAGAGGCGGAAAGTATCCTGGATGAGATCGCCGCGTATGATGATCCGGACGGACGGGAGGCGTACAGCGCGCCGGAGATAGCCCTTCCGGCGGAAATCACGGAGGATTTTGCAGATGTGAGCGGCTACGGGAACCTGTTCTCGCTTGTGTACGGAACCGCGCCGGAGAATAACAGCCATCAGATCGCCATGTCAGCGCCGATCGCAGAGTACTATCTGCCTGATACAAACGCAGAGGAAGCTGTGGGACAGACGGTCGCGGTCTTTGGGGAGACCTGCAGAATATCCGGGATCACGGAATATGACTTTGTCTGGCGTTCCTTTGAGAAGGAAACAGAGGGAATGTATTACCGGTATGACAGGAACAGCTATGAGGAAGTAAAAGAAAAGATCGCTGCCGAACGGGAAGCGGCTGACTATATTGATATCCAGACCATGGATCACATTCTGATTCTGTGTGATCCTGCCCGGGAAGAAGAGGTGCTGGCGCAGATGATCAGCAGGTATCCGGCAGCCAATTACGCATCGCGGGTTTTCGGGGAGAGATGGGACGCTGCGCACAACAGAAAACTGATGGGTATACTCATTGCAGCAAATGCCGCTGCGGCGGTATTGTTCGGGCTTTGGCGCAGATATGTGGAGTCAAAGGCAGCGTCTGCCGAGCGTGACCGGATCAGAGATTTCTGTGAATCGCATATCATAGCGAATGAAAAGAAGGTCATTCTTGCTTTCGGCGCTATGCAGGTCCTGCCGGATATTTTGAGCATCTGTGTTTTTCTTGCGGTATCGATCGCCGCCGGCAGTATTGCTGCTCCGCTTGCTGCTGCGGTCGGCGCCTGTTCCGCAGGTATTCTTGTGACCCGTATAGCCGGCCTGGCCGTTTCGGCTATGCAGAAAGCGGAAGCATGATCCTGCTGTATACCTGGCTGCTGATCCTGCTGCATTTGTGCGTTCATGAGATCGGGCATGCAGCGGCAGCGCATTTGATCGGCGTCCATGTCCTCAGTGTGAAGATCGGCGGCGGTGAAACAGTATTTAAAGCAGGGAAATATGCATTTGCTCTCTGGATGACGGGAGGATATACGGAGGTGTCCGCAGAGGATCTGGCAGAGAAAGGGATCCTGCAGAAACTGTTCTTTTTTGAAGGCGGTACCATGGCAGGGCTTCTGATGCAGCTTGCGCTGCCGGCAGTGCTGGACAGATTTTATGCCGGTATCAGCACCGCTGTATTTTTTGTACTCCTTTTTACGAACCATTGTCCGTTCCTTCCCGGATCAGATCTGAGCGGTTTCCTTTCTGCTGTGAAAAACGGCCGTACTGCCGTTAAAAGACACTGTGCGGATGATAAAGCAAACCGTGCGAACGGTAAAACGGCTGAGTAAAGGCAGGGGAAAACACATGACAGAGGATGAACTGAGGACAGGCATTCAGCGAAGGATCAGCCCGCTGAAGGAAGTGACCGACGCAGATGTAATGGAACAGATCGACAGAATGCTTCTGGAAGATCCGGATGCTCTGCGGATGTCCGTCAGAGAGCGGCTGATGCTCAGAAAGAGACTGTTCGATTCACTCCGGCGGCTGGACATCCTCCAGCAGCTCATCGAAGATGAGTCGGTGACAGAGATCATGGTAAACGGACCCGGCACAATATTTGTGGAACGTTCCGGCAGGCTTGAACGCTGGGATAAGACCTTCACAGGAAAAGAACGGCTGTCTGATGTGATACAGCAGATCGTGAGCCGTGTGAACCGTGCAGTCAATACGGCATCTCCGATAGTCGACGCCAGATTGGAAGACGGTTCCAGGGTAAACGCGGTGCTGCCTCCTGTCGCGCCGGACGGACCGATCCTGACCATCAGGAGGTTCCCGAAAGATCCGCTGGTCATGCAGGGGCTGATCCGGAGGAACAGTATTTCTGCGGAGGCGGCCGGGTTTCTGAAGATTCTGGTGCGGTGCGGGTACAACCTGTTCATATCGGGCGGTACAGGTTCCGGTAAGACTACTTTTTTAAATGCGCTGTCAGCATTTATCCCGGAGCACGAACGGATCATCACGATTGAAGATTCTCTTGAACTGCAGATCCAGAACATCCCGAATCTGGTCAGGCTGGAGACCAGGAACAGAAATGCCGAAGGAATGGGGGAGATCACGATCCGCGATCTGATCCGGACAGCGCTCCGGATGCGGCCGGACAGGATTATTGTGCAGACAAAAAAGTTCTTAAGATTGACAGCTATTTAACTGTCATTTTTCAGCTTCAGATAGTTCTTCTTCCCAACCGGCTTCCTCTGCATCTGCATAGTTTTCAATAGCGATACCCATACTTGCTATCATGTTCTTTATATTCTCTAAAGACTTGAAAGTGATATGTGGTTTGCCATGTGCATCTATTGTTATCTGCTCAACATCACGCAATAATTCCTTACGTGTTTGTTTGGGATATTTCTTTTTAGAAAGAATCTCCTCCACTTCTTTCTGTGCTTCTTTTGCAGACTGAATCATGGTATTGATTTGCTCAATATCTTTGTAAATTGCTTCATTACCCTTTGAAAGCTGTTCTTTCTTTGCAGACAGTTCACTAATCTGGTCGGTAAATGCTACAGTACGTTTTTCGAGTTCATCCTTGCTATAGATGCCATCAGCATATAGATCCAACAGCCGTTCACGCTTTAAGCTGATAGTTGTTATCTGTTCTTCAATTTCTTTTATTGCCTGTGCATTATCTCTGTTAATTGCACTCTTAAGAACAGAAATATAAAAGTCTCCTGTGCTGATCAGTTCTTCAATATTGTTTCTTCTGTGTATCCAATAACTGCGTCCAAATAATGCTTTATCTAATTCCGGCTCCAGAATAGCAGGATTTTCACATTTAGGGATACCGTGTGCTTCATCAAAAGTAATTCTGTGCCTGCAGACATAACGAGTAATCTTCTGATGATCATACTTTGCATATTCTCTTTTTCCAGATGCTCTGTAATATGCTCCACAGCACCCACAGACTACTTTCTTTGCATAGTCAGTTGTTCCCTTCCACTCCTTACTGACTTTATACATTTCAGCATTTCTGGCTGTTATCTGCTGTGCTTTTTCGTACTGCTCAACAGTAATAATAGGCTCAATTTTTATAATCCCTTGCTCTGCAAGTTTCTGCTGTGCTTTACGTGCTTCTACTCTCAATCTGTCATCATAGTCACGCTCAATTCTCTTCCCACTAAACAAGTCGATTTTATGATAGCGTCCTCCTGTGGTGATGCCACAGTATTTTTCATTCTCCAACCATCTTTTGATAGTGCTTCTTCCGTACTTGACAGGCGTTCCATCTTTGTCTCTACGTTTTGTATAAATGCCTTCATTTGCTAAAGCATTACAGATCCTGTGCTGTCCCAGACCTTCTTCGGTATACATAGCGAAAACACGTCTGATAACTTTAGCTTCTTCTTCGTTGATAATAAGACGGTTATTTTTCTTGTCATAGTCATAACCGAACATTTTACCGCCAAAATATATCTTGCCTTGCTTTAAGCCAGCTTCATATCCAAAAGATACAGCTTTACTTTTTCGCCGGCTCTCACCTTCCGCAAATATAATGTACTGCTGAATAACACTCCAATCCTCATTTCGTTCTGTTGTCATGTTATTCATTTCCGGAAAAATAACATATACACCATTATCTTTTAATGCTTGCATTATGCTATTGATATTTATGTTACGAGAAAAACGAGAGGCATCCTTCACAACAATTAAATCAAATTTAGGCTGCCTGTCGATTTTATATTGAGAAGTCTCTTTTCCTGTATCAGCATCAACAATTGGTGTCAGTCCTGCGTCAAGCAATAATCTATGCAGAGCAGGCCGTATAATTTTTGTACCGCTTTCAATGTCATAGTAAACACCGGCATCACATAAGCCTTTGACATTGATTATTGGCATTACCCAATTTTCACGCTCACATATTCTTTTTAGTTCGATACGCTGATTCTTAATACTAGTTCTCTGTTCTTCTTTGTCGGTGCTCACTCTGCAGTATGCCACCGCACGTCTTTTGTCTGTTTTTGGAGTGTTCATAGTCTTATCCTTTCGTATAATCACGCTTCTTTTAATTCTCTTTTATATTTGTAGTATGTGTTTCTACTTAATCCTGTCAACTTCATCACATCAGCATCAGAAAGAGTTCCGTTAAAATCTTTGCTGTACTTCTCGATTTGCTTCTTGGCTTCAACAGATTTCTTGGTTGTCAGCTTTGCCCCTGGCTTCTGACCAATCTGCTTACCATTAATGCGTGCTGTTTCAATTCCCCCTTTTGTTCTTTTTGAATTATCCTCGACCTCTTTTTCAGACTGCTCAAACGCTTTGATAATATCATCACTGGCTTTTGCTCTCATAAATTTATTGAGGGCTTCAATAATATCTCTAATCAAAGTATTTTCGGCTGTTTCATTCTCATCTGAAAAAGCTACTTTAATACCTGAGTTTTCAAGTGCTTTCTTATAGGCATCTGTATCAATGTGACGTTCATTGAGAAATATTAAATTAACACCCCTATCAAATAATTCAAAATAAACCCTGATCCCATCTTCGGCATTTCTGCTCATTCTGGAAACGCTATCAAATACAAGAGTATCGCCAGAGCGAACATTTTTATATAGCTTGTTCCATTCAGGTCTGGATGTGCTTCTCACTCTCCCTGTAAAGGCTTCCTGAAAAATAATTGCATTGGGATAGGCTTCATTGATGCTTCTTATCTGTCTGTTAATGTCCTGTGTTTTTCTACTTATTCTTGCATATCCGTAAATCATGATTAACTCCTTTCTGTATTTAATCTAACGAACGTTATTTTTGCTACATCTAATATAGCACAGATTAGATGCTTTTTCAATCAGTTTTAATACTAATTCACATAACGTTAGATTTGATACTGCTATTCTTTACAAGAAAATAAGACAGCCGAATGACTGCATGATAGCGAATCATTCGACTGCCAAGTAAAGGAAGTATATGGCACAATATATGGTGGAAGCAGGAGAATTACAACTACCATATATTGTGTTAAAACGCTGTTTAAAGCGTTTTAAGCGAGTTTATAAGTTCAATGTGTATTTATACTAGAACGTGTCTAAAATGCGTATATGACGCTCTAAAACGCATTAGAAAGCGTTCTACTCGTTCACATTAACGCTGTCAAAAGAGTGAGAAGCAATAGAATAATAAGGCTTGTTTTTGTACTGCTTCAGGCTCTCACCATCCCCAATTACCTCGAACAATTCCGAAGCAAAGTTTTCATCTGCAAACGCTTCAACATAAGAAGCGGAAGAGTTCTGTGGAGCGTAATGAATACTATCAATCATGGATAAAGCACTATCGGCGAACTGCTTGTAAATTTTCAGGTGATCCTCGGGAGTAAATACTTTACAATCTGCATATATATCCGCAGGAGCGGAAGAGGTGCTTTCTGCTTCTCTATTTTGGATTTGTCTCTGTCTATCGATATAGTCCGAAATCATCCGCTGAACCATAAAATTATTTTTGTATTGTGAAATCTTCATCTTGATTTCATTCGGAGTAAGTTTGATGGGAGAGTTGGCGCTGAATAGATTTCTTTCAGCTTCTGGAATCATATCAATATCGGGATAACAGGCGGCAGAGAGATTTTCCCGAATTTCATTAAAGACATTTCCGATGGCGCTTTTGTAATGAAAATATGAAGCTGTCGCCTGTTCTTGAATCTTTGCAAGTTCGCTCTGGGCAAATTCAGCAGAGTATTTTCTTTTAGCATCCAGACGCTGTTCTTGGTACTGCATTTCTTTCTTTTGATAGTTGCGGACATAATCTTTCATCATAGAAACATATCTATTGGACATTTTTTTGCTCCTTAATCAAAATTGTATTTTCTGTAATAATTTTTTACTGCAACGTATCCTGGCCAGAACATATTTCTTCCCGGGAATACCATTTCGTGAGAAGTCAAGAACGACATTTATAGTCACTTTGTTATAATCGGTATCTGCCTTATTCAGTCGGTCAAGTTCTCTTTTGACGTGTCGAAGATTAGAGTTCACGATCCATACCCCCCCTGTCTTGATTTGCGATATTTTGACTTTTCTTTATCGCTTCAATTTCTCGTAACATATCATTTTGGATGCAGAGGTCTTGGACAAGTGACAAGATGCGAGAGGCTGCCGAGAATCGTAAATACCCATTATCATGATGCAGTAA
The DNA here is from genome assembly GCA_017431345.1 of Lachnospiraceae bacterium. GTDB lineage: Bacteria > Bacillota > Clostridia > Lachnospirales > Lachnospiraceae > UBA3305. The sequence goes on along the minus strand of JAFRLH010000055.1, from coordinate 27,378 downwards.
ATCAACTAATGTCTGTACAGCTTCGGAACTTGCATGGGTTAGTGTACTCAATACGGAATCCAGAATTGCCTTCCTGTGCTGTGATAACTGTTCTTGAAATTTCGGGGCATTAATTCTTCGGCACACTTGCGAAAGTGTCAAGCCGTACTCCTCTGCAATCTGACTTTGTGTTTTACCGGCAAGGCAAAGAGAGAGGAGAGTATAATCATCAAGTTTCTTTTTCATAAATGATCACCATTGTTAAACACTCACTTCAAAATACGCACTTGAAAAAATCAAGGTTATCAGACTACGTTTTGCGTTTAATTAGTCTGAAAATAGACGGGGTAGGGGGTGAGGAGTTTAACTATTTAATTTACATATAACAGCATATAAATACTAAATATATCATCGGACTACAATGATAAAATTTATTTTTCTTAAAAAATCAATGAGACTATAAAAGCAGTAAGAACAACTGACAGCACAATCAAGGAGAAGAGCATTACATTTCTCACTTTGAGGTCAATCCAGATTTCTTTAGAAAGTGAAATTTCATCAAAATCACTATGAAACAAGATTCGGCTGATTATATTTTTCATGTTTTTTCTCCTTTTTTTGAAAAAATGAATTGTGTAATATTTAGATACAATAGCATATACAATGTTTAATTATCAGATAAATATATTGTATTGATTGCTATACAGATACAATATAATAGCTGTTTTTACTGCTATTTGTTTGACAGTATTATAGCTGGTCTGGGTATGCTTGATTACTCTTGTTACTACACTTTTTTCTGACTTGAAAAACGGCACAAATCAAGTAAACACGAGCGTTCCAAGCATTACTCGTTCAAGAAAAATGTGAATTAAAGTCTCACTTGATAAGGTACGATTCCACATTTCCGAACTCTCTGTATAAAGTAGATTGCCACCTCACATAGTCTGGACACAAAGTATGTTCGGAGAAAACGACTTGACGGAATGGCTTTAGCTTCATCTTTCGTGATTGTGTCTTATAGATTCGTTCTGATAGTGAACGTGCATTCTTGCCAATCAGGTACAAATGAACATGAGGATCAGCACGATAGTAGGGCATGGCATCAAATACTTTCTTCGGTCTGCCTCCTGTCGATACTGTGGTAAACGGTGTCCAGTGCTTGTGACAACTAAAGCCAAGTATCACAGCAGTTTGACTTATGTCTACATTTCGCCTGCAAAACCGATCCATTCTATTGAACAAAGAAACGGCTTGTTCATATGATTGATGCGGGAACTCAATTCTGTAAACTGTCTCGTTAGTATGGTAGAATTTCTTGTTCTCTGCATCTGCTTTAACGAAATGCAAACCGGCATTTAATTTGGCTGCTTCTTCCTTCTCTGCTTTTCCTATCAGTTCCAACTCACGTAAAGAATGTTTCATCATACCCACCCATGGAAAAATCATATTCTGCTTTGATTTCTTCCAAGATTGAATACTGCTCATGTTCAGATAGGCTATACATTTGGAGCATAAAGCCATCTTCATAACGAAGAACAGCGAATTTAACGCCAGATTCAATCAGCGGAATCAAAGCAGTATCAACGGCTTCTTTTTCATGTCCATTATATCCAAGAAGATTTACCACGGGAATCCTGTTTACGTTTTTCTGTTTAGTCTTCATTTATTAAGTTCCTCTTTCTCTTCCTGTTCGAGCAACCATTCTTCTAATCGTTCACGATTAATCAAAATACGTCTGCCAACTCGAATTGTAGGAAAGCCCGGCTCATGACATAAAGAATATGCTTGTGTTCGCCCTAAATGTAGATACTGTTGCATCTGTTCAACTGTATAATAGTAACTTTCCATAATAACCTCCTGCATACAAAAACACTCCGAGAACAGTAGTTTGTAATATTTGCTGTTCTGGAGTGTTTGGAGTGTTTATATCTATTGATATTATATAGTATATTTATGTATAAGTCAAGATATTATCTGACAATATACTAAATTTTTTTGTATTCCACACTTTGTGTAGTAGATAATAAGAGCAATGGAAAACAATTATTTCGAGCGTACTTTTTTGTATACACTAATATCATTGTCGGAGAAGTGAGAGGCGCAGAAGCACTGGATATGCTGCAGGCTTTCAATACCGGACATGACGGCTCACTGAGCACTGCCCATGCGAATTCCCCGGAAGATCTTCTTTCGCGTCTCGAAACAATGGTCCTGATGGCCGGCGAACTCCCGCTGGCAGCGGTCAGAGGGCAGATCGTTTCGTCCATAGATATTTTGGTGCACCTTGCCAGGCTCCATGACGGCAGCCGGAAAGTAATGGAAATAAGAGAGGTAGGCGAATATCGGGATGGCCGTATCCTTACATATCCCCTGTTTCAGTGGTCGGAAGAAAAAAACCGGCTCATCAGGACGGGGCAGTGTCTCCGAAGAAAGGGAAAGCTTATACGGAACGGCAGCGGTGATGACAGGGAACGATTACAGGAACTGTTCGCTGACACCGGTTGAGTTTCTTCTTACAGCCGCGGCAGGAACCTTGCTCGCGTATGCGGCAGGATGGCTGTTTTACAGGAGCAATCTTGCCGCAGCACTGATGTCCCCGCTGATCATTGCGGTGCTGCGTTATGCCCGCAGGATCAAGGGGGAGAGACGCAGACAGAGGCTTACCGTACAGTTCAGGGACGGCGCACTGTCTGTGTCTGCCGCGATGACCTCCGGCTATTCGGTCGAAAATGCGTTCCGGACCGCAGCCGGGGAGATGGGCCTGCTGTACGGGGATGACGGGATCATCACAAAGGAATTCCGGCAGATCTGCCGGAAGATCGAACTGAATGAAACGGCAGAGGATGCCGTCAGGGATCTGGCATACAGGAGCGGCTGCAGAGAGATCCAGCAGTTCGCGGATGTTTTCGCGGCTGCCAAACGATCGAGCGGACAGATTGCTCCTGTGCTCAGGGATACCGCCGACTGGATCGCCAGGAGGATCGCCGTACAGGAAGAGATCCGCACGCTGATCGCCGCAAAACGGCTGGAACAAAGGATCATGTGCATCATGCCAGCAGGAATACTGATCTATATCAATCTGGGAGATCCGGGATTTACGGATCCGCTGTACAGGACGGCTGCCGGCAGGATCATCATGACCGTCTGTCTGATCGTGTATGCAGCTGCATTCCTGATGGGGGAGAAGATCATGAGAACAGAGGTCTGATATGAAAAGAAGGCGGAGAAAGAGACAGAAACAGTATTTCTTCGCGGATCTGTGGTATGGCTTCCGCAGGAAGTTCGGCCTGCCGGCGGTGTCGGAATCCAGGCTGCTGCGTGTGCGGAGACTGGATCCGGGATGTGATGCTGCAGAGATCGTCAGAAAAGAAGATAACGACAGACTGAAGCATGCTCTGTACTGTATCGCTGCAGGTGTCGTACTGGCAGCACTTTCATGCGTTGTTTCAGGAACCGGTTATCTGACTTCTCTGCCCCGGCCGGACTATGGGGAAGAGGAAGAATTACACCTGCTTAAAACAGAATACAGAGGAAAGGAATATGAGATCCCCGTGACTGTCGGAAGCAGGAGATATTCTGAAGAAGAATGGGAAACGCTGAAGCAGACGGCATACAGAAATGTGACGCAGGAGGCTCTTGCAGATAATCCTGACTGGCAGCATATTTCCGGAGAACTGACGCTCACGGAAGAGACCGGCATACCGGGAATTACGGCGGAATGGGAGAGCGGAGATCCGGAAATCATATCATTTGACGGAAGCCTTCCTGCGATCGATGAAGCGTTTCTTCCCGCAAAGACAGATCTGTATGTAACGATCGCGCACGAAGGAACTGAATGGAAGACAAAGATCGAGGCGGTCAGAATACCTTCTGCAGAAACGCCGGATGCACGGATCATAAAGCAGCTGTCGGACGCGGTTTCCGAGGCGGAGAAAGAACGTACGGAAGAAGAACTGCAGCTGCCGGACAGATATGACGGAGAAGAAATCAGATATCCGGGGGAAGACGGCGTTTCCCCGGTACTATTTGCCGCGCTTGGCATTTTAACAGCAGCCTGCCTGGTGATCCTGCCGGAACAGAAAAGAGCGGAAAAGATCAGGGAACGCGAAACGGAACTGATCCGGACATATCCGGAGATTGTCAGCATGCTGTCAGTACTGATGGGCGCGGGAATGACGGTACGCGGTGCATGGATCAATATTGCGGCAGGCTACCGGGATATGCTGGCACAGGGAATGGAAAAGAAAGCAGTATATGAAGAAATGACCTACGCCGTGAGGTCCTTTGAAAAGGGTGAACGGGAGGAAGATGTGTATACGGAATTCGGCAGGAGATGCGGGCTGACTGCCTATATGCGCCTTGCAGGCCTGCTGTCATCAAACGTGAAACTCGGAAGTGCCGGCCTTCTGCCGCTGCTGAAGGCTGAAGCAGATCAGGCGCTGGAGGAACGGATGCGGAATGCGAGAAGATACGGAGAGGAAGCATCATCGAAACTGCTTGCGCCGATGATGCTCCTTCTGCTGGTGGTCCTCGTACTGCTCGTCGCCCCTGCACTGATGACGTTTTAAAAGAACAGAAAAGGGGGAAATATCATGTCACTTTGGTTTAACATGTTCATGCTCAGGCTCTTCGGAGGCCTGGCGGATTTTCACGAAGACGACCGCGGGGTGGGGGTCGTGGAGGTCATATTGATCCTCGTTGTTCTCATTGCGCTCGTTCTTATTTTCAAGACCCAGCTTACCAGTCTCACCGGAACGATCTTTAAGACCATTACGAAAAATGCAAAACAGGTGCTGAAGTAGCGGGGTATGAAAGAAAGGGCTCTTTCATCAGCGTTCATGAAACGTGATGCAGACGGTTTTCGCGGCGTGATCACAGTATGGATGGCGCTTACACTTTCGTTATTTCTTGCCGTTACCGGCGTCCTGCTGGATTTCGCAAGAGCGCAATGCGTCTCTTATCGACTTATGGCTGCAACGGTCTCAGCCTGCGAGTCTGTCTTTGCCGGCTATTCCAAAGCACTGCTGGGCAGATATCATCTTCTCGGCAGAAATATTGAATCGGAAGAAATGCTGGAAGAAGAGACGCTGCAATACCTGAAACCGGAACGTTCAGGGCATAAAAACTACGGAGATCTGACAGCTTTCAGCATTGTTTCCGCAGACTGGTCAGACCGGGTATACATGACGGATGAAAACGGCGCGGTATTCCGGGGAATGGCTTCCCGTGCGATGCTGGACGGAGCCGGGAAGGTCCTGGTCTCCTCCTGGAAAGAACGGCTTGGGTTACAGGATGGCGAGGCCGCAAAAGCGGCAGAGGAAAATGCACATAGAGATTCGTTCCGTGTTTCAGATGTGCTGAAAGATTATGACAGCCTGATGGAAACGGAAGAGGAAGCGGAGCAGACTGGCGGAGCCGGATCAGGAGCGGCTGCAGAAGACGGGGAAGTGGATGCCGGCAGCAGAGAGGATGCCCCTGCTGCAGAGATCAGTGACCAGGGGCTGAAGATCCTGGAACGTCTGGAAAATCTGAAGAGGGCACTTTCCCGCGGACTGGCAGGTCTGCTGGTACCGGAGGGAAAAACGATCTCCGCAGCATCTGTTCCGTCGGGGGGACTTCCTTCCGCGCTCCCGTCAGGCGTCAAAGGAAGACATGTCAGGTCTTCCGGCGGGAGCGGGAACCCGATCCTTTTCAGGGAATATCTTATGAGGAACATGTCCTGCTTTACTACGGAAAGCAGCAGCTTCCCGGCTTATGAAATTGAATATCTGATCGCGGGAAAGAAGAGCGATGACAGGAATCTGAAGGCAGTACTGACCAGACTGTTCCTGATGCGGGTATCCTGCAATACGATGACCATCATGAAAACGCCGTCGATGAGAACAGCAGTCGGAGAAGCTGCTTTGCTGTGTGTGGGGTGGATCGGTAATCCGACGCTTACGGCCGGTATGACCGGACTGCTTGCCGCTGCCTGGGCATCTGCAGAAAGCGTTGCAGATATCAGAAGCCTGCTGGCGGACGGCAGGATCCCGCTGATCAAAACGGCAGACAAATGGAGACTTGGCTTTGCCGGATTTGATTCTGTTGTCTCCGGCAGTGCAGGAGTGCAGGATGAAAGCGACGGGCTGTCTTACGGCGATCATCTGCGTATCCTTCTGTATTTTGCTTCGGACACCGTGCTCAGCTACAGGGGGATGGATGTGATCGACTGGAATGTCAGAAAACTGCATGCAGGGTTTTCCTGCAGCAAATGTATGGTGGAAGGCAGGCTCACAGTGAATGGCGGAGGCCGATTTCTGTTTCCGCACATGTACAGACGCATGGCAGGAAGCAGCGGATATGCCGGTTTTACAAAACACGCCTCTTTTTCGCTGCTGAAAGACTGAAAAGACGCCGGCTGAAAATGGCAGCAGGCAAGGAGGTATGCAGGGATGTCTCCTCTCCGGAATCTGACAGGATCTGTTAGTGAAACAGACTTATCACAAGATATGACTCCTGTAAAGAACACAGTCACTCTCCCACGACCCCGGGCAGATCTTTCAGGTTCCGGCGGAGAGAGATCCCTGCATACGGAAGGAAAGAATAGCCGGATCCATGACCTCCGGGAAAGAGGTTCAGACGTCCTGCAGCAGGCATCCCTGACTGTCGAGGCAGCTCTCATCTGTGCCATGTTCTTTCTCTTCTTTTACGTCATCTGGCTGCTCTTTCCTGTCATGCAGCTGCAGACAGAACTGCAGAATGCCATGGAGGAAACCGGAGGGAGGATCGCAGTGAGTGCACCCCTCCTTCAGATGACAGAAAGCGGTGTGCGGGCGGAAGGGAGTGATCCGCTTCCTTCGGGCATTGTAAAAGATACTGTCTTTGCCGCCTATGCGAAGAGAAAGATACTCAGTTATACGGACAGTGCTTTGTGGGAAGCAGCCCATGTCAAAGGCGGCTGTAAAGGCCTGCGCATGACAGGCAGCAGCTTTGAAACGGATGGCGATGTATTTCTGCAGGCGTCTTACAGGATCCTGCTGCCCGGATTGCCCGGGAAAAAGATCACGATCAAGCTGTGTCAGACTTCCAGAAGGAAATGCTGGACGGGAAAGACCGGCAATGTGCCTTCTGACAGTGCCGGAGAAAAGGATACTATTGTCTATATAGCAGATACCGGCTCCGTCTACCACAGGGATCCGGGATGTTATCATCTGAATGTTACTGTAAAAAGTGTTTCTTCGGGATCAGTCGGTGCGGCAAGAAACAACGGCGGCGGAAGGTATAAGCCGTGTGAACACTGCGCCTCCGCTGCAAAGGCAGGCAGGATCGTGTTCATAACGCCGGAAGGAGACCGGTACCATGTGACAAGAGACTGTTCCGGTCTGAAACGATCCCTGAAATGTGTTCCGCTGTCCGAATGCGGGCTTCCTCCATGCTCAAACTGTGGGAAGTGATGCGGCTGACGCATCCTGAGGAAAACAGGCCGCCGGAAGGGCTGTACAGAAAATGATGAAAGATATTATTTGCATGGCTGTTCTGGCGGCCGCTGCAGCGGAAGATCTCAGCAAAAAACAGGTGAGCGGCAGTCTGTTGGTGATGCTGGCGGCGGCAGGAGTTTTCGACAGTATTCTCTCAGGGAGTTTCTCTCCGGAGATATTTCTATCCCTGTTTCCGGGAGCGATGCTGCTCCTTCTCTCCCATATATCGGGGAACAGGATCGGCCCCGGTGACGCCATGTGCTTCATGGCGCTGGGATTTGGTATGAAACCTGAAAAACTGATAGCTGCCATGTGTATGAGCTTTTTTATGGCAGGGATTTTTGCAGGTTCTGTTCTGATCAGAAAAGGGAGGAGAGAAGCAGATGAAAGTTACGCGTTCATCCCGTTTATCTTGTTTGCCTTTGCAGCGGATAAACTGCTGGAGACGTTCTGAACTGCAGGCGTCTTTTTCGGTCGAAGCCTCCCTGATCATGGCTGTCCTGATCCCGCTGCTTGTGATGTGCCTGTTTATGAGTGAATATCTCTGTGACAGGACGCGTGCAGAGGCGGTGCTGGCAGAAGAGACCTCCCTGCTGGCAGCAGGCGAAGAAGTATCGGTAAACAGCCCGTCGGGTTTTTTCTTTATTAATATTGAAGACAGGGAGGTAAGCAATGCCGGCACTGAAGCAGAGACAAAACTGTTTTATAAAGGAAAGATCGGTATTCTTTCTGTGCAGGCGGAATCGGAATCCCATCTGACCGGGAGAAAGCCCGTGAAACTGCTGCGGAAACTGGAAAGGATCAAGGCACTTATGAAAGCGTCCTGAACAGCATTGCTTTCCTTCGCAGAATGAAGAACAGGTATTGAAAAATGGATATGGAAATAAGCATAAAACGGGATCTGAATGAAACGTATCTGGTGCTGCCCGAAGGGACGATCAATGAGGCGGCGTTCAGGATCATGTCAGATCATCCGCAGGCGCATCTGATGAAACCGGAGATCCATCCGGAAAAAGGATGCGCCTTTATTGTAAACGGAGGAAATACACTGGAATACAGGTACCGGAAAGAAGTGATGACGATCTCAGCTGTCAGGAAACTGTTCTTTGATCTGGATCAGGCGTTCACCGAAAGCCGGAACTGTCTGTTAATGCCTGAAAACATCCTTTTGAGACCACAGCTGATCCTGGAGCGGGAAACGGGCGCATTCGTATTCCTTGCCCACCCCGGCATGACGGAAGATCTTTTTGCCGGACTGCGCAGGCTGGTTTATTTCTGCTGTGAAAATTTCGCCGGAAAAGAGGATGAACAGGCAGTGATGGACAGACTGAAAGAAAAAGCAGAGGAGGAGATATTCGGATTTGAAGAACTTCTGCGTGTACTAAGTGAATCATCGGTAAAAAAGCAGGAAACCCTGGCGGATGCAGCCTCGGATGATCCGGGGAAGAAGAAACATCCGCTGCTGCTCCCGGCTGCTTTTCTGCTGTTGGCTTTTCTTCTTTATATGCTCTTTTTCACCGGAATCGGAGACGGCGAACCAAGACTTCTGCTGGGTTCCTTTGTGTGTCTGGCGGCTTCGGCTGGAAGCCTCATTCCGCGGTTGACAAATTATATGATCCGGAGATAGAATAATGCTCACGCAAAGGAGCATGGTCATTATATCGCTGTCCCGCTGCTGTGTCTTCAGCAGTTCTTCTGATCGGTGCAGTCCGGATCATCTGCCTTGCGGTACTGCCCCCCTGATTTGTCAGATTTTACAAAAATATTTAGCGAGTTAATACTCTTGCAATAATTAAAAGAATAGTATATACTGGCTGATACGATGCGAAGTCCGCGCTTGCGGACCGCGTTCGCTTCTACAGGAATGATCGCATGCAATAAGATAAAAGGGGATATACAAGGAGGACACTATGAAGATAAGCGTGAGACTGACAGCCTTGCTTCTGGCAGCGGTGATCGGGTTCGCCTCTGCGGCGGAACCGGTAATGGCAACGGAAGGTGATGTGATGGTTGAGGAAAGTACTGAATCCACTCCGGAAGTAACCTTGACGGAAGAGGAGACCACAGCAGAGGATGCTGCTGAAGACTCTGGAGCAGAAAAGGCTGCTGAAGAGGAGACGACAAAAGCCGCAAAAAAGAAAAAAAAGAAGGCCGGGAATCTGGATAAATATTTCGGGCTTGATAAAAGATACTGGATCATCGCTACCGCAAAGAAAAAGACCTATGTCTATAAAAAGGGCGGAAATAATCGCGGCAAAGCCATCGGTAAGTTTACAAAGAATAACTGCATCGTCTGTAATTTTACCCATGCTACAAAAGGAAAAAATTACAAATGGATCAGAGTATATATGCCCAACAAGAGCAATAAGAAGGGATATATTCTGCTCAAAAACGTAAAGCTTAATATAATTGATACCAAAACATTCGGTTTGAGCACAAAATCAGCAAAGAACCGTAAAAGAATCAAGATCTGCCAGTACGGACTTCCGTATATGGGTACCAGATTCAAAATGGGCGGCAATTCCCTTACACAGGGTATCGATTGCTCTACCTTTGCAAGGAGGGCATTCCGAAATGCCGGCGTTATGGTACCATCTGACGCAACCGCATGGCGCCTTTCCAACTGCGGGAAAGCGATAAAACGTTCCCAGCTGAAGGCCGGAGATATGCTGTTTTATCCGCATAATTCCCGTGATCGCAGCATCGGTCACTGTGCGATCTATATCGGAAACGGATATATCATCAATGCTTCCGGACACCAGGGCAGCAAATATCCTTCAGGCGGGATCCGGATCTCCAGGATCGATTACCGTTCCCCTTCCGCTGTGAAGTTCAGGAATATCGTTGGAAACTAAAAGCAGAAAATAAAAAGGTCGGCTTTTGCGCCGGCCTTTTTCCCGTAAAAAGGGACTGCTTTCGACACCATAAATTCCCTGCTTTCGGCAGGGTTTTCAGCGCTGCTATCCTTAAGGAACCTGCAGCCGAAGGACCTCCGCTCTGCAGGTTGCGGGTTTACAAAAACTGTAAAGAGCCCTTCCTCAACTTGTCATCCTGAGCTTGCCGAAGGATCCACGCCCTGGAAACCGCGGCTTTACTGAAACACTATGAGCACAGACTACGATTTCAATCTCGAACAACAGCTGCATACCTACGTCGCCTCCGATGCCCTTCCCATGCACATGCCCGGGCACAAGCGCAACAGCGGTGTTTTCCATATGTCCGCGCTTCAGGATATCGATATCACGGAGATCTATGGCTTTGACGACCTCCATGATCCATCCGGTATCCTGAAAGACAGTCAGTCTGCCGCCGCTGCGCTCTACGGCGCTGACCGGAGCTTTTATCTGGTAAATGGCAGCACCGTCGGTATTCTTGCGGGTATTTCAGCCTGTGTAAAGCCGGGAGACCGGATCCTGATGGCAAGGAATTGTCATTTGTCGGTATATCATGCCGTGATCCTTAATGCACTGCGGCCGGATTATATTTTTCCGCCGGTCCATCCGGATTATGGATTCGCAGGAAGTATAAAGCCGCGTGATATCGAGGCAGCGCTTGCAGCGGCTGAACAGGCAGGGGAGCAGCATTCTCTCGTTGTTGTCACATCTCCTGCGTACGAAGGTGTCATTTCAGACATCCGTCAGATCTCGGAAATATGCCATGCGTATAATGTGCCGCTGTTGGTGGATGAAGCCCACGGCGCTCATCTGTCGGTAAAAGGGAAGGAAACTGCAGAGACTGCCTGTTCAGGAAAAACCGTCCTGGGAGAGCGTCCCGGAACAGAAAACCGGAAGAGCGGAACTGTCGAAGATGCCGGAACAGCCGTCCCGTATTTTCCTTTCAGTGCCATTTCGCTCGGCGCCGACATTGTTGTCCAGAGCCTGCATAAAACGCTTCCCGCTCCTACCCAGACAGGCATCCTGCACTGTCGCGCAGGATTCGTTGAACCGGAAAAAATCAAGCGGTACCTGGACATTTACCAGACCAGCAGTCCGTCTTATGTTCTGCTGTGCGGCATAGAAAACGCATTAAGATTCAGATCGCGGCCTGACTGGGACGGGGAGTGGCTGGAGAGTCTGAACCGTTTTTACAAAAAAACGGGGAACCTGAAAACGCTTCGTATCATTCCGCCCGGTGGCGCTGGCATTTTCTTTGACAGAGATCCTTCGAAGATCGTGATTTCTGCAGCCGGAACCGGTCGCACCGGGAATGATCTGATGACAGTGTTAAGAGAAGAATACAATATCGAAACAGAGATGGCTGCAGGATCCTATGTGATCGCGATGACTGGCGCCGGAGATACGAAGGAAAGCTTGGACCGACTTGCGGAGGCGCTGAAAGCAATCCATGCTGCCTGGACCGGCTGCGAAGAAGATCATGGATCCGGAATGCCCGAAAAGGAATCCTTTCAATGCAGGACCGGAGAAGAGCGGGAAGTAAAGAAAAACAATCCGGTGTGGGAAACAGCTGCGGCGTCCCGTATGAACAAGTCCATGACCCCGGCGGAAGCCTTCCATAGAGACAGTGAACCGGTTAACTTAAGGGATGCAGAAGGAAAGACCGCCGGCGGCATTGTCACTGTCTACCCTCCGGGTATACCTGTGATCGTGCCGGGAGAGAAGATCACCAGTCGAATTATCGAAGTGCTCATCGAAGCGCTCCAAAGCGGCTTGCATGTCGCTGGACTGGCTGGGAGAGAGCGGATAAAAACAGTGAAAATGTGAACGGTAATTTAATGGAAAACAGACTGGAAAAAGCAAAATAGAATATATTCTGGGCGGCCGTAAACAAAGCAGTCGGCATTATTCTTCCCTTTTTCGTACGTACTGTTCTGATCTATCGACAATACTTTTGCTTCATGTTATAATATCCCGACAAAATATATCTGTGTAAACGATTTGTAAAGCATGACTGATATTATGCAGAGCAAATGGCTAAAGCATTCAATACAACAGGAATGTGTGCACCATCAAAGCATTTTATGGCGGATCTCGCTGAATTGGTGAAGGAGATCAAAAGGCTGGTTGATGACGGAAAGTATTTCTGAATTAACAGAGCCAGACAGTACGGAAAGACCAAAACGCTGACGGTTTTAAAAAATCTGCTTGCGGATACCTGCACAGATATGATCGTGGACTGTTTGGGTCAGTAGTATATCATGAAGCTGAAGATCTGGCTCGGGCCGAGATACAACAAAGCAGACGAGAAACAGATCAGCGAATATCTGTAGTACTTTAGCTTGAGTATGGGTTAAATACTGAGTTGTTAACTTTAATATGAACAGGGAAAACAGGATAAAACGGTTCGAAACAGATGGGAAAATACTGTTCGAAGGAATCATGTAGGGGCGGATGAACTTCAGGATGCCGTGACTTTGTCAGCTGCCCCGTTCCTGTCATCCGGAGGAGCGCCGGCGACGAAGGATCCACCGCTCTTTGCAGCGGCTTTAGTCAGACCCCGGAGCAAGGAAAAGCAATGCCCGGAAAATGCCGTATCGACATAATATTCATTTCGTGATAGAATAGACGAAAAGAGTGAAGAGGTTCCGTTAATCGAAGTAAGTATAAATTGAAGGATGTCCGGAAGAGAGGCTAAACCCAAACGATCATTCACGGAAGTAGGAACCATTCTGTCGAAGCAGAGACCGGAGAAAAACTTTCACTGATGTCGTTATTGATCATCAAGGAAAATTCTTTGGTAGTTACAGTATCTGGTATTATTGTGGGTTGATCGAATATGCGAAGAAAGGAAGAAATCGCATTAAAAAGTGCCTGTTCATCCTTGTCCTGTGGTAGAACTGAAATTGGCATAGAAAACCTCCTCGGTGTGGTTGTTTCTGGACAATTCAATTAGACCAGAGGAACAGGGGCTATGCTTTTTAAATTGCCTGAATAATTGAGTTTTAAGGCTCAACACACCTTTTCGGAGTGGGAAGTTTTAGTTGATTAAAAATATTCAGAGACATTGAGAATTTAAGTGGATCTGGAAGGCTAGCGGTAATAGATATTTGAAATGGTTGGAACGATATTTACCTCAGGATTGCCTGTATCGACAATAGACATCTTTTTGTGATAGAATGGAGCAAAAATAGGGAGGAACTTAACAAACACCTGATACTCTTGACGAGGACATGTTAAGAAATTGTGCATGAACAATCTAAAAATACAATTACTGGATTGTACCCTGCGAGATGGAGGACAGGGGCTGGAGGCATCTTACAGAGCGGGAATCTCAGAGGTTCGATTCACAAAAGAGATCATATCAGAATCAAGAGATCATCTTGTGAAGTCTGATGTAGATATTGTAGAACTTGGATATATAGAAAAAAGCCGCTTTATTGGAAGTCCGTTCGCAAATTATTTCAGTATAGAGGATATTTCACGTTTTTTGCCGTTTAAAAAAAATTCAAAACAGATGTATGTTGCGCTTTTCACCGGGCCAGATACAGATCCAAACATGATACCTGAGCGAAATCCTTCTTTAGTAGATGGGACACGTGTGATTCTCAGATATTCAGAACTGGAAAAATCAGTCGCATTTTGTGAGATGTTATCTCAAAAAGGGTATAATACGTTTGTGCAACCGATGCTCACAATGCGATATACTGAAGATGAATTGGAAATGTTGATTGAACGTGCTAATCGAATGCATGCGTATGCGCTATACTTTGTAGATAGTTTTGGGTATATGCAGCCAGAAGACGTAGAGAGACTTTTCAGATTTTACGATGAGAGGCTGGATAAAAAAATAAGAATTGGATTCCATGCACATAACAATTTAAATCTTGCTTTCTCAAATGCGAAAGAGTTTATTAGAATAGCAGGCGACAGGCCAGTCATTGTTGATTCTTGTGCTATAGGTATGGGACAGGGAGCTGGAAATCTTCAGACAGAAATCATTCTTCCACATTTGAATAGACATTACGGTAAACAATATGTCTTTGATGAGATTCTTGAAGTCTGCGATCTGATCGAACCGCTTACATCTTACGGACAGTGGGGATATTCTGTTGATCGTTCTCTGCCAGCACTGTATAATACTGCTTACAAATATGCAATGATCATGAGAATGAAAATGAAATTTTCTTATCCGAAGATCAACTATGTTTTACAGAATATTCCAAACGAATTAAGGCATAGATATACTGACGAAAACCTCAAAAGTGTCTTGGATAGCCTTGCAAATGATCATTTGTAAGACATATTTATGAAATAACTATGTAGATGAGATTGTGAATGATTATTTAAGGAGATTAACTATGAAAGTAGTTCTTTTGGCAGGTGGATTCGGAACCCGGATTTCTGAAGAATCTCGCTTTAAACCTAAACCAATGGTGGAGATTGGAGGAAAACCGATACTCTGGCACATTATGAAGGAGTACAGCTTTTATGGACATAATGAATTTATTATCTGTGCCGGGTATAAACAGAATGTGATTAAGGAGTGGTTTGCGGATTATTTTTTGATTAATAGTGATGTGACTTTTGATTATACAGAGGGAAAAAATGACATTATTGTTCACTCACGGCACGTGGAGCCGTGGAAGGTAACAGTGGTAGATACAGGTTTAAATACCATGACGGGTGGCAGGATTAAACGAATCAGGCATTATATCGGCGATGAAAGATTTTTTATGACTTATGGAGATGGTGTCTGTGATGTGGATATAAATAAGTTGCTCGAATATCATGTTAAGAACGGGAAAACGGCTACACTGACAGCAGTAATGCTTGAACAGCAGAAAGGTATACTTGATATTGACGGAAAGAACGCAGTTAAATCTTTTCGAGAAAAAAGCAAGAGTGACGAAGCTCCAATAAACGCAGGGTATATGGTTTTAGAACCACGGGTTTTTGATTATATAGAAGGAGATCGAACGATATTTGAGCGTGACCCGCTCGAAAAGCTGGCTTCTGAAGGCGAACTCATGTCTTATATGCACAGAGGCTTTTGGCAGT
Source organism: Lachnospiraceae bacterium (assembly GCA_017431345.1). Lineage (GTDB taxonomy): Bacteria > Bacillota > Clostridia > Lachnospirales > Lachnospiraceae > UBA3305. The sequence continues at coordinate 11,984 of JAFRLH010000055.1, read as the reverse complement.
GTATGGATACAAAGAGAGAGATGGATATTCTTGAAAGTATGTTTGAATCCGGTAATGCGCCGTGGAAAAAATGGGATGATTAATGATGGATCTGAATTTTTATAAAGGGAAAAAAGTACTGTTAACCGGTCATACTGGTTTTAAAGGTTCCTGGATGTCGGTGATTTTGGTTAATTACGGTGCTGAAGTGATTGGATATTCGACCTGCAGCAAAAAAGAAACACGTCTTTTTGATCTATGTGGTGTAAAGGATCAGATTACACATATAAAAGGGGATGTTCGGGATCTGGAGCATATCCTTCAAGTGTTTGAGAAATACCAACCTGAAATCGTCATACATATGGCAGCCCAGCCGATCGTACGTATCAGTTATAAGGATCCGGTGAATACATATAGTACAAACGTTATGGGAACCGTAAATATCTGTGAAGCAGTCAGGCTTACAGATTCTGTGCGTTCTTTTCTAAATGTGACTACTGATAAAGTGTACGAGAATAGGGAATGGGAGTGGGGGTACAGAGAAAATGAACCGCTTGACGGATATGATCCGTATTCTAATTCCAAATCATGTTCTGAACTAGTGACTCACAGTTACAAGGCTTCTTTTCTAAATAGTTACGTAGCTGTATCTACAGCCAGGGCAGGAAATGTAATTGGAGGAGGAGACTTCGCGAAAGATAGAATCATTCCCGATTGTATCAGGGCAGCAATGAAGGGAGAGGATATTATCGTAAGAAATCCTCATTCGACTCGTCCATACCAGCATGTGCTTGAGCCAGTCTATGCCTATCTGATGATAGCTGCAATGCAATATGGGCATCCAGAACTTCAGTCATGGTATAATGTCGGTCCTGATGATGGAGACTGTTATGAGACAGGTGCCCTTGTAGATTTGTTCGTAAATCTTTGGGGAAACGGGATACAATGGATCAATCAGTATGACGGTGGCCCGCATGAAGCAAATTTTCTGAAACTCGATTGCTCAAAGCTGAAACATGCTTTTGGCTGGAAACCGCGCTGGAATCTTGAAACTGCAATGGAGAAGGTGGTTGAATGGAGTAAAGCGTGGGCAGAGGGAGAAGATGTCAGACCGATTATGGATAAGCAGATAGAAGAATTCCTTGCATTTCCATAATTGTTGTTAGGGTATAGGTAAAGAGGATATTTTATGAATTTACTTATTACGGGAAGTTTTAGCCTATCCCCCGAAGATGAACTGAGGCTGAAGGGATGTGGATACCATATAACAAAGATCGAACGGGAAGATGCGGAACATATCCCGGATTCGAATATTTATGATATCGTGGTCTGTAATTTTCTCTTTATTCATCATGATATCAATGAATTTAGAAATCTGAAAGCGGTACAGCTTTTAAGCGCAGGAACCGATCGTATGCCCATGGATTATGCTGCGGAAAAGGGAATAGAGGTCAGAAATGCCAGAGGGGTATATAGCATACCGATTGCTGAGTTTACGGTTATGGCAGTGCTTGAAGCATATAAAACACCGTCCTTTTTTTATGAAAATCAGAAAAAGCGAAAATGGGAGAAAAACAGAAATCTTCACGAAATATCTCGTAGCAGGATCTGTATTTTCGGAACGGGAAGTGTTGGAATGGAGACGGCAAAACGATTTTCCGGATTTACGGATAATATTTTTGGGATTGATATCGATACGAAGCCAAGGAAGTATTTTAAAGAAATATATGAACCGGATTTTGCAAGAGAAATTGTACAAACCTGCGATATCATTATCCTGACTCTTCCGCTTTCTGAGGAGACATATCATATGATCAACACGGAATTCCTCGAATATGTAAAAGATGATGCCGTGCTGGTAAATGTGGCGAGAGGTGGCCTGATCGATGAAGATGCGTTGATGAATAGTCTTGACCAAGGAAAATTCAGAAAAGTTATTTTGGACGCTTTTGAGAATGAACCACTTGATGAAGAATATTGGGGATGGAATGCTGATCGGGTAAGAATCATACCGCATAATGCTTATGTATCAGCGGAAAATGTAGGGAGATTGAGAAAAGTTGTGATGAACGCTCTTGAGGAATGGTCAGTTAGAAACATAGATTGAATATCTGAAATCACGAGAATATTATAGCATAGGAAGGAATCTTGAATATGAGGGGGGTGACGACAAAAAACGACGGATATGGAGCAGTCGATATCGTAAAGTTGTTGTTGGCACTGTTGATTGTTTCGGCCCATTATATCTCCGAAAATGCTGCGGGGCGTATTCATCCGGTCATTGATTACGCTTCTTCTATATATGTTATCGTTGTTCCTTTCTTTTTCGCATGCAGCGGATTCTTTTTATTTCGAAAAATGAAAGACGGCAACTTTAGTAAAATAATATTATGGACGTACTGCAAAAAACTATTGATCATGTATTTTGGCTGGTCATTGGTTTATGTGTGTTTCACTATGTTGACATGGATGAAATATGGAACTTCAAGAACAGATGTGTTGCACTATTTTCTGACCTGTGTAACTTATTCAACCTATAAAACGATATGGTTTTTACCTGCTACTGTGGTAGGCGCAGTACTGGTATTCTTCTTTGCTCAAAAAGTAGGTGTCAGATGGACTGCTTTTCTTGGATGTATATTCTATATTCTGGGGTGTTTGGGGGCTAGTTATAGTTTTAGAATTGAAGGAAGCAAAATCCTTGAATGTTACAACTATATCTTTTTTACTACACGCAACGGGATATTTAATGGATTTCCCTTTGTTTTGATCGGATATATGATCTCAATGAAAGACGAAAATAGTTATTCTGAAAATGTAATAAGAAATCTTGTCCTAACATGTATTTTTGGAATGTTTTTTATTGCTGAAGCGTTGGTGATAAAAAAACTTGGAGCAGTGAATGTAAATACGTTAATTATGCTGTTACCATTTACCTATTTCTTCCTTCTGTGGTGCCTTGGAATACGGATGAAGACGACAAGAGTAACGATCTGGTTCAGGAAAATGAGTACCGATATATTTTTATGTCAGAGGATCTATCTATCGGCTTTGCCGGAATTGTTTCAAAAGAGCCTATTCGAACAGCTGCTGAGAGGAAATCCATATATTGGATGGTTCACAATGCTGGCGCTTTCAATAGCAACATCGGCAGTATTGATAAAAATAACTGAAAGGCATAGTTGGCTGGCGAATTTTTGCTGATCCCGTAGTTATGGAGGAAGATTTATGTATGTGATCTATCACAGCAGTGATGCTTTTGCGAGCGTCACTGGAGTATCGATGGTCTCACTGTTTGAAAATAACAGGGAAATAGATGAGATCCATGTCCTTTGCATAGAACGCGGAATGTCTGAAGAGAATAAAGAGATCTTAAAGGGAATTGCAGATCAGTATGGCAGAACCCTGAAGTTTATGGTAATGCCTGACTGGTCGGAAAAACTCAATATTAATATCAGATCCAGCAAAAAGGGGTGGCTTGGATTTGGTTTTAATCGGCTTTTTATTACCGAGTATTTGCCCGAGGAAATTGACCGTGTCCTTTACTTGGATTCGGATACTATAATTGAAAAGTCATTGAAGGAGTTCTGGGAGCAGGATCTTGAGGGATATTATCTGGCAGGTGTAGATGACTGTCTGAGTTCAAACTACAGAAAGATTGTTGAACTACCGGAAAACGGGGTTTATGTGAATTCAGGTGTTTTGTTGATTAATGTTAAAAAGTGGCGTGAAGAGGATGTTTGCAGGAAATGCATAAAGCTGCTTGTGGAAAAGAACGGTTTTTTCGTTTTTAACGAACAATCGATCATTAATTCTTTATTTGCCGGGGAAATAAAAATAATTCCTCAGAATTACAATGTAAATTCACTTGTATTCCTGTATAAATATGAAGAACTTCTGAAGTTAAGGAGACCTTATCAATACTCTTATACCAAAGAAGAACTTGAAGATGCGAAAACGAATCCAGTAATCACTCATTATACAGGTAATTTTTTTGTTAGACGCAGACCGTGGGTAGAGAATAGTGATCATCCGCATTTAAAAGCTTTCCTTTACTACAGAGAAAAATCACCGTGGAAAAGTGTTCCGCTTGCAAAAGATTCCAGAAAAGCCGGAACACGCTTCTGGACAGAACTTTGTCACGTATTACCGCGCTCCTTCATGATTATTCTTGTTTCATTCCTGTATAATGATAGTCGGCCCCTGTTTTTACAAAGGAAACTAAAGAAGAACAGAGTAAAATAAAAGGTTTGGAGAAAAAAGTGCAGAAAAGAGAGTATTGGATCGATGAATTAAAAGCATTTGCTATGCTTTGTGTTGTCTTTGAACATTCATTAATGAGGACAATAGCAGGTCTTGATCTTACAGATTACAGATATATTATAGCAGATAATTTCTTTAAATCTTTTTATATGCCCCTATTTTTTTTGGCATCTGGGTATGTCTATGCATTAGCAGACAGAAAAAAGACAGAGAATACATCTGTGAAGGATTATTCTGTCAAAAAAATCTGGAATCTGATGCTTCCTTATATTATAATAGCAGTACCTGTATGGGCAGGCAAGTTTGTCTTTTCAAACTGGGTTACTAACAAAGTGGGACTTATGGATCTAGCTATGATGTTCCTGAATCCAGTTGCTTTTATGTGGTTTATTTATATTCTGTTTTATGTACAGATTCTTGTTTTTATTATGGACAAAAAGCTGTATAAAAAATCATTTGTCATCCTGCTGATATTGTTAACAATGAATCTCTCCAGGATTTTTATTAACACGGATATTAAACTGTTGGATCGTATTTTATGGTATCCGTTATACTATTATATGGGAGTGATTATCTATGAGAAGAAGAATCGAATTTGTATAAAGTCTGCATTGATTACAACTGCTGGAGCGTTATTATTTCTTTTCATGCATCTTAAATATATTGATACGGTAATGGATAATATTGTATTCTGCAGAATGGTTAATATCATGATGAGTTTGTTTTTTGCAGAATGGTTCTATATTTTGAGAAATAAAGTGAACCATAACACATTCTTTGCATGGATAGGAAGTATAACATTATATATTTATGTGCTGCATCCGATTGTGCTTGATGCCATTCGTGTGGTTTTATGGCGGACAGGGATTAAGTCAGTTGCCATATGGATCCCTGTGCTCTTTATTGGATCATCTATATGTTCCATAGCATATTATGTTGCAGCCGGAAAATGGATTCTTCTAGATATTCCCTTCAAACCTAAGAGAATTCGGGAACTGTTTGAGAAACGGTAAGGAGTCTGGCATGATAACAATAAAACAGATTGCTGAAAAATCTATGACTGAAGAGAAAAGAAGATCGGCAAAAAATGATATTTTTGCTTTTTACATAGGAAGACCGCTTTCTTATATCTTGACGATTCCGTTTCTGTATACAAATATTAAGCCGAATACAGTCTCCTTGATATCATTTATTCCACAGATTATCGGTTTTGTGTTATTCTGCGTGACACATTCCATCTCCGGTGCAATTGCGGGCTGGTTTCTGTTCTTTCTATGGAATTTATTGGATGGTGTAGATGGAAATATTGCAAGATTTAAGAGAGAATTTTCCAGATTGGGTAGTGTATATGATGCAGCAAGTGGTTACATGGCCTGTGCGCTAACCTTTTTCTCCATGGGGATAGCGGCAGCGCATATGCCGGGGGTGTTTTCACAGATTTTGCATCTTGATAGAGAGTTATTGATAATCGCGGGGGGGCTTTCGGGAATTTTTACTTTGTTTCCACGGCTTGTGCTTCATAAAGCAAAAACCGCAACCGGTGGAGAGGACATCGGGGAGGATCTAATGGACAGAGAACACTATGATCTCTTTCATATTGTTGCTTTGAATCTTAAATCTGTTACCGGAGGAGCACAGGCTCTGATGTTAGTTGCAATCGTAGCAGGGATAACAGATCTTTATACGATATGCTATTTTTTCTTTAATATGTTAGTTATGCTTGTTTCACTAAGATCAATACTGAAGGAGAAATAATATGAATGTTGCAATTATCATTGCGGGTGGTTCAGGCCATCGAATGGGGCAGGATATCCCCAAACAGTTTATCAATGTCTATGACAAACCAGTTTTGATTTATACGCTTGAAGGATTTCAAAAACATCCTCAAATAGATGCTATAGAAGTTGTATGTATAGATGGATGGCATGATGTACTTAAAGCTTATGCTAAACAATTTGGCATAAGTAAATTAAAATGGATTGTTTCAGGTGGAAACACAGGACAGGAGTCTATCCGGAACGGAATCTTTAATCTTGAAGGAATAGTATCGGATGATGATATTATTATTATTCACGATGGCATCAGACCTCTGGTGGATGAAACGGTGCTTACAGATGTGATTTTAAAAGCTGAAAGGTATGGAAATGGAGTTACCTCCTTGCCTTATAATGAGCAGATCTTTGTAGTTGATAATGAAATCAGCACTGTGAAATATATACCGAGAGAAACTTTAAGGAGAGTATCTACACCACAGGCATACCGATTCGGGAAATTGGATTGGGGATATCATGAAGCATACGAAAAAGGTATAGGAATCCATGGTTCTTCATATACCAATACCATGATGGTAGAACTAGGCGAACGACTTTATTTTGCTGCCGGATCTGATAAGAATATTAAACTTACTACAAAGGATGATTTGGAAATGTTTAAAGCCTATTTGAAATCTGATAAGGATAACTGGTTGAAGTGATGGCAAAGTCCATTATTCTGTATTATAACCCCACATGAGGAAAGAGAGAAACATATGGATAAAATACTTACCGTATCAATTGCCGCCTATAATATGGAAAAATACATTGAAGATGCACTGGAATCTCTTGTTATACCTGAAATAATGGATGATATTGAGATTTTTGTTATTGACGATGGTGGAACTGACGGGACAATGGAAATTGCAAGCAGATATCAGGAACGGTATCCACAGTCTTTTGTTCTTGTACATAAAGAAAACGGAGGATATGGTTCTACTGTTAACTACAGTATTGAGCACGCATCGGGTAAATATTTTAAACTACTGGATGGTGATGACTGGTTTGATAAAGATGGATTAAAGAAATTGGTGGAATCTTTGAAAAAAAACGATTCCGACGTTGTCATCACTCCGATGAAACGTGGCCCGGAAGAAAGCAGTTTAATTAATCTTCCTGCTTTTGATTTCCCGGAAGGAACTGTTGTTCCCATGCAAGCCTATACCGGCCGCAGACTTTTGGGGATGTGGGTTCTTACCTATAAGACAGATCTTTTGCGTAAGTCGGGGGTGCGACTTCCGGAGAAGACCTTATACACAGATCAGTTGTATTCAACGATTCCGTTCAATAGTGTTACCACTATACAATTCTTTAATTTCCATGTATATTGTTACAGAATCGGAAGAGACGGACAGAGTGTTAGTGTTGAATCGCGTATTAAACATATAGATGAAACACTTCGGGTATGTAGTTACCTTATAAAATATACAGCAACTCATAAGAACAGTAATAATTATCAGTATCTGGTATTTAGGACTGCGGCTTATTATTGCTGGGCATTAAGAGCACTGCTTCTCTTGCCGACAAATCGGAAATCTTTAAAGAAATTGCGAAATTTTGAAAGAATGACGCAGAATCTCTCAGAGGATATCTATATTGAGGCCATAAAAATCGGAGGGATGGGAAAAGCAATAAAAATCCTGAGAGCCACTGACTATAAATTGTACTGGTTATTCCTCCCCGTACCTAGGAAACTGATTAACTTGGACTGATAAGAGAAACTGCCGCCGATCATTTAGAAAAACCTCATTTGGAACAGGATTATTGAGTTTATGAGACAGATTGTCAGAATCAAAAAAGAGTATCTGTATTTCCTTGCTTATGGGATTTTTATGATGTTGGCTATTTTAAGTACCAGCCTGTATTATCAGTATTATTACGGCGCAAGATATTCTTTGATGCTGATTGGCTGCATGCTGCTTTTAATCGTCGGTGAAGTTTCAAACGGTGGTTGTCTGACTATTCAAAAGTCAGTTGTATTTGTATTAAGTGTTGCAATCTATATTCTGATTGTTATTGCCAACAGAAATATTATTGGTACGGTTGCATTGATACCTGCTTTTGTTTATTGTGGAAGGAATATAGAATTTTCAAAGATATCCAGATACACTTTGAGATTATCGGTTGTTTTGTTTGTCTTTGTCATAGTGAGTAGTAAACTGGGAGTGATAAACAGTTTCGTTATTCAGACTGCATCAGGACGATCAAGAGAGTATTTGGGGTTCCGGTATGCATTATATCCATCTGCGTTGTTATTCAATATATCAGCTATGATACTTTATGAGAAACAGGCGAAGATAAGGTGGATCGATATTACAGGTCTGGGACTTTTAAATTACTGGATATACTTAAAAACAAATTCCAGATTGTCCTTTTGTCTGACACTTCTGGTTATCGTTATTGCCGCAGTTGAGAAAATCGGAATAAAAAAAACAAACAAAAGACACTTTTCGCTTTGGGTCCTTCAGTATTCTTTTATTATTTGCGCAGCGGTTTCCGCCTTTGTTATCTATGCATACTCATCTGGAGCTGCCTGGGCTGGAAATCTTGATTCTTTGTTGGGAAACCGGGTGCAATATGCAGCTGCGTCACTTGCGCAGAACGGAGTTTCTATTCTGGGAAGAAGAATTGAATGGGTGGGGTTTGGATTAGATCCTTACGGTGCGGTACAGAATGATGTATTTGCACATTATAATTATGTAGACTGTATGTATATACAAGTACTTCAGAGTTACGGAATACTGCTTGCTATTGTATATATAGTGCTAATGACATTATGTATGAAGAGCCTGTATAAAAAGGGCGAGTATCTGATTATCATTATTTTGTCGCTGATTGCATTTCGCAATATGATCGATGACCTTAGTCTGTATCTTTATTATAACACTTTCTGGCTGGTCCTTAACAAGATAATCACCGCAAATAAGTTTCGACTTAAATTTGAACTGAGTTCGCTTTCGGAAGGTTTGGCAAGGCAAGTCCTCGGGAAAGTTGCTGGTGGTGCATGAAAAGTAGGAAACTGATAAAAAACTATATATATAATACGCTGTATCAAATCCTTGTGCTGATAGCACCATTGATCACAACACCTTATATATCACGAATTCTGGGAGTCACAAACATCGGAATCTACCAGTATTCACAGTCTATAGCCAGCTACTTTGTTTTGATGGGAGCTGTCGGGACTACTCTTTATGGTCAAAGGGAAATCGCCTATTTGCAGAATGATCCGGAGGAAAGGACTCGGGCTTTCTGGGAAATAGAATTGTTTCGGATCGTTGCAACTGCTCTGTGTTTGGCCATCTATCTGGTGGTTTTTTGCGCTCATGGAGCGTATTATCAGATTTATGTGATTTTAAGCTTGGAGATTCTGGCCACTGCAGTTGATATTTCCTGGCTGTTTATGGGAATGGAGGATTTCAAACTTACAGTAATAAGGAATACCATTATAAAAATAACCGGGATTATCTGCGTGTTTCTTTTTGTGAAAAAGGCGAGTGATCTTCGAATCTATACTTTATGTGTAACCTTGCCGCTGTTTCTGGGAAATATCAGCTTATGGTTTTCGATGAATAAATACCTGGTAAATACAGGGATGTCAATTGCGGAGGTTATACATGGAATTAAGAGAAGATTAAGACCTATTTTTGTCCTTTTTCTTCCACAGATAGCGATGGATGTTTACCTTGTTCTTGACAAAACCATGATCGGTTTGCTTGGTTCTGGAATCGATCAGGTGGGTTATTATTCACAGGGGCAAAAGATTGTTAAGGTTATTTTGACCATTGTTACATCGTTGGGAACCGTAATGCTGCCCGCAATGTCTGCCTATTTCGCAAGAGGAGATCTGGAAGGTATAAAAAGCAGCGTAAAAACGGCATTTCGGTTTATTTACATGATAAGCTTTGCACTAATGTTTGGTCTCTGCGCAATATGCCACCGCTTTGTACCTTTTTTCTTTGGAGATGGGTATGAACCGGTAATCTCTTTGATTATCATTATTAGTCCAATCTTGGTTATTATTGGAACAAGTAATGTGATTGGAAGGCAGTATCTTTTGCCGACTAATCAGCAGAGAGCATTTACATATTCCATAATTGGTGGGGCCGTTGTTAATTTCATTCTAAACTATATCCTGATTCAGAAATGGGATGCTAAAGGAGCTTCCATTGCTACAGTTTTTGCGGAATTGACCGTAATGATTTTGCAATGCTGGTTTGTTAGAGGACAGCTGCCGATACTTCAAAGTCTTTGTTCCGGTTTAAGGTATGCTTTGTTTGGAACAGTGATGTATATTATATGCAGGAGTATCGGAATTTTGCTTCCGCAGAATCAAATATGGGTAATGATTGTTATTGTATTTACGGGTGTAGTAGTATATGGGACAGAACTGATTCTCACTAAAGATCCGATGATTAAAACAGGACTTAAGCTGCTTAAAGGTATGAAAGTATGATGGTGAATGTCCCGAAAAATAAGAAGTCGGAATTACCCATCAACGAGCATAATTCGGATGATATCGGTAGCCGCAGGGAACGTTTGGTGACACTAGACCAGATTAGGGCAGTGGCAATATTTCTTGTAATAACAAATCATTGTTTTGAACTAGTGTACAATCCCAATCTTTCCACGGTAAGTTGTTTTTCCTTGAAACAGCAATTGTTCTGCTTTGCGGGGTTTACCGCCGGAAGAGCCGGGGTTCCTTTATTCCTTATGTTGACAGGATATCTGCTGCTTCAGCGGGATTATTCAGGAAACAATATTAAGCTGTTTTATGGGAAACATCTGATCCCTCTTCTTTTAACATGGGAAATATGGATATTAATATATAATGTCTTTCTCATGTTATATAACAATACTGATTTTAACGTGTTTATGTATATAAGAAACGCATTATTTATTGAGCATACAGAATTGATTCATACATGGTATATGCCAGTAATAATAGGAGTTTATCTGTTTCTTCCATTCGTGGCACAGGTGGTTGTTAAAATGAATGGAAAAGTATTGCTTATGTTGATGGTAGTTGTCTATATGTATAATTTTGTTGTGCCAAGTTTTAATCTGATTCAACTAGCCAATCATGTCGGGACAAACAATCAGTTTATTAACCAGTTGAATCTGAATTTTGGTGGTGGGATATATGGACTGTATCTGGCAATGGGCTATGTGTTTAATCGATATAAAAGGGAGATAGAAAAGTACTTCTCGAGTATTAGTACAAGAGTATTTATATTTGGATTAGGGTTATTGTCATTCTGGCTTACAGTATTGTATCAGCTTTTTCTGTATCACAGAGGTTATTCTTATAATGTATGGTATTCTTTCTTTTTGATGCCGGTCATAGGAGGATGCCTCTTTTCTCTGATTTCCATAAGGAAAAGGACTATACTTTACAGGCTTACGGAGAAAATATCAAGGTATTCATTTGGAATGTATCTGACACATATAATGATTATCTATATTTTAAGAGAAAAGGCGCTAAAGATTTCAGACAGATCGACTGAAACATTCGTGCTTATTCCTGTAGTTTTTTTCCTCTCGTTCGCAACAGTACATCTTTTAAGTCGAATTTCAATTGTGGGAAGATGGCTTTTTCTTGTAAGGAAAGAATAAATTACTAAACTTTCCACAGCGAAAAGGTGCGAAATATATTTATGATGTTGGAAGTTTTAGACAATATGTAATGACCTCCGATTTGTAGGTTCGTGGATTTACCTGTATACTACAAGTCGGCTAAGACAAATGGTAACAGGGATTACCGCATACAAATGGAGGTCATCAAATGAAGTATAGCACAGTCTACGTAGGAATGGATGTACACAAGGAAACTTTTTCTCTTTGCTGCTACACAAACGAAAAAGAACAAGCTGAATATCCTCAGAAAGTTGACGGCCATTACAACAAAGTCATCAACTATATCGAGGCTAT
>JAFRLH010000054.1 GCA_017431345.1 Lachnospiraceae bacterium | reverse complement strand
GATGGACAGGTCATCCATATTTTTACAGACAACTACGGAACCCTGCTTCTGCGCAAGATGATGCGTGAGATGGGATCCACCGCTGATGTTGTTGTCGGATCCTGGTCTTCTGCTCCTTATGGAACCCGCGTCAAGATGCTTGGCAAGGTCATGTATCCCCAGGTGAGAGCTTCCTACCGTGCCATCACGCTCCGCGGCGCTGCCCTTCCCATGAAGGACTGGGATAAGTTCTGCGAATCTACACTGTATCTGCCCTGCATGGACGCTGTAACCAACGGCGAAGGACCGGCGAAGGGCAATACCGTTCTCGATATCGGATTCTCCAACATCAACCCCGTTATCCACGTGCCTGCCTCCATCCTCGGCCTCTCCACCATGGAGAACTGGGGCGTGATCTTCGGCGGCTATGATCACAGGACCTACTCCATGTACAGCCATGGCCTGTGCCCGTCGATCTGCGAAGTGCAGTATCAGTTCTATCAGGAAGAGATCAACATCGCGAAGGCGATCGGCGTAGATGTTCCTACCTATAAGTACGAATCCTTCTTCTCCCGCCGTTCCGTGCTTACACAGGAGTACATGGGACTGGATGAGAACGGCAATGACAATGTGGTATTCCCGCTTGACCAGCCTTGCGACGAAGGAAATATCGGACCTGACTCCATCCATCACCGCTACATCACAGAGGATGTCCCGGTCGGCTGCAAGATCTATCATGATCTCGGCGTGGCTTACGGCGTACCTACACCCATTATCGACTCTATGATCATCCTTGCCGGCGCTGTTCATAAGAAGAGCTGGTTCGAGACCAGCAAGTACAATCTTGCTTATCTCGGCATTGACAACATGTCCAAGGAAGATCTCCTGGCATATCTCAATGAGGGTGTTTACAACAAATAATCATTCCTGACAGATCAAACTGATCACAAAAAGCAGAACTCCCGATCCGGCTGCCAGACCGGCGGGAGTTTTGCTCTGAAATGGACAGCGGACAGGCAGTTGATTCTAAATGATGAAATGTCCAGTCTGTTTGACACGGCATGACTGTCTGCGGTAATATGTATAAAATGCAGCAGTTCTTGCAGACATATTGATACGGGGGAATCAGATGGAATACAGGAATTTAAAAACTTTTCTTCGGGTAGCCGAGCTGCAGAATTTTACCAAGGCAGCAAAGGAACTGGGCTATGCGCAGTCTACAGTGACCTTTCACATTCATGCGCTCGAAGAAGAGCTGGGCATCCTTCTGTTCGAAAGGATCGGAAAGCGTGTAAGCCTTACAAAAGCCGGTGAATATCTGGTAAGATACGCAAATGATATGGAACGCATTCTTTCGGATATGGAGCACCTGAGCGGAACTGTCAGCCAGGTGAGCGGCAGCCTGCGCGTGGGCGTGGTGGAATCGGTCCTTGTCACCTTCATGACAGGGCTTCTGAAGGTTTACTGCGAGAAATTTCCTGATGTAACAGTGGAAGTGGTCACGGGCTCTACAACAACGCTGATGAATCTGCTGCGTTCCAATGATGTGGATTTGATCATCATTATGGGAAACCGGATCGTTGATTACGACTTTTTCAGGGTCATGATCAAGGAATCCGACATCTCTTTTACGGCTGCGGCGGATCATCCGCTTGCCGGAGAGAAAGACATCAGTTTTTCCACGATCACAAAATATCCGCTGATTCTCCCGGAAAAAGACAGTCTGTACAGAAGAAGCATAGAAGCGATTGCCAGTCAGCAGGACTGCATCCTTACACCGAAACTGCAGATCAACAATACCGCCCAGATCGTGGAACTGTTAAAGCTGGGAATGGGCATTTCTTACCTTCCGGAGTATATGATCCGGAAAGGGGTGGAAGACGGAGCACTGGTAAAACTGGATGTGAAATATGAAGTCGGCAAGTATTATATTCAGATCTTCCATCACAGGAATAAATGGATCACTGCGCAGATGGAGGAATTCATTAAGATCGCGGAAGAGAAGCTCGGATAATGCTCCGGCGAAGTGCCGGAATGATTCGTTCCCGCAAGCCGGGGAGAACGGCGGAACTTGACGAAGACAGTAATATAGTATATACAATTAGGTAAATAACCGATGTATTTGCTTGCCGGAGCGCGGCAGGATCGACAGGATGATCCTGCATACTCCGGACCGGAGATCCTGTCATAAAATGCGCGAAGAAATGACCGAAAACTGCATATGTCACAGGCCGGGTGGCTTTGCTGTGACGGAGAGAATGCTGCAGGCTGCGGAGTTGTATCCGCAGCCTGATTTTGATATGCCGCTTTCCGTTCTGGATGCAGGCTGCGGCGAAGGCGGCACACTCGCATTTTTGAAGAAAAGGTTCCCTGCCTGGAAACTGACCGGCGTGGAACCGTCGCTGGAAACTGATTTCAGGGAGACCGAAAACGGGATCCTGTTCCTTCGCGGGAGGGCAGAGGAACTGCCGGTCGGGGATCATTCGCAGAACCTGGTCCTGATGGAATGTGTTTACACCAGGCTGGAGGATCCGGGGAAGGCCCTTGCGGAGATAAAACGAATCCTGAAGCCAGACGGCAAGCTGCTGATCAGCGATCTTTACGCGCGTGACGGTGCGGATGACGGACAAGATCCCGCGCTGCTGCAGAAAGACCGGCAGAACGGATACGTCCCATCCTGTGAGATCGGGAGGCTCCCGTCTGCCGCACAGTATATCAGAGAGTTCCGGCAGGCAGGCTTTTCTGTACTTGAAATGCAGGATGTCTCGGATATCCTCCCGGGATATGTCGGACAGCTGATCTTTGAGGAAGGCACAGAGAGCCTGGAGGGTACGCTGGGACTGTCCCTTGCGTATCTGAAAGAAAGAAAATGCGGATATTTTTACATGCTTGCCGGCGTATCGGAGCTGGCCGATACTGTAAAATATGCAGCAGAGAACAGCAGATTCTATAAAAAGAAATATGAAGGGATCCGTATTCCGGAAATCACCGGACCGGAATCTTTCCGGAAGCTCCCTTTCACAACGGCAGATGAAGTGAGAGAAGACCCTGAAGATCTTCTCTGTGTTTCTCCCAAAGAGATCGCACGGGTCATAACAATTAAAAGCTCAGGGAGCACAGGCATCAGGAAACGCCTGTTCTTTACGGCGGAGGATCTTGAAAAAACAGCGGATTTCTTTAACAGGGGGATCCGGTTCCTGGTAAAGCCCGGATACAGGACTGCTGTGTTCATGGAAGGACCGACGCATTTTTCCGTTGGAGGACTGCTGAAGGAAGGACTGGCGCATCTGCCGGCGGAAACATCCGTGTATGGCTTTATAAAGGAGGATGACGAGGCAGCGGAGCAGGCAAAGGAAGCCGATACGCTGATCGGCATCCCGTCCCAGTTGTTCCGGCTGTCCGTATCACATCCGGAGCTGCGTCCGAAAACAGTCCTCTTGTCGGGAGACTATGTTCCGGAGTCTGTTGTAAAACATATTGAAGCAGTCTGGAAGACGGTTGTATTTACCCATTGGGGCATGACGGAGACCGGATACGGCGGCGGTGTCCAGTGCGAAGCCAGAGCGTCGTATCATTTAAGAGACGACGACCTTCTTCTGGAAATCATCGACCCGGAGACAGGAAAGCCGGTGCAGGATGGTGTATACGGCGAGATCGTTGTCACTACGCCCGGACGAAGAGGCATGCCGCTGATCCGGTACCGGACCGGAGATCTGGGCGCCATGGATCCGGAGCCGTGTCCCTGCGGCTGCCTGAAACCGCGGCTGAAAAAGGTGATGGGAAGGATCGCGGATTCCGTCAGGCTCCCGGACGGCGGAAGGCTTTCAATCGAAATGCTGGATGAGCGCATTTACGGTCTTCCGGGAATTGCGGATTATGAAGCATCTTATAATAAGCGGGATCATTCATTGAGCATCAATGTGAAAAAAGAAAGTGCGGCAGAGGAAAACGCTGTCACAGACTGTATCGGAAATGCGCTGCAGCCATTTGCAGAAGCAGGACTGCGCTGTATGATTTCCTACGGCGATTTCCCGGCATCCACAGGGACCGTGAAACGCCGTCTGGAGATCAAAGGATAGAAAACTGATGGATTCCGCCAGGGCTGCAAAAAGGCCCGGTGAAGGGAGGCATTCGATTGTCGGCTGAGGACAGGGAAAACATTCATCTTCAGGGTACCTATTCCAACAGGAAGAAACAGCGGGATGAGATGATCAGAGCCCGCAGGGAGAAGAAGGCAAAGCAGAGCAGGATGATCAAAAGAACTGCCGCTGTTGTTGTTCTGATCATCCTTGCTGCGCTGGTGATCCGCCTGGCCGGGCCTGTGATCGTCCGGAAAGCTGCCGATGTCAGGCAGCAGATCTCCGCAGCCTATGAAGAGCATAAAAGGCAGGCGGCGGAAAAGAGAAGAGCCGCAGAGGAAGCGAAGCGGAAAAAGGAAGAGGAAGCTGCGCGGAAGAAAGAGCAGGAGGAAGCGCTGAAGAACGAAGCAGCTTCTCAGGACGGCACCGGCGCTGTGTCAGCAGGAAAGCCTGCAGCAGGGGATGCCGGCGCCGCGCACGCAGGTGTTGGATCGCTTGCAGCAGCAGAAACTGCAGAGGATGCCGCGAATGCGGAAACCGGACTGCCGGCAGCAT
The DNA here is from genome assembly GCA_017431345.1 of Lachnospiraceae bacterium. Classification (GTDB taxonomy): domain Bacteria; phylum Bacillota; class Clostridia; order Lachnospirales; family Lachnospiraceae; genus UBA3305. Next base: position 11,223 of record JAFRLH010000054.1, on the reverse strand, counting down.
TTAATCCGCATCCTGTTAAGGGAACGGAGCCGGAAAATCTCATTGCATCCACAAAGATCATGATGAACGATACTGTCTTGTCTGAAACAGATTCCTATAAGCCCTGGTATCATATCGATTTCGGCGCAGGAGACCGCTATACGGACATGCAGGGCGTAATTACGTTCCGCGGGGATTCGTTCCGCAATGCACCGGCCTTTGGGACAGCAGACATGCAGGCGCATATGCTGAACAGGCAGTGGACGGTAAAGACCGGAAGCCGGACTTACAAGGAGAAGACATGGACCGGCAGCGGGTGGACCGGCCAGCCGCTCCTTGTGAAGTGGCCGAAGGAGACAAAAGCCGTCATGAATATGTACGACTGGGCAAAGGAAGACGATGAACTGGTCGAAGTCATTTACGCCTGTCTGGACGGGAAGATCTATTTCCTGGATCTGAAGACCGGGGAAGCCACGCGCGAGGTGCTGGATATCGGCTTTACGTTTAAGGGCTCCGGCGCATTGGATCCCAGAGGGCTGCCGGTGCTGTATGTCGGTTCGGGATATAACAGTACAAAAGGAAGATCAAGGGCGTTCATCATCAGCCTGATCGACGGCAGTGTGCTTTATACTTTCGGAGACAGTGACGGGTTTGCCGACAGAAGCGTGAGCTTTTTCGATTCCTCCCCGCTGGTGGATGCGGCATCGGATACCCTGATCTGGCCCGGTGAGAACGGCGTGCTGTATCTGATCCATCTGAATTCGAAGTATAATGAAGCAGCCGGAACGCTGTCTGTGGATCCGGACAGGGTCTGCAAATGGAAATACATGGGAAAGCGGACCGGCAGCCAGTACTGGGTCGGCATGGAGACCAGCGCTTCCATCTATGGCGGATACCTGTTCGTCGGGGACAACGGCGGAAATCTGATGTGCCTGGATCTGAATACGCTGAAGCTTGTCTGGGTACAGGATACGCTGGATGATACGAATTCATCGCCGGTGCTGTCCGCAGAAGACGGAAAGCTGTATCTGTATATCGGACCGTCCTTCCATAAAGGCTGGCGCGGCAGTTCGGAAGCCGTGGTGCCGGTCTTCAAGATCGACGCGGAGACCGGGGAGATCGTATGGCAGAAGGATTATAACTGTCATACGCAGGAAGGCGTTTCCGGCGGGATCCAGTCAACGATCGCACTGGGGAAAAATGAACTGGACAACTACATATATGTTACCGTTTCCATGACGAAAGACACCGGGCACGGCGTGCTTGCCTGTATCGAGAAGAAGACCGGGAATGTCGTCTGGGAGCAGGAAGCCTCCTATGCGTGGTCTTCCCCGGTATGTGTGTATAAGGAAAGCGGCAGCGGCGCAGTGCTGTACTGCAGTTCTTCCGGAAAACTCTATCTGCTGGACGGGCTGACAGGGGAAGAGTACGACATGTTTGATTTTGACCATGTGACCGTGGAAGCGTCGCCGGCTGTTTATGAGAACTATGCAGTGCTCGGGACCAGGGACTGTCAGATCTGCGGCTTCAGGTTGGAATGAGTTCTGACGTGCTGACAAGCAGCAAAGACAGTTACTGTCAAAATATCAGACAATACGCTTGACAAATCCAGAGTGTCATGCTAGAGTAAACAAAAATTTAATACTTTAAACCGATGACGCGGAGATAACGGCAGTGATGCCTCTACAGAGAGCCTGCGATGCTGAGAAGCGGGTGAGAAACAGCCTGTCAAATGGACCGCTGAGGGCGCAGTCAAAGGAAGGGTGCGATGCGCAGGCCGCCGGTCTGCGGACAGGAAACGTCCGAGTATTCTGCGACGTTGCAGGCAGACGTCATTTGCCGGGGATATGTTAGTATCCTGCTGAGTGTGCAGCAGCTGCTGCAAAACGGGGTGGCACCGCGGATAGTGTCAGATCATGATCATTGTTCGTCCCTGACAGAAGTACAGGTTTCTGTCAGGGACGTTTTTTGTACAGACTGACAGAGCGGATCACGCCGGACAGCATCTGATCTTGCATCCGGGGAATTCTACAGACAAAGGAGAGCGGGAATATGATCAAGGAAGCAATCGTAAAGATCGTAAACAAGGGAGATCTCACCTATGACGAAGCCTACACTGTCATGAACGAGATCATGAGCGGCGAGACTACGGCTACCCAGAATTCGGCATTTCTGGCGGCGCTTTCCACAAAGAGCGCCAGGGCTGAGACCACTGATGAGATCGCAGGCTGCGCGGCGGCCATGAGAGCGCATGCCGTGAAGGTCGAGACCGGCATGGATCTTTTCGAGATCGTCGGCACCGGCGGAGACAATGCGCACAGCTTTAACATTTCGACCACCTCAGCACTTGTCGCAGCAGCCGGCGGGATCAAAGTTGCCAAGCACGGAAACAGAGCCGCTTCCTCCCAGTGCGGTACGGCAGACTGCCTGGAAGCGCTGGGCGTCAATATCAACCAGAGTCCCGCCAGATGTGTGGAGCTTCTGAAGGAAGCCGGCATGTGCTTCTTCTTCGCACAGAAATATCATACCTCCATGAAGTACGTGGGCGCCGTCAGAAGGGAGCTCGGCTTCAGGACAGTCTTCAATATTCTCGGACCGCTGACCAATCCCGGGACGCCGTCCATGCAGCTGCTTGGCGTATATGACGGTTATCTTGTAGAGCCGCTGGCGCAGGTGCTTTCGGATCTGGGCGTGAAACGCGGCATGGTCGTTTACGGACAGGATAAACTGGATGAGATCTCCATGAGCTCGGAGACGACCGTGTGTGAGATCCGGGACGGATGGTTCAAGACGTATGTGATTTCACCGGAAGATTTCGGATTTGCGAGATGCAGGAAGGAGGAACTGCGCGGCGGGACGCCGGCGGAGAACGCTGCGATTACCCTGGGAATCCTGAAGGGTGAGCAGGGACCGATGAGAAATGCGGTGCTGATGAACGCCGGCGCTTCTCTGTATATAGGAGGAAAAGCGGAAAGCATGCGCGAGGGAATCAAACTTGCGGCAGAGCTGATCGATTCGGGGAAGGCGCTTGCGGCGCTTGAAAAACTGATCGAAGTGAGCAACCGGCCGGAATGACGAAAGAGCAGTTCATAAGCCTCTTATGGCATTCAGAGGACGGCCTGCCGTCCGAAGGATCCACGGCATAACAATCCGCCGCATAACGGCTTCGTTTTTGCTGAAACGGCTTAGGAGAGAGACCAATGACGATACTGGATGAATTAGCTGCGCATGCCAGACAGCGTGTGGCTGCAGCCCGGAAAGAGAGATCTGCAGATCTTATAAAACAGCAGGCGCTTGCGATGCTGAAGGGCTGTTTTGCGTTTGAAAAAGCGCTGAAGGCTCCCGGTCTTTCCTTTATCTGTGAATGCAAGAAAGCTTCTCCGTCGAAAGGAATCATTTCGCCGGATTTCCCGTATCTTGCGATCGCAGAGGAATATGAAGCGGCAGGCGCAGACTGTATTTCTGTCCTGACGGAACCGAAATGGTTCCTCGGAAAGGATGATTATCTGAGGAAGATTGCTTCTGCGGTCCGGATCCCGTGCCTGCGCAAGGATTTTACTGTGGATGAATCCATGATCTATGAAGCAAAAATTCTGGGGGCATCGGCTGTGCTGCTGATCTGCTCGATCCTGACGGAGGAGGAGATCAGGCGGTTTATCGGGATCTGCGACAGGCTGGGGCTGTCGGCACTTGTGGAAGCGCATGAGGAAGCGGAGGTCCGGATGGCTCTGCGGGCCGGGGCCCGCATCATTGGCGTAAACAACCGGAACCTAAAGGACTTTTCCGTGGATACGGAGAACAGCAGGAGGCTGCGGGAACTTGTCCCGGCGGATGTGCTGTTCGTGTCGGAAAGCGGCGTGAAGACTGCGGAGGATGCTGCGAAGCTGCGGGAGATCGGCGCCGATGCGGTGCTGATCGGAGAGACGCTGATGCGCGCTGCGGATAAGAAGGCAAAGCTGGCGGAACTGAGAGGGGAATGAAAGTCTGTCTGGGGATACAGGACAGGATTGCAGGGGAAGTAAAGACTGTCATCCTGAGCCTGTCGAAGGATCTTCGCCGTAAATAATGCGGTTTTACTGACACTGAGAGAGTGACACTGTACCCGCACAGCTGTCTGGCGGGAAACAGGACGGGACAACAGGGGAAGTAAAGACTGTCATCCTGAGCCTGTCGAAGGATCCTCGCCGTAAAGGACGCGGTTTTACTGACACTGGGAAAGGGTGATCCGTATGACAAAGATAAAACTATGCGGGCTGTCACGACCGGCAGACATCGAAGCAGTGAATGAACTGCGCCCGGATTACATGGGCTTCGTTTTCTGGGAAAAGAGCAGGAGATCCGTCACTCCGGACACCGCACTGACATTGAAACGGATGCTTGATCCTGCCATCAAGGCAGTCGGCGTTTTTGTGGATGAACAGCCTGAAAAGATCGTGGAGATAGTGAAGGCCGGCATCATTGACCTCGTCCAGCTCCACGGCAGCGAGGACGAAGCATACATCAGCAGGCTCCGGGCTCTTACAAACGCGAAGGTGATCAAAGCCTTCCGGATCCGGTCCGCGGAGGATGTGAAAGCAGCCGCAGACAGCAGTGCGGACTATATTATGCTGGATTCCGGAAAAGGAACAGGGATGAGATTCAACTGGTCTCTGATCGGAGACATCGGGAGACCGTTTTTTCTGGCCGGCGGGCTGGACACGGGAAATATCGGAGAAGCACTGCGGTGTCTGCACCCTTACGCAGTCGATGTCAGCTCCGGCATAGAAACAGAAGGCATAAAGGACAGGAGCAAAATGGCGGCGTTCGTTTCCGCCGTACGAAAGGAAGAGGGAAGATGACAAATCCGAACGGGCGCTTCGGCATTCACGGGGGACAGTACATCCCCGAAACACTGATGAACGCGGTCATTGAGCTGGAAGAAGCATATCATTATTATAAAACGGATCCGGATTTCAACCGGGAGCTGACAGAACTTTTCAATGAATATGCGGGCAGACCGTCCAGACTTTATTATGCGAAAAAAATGACGGAAGATCTCGGCGGCGCGAAGATCTATCTGAAGCGGGAAGATCTGAATCATACCGGCGCGCACAAGATCAATAATGTTCTCGGGCAGGCCTTGCTTGCCAAAAAGATGGGCAAGACAAGGCTGATCGCGGAAACAGGTGCCGGGCAGCACGGCGTTGCGACTGCAACTGCTGCGGCGCTGATGGGCATGGAATGTGTGGTCTTTATGGGCGAGGAGGATACGGTCCGCCAGGCGTTAAACGTCTACCGCATGCGGTTGCTCGGCGCGGACGTCATCCCGGTAAAAACAGGCACCGCGACGCTGAAGGATGCCGTGTCGGAAGCCATGCGCGAGTGGACGTCCCGGATCGCGGATACGCATTACTGCCTGGGATCGGTCATGGGACCGCATCCTTTCCCGACGATCGTCCGTGATTTCCAGGCTGTGATCTCGAAGGAGATAAAAACACAGATCCTGGAAAAGGAAGGCCGCCTGCCGGATGTTGTGTTGGCCTGTGTCGGCGGCGGATCGAATGCGATCGGAAGCTTTTACCATTTTATTGACGAGGCGGGCGTCCGGCTGATCGGCTGTGAAGCAGCCGGCAGAGGCGTGGATACCTTTGAGACAGCCGCGACCATCGCAACAGGAAGGCTTGGGATCTTCCATGGGATGAAGTCGTATTTCTGTCAGGATGAAGACGGGCAGATCGCACCTGTCTATTCGATCTCGGCCGGCCTGGATTATCCCGGCATCGGGCCGGAACATGCGTATCTGCACGATATCGGACGTGCGGAATATGTTCCCGTAACGGATGAGGAAGCGGTCCTTGCTTTTGAATATCTGGCAAAAACGGAAGGCATCATTCCCGCCATTGAATCCGCACATGCGGTCTCTTATGCAATGAAACTTGCGCCGGAAATGAAAAGGGATCAGATCATTGTCATTACAGTTTCAGGCAGGGGCGATAAGGACTGCGCTGCGATCGCACGTTACAGAGGGGAGGATATCCATGAGTAATATCAGGAAGGCATTTGCGGGCGGAAAAGCGTTCATTCCCTTTATTACCTGCGGTGATCCGGATCTGGAAACGACGGCTGCGGTCGTGAGAGCCTGTGCGGATAACGGCGCTGATCTGATCGAACTGGGGATTCCCTTTTCCGATCCGACCGCGGAGGGCCCGGTGATCCAGGGCGCAAACGTTCGTGCGCTTGCAGGCGGTGTGAAAACGGATAAGATCTTTGCCCTGGTACGGGAACTTCGGAAAGACGTGGCCGTGCCGATGGTGTTCATGACCTACGCAAATGTTGTTTACTCTTACGGCGCGGGAAAATTCATCAGCACCTGCAGGGAAATCGGCATAGACGGCCTGATTCTCCCGGATCTTCCTTTTGAGGAAAAAGAAGAGTTCCTGCCGCTCTGCCGTAAATACGGGGTGGATCTGATCTCCCTGATCGCGCCGACATCCGAGAACCGTATCGCGATGATCGCGCGGGAGGCGGAGGGGTTTATCTATGTGGTCTCCAGCCTGGGCGTGACGGGTGTGCGCAGTGAAATAAAGACGGACCTGGCGGCAATCGTAAAAGTGATCCGGGAAAATACAGATATCCCGTGCGCTGTCGGATTCGGTATTTCCACGCCCGAACAGGCAGCGAAGATGGCAGGAATTTCCGATGGCGCGATCGTCGGATCGGCGATCATAAAGATCCTGGAGAAATACGGAAAAGACGCGCCGGCACATGTGGGAATGTATGTAAAGCGTATGAAGGAAGCGGTAAGAGAGAGTACGTGAAAAGTAGGCAGAGTATATTACTGCCTTCATGCATGGTAAAGGCACTGCCTCTTAATGGGCAGTGTCTTTTTTGCCGGAAATGAAGCAGCTGCCGGAATTATTTTTCAGATACGATGTAAAGCCTGCTTGACATATGAGAAAAGACCTGTTATGATGAGCATGTAAAGTAAACTTTACGTTCGTGAGGAGGTGACAGGGTGAAGAACCGGATCGAGGAAATTCGGCTGCAGAAAGGGCTGCGGCAGGAGGAACTGGCAAAGGCCATGGGGGTCTCACGGCAGACGATCAGCTCGCTGGAGAACGGCCGGTACAACCCGTCGATCCTGCTGGCGCATAAAATCGCAGCCTATTTCGGCATGACGATCGAAGAAGTATTTATTTTTGAATGACCGTTTATTCTTCAACAGGAGGGATGGAGATGTATTACAATAACAGGAGACTTGCGCTGTCTGTGTTCTGGATCATTCTCGGTGCGGTATTGTTTATACTGAGTGTAATGGAAAAGCTGGACTCCTCTATGTATGCCGGCATGGGCGGCGCACTGATGGGCGTCGGGACCCTCCGGGTGATCCGGATCTTCCGGTACAGGAAGGACGCCGGCTACAGGGAGAAGATCGACACGGAGATCCATGACGAGCGTGTTCGTTACATCCATATGAAAAGCTGGGCCTGGACAGGCTATATCGTCGTGATTGCGGAAGCGGCAGGTGTTGTTGCCGCCACGGTCCTGGGACAGGATCTGATCCGTTCTGTGCTTGCCTATTCGGTATGCCTGATCATGGTCGTATACTGGATCACTTACATGGTCCTCAGCAGAAAATACTGAAACGGCTGATACGGGCTTCTGGTATACATTTTGACCCCCATTTTCTTCCCGATTGCACTATTAATGATATACTGCTCGTAATATAACCATCATGAAAAGAATAAAAAGGACACTTCCTGAAATGATTTTCGGAATAGTGTCTTTTTTTGTGATTATGGTGAAGTATTTGCGAAAAAGACTGGAGAAAATTGATGAACAGTAAGAGTATGAACGGTGCTGTTGAAGTTGTATGTAATAAAAAAATAAAAGAAGTATTTAAGCCATTAGAGATGGTCTGAATCCTGTATCCTGTGCCCGATGAAGAAATTATATAGACGAAGAAAGGAATAGATTCCTTGCTTTGTCTGCAGTTAATTTTTTGATAACAGATTGTAAGCACGTAAGATCATTTTGCCTTTGCTGCATAGCAATTCATAAACAGTTTATCATCTGTTTTATGAAAACTGAATGTAAGTCCCTCGCCGGAGTCTGTGGAATAACCCAGAGGTTTCTGCTTTATCAGTTTATAGTCATTGCTGATATTGTTGAAAAAATAATCATGGGTATAATTGGCAGCTTGGTTTCTCGGATAACTTTCCCGTAGCTGTTTCAGCGACTTGCTCATGGGCTGGAAATAAAAGTATGTTCCTACCAGATAAGCATCCTTCTTCAGAAAAGGACGCATTCTTGAAGGATAGAAGGTATCAGAGAAAATAGCATGTTCGTTTGTGCTGTTATAATCAATCAGCAAATCAACACAGCCCGATTTTAAAGGCAGGTGAAGACTGTCAGAAGCTATGTACATGATATCCAGCCCGCCCTGTATCCGATCTATATACTTTTTGTAAAGCTCCACAACTTCAGGAAATTTATCCTGAATAATAAAAATATCGTCAGGGTTAAGATATTTGAAGTTTTTATAAAGATAAAAAAATGAATTCAAATGAGTTTCCATAACAACACGATTCCTTACTGCAGGCAGCAAGTGTATCTCTGTACTCATCCAGTTATAGGACCGCTGTATCAGGCTCATCAGTTCATTAGGGCATGACCTGTATACATCACGGTTAATATCTGGCTTGTCATGCTCCTTTGATTCATTTTCCGGCATATAGATGATTCCGTTTCTGATTTCAGCGTGAAACCCGCACTGGCAATGCAGCGTACCGCTGTATATGTAACGGATGTTCATATCGGCATCCTTAATTCCGAGCGTTTCACCACAGATCGGGCAAGCAGTCAGATCCAACATTCTCAGAGGAAGGCCGGAGCATTTTTCAGAAAAGGCAGTCTCTCCGCGTGAGGAGATTTCTTCCTCGATTTCATCAATACTTTGTTGTATCCTGGATCTTTCGTCAAGCAGCTCTTTTTTATGGTCAAAAAGAAGAGAGATATAATCTCCGTATTCTTCGGATTCAACACCTGTACTAATGCGTTTGAGTGTGAGGATTCTATGTATGTCGTTAAGCTTAAATCCCCAGTTCTTGAATTTTGTAATGGTGTTAAGGGACGCAACGTCATCCTCATTGAAGAAAAACTGGCTGCCTGACTGTTCCGGAACAATGAGACCAATGGATATGTAATATCGGATGGTTGGAATGTTTACGCCTGTAAGTTTCGATATTTCACCTATTCTCATTATAAAATCCTCCTTTTGCAGAGTCCGCTGCACAGCAAATCGAGTGACTGTATCTTATCTGATCAAGGCGAATGGTTGGTCAGGATACTTAAGGTCTACCGCCAGTGAACAGGGATTCTCCTTATAATGTCAGGTATACTTTAGCTTTTTGACAAACACCTTAAAAAAAGTATATTGATGTGTTGCTCGCTTGACTGATTACAATATACAGCGAAAGAAAACAAATGTCAAAAAACTACTGTAACAGGAGGTATAGACATATGAACAGCAACTATATTGTGCTTGACGGAGAGAATGTAAGTATCAGTGATATCGTAAAGATAGGAAGATTCGGATATCAGGCTGTACTTTCAGAGAATGCGGCGGAGAAGATCAGAAAATCCCGTGCTGTAGTCGAGAGAATTGTCGAGACTGAAACACGTACATACGGTATTAATACCGGATTTGGACGTCTCAGCACAGTAGCCATTTCAAAAGAAGACAATGATCAGCTTCAGCGAAATCTTATTATGTCACATTCTACAGGATTAGGCCCCTGTTTCTCTACGGAGATCGTCAGATCAATGATGGCACTCCGTATAAATGCGCTTGCCAGAGGTATCTCTGGCGTTCGTCCTGAGACGTTGAATACACTTCTTGAAATGTTAAACAAGGGCGTTCATCCCTGTGTTCCGGAACGTGGATCCGTTGGAGCCTCTGGTGACCTCTGCCCGCTTTCACACATGGTTCTTCCGATGATTGGTCTTGGCAAAGCGGAATACAGAGGAGAGATCCTGGATGGAGCGGAAGCAATGAAACGCGCCGGAATAGATGTAATCACATTAAAAGCAAAAGAAGGATTGGCTCTCAACAATGGTACCTGTGCCATGATGGCAGCCGGAGTACTTGCTACATATGATGCTCTGGTGGCAATGAAGACCGCAGATATTGCGCTGTCGCTGTCGCTGGAAGCACTCGAAGGCGTTATTGATGCGTTCGATCCCCGGATTCATGAATCCAGGCCGCATAAAGGTCAGATAGATTGCGCAGCGAATGTAAGAAGCATTACCAGGGGCAGTACGATGATTACCAGACAGGGCGAGAAACGTATTCAGGATGCCTATTCATTAAGATGCGCACCAGCTGTACATGGAGCAAGCAGAGATGCTATCAGGTATGTGGAAGGAATCGTCACCACGGAAATCAATTCTGTAACAGATAATCCGCTGATCTTTGAATCCGATGATAATGCACATGCGGTTTCCGGGTGCAATTTCCACGGCCAGCCTATTGCAGTTGCAATGGATATTCTGGGAATGGTTCTTGCTGAAATCTGCGATATTTCTGAACGAAGACTGGAGCGAATGATCAATCCGGCTTTGAACAATGGACTGCCTGCATTCCTTACGGAGGATTCAGGACTTAACAGCGGTTTTATGCAGATTCAGTTCCCTGCAGCATCAACAGTTTCTGAGAACAAGGTGCTCGCTCATCCCGCCTGTGTTGATTCCATCCCTACCTCCGGGAACCAGGAAGATCACGTAAGTATGGGAACGATCTCCGCAAGAAAGGCAAAAACAATTTCCACTCATACGCTTGAACTTCTGGCGTTGGAACTGATGACTGCAGCACAGGCTGTGGATTTCAGGGGAATTGACCGGCTGTCACCTGTTACACGAAAGGTATATGATCTGATTCGTTCTGAGATACCGCATGTTGATGATGATGTATATATGTATCCGCTAATGATGAAAGCTGTTGATATGGTGAAAGACGAAAGAATTCTGAAAACAGTAGAAGCTGAGCTGGAACTTTGGTGAGAATAAGAGGTGTGTACAATGACGAAAGTTTACAGACATGTAAAAGCCAAAAGAGGACTTGATTTAAGATGTAAAGGATGGCGGCAGGAAGCGCTGCTGCGCATGCTTGAGAACAATCTTGAGAATGGAGAGGACCCTTCCCATCTGATCATTTACGGAGGAAACGGTCAGAGCGCCAGAAACTGGGAATGCTTCCATGCCATT
>JAFRLH010000053.1 GCA_017431345.1 Lachnospiraceae bacterium | reverse complement strand
GAAGAGCTGGAAAAGGTTCTGGGTCGTGAGATTACGCCGCTGGCGGATGCGTTGAAGGAATTGATATAGGAGCATCTGCATTGATGGGGATATAGACGACGTGCTTACGAAAATATAATTAAAGAATGAATGAAGGATATATTGGAAGTTAATCGCACAACTTCAAGTTTGTGCATATAGAAACACTTTTGTAAAAAGGGAGATACATTTTTATGATAGAGATCCCGTAAGGACAGTAATGTTCATCTGTTCCTGAAAGGACAGCCGGGTGAGAACTACGACGATTTTTTCGCCGATAGCGACACCCTTATCGATGCCGAGTCTCGCAGTGACGAGCTGTGTGATTCAGAAGGGTGTCGCAAACTGCATTCACACCTATGCAGGAATCCAGCTGCGGGCGGAATGCAATCGTCAAATGAACGCACTTCGTGAAAAGTATGGTCCGGATTATGAGCAGCCGACGGCGATGCCGATGCTGACGGATGGATATAACCTCCCCGCAAAGAAGGTGATCCACATCGTGGGCCCCATCGTGACCGGCAGACTGACGAAAGACCTGGAGCAGGATCTGGCGGACTGTTACAGGAACACGCTGGATCTGTGCCTGGAAAAGGATATTCGCAGTGTTGCCTTTTGCTGCATTTCCACAGGGGTCTTCCGTTTCCCGAATCAGAGGGCTGCCGAAATTGCAGTGCGGACTGTGACGGCGTGGGCGGACAAACATCCCGGCGGTATGGAAAGAGTGATATTCAATGTTTTTAAGGAAGAGGATAAGAAATACTATGAACAGGAATTATTTTGAACAGCCGGATGGGTACCGTGAAACCATAGAACGCGGTGTCGCCGGTGTACAGACTTTCCGCGGTGGCTTCTCGGCAGGAACACTCGACGGAAAGGAAGCGATACAGAAACTGAAAGCAGAGATCGCAGAGGCGGAAGCCATCGTGATCGGTGCGGGTGCCGGTCTGTCCACTTCTGCCGGATTCATTTATACCGGAGAGAGGTTCGACAAGTACTTCTCTGACTTTGCGGTGAAGTATCATTTCAGCGACATGTATTCCGGCGGTTTCTACGTGCTGCAGAGTCCTCCGGAAGAGATGTGGGCATATTGGAGCAGATACATCTGGATCAACCGCTATATGCCGATCCCGAATGACACTTATGACCGGCTTTATGATCTGGTGAAGGACAAGGACTACTTCGTGATCACGACCAACGTGGATCACTGCTTCCAGCGATCCGGCTTCGACAAGAAGCGGCTTTTCTATACGCAGGGCGACTACGGACTGTTGCAAAGCGCAAATCCGCATGGCGTATCCGCACACAAGACATATGAGAACGAAGAAATCATGCGGAAGATGATCCTGGCTCAGGGATTTGAGATCGGTGAGAACAATGAACTGATCATTCCGGAAGGCAGAGAGATATCCATGCGGATCCCTGCGGAACTGATTCCATTCTGCCCGGATGACGGGGAGCCGATGACCATGATTCTCAGATCGGATGACAAGTTCGTGGAGGATGAAGGCTGGCATGCGGCATCGGCTGCCTACTCGGACTTTCTCCGAAGGCATGAAGGGCTGCATGTGCTCTTCCTTGAGATCGGCGTGGGTGGCAATACCCCGGTCATCATCAAATATCCCTTCTGGCAAATGACGAATGACAACGAAAATGCGGTCTATGCCTGCCTGAATTACAGCGAAGCCGTCTGCCCGGAGCAGATCGAAAGCCGCTCAATTGTTATCCCGGGGGACAGCGGAGAGATGATAAAACTGCTCCTGTAACTTCATGAATTCTATTTGAGAAGGCGTCCCGGTGGGACGCCTTCTCAAAGGTTTCCGTTTAGATCTTCAGATTTTTTCTGCAAGTGCTGCTGCCTGCGCACATCCCATGTTCCATTTGATCAGTGCAGCCGTTCACTGGGTTGCGAATATTCTTTTGACGATCTATACTGTTAGAGAGATGGTCCGTTTGCTTTATCGGACGGGCACATTTCCAAATTGCAGAGAAGAGGAGGAATCATCTGTGAAAAAAGAGTGGATCCGGAAGACCCTGCGGGCCTGCATCCTGCCGGCGCTGCTGCTGGCCGTCCTGTGGACGTCCGCACGGCCGGCGCACGCGGCATATGGTCTTCCTTCGGTGCTGGAGATCACACACGGCTGTGATGTCTGCCAGAAGAACATGGGGTATATCGAGAACCGCAGAACCGATGAGTATCTGCTGAGTCCCATGACGCATACGATCAAACTCCGCATCCTGGACGAGTATGCGGGGGAATTTTCCCCGGAGAATATCTCGTGGAAGGTGACCAAAGAGTATATAGAAGGAATTGCGGGTTCCGGCGCGCCGAAGACGTTTCAGAAGTTCGATGTGGCAGAGGGTACGGGAGATACCATTTCTCTTTCCGTGAAAGATAAGGGCTGGTGGAATTATAATATCGAGGCGAAGGTCCTGAAGGATGGCTATATCGCCACGGCGACGACCCATGCGACGTTCCGGACAGCAGAGGCTGTATTTTACAACGAGGACGGCACGTCGTGGCCGGTACATCTTACCGGCACGGTAGGGAAGGCTTTTGATTTCTCCAAAGTGAAAGTCCGTAAGTTTACGGCCGCCAATCTCACATCCGGCGGGGAAGTGGTCACACTGGATAATGCAGCGAAGGGTATTCTGGAATCTACAAGCCGGAAGAAGGAGGAGATTACCGTTTCCGGTAAGGCGACGGCGGCCGGAAGCTACACACTCCATTCCGGACTGAAAGCGACCGCGAGTGCAGAGGTGACCTACCAGCCGGACTTCCTCTTTGGGAACTCGGTGGAGGAAAGAGAGGCGTTTGTTGATGAGACCAGCATTAATGTAAGATTTAAGAAGTCCTCGGATACGGAAAATACGGAGACCAATGCAACGAAACCGACGGAGAAGAAAAAGGCTGTTGTGACAGTGCCGGCCGTAAAGAAACTGAAGGTGAAAGCCGGGAAGAAGAAGCTCACGGTCACCTGGAAGGCTGCAGCGAAGTCGGCAAAGGTCACCGGCTATGAAGTCTCTTACCGCCTGAAAACTGCGAAGAAGTGGAAGGTGAAGAAGGTCGGGGCTTCAAAGAAGAAGCTGGTGATCAAGAAACTGAAACGCAAGAAGAAATACACCGTCCGCATCCGGGCGCTGAAGAAGGTCGGAGGGAAGACGTATACCGGAGCCTACACCAAGGCTAAGGCAGTGAAGGTGAAATAAGAGAACACAGACAGCGGGGCCAGAAACATGAGAACTGGCCCCGCTGTCTGATACCGGCGAGTCGTAAATGCCGCTGCTGCGGAAGCGTGTGAGGCAGCAGTCATTTTGGCAGACGTATCTGCCGGAATGTTTATCTGCAATAGATTTCAATTGCCTGAGAGGCAAATACTGCCGTGCCTTCGCCGCCCATTTTGTCGATATTTGTTGTGAAGTCACCGCCGCCGGCATACATCTTCCCGAGGCTGCGCAGGATCTCCTTTGTGCAGGTATACATATGTTCTGTAATATAATCCTGCAGTTTCTTTACCAGGGCCTGCGCATCCTCTGAGGCGGGATCCGTATTCCGGATCCGGCCGAATTCTCCAAAGATATCGATCATACCCTGATATATTTTCCGATCTTCCTCCTTTGTCCGGCCTTTGGCTCTTTCCTCGAATTCCTTATAAGCCGGCGTTGTGCCCCAGGATGCCTTCGCCTGTGCAGCATACTCGTCAATCTTTCTTGTATCAAATGCATCAAATGTCAATTGTTTTACCCCCAGCAGTTTGATTCCCTTCGCAAGGTCGATCAGGTTCTCGATGTGCTCCTTCTTCAGCGTCAGGAGTTCGATCTGCTGCTCCAAAGCCTTTCTCCTGTCAAAATCCGGACTGCTGATGATTTTCTTAATATCTTTCAGAGGGAATTCCAGTTCTCTGAAGAGAAGGATCTGCTGCAGGGTCTCCAGGGCCGTATCGTCATACAGCCGGTAGCCTGCATCCGTGTACTTCGCCGGATGAAGCAGTCCGATCTTGTCGTAGTACTGCAGGGTGCGTATACTCACGCCTGTCAGTTTACTTACCTCGTTGACACGCCATAGCATGCAGTCGGAACGTCCGGTGGATGTTTCAGCAGCAGTCATCATCGTTCATCACTCCCTTGCTTCTGGTAAGACTATGATAAACTATGACGTAACGTGAGAGTCAAGTGAAATCTCTTCGTTGTGTCCATTAAAAGCTGTGGTACAAGAAGAGCAACAAAGGCAATCATTTTTCTCTTATTAATCGTTTCCCGCGTGGTGAGCCCCAGTTCTATAGCTTTATACTGTAATAATCAAGATATGCCTTGAACCGGTCCTGGGCAGTCAGGCAGGTATCGCGGAGATATCCTTTTTCACTTCTCCATTCCTGCAGTCCCCGGTAATAGTACATCTTCATATCATCTTCGATGATAAATGGCACGATTCCATTCCGAAGACATTCCTTGAAAAGAATGAGCCGTCCCACCCGGCCGTTTCCATCCTGGAAGGGATGAATAGACTCAAAACGATAATGAAAATCCAGCAGATCGTCAAATGTCACTGTTTCATGCTTTTTATAGTCTGACAGCAGTTCTTTCATCATCTTCGGAACATCCTTGGGGGCTGCCGTTTCCCTGCCGCCGACTTCATTCGCCAGTCTCTTATAGTTACCGACTGCAAACCAGTTTTTTCTGCTGTCAGCAGTTCCGCTCTTTAAGAGGAGATGAAGCTGTTTGATCATTGTTTCGGTCAGAGGACGATTCGCCTGGTCGATCATCATGTCTATACAGCGGAAATGATTCACCGTCTCCAGGATATCATCCACATTCACGGAGCCATCCGGCGTATCAATCGTATTGGTTTCAAAGATGTACCGGGTCTGTTCATGTGTCAGGCGACTGCCTTCAATGTGATTGGAGTTGTATGTAAGTTCAATCTGCACCTTATGATAGATGCCTCCGGAGAGTCCGTTATCCTTTTCCAGAACCAGTCTGCCCAGAAGATCTTCCGGAATCGGTCTCTGTCTCGGTTTTCTTCTCGGCTTATCGGCATTGTCGGGAATATTCCAGGTCTTTCCCGTAATAAAGGCACCGGGGACACGTCCGTCCGCGCAGTACTGACGGACGACCCGTTCCGTGATCCCCCATTTTTCGCTTGCTTCTTTTACTGAAATAAAACCCATCTTAACACCGCCTGTCTGTTTGCATGGGTTTATTATACTCCTTTATCGGCTGTTTTTCAATCTTAACAGTTGCCAATCAGCCCGGATAAACAGCCGATAAACGCCGCATCATGAGATAAGCCGGAAAGGAGGGCGGCATGGATGTGCCCGCCCAAGCTCAGTTTCACGGCTTGAATTGGCCGGGAGATCCCCCATTTTCCGCGTCTTTGATGGCGGCAGAAAGACTGGGCTGCGAGATATGAAGCTGTCTGGCCGCCTCTGTTATGGATCCGATTTCAGCCACAGACACGATATACTTAAGAAATTGAATTGTCATATCCTATTCATCTCTTATTTCATAGTTTGATTCTATACTATCTTTATAATGGCGTTTCTTCAACACTTGTCTGTTAAGTGCGGCAAAGTCTTGCTGTTTCCGGTTTTGATCCCTGGTCCGGTGATAAAGGACAGCTGACTATTGCTTTGATAAAGGGCATTATGCACATCTCCATTCCTGAAGCGGACTGCGGACTGGTCTTATCATGGTGACAGGCACCAATGGCAGGTCAATTCTGACGTCCTTTTCCCATAAAAATGCAGGCCAGGGTTCCCGGTCCGCAGTGTGCCCCGATCACGGGACCGACGATCTGGATCCGTATGTCGCGGATTTCCGGGATCCGGTTTCTCAGCATATCTGCCAGGACTTCGGCTTCCTCCTGAATGTCGCCGTGCATGATGACCACAGTCTGTTCGGAAGGGTCCTGAATATCCCGTGCAGTATGCTCTACAATAGTACACATCGCTTTCTTATGGCCGCGCACTTTTTCGACGGCTTCCATTTTACCGCTTTTTCCGATATTGATGATCGGACGGATATTTAAAACGGAACCGAAGAAAGCACTGGTGGGGGAGAGACGCCCTCCCCGGGCCAGATACTTCAGATCGCCCACGGTCATCCATACCTGGGCATTCATGCGATGATCCAGAACCCACTGCGCGACCTCCTCCATGGGCCGCCCCTGCTCGTAAAGCTCGTGAGCCTTGAGGACCAGGATCGACATGGTCGCGGAAATGGACAAAGTGTCAACGACCAAAAACTTTCGATCCGGATATTTTTCCAGAAGCTGTTCCCGAGCTTCATAAATGTTTAAGATCGTAGAACTCATGGCGGACGAAAAAGCCAGAAACAGCAGGTCTTTTTCCCGGAGTACCGGTTCAAAGATCTCCAGATAGGCTGCTGTCGGAAGGAGCGAAGTGGAAGGAACGGAGCCGGCCCGCATGCGGTCGAGCAGCTTTTTTTCCATACCGCTTCGCCCGTTGTCATCCATATAAGCACGGCCGTCGAGCGTATAGGGCATTGAGACCACGGGGATCTTCTTTTCTTCAGCGATGAAATACGGCAGGTCGCTGTCTGAGTCTGTCATGAAGACATAATCCTGGTTCATAATTCTGGTCATCTCCTCAAAGTTCTGTATAATTATGCAATATACTGATTGGAAATGCAATATCCGGATGCCGAAAATCCAGTGTTTATGCCAGGAAATGCGTTTTTATAATTGTTGGTAGAAATTCATTTAAGACTACGATATAATACATTGTAATTTATTACAGTTTTGTCAAACGCAGTTTCCGTCCGCGAGGGTGAATTCTCATTTGTTTCGGAGAGTGGATTTCCGGAGGGAAGAAAGGAGTTCGGCATGAAAGCCCTTGGGCTTTTGATGAGCGCAGTTATTGGATATGCTCTCGGCAGTATTTCCACAGGAATTCTGGTGGGCAGGCTATTCGGCATAAAGGATATCCGGAACACAGCGAGCGGCAGCAGCGGCACCACGAATGTGATCCGCAGTGCCGGGTTCGGTCCCGGCATTCTTACGCTTCTGGGAGATTTCTTCAAAGGATATGCTGCGGCTCTGGCAGGTCGTGCCCTGTTTGGAAGCGCCGGGATGCTCGTGGGCGGGATCGCTGCTATCGCAGGGCATGATTTTCCTGTTTTTTTCGGCTTCCGGGGAGGAAAAGGGATCATCACGTCCCTGGGTGTTATTGCGGTGATCAGTCCGCGCCTTGCGCTTTTCCAGTTCGCTCTCCAGATTGTCATCGTCCTTATCACGAAATATATGTCCGCAGGCGCCATTGCCAACATGGCAGCTCTTCCCTTCGTCATTGCACTCTTTTTCCGTGACCGCGCCGATTTCAGGCTTCTGATGCCGGCATCTGTCATCATCGCGGCGCTTGCCATTTTCCAGCACCGCGGCAATATACGGCGCCTTTTCACAGGACAGGAGCGCCGCTTTGACATCACAAAACTCCTAAAGAAGAGAGACCGTTCCTGAGATCCGGGGGGCTTTGGGCTTATGAAGATTCTTCTTGCATCAGATTGTTACACTTACCAGATAAACGGCGTTTCAAGAGTTGTCAGGTCACTCTCCCGGGGCCTGTGTGCTATGGGGCATGACGTGCGGGTTCTCGCGCCTGCGAACAGCTTTAAGTCCTTCAGGAATGGGGCAGATTATTATATAAAGTCCGTACCTGCGCTTTACTACAAAGGGGAGAGATTTTCCCTGAATCTTTGGGATCCGCTGATCCGGGAACTGACGGAATGGGAGCCGGACATCATCCATCTGCATTCGGAGGGAGGTGTTGCTTTGCTGACGGACAGGATCCGGAAAAAGACGGGGACGCCTCTGGTCGAGACGGTCCACACGAATTATCCCTGCTATATTTTCGGTGAAAAATGGGACACTCCTCCCGCAAGGGTCATTGCCAGAGCGGTCGGGGGATTCGTGTATAAGAGGGCGGACTGCATCATCGCCCCTTCGGAAAGAGTGCGCTCTTTCCCTTATATAGAGCCGCTTGAAAGCAGGACAACGGTCATTCCCAACGGGATCGACCCGGAATACTGGAAGCAGCCGGTATCCGGGGAGGAAAGAGCCTCTCTTTTCAATTCTCTCCGATTCGTGGATAATGGTCATACGATGATCACCGTTTCCAGGCTTGGAAAGGAAAAGCACATCCAGGAGATCCTAAAGGCCCTTCCCCGGATTGCCGCGAAGATGCCCGATATACAGTTTGTCATCGTCGGAGACGGCCCTATTAAGGGAAAGCTGGAAGCTTTGTGCAAGAGTCTCTGTATCGCGGAGCATGTCCGCTTTGCGGGAATGATCTCACCGGAGCGGGTGCGCAGTTACCTGTCCATGGGAGACGTGTTCGTTTCTGCGTCAAACTGTGAGGTGCACAGTATCGCGTATCTGGAAGCCATGGCCTGCGGCCTCCCTCTTGCCGTAAAAGAGGACCTTAGCATTCGGGGTGTTGTGGAAAACGGAAAACACGGTTTCGTGTTCCGAGACGGGGACGAGCTCGTTTCGTCTGTCCTCAGGATCCTGCTCGATGGCGGTCTCCGGGAAAGGATGCGCGAAAACGCTTTTCTCGCTGCGGAGGCTTTCAGCGAGAAAAAATGCGTCGAACGAACGGAAGCTCTTTATACAGAAGTACTGAGTCAAATGATGAAGGTAGGGCACTATGAAGAACGACATGATTAGCAGACTAATAAAGAACGAGACTGTAAATAACCGCGAATATATGGTTGGGCTTATGAGGCGGCACAGCGTCACAGCCCTGTGCTGCGGACTCCTGACTCTGGCGCTTGCTTTTTACGCGATCACGGCCGGAGTGATCAAGACGATCACCATACGGAACGAGAACGGCTTTTACTCCTTTATTTACTTTACGATGCTGTCCAATACGCTTGCGGCGCTCTCCGTGGCATTTACCATACCTTTCGCCGTGGAAGGTATCCGGAAAAACCGTTTCACAGTGCCCGGTTGGACGGCGATATTTCATTTCATGTCAACGACCTGCATCACCGTTACGATGGTATTCGTCCTTGCCTTTATGAGCTGGGTCGAACCGGAGGATGCCTTCGGAGGTGCGAACCTCTTCGCCCACGTTTTCTGCCCGCTCCTGATCCTGACACTTTTCCTGCAGATGGAGACAGGGCATATCTTTACACTCAGGGACAGGCTTATAAGCATCATCCCCTTCTGCATTTACATGACGGTCTATTATTATGAGGTAGTCCTGGTCAGTCGCGACGCAGGCGGCTGGCCGGATATCTATCATATTACGGAATATGCACCGCCTTTCATTGCTATACCGCTTCTCCTGCTCATTGCATTCGGAACAAGCTCCGCGATTGCTGCCATCTCCAATCTCCTGACCAAAAGGTGGTTTGCTAAGATGTTCCGCTACTGGGATGAAAACGCGGATCCCCTTGAAGTCAGGATCGAGGCGTTCGGACTTGGCAGGATGATTGGAACGAACGCGGAAAAGCACGATGTCTATATTCCGTTCGACCTGCTGGAGTTTCTTGCGAAAAAATACGGCCTTAAGGACAAGGATGTAATGAAGCCCTTCATGAAAGGCCTTCTGGATGAGCTGGAGAGGAAACACTGATCTCATCCATCACCTGCTGTGTGGGATAATTTGAGAAGAACCCGGTGAGATACACTCCGTTCGGGATGTCCTTAATGGGATCAAAACCGTTCAGCGCATAACTGCCGTTGAAGGACCGACCCATCCCGCCCATGAGCGCTGCGGCCTTCTGGCCGGCAGTGAGGTCTGTATCCGAAGCATCCACGACCTCTCCAACACACTCTATGCCGGGGATAACGGGCTTTTGGATATAGTCCGCGCGGATCTCGTTCAGCCGAAGCAGCTTTCCGGAATGGTTCAGACCAAAGGCCTTTACCTTCACTAATACCCAGCCCGGCTTCAATTTGCAGCGGGAGCATCAGCAGCGCCACAGGCGGCAGGAATATCGGCAGGCTTATCGGCAGCTCCGCAGGCACCTGAAAAGAAAACAAAAGAAGAACTCCCGATCATGTTGTATACAATACTCCTGGGGTTATATTTCCATCTCTTCCAGAATATCAACCGCGGATTCTACCATTCTCGGACAAATATCCTTAAAAAGATCATTCTCCCTGGCGTAGAGCATTCCCTCTTCGGAGGATATGTCGCAGCCAAGAATATCCCTGCAGACATAGGAAGCATTCTTTTCTTTGAATCTGTCCATAAACTCAGCAGCCTTTGGGTAAGCTGTTGCTTTATATTCGGATCCGTCTCCGTATTTCAACCCGATCACCATGATCGCACCGGATACAGCACCACACACTTCACCTTTTCTCACACCCCCGCTGAAACATGCTGCCACTTTCATAGCCTGGTCTATCGTAAAGCCATAATCCTCTGCGTATGCTCCAAGAACTGCCTGCGAGCAGTTGGATTTCTCATAAAATATCTTCATTGCTTTTTCTTTGTGTGACATCTGACACCTCCACAAACTAAAATTTGCAGTTTTGTTTTCACTGGTTTACAAGTGCATAGCTCTTCTTAACCATGCCGATTATTTCGTCATCCGAAAGTCTTCCGTCCAGAAAAAGTGTATACCAGTGCTGCTTATTCATATGATAGGCAGGAAAAGCATTCTTACCATCTACTCTATCGGACACTATTTGGGGCTCATCTTTCAGGTTGATAACTTCAACTACTCCGCCTTCATCCAAACCAAATTTGGCTTTTGGCACTCTCCCGATCACTGCAAACCACGGCTTTTTACCGGGCACGCGCAGTGCTGCGCATTCCGGAAGGCTGCTCCATAGGAATTCCGGCTCAGCATTGCAGCTGTCTTTGATAAACTGCAGGATTCTTTTGGACTGATCCCATTTAAAATACTCTGTGTAATAACACTTCGACGCAATATCTGTGAGGACAGCTTCGCAGGCTTTATGTACTTCTCCGACAAAAGCCCCTGTTGAATGATAGACATGAGCAGGCATATATTCCTCGCCGGTCTCAGATTCATATACTTTAAAATCTGCCCTGCCGTCTGCATCGATTTCTATTCTGGCTGAATACTGTCCGTTCATAATCGGAAAATCTTTTGAAAAACAGTTTTCCGTCAGAGCAAAACCGTATTTGATCAGTTTTTCAGTATCAAGCATTGCATATAATTCCTGATCCCGGTGCTCCGGTTTACACCAGCGGGTATCGTGATAGAGGAGGAACTTCTCCGAAACATGATATTCTTTCGTGCCGAAGCTAAAATTGCATCTTTTCTTTTCCATTATGTATCCTCACAAACGCCGAGTTGTCAAGATCAGTAAACCGGGACTTGTTGTTTATGCGATATAAGGGGATATTACCATATTCTGATGAATAAGTTTTGATCATTTTATAAAATAAAACCAGGCCAAAGATTCTTCTGGTCTGTTTCTCCTTCATATTTCCGGGGTTTGATGTATAATCAAATCAATCACCGCCCAAGGAGGATCCTTTTTATGAACCGAACCGATTACGAAGCCGTTGTCCATGCCTGTGAACTGCAGGAAGAACTGATCCGTGTCGATCACCTCTCCAACGATGACATGCTGGAGCTTGGAAATTTTATTGTGAGGGAAGCCAAAAACCAGGGAGTCAGTGTCGCTGTATCTCTGATCAAGCCCTCCGGAGCCGTCGTCTTTCAGCACCTGATGGATGGCATGAGCGCCGGTCACCAGAACTGGATGCGCCGGAAGTTCAATGTCTGCGCGCAGCTGGAGCGCTGTACTCTCCGTGCCTGGGCCAAGGAAGTTCTCACCGGTGAGACACTGGCCGACTACGGCATGAACACGCAGGACCACGTATTCTGCGGAGGTGCCTTCCCCATCAAGTGCAGGACCGGAGAATTCGTGGCGGTTCTTTCCATCTCCGGCTTTGCCCACTTCACGGATCACCAGTTCGGAGTGAACTGTCTGGCCAGGTGGCTGGGAATTCCGAATGTACCGGAGGTTCCCTTCTTTGATGTGTAGAGAGAGTAAGAAAGAACCGACATAAGCTGTTTTGGATATTCAGGCTGCTCCATGGAGCAGCCTCTTTTAGAGATATCAATGTTCTTCATGCTTTCTCGCGATTTCCACAAACGCCTGTACCTGAGGAAGTGCAAAATAATCCGATCGATAAAGAATGTGGGTCAGCCTTGAAAAATCCCGCCCGTTTTTGAATCGGATCGGCTCTGCAATCCCGTGAAATCTCCCAAGGCAGATGCGGGGGAGCACCGACCAGCCCACCCCCTGATCTACCAGTGTGAGGATTGTTTCCACATCGTTTATGACAAGTTCTGAGCGCCACGGATGTAATCCCTGTTCATTCATCCAGGTCGCCAGTTCTGCCAAATATCCTGCGTCACTTTCCCGAGCGATGAAGATCTGATTATTCAACTCCTCCCTGTCATGGGCGGGATGGCGGACAAGGTAATGCTGATCCTGAGAGAGCACTATATTCCCGCCCCGCCATGCATATTCCCCCCGGACAATAGCAAACGATGTCTCCGCATTCATGAGATCCCGATAGACATTGATACTTCGGTTGGCTTTGATGTGGATATCCACCCTGGGATAGCAGGCCATAAAATCCGTCAACACCTCCGGCAGACGGTACCGGGCATAGTTGACCGCCACTCCCAGCCGCAGTGTACCGGAGATCTCTCCCGTGCAGGATGCGGCATAATCCTTCAGCCGGGCAACTGCCTCCACAACTGTACGTACCTCCGGCAGAATGCTCTCCAGCGCCGGTGCAGGCTGCAACCCTTTTTTCGAACGCACAAACAGCGGGATTTTCAGGTCTTCCTCAATTTTCTGCAGGCGTTTCGTTACAGCTGACTGCGTCATGAATAAGCGCTGGGAAGTTCTGGAAATATTGCAGGTCTCCCACAGATCGCAGAGTATCTCAAAATCTTTTTCCTCCATCTGTCCTCCTCCGATGGTTTTTCTTTAACTTATATATTCCTGTTTGGAATGTCAATACATTTCAACTATGCATTTTACAAATATTTGGCCGGCTACTATAATATCGCCAGCAATAAAAAAACACTTTGCAAGGAGGACAATATGAGAAAGATCAAGACGGTTTTCATGCGCGGCGGCACCAGTAAAGGCTGTCTGTTCCACCGGGAGGACCTCCCGGCGAATCCGGCGGAATGGGACAGTATTTTCCTGCAGGCTATGGGGGATCCGGATCCCAAACAGATTGATGGCATGGGCGGAACGGTCTCCTCCAATAATAAAATCGTTCTTATCTGGAAATCTGAAGAAGAAAACGTGGATATTGAATATCTGGTCGGGCAGGTCATCGTCGGCAAAAGTCAGGTGGATTATAAATCCAACTGCGGAAATATGACCGCCGCAGTCCCGGCTTATGCTGTGGAAGAGGGCATGGTGGAGATTACCGAACCCATCACCACCGTACGAATGCTGAACAGGAATACGGATAAATATATCAATGTGACTGTACCCATCGACTCGGAAACCCACAGTTTTGCCCAGGACGGAGGCTGCACCATTGCCGGAGTGGACGGTACCGCGGCAGAGCTCCGGGTGAATTTCCTGGATCCGGCAGGTTCTAAAACAGGAAGGCTGCTCCCCACAGGAAAGACACTGGATGTGTTGGATATCCCGGGGCATGGTCCCATAGAAGCTACGATCCTTGATGTCTCGAATCCTCTGGTGCTGGTCCGGGCGGAGGATATCGGCCTGAAGGGTACTGAGCTCCCTGCAGAAACAGATGCTGATAAAGAAGCCAGCGCGCTTTTGGAAGCGATCCGTGGAACGGCTGCCTGCCTGATGGGCTTTGCCACTGATCTGCAGGATGCGGCAGATCATTCCCCGGCGGTCCCGAAGGTCGGGTTCTTCACGGCGCCGGTGACCTATACCGATATAGAAAGCAAAGAAGTTCCGGCGGAGAGCATGGATCTCTGCGCCAGGATCATCTCTGTATTCAAGTGCCATAAAGCCTGCCCCCTGACAGCAGCAAGCGCGATCTCCGTAGCAGCCAGGCTCGACGGCTCTATCGTGCAAAAGACCCTGGGTTCCGGGATCAGTGATACGCCTACGCTACGTATCGGGCATCCCAGCGGCGTCATGACCATGGTGCCTACCGTTGTGAAGAACGGCTCAGACATGAACAGCGTCCAGGTGCCGGGGGTAGCAGTACAGCGCACAGCGCGGCGCATTATGGATGGCACTCTGTACATTCGAAACTGATAGATGTTGAAAAATCCCGGGTTACAAAATGAAATGTACGACCAGACCGGCTGCGGCACAGACTGCCAGTGCCAGAAGTTCCCCGATAAAGAATCCCCTGATATGGAACCAGTAATCATGGTAATCACTGACCATATCTTCCGTGCCCTTGAACACGAAATACGGATCATGGCAGAACCAGACGATATCCAATACGATCACGTCCCAGAGATTCACGATCGTCCACAGCAGAAAGCCGTATCCAAAGGCTTCCCGAAAAGTCGTACAGCCATTTACATATCTAAGGATCAGGCTGAGAATGATGACAAACAGAATGGATGCCCCGATCTTGGCGGCAGCCTTATTCTTTTGTGTGGGGATCTGATCCCTGTATTCATCCAGCGACCTGACGCGCTCCTGAATCCGCGGCGGATAATTATACAGCGTCTTGACAGGCTCCCGGGACATAAAATACACCATTACAGTAAAAAGGACACATAAAATCAGGCTTTCAAGAATGATGATCATATCTTACCTGCTTTCCTGTCCCTGCATCGGTGTCCCGACTTCGATCAGATTCCCGTCAGGATCATAGAAACGGATAACCTTCTGTCCCCAGCTGTGGGTCATCAGCCGATTTACATATCGGGTATCCGGGTACAACCTTTCCAGTTTCTCTGCAAATGCCTGGATATCGCGTTCCTCAAAATATAATTCACACGAATTGTTCTCCGGGATGATATCCCGTCCAAGAAATTCCCTCCAGATTTTCTCATCCTGCAGGACCAGTCCTTCCGTCAGGATCATGTTTCCTTCATTGTCCAGGAGCATCGTAAGACCAAACAGGTCATGGTAGAACTGCCTGGCCTTTTCGATGTCCTTTACAACAATCAGTACATTCTTCAGCTTCATGATCAATGCCCTCTGTGTTTTTATCTTTGCCATTGATGAGTTGTAAGGGAATGATACCATATTCTGATGAATAAGTTTTGACTATTTTAAAAAAAGTCCCTGAAACAACATGGAAACTTGAATGTCCTCCGGGACTCAGTCCTCCGGGATTCATCAATCTTCTTAAGCGCGGGAAAAAAGAAGAGGCATTCTTGTTGATCGTCCCATGGAGATCCGCGCTCTTCATAATTTTCTTTCCGAAGAAGTGATCGATCACATTCCCGATCCGCCGGGAACAGAAAGAATTGCAGACCGCCAATTTGAATATTGATGCTGTTCCGGGAGATGCAAAAAGACAAAGAAGAGAAAAGCGCAAAGCAGAACCGGAATTATAATCCGGCACAAATCGAAGTCGCCTGGGAAACGACCTCCTGCGTTTTATCATATGCTATAATGGGTTCGTAATCCAAAAGCATTACGGAAAGGAGATGAATTCATGACGGAAAATACCAATATCTGGTTGGATGGAATAATGGGAGTTGTTGTCGGAGATGCTCTTGGCTGCCCGGTACAATTTGAGTCCCGGGAAGAAGTTGCCCGGCATCCGGTTACCGGTATGCGGGGGTATGGCACGTTCAGTCTTCCGGAAGGATCCTGGACAGATGACAGCAGTCTGACGATCGCTTTGCTGGAAAGCATCCGCCGCACAGGAAAGATTGATCTTAATGATATCATGGGGAACTTTATGAAATGGCTCTATGACGGGGAGTTTACGCCGTATGGAGAGTCCTATGACATTGGCCGTGGTACTATGCAGGCAATCAACCGATACAGGCGAAACCGAAAAGCAAAGAAGTGCGGCGGCGATGAAGAACGGAACAATGGAAACGGGAGCCTGATGCGGATCATGCCCGCCTGTATTTACTGCAGTGTAATGGAAAGCAGCGGTGTGTATTCTGATCGTGATGCGATCGATGTGATCCATTCTGTCGGAGGACTGACCCACGCCCACATCCGTTCCAATATTGCCTGCGGTCTGTATTTCTTTATGGTAAAACAGATCCTTATGGGAAGTGGTTCGCTGCAGGAAAGAATGCAGGACGGATTGACCCAGGGGTTTGCATTCTATGATACATATCTCGCGGACAAGGAGAACCTGCATTATTATGACCGGCTCCGGGATCTTGCCGCATTTGCAGATGTTCCGCCTGATAAGATCCGAAGCACCGGCTATGTCGTAGATGCACTTGAAGCCGCCGCCTGGTCCCTGATTACGACTGACAGCTTTGAAGCAGCGCTTCTGAAGGCCGTAAACCTCGGGGACGACACGGATACAGTCGGGGCGATCGCCGGTGGTCTCGCCGGACTGTACTACGGATATGATGCCATTCCTGAAGACTGGCTGTCGGCAATCAAGCGCAGGGACTGGATTGAAGACCTGTGCCGGATAAAGCAATAAAAATAAGCCGGGGAGAAGGTGTATCAGATTTGGTACATCTTCTCCCCGGCTTTGTTATACAATATTCCGAACAGGAATCGAACCTATGTCTCACGGTTTAGAAGACCGTTGCAAAGCCGTTTTGCTGCATACCCGGATGTTGAACATAAAAAAAGGCGATGTGAAATGTAAAAAGAGATCCGGAACAGAATGATATGCTACCCCCAAGTAGGACATTGAAATATAAAACCTACTTGGGGGGTAGCATATCACTTTGTGGCAGCAGTCTCCTTTTTTCTTGCAAAACTCCCGGCGGAAAACTAATATAAGAGTATGTTTACATTGCTGGAGGTTTTTCCAGGCTGGGTGAAAGAATCTCTGTAAATAGCTTTCTGTGATAATGATTTATGGGCTGGTTGGCCATTTCCGGCCAATCAGCCCTTTCCTAACACTTGGCAAAAATGGGCTGGTCTGTCCATTAGCCTACGGCATCCATGGTCACGTCCAGGATGGCTGTCAGGATCACCAGGTTGTCAATGGTTGGCATGACGAATTCTTTGTGAAAACATCTCCTATCCGAGGCAGTACAGGATGAGGCAATACCCGGGCCAGCCTGACGCTGCCGGAGCATTTCCGTGAAATCCTTTGCATAGGCGGTCCGCTTCCGCCTACTCTCTTCTCTCCAGATCACGATCGATCTTTGATAAAAGCAGAAATCTCCTCCGATGACAAGTATTCCCTGTCTCTTTAGGACGGTATGTATGATCTGCCGGCGGAAATCGCCGCGGCTTTATCGGGAGCATTTTGACGGCATCTGTCTTTTGTGATAGTCTTAAGTAAAGCCTTCCATCTTTTTTAGTACAATGGAGGAAGAAAAGGAGAATATATCGCATGAAAGCGTCCGTTTCCTGAACTATATGAATACGGATATCGTATCGTCGCTCAAAACATATGATGAGGAATATGAAATAACACTTCAAAATTGCTTTACTAAGGTAAAATGGAAAGGGCACACTATGGATACGAAAGGCATGATCCTGTCTGCTATGAGAGAACTGCTGAAAAAGAAGAAGTTTTCCCAAATTACTGTGTCAGAGATTGCCCGTACTGCAGGAGTTTCAAAAACCACCTTTTATAATAAGTTTCAGGATAAGTATGACCTGATGAACTCTTATTATACGGAAGTGGTCAAAGAAGTGATCATGAAGAACTATGCAGGTGAGGATAATCTTCGGAAATATGTTGAAATCTGGCAATTTATCTTTGATAATCAGAATTTTTTCGGAGCGGCTTTTGAGATGCGGGGACAGAATTCCTTTTATGAATTCTACTGCGATTTCTGTCGGCAGACATTTGCGGATATTTACCGGTATAATACCGGGCAGAATCGTATAACAGAGGAATATGAATATAAAATATATGCACTCTCTGTAATGTTTGCCAATCTGGTTGAATACTGGCTTAAAAAAGAATGCAGCATACCGGTGGAGCAGATGGCGCAGTGGTCATTGGAACTGACACCGGATATGCTCGTGTTTCTGAAACAGAAGAATGTTCATGTTACTGAACCAGAGGTCTGAAAGAGATTCATAAACAAGCAGCAGCGCAGGCTTGTGATTGTCTGCTTTGATAATAATTGTACGAAATAAGGAAAGTGTTCACATTTGAACGCTTTCTTTTTTTCGTAAATTGATATGGGCTGCAGAGATTGTTAAGCTGATGACGAAGCCGGCAGACTATAACAGGAGGAATATCTGGCTGGAAAACGCACGGAGATTCCGGAAGAGTACCGGAATAATCTGAAAACAGGTGAAAAGTAATGGAGGAATCAAAATGAAGCAGACTGAAAAGTACCGCAGGTTATTTGAAAATGTAAAAATCGGAAATGTGACTTTGAAGAACCGTATCGGTATGCCGCCAATGGGAACCGGGCAGGATGGTGTAAACGGAGAGATGACCGATAACCATATTGCGTATTTCGGAGCCCGTGCAAAAGGCGGATGCGGCCTGATCGTGATAGAGGGACAGGCCGTGACGAACAAGACCGATCCGTGGATGTTCGGAATGACCATTGCCGGAACGCTGGCGCAGGCGAAAACATGGCAGGGAGTTTATGAAATGTGCCATGCATATGGAGCAAAGGTCTGTCAGCAGCTGATCTGCGGGCTCGGCCGCAATGCATTTGTGTTTGATGATCAGACCACTCCGCCGGTTTCCGCTTCTGCGGTACCCTCTCATTATCGTCCGGACGTGATCTGCAGGCCGCTTGAGATTGAAGAGATCAGGGATATTGTAAAGCGATATGCGGTTTCCGCTTATTATGCGGTCAGCGTCGGTGCGGATATGCTGGAGATCCATGCGCATTCCGGTTATCTGATCGACCAGTTTATGAGTCCGGTCTGGAATAAGAGAACCGATCAGTACGGCGGCAGCTTTGAAAACCGTATGCGGTTTATCACGGAGATCTATTATGCCATGCGTCAGGCAGTGGGACCGAATGTCCCGATCCTTGTCCGTATGGCCGCAGATCACGACTTTGAAGGCGGCCGTACCTTCGAGGAGACTGTAGAGATCGCAAAATACCTGGAAAGCATTGGAATCGATGCACTGGACATCGACATGGGATGCTATGAAAAGCATAAGTGGATTGTTCCTGCCATTTACAGCGGGGACGGTTGTATGGCGTACGCATCCGGGATCATCAAAAAGGCGGTAGGTATTCCGGTTTTAAATGCGGGTTCCTTTACACCGGAAACTGCTTTGGAAGCAGTGGAAAAAGGGCAGGCAGATGTTGTTCTGCTCGGACGCGCACAGATCGCAGATCCGGATTGGGCCGCTAAACTGATGGAAGGCAGGGAAGACGATATCAGGCCATGCCTGCTGTGCAACAAATATTGTGCAGGCAACATCGGAAACGGTATTCCGATCCGTTGTTCGGTGAATGCGCAGGCTGCAAGAGAACGGGAGTACGCAATCACGAAGACAGAAAACCCGAAAAAGGTAGTTGTGATCGGCGGGGGTCCCGGAGGGATGGAAGCTGCCCGTGTTGCTGCTTTGAAGGGACACGAAGTCACTTTGTATGAAAAGGCGGACAGCTTGGGCGGCCAGCTGAATTTCGCCGGAGACCCGTCATTCAAGGGAAGAATCCGCGCTTTTAACGCATGGCAGCAGCGCCAGATTGAAAAGAGTACGGTAAAGGTCGTTCTGAATCGGGAAATCACAGCAGAATCAAAAGAGCTGGAAGAGGCGGATCAGATAATTGCAGCGTTGGGGGCAGAACCCCTGGTACCGAAGATTCCGGGAATCGATGGAGCGAATGTCGTCGAGGTTACAGCGGCACACAGAGATCACAGCTTATATAAAGGGGAAAGGATCGTGATCTGCGGCGGCGGTATGTCCGGTGTTGACTGTGGTCTGGAGCTTGCAATGGCCGGAAAGGATGTAACCATTGTGGAGATGGTGGATGCCCTAGCCAAGAAGGAACTGTATCAGAATAAGGTACGCCTTTTTGAACTGCTGGATGAATATCACGTAAAGCAGATGGTAAACACGAAAGTTCTCAGAATAACCGAAGAAGGCGTGGAAGTGGAAAATGAAAATGGCATTTCCGTGCTGCCGGCGGACACGATCATTTCTGCATTCGGCATGAAGTCCGAGACGAAAACGGTTCAGGAGATTCTGGCGCGCTATCCCCAGACCAAAGTTGTAGGCGACTGTGGTATGGTAGGACAGATTGGGAATGCGGTCCGGGACGGTTATTTTGCAGGCTGGTCAGTTGAATAAACAACAGAGGAGTCTTCAAACGAAATGATACCGGAAGAGCCCCTGACCATAAAGGCCGGGGGCTTTTCACATGGAGATATCAATGTTCTTCATGCCTTCTATCTTTGCCAGCCGGGTAAAGTCCCAGGTATTCTCATCATAGTAGATGGTGATCTGATTTCCCTGATAAAGGATCACATCGCCCGGCACCCCCCTACCAATTATACACAGCAATCATGCATTGTTTAGGCCTTTTTACCCCCAAATATCTTTCTAAAGAGCAAATAGCTTAGAATTCCGATTACCAAGTTGAGTACTATCAGTAAAATGAAGAGGAGTTCAATATCGTCATCGATTTGTACTGTTGCATCAATAATCCTGATAGCAAACCTTGATGTGATCAGCATTATAAGAACTGTCGCAATAATAAAAACAATCTTTTTCATTTCTGAACTGCCTTTGTTTAATGATTCATTTGAAATACCTCTCTGTTCAATAAGATTTTTACCAACCGCCAAGTCAGTAAATCACTTATTCTACTCTGAGGTATTTTTACTTTTCAACATCCACCACAATTTAAACTATACAGGAAGCTCCTTCCTTTATGTACTCCCAGAAAGCTTTTGCGAACTCCTGATATCGATCTTCCAGAAGAATGATCATGTCTATATCCTTTGTTGCGCGAAAAGACAAATCTTCCTCTGACATGAGAATATCACAGGCCGCTCCGCCGATAATTGTATAGCAGTCTGTATAATCAATGAATTTCGTCCGGAATGATTCTATTCCTCTTACCATTGATGTGCCTCCATAAACTCTTCCAATTCACCCTGGACCCTTTCGTCTGGGTAATCCCTCAAAGAAACTGCCATCGAAACCGGATCGACAACATGATCCTCGGCAAAGAGTGCCGGATCATATTTCCATATTTCAACATGGAGAAGATCTTTTTCTGTTTCCCACTTTTCATCCAGTTCGATCAGTGATCAGATCTTTACAGACGAACAGTTTGAAGTTGATACAGTAATTCAAGGGTGCTTTCCTTTGCATCCAGTGTCCACTTTTATTCTGCCCAGACTTTCTGAGCGGGTAAAAAAGTCAATACTCTTTGTATGAAAACCGGTGTTCCACTTCATCCTGATCTATATATACTATCTCCTTAGCGCCGCGGTCCATGCCGACATACTGTCCTTCCCAGAGGTCGCTATACTTTTCACTCATCGCTTCAAAGGTAAAAAAACTGCGCGATTCATCCCCTTTAGCCGCCAGACTGTAATCCTCTTTCGGGAACCCGTCACGGTCTTCACGAATCTTATCGGTCATCATAAAGTAACAAAGCGGCGGGCGGGTTTCACTCAGTCCGTAAGTAGGATCTATGTGATAGGACTCTCCATCAAGCGTTACAAACTCCTCAGGATAGTGACTTAAGATAATCCTCAACGTTCAAGTATTGAATACCGTCGTATTCTGTCGCCTCGCCACGATAAATCACATACTTTCCTGTTATATCACCGTACCTGTGACTCGTCATAGAGCATTTTTCATCATCCTCCAAATGACGGTATTGTTCAGGGACCTGTTCCTTACTGTATTTTACCTCATAGATCCTGCAGGTGAGCTCCCTGGTATCACAGACGACCATATCAAACTCACCGATCGGGAACTGGAGCTTAAACACCTTTTTGTCCGGACTGGCCAGTCTGGTTTCCAAAAGGATTATTTCTTCCATCATTCTTCCGCGTATTTCAGACAAAAGCCTGTCTAATATACGCTTCCTGTCCCTCGCAGATAATTCCTGAAACTGCTCATCGAGAAGAATGCTTTCCATAATGGCTTCTGCCTGTGCATATCGCAAG
>JAFRLH010000052.1 GCA_017431345.1 Lachnospiraceae bacterium | reverse complement strand
GCGCAGAGACCGCAGCCGTTGCATTTCTCTTCGTCTATATGTATGATCTTCCGAATCATTTCTGTTGCCTCCTTCTCTTGTTTTGGCATCAGTATACACAATGAATTTGAATATTTCTGTATCTGGAGATACACAACTATATATTTTTTGGTGTATAATAGCATCAGAGATTCTTAAGGAGATTCGATATGGACTATTCTATACTGGAAAAAAGCACGCTGTTTCAGGGAGTGGAGGCAAATGTTCTCCGGGGATACCTGGAAGAGACTCCTCATCACATTCAGTGCTACGACAAAGAGGAAACGATCTTTCATCTGATGGATCCAGCACTCAGGATCGCCGTTATCCTGGAGGGCCGCGTGGAGGCTCAGAAATCCTTTCCAAACGGAAGCCAGGTCAATGTTTCCGTTCGCGGTCCCGGCGAAATGATCGGGCCTGCCGCCGTATTCTCGAAGAGTCAGCGGTACCCCTGCGATATCGTCGCCCTGGAACCTGCAACGCTTATGATGCTTAGGAAGGAAGATCTCCTGTCACTCATGCAGAAGGATGTGAAGATCCTGCAAAACTTTACGACAGAGATCGCTTCCGCAACCTATATGCTGCAGCAAAGGCTGGAACTTTTATCCTACAGCGGGATCGCGCAGAAAGCCGCCTTCTGGCTGCTGATGCAGGTCAGACAGACCGGGAAAAGCCTTGTTCAGATCCCGGACTCCATGTCCAGGTGGGCAATGATCATGAATGTATCAAGGCCCTCTCTTCATCGGGAAATGAAGAAGCTGGAAGAAGAAGGCATCATCCGGTACGAAGGGAAAAACATTTATGTTCTGGATCCGGACGGGCTCCAGGCAGTACTCAGCGAATAGGCCTGTAATCAGTTAACAGCGCCGGGGATTTCATTATCCCCGGCGCTGTGTCGTCAGATTGATCCCTTAATCAATCGGCAGGAGCCGTGCTTCCACATTTGCCGCATCTGCTGCAGCCATTGCAGGTCAGCTTCATCCCGCAGTTCAGGCACTTTGGGCCGAAATAAGGCCTGTACAGCTTCTCATCAGGAATGGGATACCCCCATTCATCTGTCAGCTTGAACTCGATTGGCTTTCCCTGAAAACTAAGCCCGGATTTGAATGCCTGTTCACTCTGCAGACCGTTTCCTTCGATCTTATAGAGCTTTCCGTCTTTGACAAACCGCCTGCCTGTACCGCAGAAGACAAAGGTGATATTATTCGAGAAACATTCATCCCGCAGGGCTTTCACCCACTCATAATGGCAGGGACGCGCTCCGTTATAGTTCTCCCCATCACAGTATACCTGCTCGATCTGACCGGCAGGAAGATATTCCGCGATCGATACCGGCCCGATGAATGGGGCGCACATGATTCCTTTGTGTTTAAACGGCAGATCAAGCAGGATCGGAATGCGCTCATCTGCCCGGCGCTGATTCTCACAGGTGACATTGAATACCACATTCTCCCAGCCGTCTCCCCAGTCGAAAGGCAGATGATCCGCTACACGTTCCGGACGTTTTGTCAGAAGATAGAACTTCACATCCGGCCTCTGCCGGATAATATCCCAGGCTTCATCCCTCCAGGGATCCGCCTCCTCCAGAAAGAAATCGGAGGTCATACAGACACGGAGCATTTCACCGCTTTTGACCTTATATGTACCATCACGGTTTTTGGAAAGAGGATATCTGAAGCCCGACTTGGTCCTGTATATGTCAGAACCGTCCTTATCCCGCAGGGAGTCAAGGTAATACATATAGCAGTTCCGGCAGCCTTCACTGCACTTTCTGCAGCCATGCCACGGATTCCATATATCGTGCATGAAGGTCACCTCTCTTTCTGCTTTTGTGCCTACTTTTTAAGCGCTGCGCTCAGAGAATACGGAACACCTCTCGGTCCCCGGACAGCAAAGATCCCGTATTTCTCTTTCAATCGTTCAAACGTAAACTGATCCGGCTCATACCGCTTCTGCAGCCTGATCTTCATCAATGCCGTCATGGAAAGATGCTTATCCGCATACTCAAATGGGATATCCGTCTCTGTAACGCTGCATTTGTACAGGATCGCTGAGACCGGGGAAGCCACATACATGAAGACCGTGTCTCCGGCCCGAATGCCGCTTCCCTGTTTCCAGTCGATCTCATCCTTTTTGTCGAAGGCATGCTCGATATCATAATACTTAGGGTTGGCAGGAACGATCCATTCCTTCGGAGGGCGGATCTTCTGCTTCTTTTTCGCAGATGCTGTCGTACGGAAGCTGATATCGATCAGGTTCCGGATTTCCTTCATCGGCACCGTACCGTCCAGAAGGATCGAGATCCAGTTTCCCCGGCTGATATGGTATCCCCGGAAATATCCGTCCTGCTGAACCAGCAGATCCGTAAGCAGCAGGTCATCCAGCTTGACGTTCAGGATGTCGGCACGTCCTTCTCCGCAGATCCCGAGCTTCTCACGCGGCACATCCATGATGATTCCATACCATTTGCGGTTATCCTCATGGCGGAAGATGGCGTAATCGGGAAAACGCCTCCAAAGATACTCCGGTTCGCTGCCGTATTTCTTTTTCACATATCCGTATACCTTTTCACGGACAGACAGCTTCCTGTTCATTCCTTTACCTTCTTTGCGGACTTTTTGACATTTTCAAGG
Source organism: Lachnospiraceae bacterium (assembly GCA_017431345.1). Taxonomy (GTDB): domain Bacteria; phylum Bacillota; class Clostridia; order Lachnospirales; family Lachnospiraceae; genus UBA3305. The sequence continues at coordinate 548 of JAFRLH010000052.1, read as the reverse complement.
TATTCCTCATAGCTCATATAGGCTTTATCATCACTCATCACAGATCCTCCCGTATGCAGACTGCCAAGATCCATTTGCCTTGGTATAGAAATTATACCATGTCCGATTTTCAAATCAAGTACGCAGTTTTTTCTTACATAGTATGATGGATGATACCGCCCCGACGATATGTACCGAGGCAGCTTTCCTGTTCCGTAATATGAGGTCATTTGGGTAGCTTGAGACAAATTATCTGCGAGACGGGATCTGGGTCTAAAATGAGCACAAGGACACTTCTTGCTCTCGCTCATTTTCATTTTTTTGTCTCATTCATTAACTATTGTCTCAGTATTAACTACTAAATTCCCGGCAAAATCCATGATTCGCCATCAAAAGCCATCAAAGATTCACGGGCATGAAAAGACCCCGGAAATGGCGTATTTCCGGGGTTTTTCGACTCTTGTTGGGTCTGATTAACGCTTCGAGAACTGAGGCGCTCTGCGCGCGGCCTTCAAGCCGTACTTCTTACGCTCTTTCATTCTCGGGTCGCGGGTCAGAAGACCGGCGGT
>JAFRLH010000051.1 GCA_017431345.1 Lachnospiraceae bacterium | reverse complement strand
TCAAAGCAGGATATTCGTTTAATGAGTGACAGCGACCTGCTTGATATGGATTATTTCCTTAATGACGAAGATCTTGACGATTTTGGAGAAGAAGGTTTTTATATCTTCTAAGATCTCGTTTTGTTTGTCTGCCCGTCTTTCGACGGGCTTTTTCTATGTTCTCCGACAAAAACGGAGGACTTTCCTATTAGACAAAAAAGCCGCATCCTTCCGGATGCGGCTCAAGCAGGTTCAATTCATTTTATACAGGCTCTACCGAGCATTCCACCGCGCCGCTTACCGGTGCGTTTCCTTCTCTCAAAGCCTTGCGGTGCTTGAAGTAATCCATCGCGACCGCCGGGAACAGTGCATAGGAGAGGACATCCTCATCCTGCTCTTTCCATTCGCCGAGTTCAGCTTCCAGCTTGTCGAGTTCCGGAGGGATCAGGTCTGCCGGGCGGCAGGTGATCGGCTCACGGTCTCCGATAACCTTCTTCTGTACTTCGGGATTGAAAGGACGTACAGTCTGTCCGTACTCACCGGCCAGAATGGACTTGGTCTCCTTCGTAGCAACCTTATAGCGCTCGCCGAACAGGATGTTGAATACAGCCTGGGTTCCGACGATCTGGCTGGAAGGTGTTACGAGCGGAGGCATACCCATGTCTTCACGGACGCGCGGGATCTCCGCCAGCACATCGTAGAACTTATCTTCTGCACGCTGATCCTTCAGCTGGCTGACCAGGTTGGACAGCATGCCGCCGGGCACCTGATAACGCAGGGTGTTGATATCCACGCCGAGGACCTTCGGGCTCAGCAGGCCGCTCTCAAGGCTCTGCTCGCGGATCGGACGGAAGTATTCCGTGATCTCATTCAGCTGGTTCAGATCCAGGCCGGTATCATAAGGTGTTCCTCTGTAGGTCTCCACCTGGACTTCTGTGGACGGCTGGCTGGTGCCTTCGCCGAACGGGGAGATCGCGGTATCGATGATATCGCAGCCCGCTTCTACGGCACGCATCAGCGTCATATGTGCACAGCCTGATGTGCAGTGTGTATGCAGCTCCAGCGGAACATGGATATTTTCCTTCAGCGCGCTTACGAGCTCTTCTGCATAATAAGGAACAAGCAGACCAGCCATATCCTTAATACATACGGAATCAGCGCCCATGTCTTCCATGGTCTTCGCGAGCTTTACATAATACTCTGTGGTATAAGGCTCTCCGAGTGTGTAAGAGATCGCGGTCTGTACATGTCCGCCTTCCTTCTTTGTGGCGTTCACTGCCGTCTGAAGGTTCCTTACATCATTCAGAGCATCGAAGATACGGATGATATCAATACCGTTCGCCAGGGACTTCTGTACGAAATACTCTACGACATCGTCAGCATAATGGCGGTATCCGAGGATATTCTGTCCGCGGAAGAGCATCTGCAGTTTTGTATTCTTAAAGCCATCACGGAATTTTCTGAGTCTCTCCCAGGGATCTTCTTTGATGAAACGCAGTGCAGCGTCGAAGGTGGCTCCGCCCCAGACTTCCACGGCATGATAACCGATCTTGTCCATTTTTTCCACGATCGGCACCATCTGATCCGTTGTCATACGTGTCGCGATCAGGGACTGATGTCCGTCACGCAGCACGGTTTCCATAATTTTTACAGGTTTTTTCTCTGCCATCATCTGCCTCCTTAGTGTACGCCGAATATAGCCATGAATGTACCTGCGGCAACGGCAGTACCGATAACACCGGCTACGTTAGGGCCCATCGCGTTCATGAGCAGGAAGTTCGTGGGATCGAATTCCGCACCGACCTTCTGCGAAACACGGGCTGCCATGGGAACGGCGGAAACGCCGGCCGAACCGATCAGAGGATTGATCTTTCCTCCTGTGATCTTGCACATCAGTTTACCGAGCATAACGCCGCCGAATGTACCGAATGCGAATGCGATCAGTCCGCAGACAACGATCTTCAGGGTGGAAGCCTTCAGGAAAGCTTCCGCAGAAGTCGTAGCACCGACGGATGTTCCGAGGAAGATAACAACGATGTACATAAGCGCGTTGGAAGCAGTCTCCTGCAGCTGACGGGTAACGCCGCACTCACGGAACAGGTTTCCGAGCATCAGCATTCCGACCAGGGGAGCGGTGGAAGGCAGGATCGCGCAGACAACGATGGTGATAACGATCGGGAACAGAATTCTCTCAAGCTTGGATACAGGACGAAGCTGAGGCATTCTGATCAGCTTTTCTTCCTTGGTCGTGAAGAGCTTCATGATCGGGGGCTGGATCAGCGGAACCAGGGACATATAGGAATATGCCGCGACCGCGATCGGTCCCATCAGATCGAACTGGCCGAGCTTGGAAGCCAGGAAGATGGAGGTAGGGCCGTCAGCACCGCCGATGATGGAGATGGCTGCAGCAGCCTCTCCGTTGAAGCCGAGGGCCATGGCCAGGAAGTATGCAACATAGATACCGAGCTGTGCGGCAGCTCCGAGCAGGAAGCTGACAGGGTTCGCGATCAGCGGACCGAAGTCGGTAAGCGCGCCGACGCCCATGAAGATCAGGGACGGCAGGATCGCCCATTCATCCAGTCTGTAGAAGAAATGAAGGAGACCTTCACCGGAACCGTCTGCAGCCGGGCCGTACATAATAGGCGGATAGATATTAACAAGCAGCATACCGAATGCAATCGGTACGAGAAGCAGCGGCTCAAAACCCTTCGCAATAGCAAGATACAGGAAAACGCATGCCACAGCGATCATGACATAGTTTCCCCAGTTCAGGTTTGCGAACGCGGTCTGTTCCGCAAGATTTATAAATGTTTGAATAATATGTTCCATGATTCGTCCTCCTTATTATGCGGATTCTTAATTCATGGTAGCGATCAGATAACCGACCTCGATGGGATCACCCTCTTTGACATCGATAGATGCGATCGTTCCGGCCTGAGGAGCTACGACAGGGATCTCCATCTTCATGGATTCAAGGATAACGATGGAATCTCCGGAATTGACCTGCTGACCCTTGGATGCAACGATCTTCCAGATCTTGCCGGCGACCTGTGCTTCAACGCGTACGCCGCCTGCGCCGCCTGCTGCGGGGGCTGCTGCCGGTGCTGCCGCGGGGGCTGCTGCCGGTGCGGGAGCCGCTGCCGGTGCTCCGGTATTCTCTACAGTTACGTCATAGGCAACACCATTTACGGTGATCTTGTATGTGCTCATTATTTTCTCCTCCGTTTATTAAGCTTTCTTGATAGATGTCACGCGGAAATTTCCGCCGAGTTCCTCTGCTACGGCTGCCAGTATCGCGGCCGCTACAGGGCCTTCCACCTCGTCCGCAAAATTCACCGATCCTGTGCTCATCCTTCCGGGTCCGGCCGGTACAACAGGTGCGGGTGCTGCTGCCGGTGCTGCCGCTGGTGCGGGAGCTGCCGCCTTGGTTTCCTTCGCATTCTTCGCCTGACGGTTCGCATCCCACTGGTTCACCAATTTGAATGATGAAATGACCAGGATCAGGAAAGCCAGAACCAGGAACACGGTGCCCAGTCCGACGATGGTGTTCTGGAACGCCTCCGCCAGATTGGTCGCTGCTGCTAAGAGTGTCATCTGGGTTTCACCTCTTTCTTTAAAGTGATGGCTGAAATTCTTTCTGTTTCATATTATTATAAACAGACAAATTTTATCCGTATATATCTTAATGCAGAAACACTTTTTTATCAACATTAATCTTGTCGTTTTACAGGGTGTTTTTATTTGTTTTTTTTGATTGTTACAATCATTTTCTTGTTTTCCACGTTTAAAGCTCCGTATACCCCCAAAAAGAAAGCGGCTCCTTTTACGGGCCGCCTGATTCTGATTTCATTCCTCCTCCGGTATCTCTCCCGAAGATTCCTTTTCCTCCTTAAACGGATTCGGATAACTTACGGACAGCAGGGAAGCCATCTTGTTCGTCCGGTTGAACCAGTTGTGCGGGATATCCGAATGGATCTGGATGCTGTCTCCGGGATAAAGCGTATATTCTCTCTCATTATGATAGACCGTAACGACACCCTCCAGCACATAGATGAATTCCTCGCCGGTATGCCTGTGGATAACGCTTTCCGTTTCCTGCTGTCCGGCAGAGGGCATCAGATGGAAGATCCGGGGCAGGATATCAAAACCGTAAAGATTTTTGCTCAGCATCGCCTGTACGATCTCCGGTCCGTCCGGATTCCAGTGAAGCTCGCTTGAGTGGGATACCGGATCCTGGGAGGTCACCTGGGAATCTGCGAAAAAGGTGGAAAGGCTTACGCCGAGTATGGAAGCAATACGCGCAAGCGAATCCACGGCAATGGAAGACATGCCGCGTTCCAGCTGGGAAAGGAAGCCGATGGACAGGCCGGATTCTTCCGCAAGCTGCTTCAGGGTATACTTTTTCTCTTTTCTGAGCATCTTTATCCGCATTCCCATCGTTGTGTTCTGATTCATAACGTGGCGCCTCCTTAATCCCTGTATAAGTCCAGCCCGGTTCCTTCGCAGACGAATTCCGCCATTTTGAGCTTATACAGTAATATACCCTATATAAAAAAAGTATGTCAACACTAATCCCCTTTTTACTTTACCGAATCTTAATTTAGTGCTATATTAAAACAATGGAACACCCTGATGAAAGGTGACATTATGGCAAAGAAACCTTCTACAAAAG
>JAFRLH010000050.1 GCA_017431345.1 Lachnospiraceae bacterium | reverse complement strand
TTTTCCTGGCCCGTCAGGGCCATCCCTTTATTCTCCTCTCCCTTCTTCTGCCTTTCTGGCCGTCAGACCATAAGATCATGCTGCCCTCGGCAGGATACCGAAAACCGCAACGCGGAGGATGAAGAGGGGTGGGAATATTCAACGGCGTATTTACAGTATATGGCACGCCGCCTTATGATGATTTCCGAAGTCCTTCATCTCGGGCACTTCTTTCTGGCACCGCTCCGTCGCGTAAGGGCATCTGTCAGCGAACTGACATCTTTCCTTCGGATTGATCGGGCTCGGGATCTCGCCCTTGATCGGGATCCTGACTCGGCTCTTTGCGACATCCGGATCCGCAACAGGGATGGAGGACAGCAGCGCCTTCGTATAAGGATGCAGCGGGTTCGCGTAAAGCTCTTCCGCCGGCGCCTGCTCCACGATATTGCCAAGATACATGACAATGACTCTGTCGGAAATGTATTTAACGACAGACAGATCGTGTGCGATGAACAGATACGTCAGGCCCAGTTCATCCTGCAGGTTCTTCAGCATGTTGATGACCTGCGCCTGGATGGAAACATCCAGTGCCGAGATCGGCTCGTCGCAGATGATGAACTTGGGATCCACGGACAGCGCTCTCGCGATACCGATACGCTGTCTCTGTCCGCCGGAGAACTCATGGGAGAATCTGGACATATGATCCTTGCCCAGGCCGACTCTGTTCAGCAGTTCCTCGATCCTGGCGTCCAGATCCTGGTTCGAATATTTTCCGTGCAGCCGCATGCCTTCGCCCACGATATCCTTAACGGTCATACGGGGATTCAGCGATGCATAGGGGTTCTGGAAGATCATCTGCACATCGGCAGTGAACTGCTTGTGTTCGGCTGCAGAATATTTGTAGATATCCTTACCTTCATAGTACACATGTCCCGAAGTCGGCGGATCCAGCTTGACGATGCAGCGGCCTGTCGTGGATTTTCCGCAGCCGGATTCTCCCACAAGTCCTACCGTCTCGCCTTTATAGATATTGAAAGATACATGATTGACCGCTTTCAGCGTGGCGTGTCTTCCCACCTGGAAGAACTTGCACATATCCTCAACACGTACCAGAGGATCGACACTGTAATCTACCTTGCTCATGCCTGCTCCTCCTTTTTCTTCTTTTTCTTCTTCGTCAGATCCACATTCGGCGCGGATGCGTGATGCAGCCAGCAGTGCGCCTTATGGCTTTCCGAAAGATCCGTTTCCTGCGGCGGATACTTATGGCAGATCTCCATGGCGTATTCGCATCTTGCGGCGAACGGGCATCCGACAGGCGGGGAGAAAAGATCGGGCGGCGTACCGTCGATGGGCGTCAGCACTTCGTCCTTCTCCGTATCCAGGCCGGCGATGGAGTTCATCAGTCCCTGTGTATAGGGATGACCGGTCTTGTAGAAGATCTCTCCTGCCTGTCCTCTTTCCACGATCTTTCCGCCGTACATAACGAGCACGCGGTCGCAGAGCTTGGCGATCACGCCGAGGTCATGTGTGATCATGATAATGGACGTGCCGAATTCCTTACGCAGGTTCAGCAGCAGCTCCAGGATCTGGGCTTCGATCGTAACATCCAGGGAAGTCGTAGGCTCATCGCAGATGATGATGGAGGGCTTGGCCACCAGTGCCATGGCAATCATGACACGCTGTTTCATACCGCCGGAGAGCTCATGAGGATACTGTCTGTAACGCTTCTCAGCATCTGAGATGCCGACTTTGCTCATGATCTCGATGGCGCGTTTCTTTTTCTCCTCTTTGCTCATGCTTTTATCATGGATAAAGACTTCCTCGATCTGATCGCCCACGCGCATGGTAGGGTTCAGGGAGGTCATGGGATCCTGGAAAATGAATCCGATCTCGGTACCGCGGATCTTCATCAGCTCTTCATGGGACATCTGGCAGATATCCTGACCCTTATAGAGGATCTCGCCCGTCGAGAAGAATCCCGGAGGTTCCGGATTCAGTCTCATGATGCACTGGGCCGTAACGGATTTTCCGCAGCCGGACTCGCCGACGATACCCAGGATCTCGCCCTGATAAAGATCAAAGCTGACGTCGCGGACCGCTTTTACGATGCCGCCGTAAGTATGGAAGGAATAAACGACATTTTTCAGTTCCAGTATTTTTTCTTTTTCAGCCATCATACCCTCCTTACTCCGTACCGCGCAGTCTCGGATCGAACGCGTCGCGCAGTCCGTCACCGATCATGGTAAGCGACAGCATGGTGGTGCAGATAAAGAAGGCGGTAAAGAGCACCTGATGAGGGGCGACTCTAAGGAGCTTCACGCCTTCCTTTGCCAGGATACCCCAGGAAGCGTTCGGGGGCTTGATTCCCATACCGATGTAGGACAGGAATGCCTCCTGGAAGATCGCTCCGGGAATAGCCATACAGAGGTTCGTGATCAGCATACCCATGATATTGGGAATGATGTGTCTGATAATGATGGTAAAATCAGGAACGCCGAGCACCTTCGCGGCACTGACATAGTCCTGATTTTTCAATCGGTAGACCTCACCTCGCACAAATCGGCACGACCCGATCCAGCCGACCACGCAGAGCGCGATGATCAGGGAATGGATGCCGCGGCCGACGACCATCATAACAAGGATGGTGATGATCAGGCTGGGGATACCGTAGAGAACGTCAACGATACGCATGACGACCATGTCCAGCCATCCGCCATAGTAGCCGCATAAGCCGCCGATCACGGCGCCGACGCACATGTTTACGGCAGCGGCAACGAAACCGATCGTCAGCGATACTCTGGCGCCCATCCACATACGGACCCAGATATCACGGCCGGTATCATCGCAGCCAAGCCAGTGCTGCAGGGAAGGCAGCGCATTCTTAAGATGCGCGTCCATCTTATCGAACCCGTACTGGGAAAGCATGGGCGCGAAGATCGCAAGCAGCACATAAATGAGAATGACGCACAGGCCGACGAAAGCAGCTCTGTTCTTGCGGAAACGTCTCCAGGCGTCCTGCCAGAAGGTCAGCGACGGACGGGAGATGGATTCCATGCGTTCGGTATTCTTACCGATTACTTTAAATAAGGATGCATCGAGCACTTCCGGAATCTCGGGAACGACTTCTCCGGAGGGCATTCTGAAAATCTTTTTCGCCATCCGTCACACCTACTTTCCGATACGTACTCTGGGATCGACAACACCGTAAAGGATATCGACGACCAGGTTGCAGAAGATCAGGAACGCGCCGTAGAAAACGGTCATTCCGAGGATCATCGAATAGTCATTGTTATTGGTGGAATCGACGTAGTATTTACCCATGCCGGGGATAGCGTACATCGATTCGATAACGAAGGTACCGGTCAGAACGGCTGCTACGGTCGGACCCATGATGGTGATGACCGGCATGATGGCGTTCCTGATCTGATGCTTCCATGTAATACGGAAGTTGGAAAGGCCCTTCGCTCTGGCGGTCTTGATATAATCCTGCTGTACGACCTCCAGCATGCTGGCGCGCATGGTCCTCGATACCGAGGCCATCGTATAGAACGCCAGCGCGCAGGACGGCAGGATCGTATACTTGAACCCGGCCCATTTTGCCACCGGGAGCACTTTCAGTTTGATGCCGAAGATCAACTGCAGGGCTGCACCCATGATGAAATCCGGGATGGATGTTCCGATGATGGCAAGGATAACGCAGAATACATCAAGCGGCGTGCCGCGGTTCAGCGCAGCCACGATGCCGAGGAAGATACCGAGCACAAGTGCCAGTGCCAGCGCACGAAGTCCCAGATCTGCCGAGAAGGGGAAGGTGGAGCCGATGATGTAGTTAACGGTCTTGTTGGTGAATTTCATGGAATAGCCCATGTCACCCTTTAACAGATTGCCCAGATACTGGAAGTACTGGACGATCAGAGGTTTGTCAAATCCATAATAATGAATCAGATTCTCTTTAACGATCGGATTCAGCTTCTCACTGGTGAACGGCTCACCTGGCATGAGCCTGACCAGGAAGAATACAACGGTGATCAGCACGAGCAGGGTGAGGACTGCAGCGATCACTCTTTTTACGATATATTTTGCCATTACTTCTCCTCTTTTACTGCTGCAATGCAGGATTCCTCTGCAAATGCAATGAAAAGCCCGCTTAAATCGGAAATGAGCTCCGGCGAGCCAGGCAAATCTGCTCACCGGAGCCCTTTTTAGTTCTTATAAAGATTGGCCTGACCGAAATGCCCCATCAGCATCCGGCAAGTCGGTTCATTACTGTGTGATGTCGCCGAAAGGCCAGTCAAGGTTTACAGCGCCAAGAGAGAACTTGATGCCGGTCACGTTCTGGTTCAGCAGATAGTGCTGTGTACGATACTGCAGAGGAACCATAGCGCCATCCTCAAGAAGGATGTTCTCAGCCTTAGCAAGCATTTCCATACGTGCTTTGGGATCCTGCTCTGTGGTGGAAGCAGTAAGAAGGGCATCGAAATCAGGATTGTTGTATGCGGAATAGTTGTTGGGGCTTCCGCCGATGTACAGGGCAAGATAGGTGTAAGGATCAGAGTAGTCCGGGCTCCATCCGCCGTAACCAACTTCGAAGTTGTGGTTCGGGAATACGTCGGTGTACTTCTCACCATAGGTGATCTGATCGATCTCTACATTGATTCCCAGGTTCTCTTTCCACATGTACTGGATGGTCTCAACGATCTTCTTCTCAGTCTCATTGTCAGTGCAGGTGAAGTTCAGCGTGATCTCGGAAGGATCGGAATATCCTGCTGCATCCATAGCGAGCTGCAGGCACTCTTTAGCCTTGTCCAGATCTCCCTCCAGCGGGAATGCGGAAAGGGTGCTGCCGTACTCTTCGCCGTAAGTCTTCTCAGCGCCGCCTACGAGCGGAAGAACGAATGTGGTAGCGGGATCATAAACATCGTTGGTAGCCAGTGTGATGTACTCCTGATGGTTCAGAGCATAGTTCAGAGCCAGTCTGAAGTTCTTGTCCTGAAGCAGAGGCTGTGTCTCGGAAGAGCAGTTGATGTATACGAAGTCATCATTACCGTTCTGATAGCTGCTCTCGCCTTCCATTCCCTCATATTCGGGGACCATGTCTACAGGTACGTATACCATGTCGAGGTCGCCGGACTCATACATTGCAACCTGTGTTGCAGCTTCGGGAACGATGTACTGTACAACGGTATCGAAGTTTACGCGCTCAGCATTCCAGTAGTTGGGGTTCTTTGCATAATGCAGTTCCTGGTTCTCGGAAGAAGTCAGGATGAAAGGACCTGAATAAACGTTCTTGTCAGCGGTCGCTGCGAAGTCTACTCCATACTGCTCTACGAAGTCTTTGCGTACAGGGGAGAACTCTGTGCAGGAACCAAGCAGGGACAGGAAGTAAGGAGCGGGTGTATTCAGGTGGATGATGAAGGTGGAATCATCGGGTGCTTCTACGCCGAGTTCCTCAACGCCCATTTCGCCGGCCAGGACAGCGCCTGCGTTTACGATATGGGCAGCATCATCGGTTGCGATCCAGCCGTAAGGAGATGCGGTCTCGGGATTTACCAGTCTCTGGAAACCATACAGGAGATCCTGTGCGGTAAGAGGCTCGCCGTCGGACCACAGAAGTCCTTCACGAAGATGGAAGGTGTAGGTAAGCAGATCATCGCTGATCTCCCATGTCTCGGCAAGGCCGGGCTCGACCTGTCCGTCGATGGTACGTACAAGACCCTCGGTAAGAGCTCTCTGGATCTCGTTGTCGCCTACGGAGTTGCCCTTAGAGGGATCAAGTGTGGTAGGCTCTGTGGCAACAGCATAACGGAATTCCTTTCCGCCTTCTGCTGCAGGCTCTGCAGCAGCCTCAGTCTCGGCAGCTTCAGCAGCTTCAGTTTCAGCAGCTTCAGCAGCAGCTGTAGTCTCAGCAGCTTCCTCAGCAGCAGCTGTAGTCTCAGCCGGAGCACTGCTGCTTCCGCATGCCGCCAGAGAAGCCATCATGGCTGCAGCCAGCATAAGTGCAAGTACTTTCTTGAACTTTGACATTGAAAGTTCCTCCCTTCTTGATTATGCCGCACTATTACGGCTATCGAAAGAATTTTACAAAGGAATGAAGGAATTGTCAAGGTGTAGAAGGTAAAATAAAGTCTGAACTATATTCTAATATTGTATTAATATAGAGAATCCCGGATACAGCGGCTGGTCGATATGCAATTTTCTGATGACATCTGTCCGGAAAATAGTTATACTGTGTTCAGGATCATTTGCGGATTCTTAATGAATAAGGTAAGAAGGAGATTCCCGGTATGGCAAGGATCACCGAAGGCTATATGCCGTTCATGGACTATCAGACTTACTACAGGATCGTCGGAGAGAAGAAAGAAAACGGCAAAGCGCCGCTCATCTGTCTGCACGGAGGCCCCGGCTCCACCCATAATTATTATGAAGTGCTGGACAATGTCGCCGATGAAGATGACCGCATGATCGTCATGTACGACCAGATCGGCTGCGGCAATTCCTATTTGGACGGACATCCCGAACTCTGGCACAAGGATGTCTGGATGAAGGAACTGATCGAATTGCGCAAATTCCTGGGACTCGACGAATGCCATATTATCGGTCAGTCCTGGGGCGGCATGATGCAGATCATTTACGGCGTGGATTACAAGCCGGAGACAAAAGGCGTGAAAAGCTTCATCATCTCCAGCGGCCATCCTTCGAGCACGCTCTGGGAGAGAGAAGGTCTGCGCCGGATCAAAATGATGCCGGAAGATATGCAGGAAGCGATCCAAAAAGCGCTGGAGACCGGCGATTTTTCCGGTCCGGAATATGAGCGGGCGCTGCAGGAATATATGGACCGGTACTGCAATTACTGGCTGGGAGAGGACGTGCCGGAATGCTGCAAACGTCCGAAGAAGACCGGCAGCGAATCCTATCTGTACGGCTGGGGGCCGAATGAGTTCGCGCCGACAGGGACGCTCAAGGATTACGAATATATCGACAGGCTGGGAGAGATCGAGATCCCTTCGCTGATCATGAGCGGTATTTCGGATCTGTGCTCGCCGCTGGTGGCGAAGACGATGCACGACGGGATCAAAGGGTCGAAATGGATCCTGTGGGAGAGGGCGAGACATACGTGCTTCGTGGACAGGCACGATGATTACTGTGTGGAACTCATCAAGTGGATGAATGAACACGACTGTGAGGAATAGGAAGAAAATGTCATCCTTCGGCGCTGAAGCGCCTCTGGATGACATTTTTATTTTTCATCAAATTATTTTACTGACTTCTGCAAGCGATGACACCCCTGTCAGCCGGATCCCGGAAACATTCTTCAGTTTCTCCGCGTTCGTCTTCGGCATCACGCACATCTCATACCCGAGCTTCTCCGCTTCCGCGATACGCTTCCTGTCCTGGGTCACGCTCCGGATCTCGCCGGTCAGGCCGACTTCCCCGAACACCACCAGCCTTTCCGGCAGCGGTTTATCCGTGTAGCTGGAGATCATCGCCATGATGATCGCCAGATCGATCGACGGTTCGGAAAGCCGCATGCCTCCTGCGATATTAATGTAAATATCGCATTCCGAAAGCCGCAGCCCCAGTCTTTTTTCCAGCACTGCTGCCAGCAGGTTCACCCGGTTGAAATCCACGCCTACCGCTGTCCTTCTCGGATTCGGATAATGTGTTCGTGCGACCAGCGCCTGCACCTCCAGCAATACCGGCCGGGTGCCTTCCATCACGCAGGTTATGACAGAACCCGGCGATCCGGCGGCCCGACCTTCAGTCAGATGCTCCGACGGATTCTTTACCTCGTGCAGACCGCTGCCGCGCATCTCGAACACGCCGATCTCGTCGGTCGCACCGAAACGGTTCTTAACGCCCCGGATCACCCGGTAGGTATCCTGGTGATCACCCTCAAAGTACAACACTGTGTCGACCATATGCTCCAGCATCCTGGGGCCGGCGACTGTGCCTTCCTTCGTAACATGCCCGACAATGAAGATCGTGATGCCGAGTCCTTTCGCCAGTCCCAGCAGGACATGCGTAGACTCCCGCACCTGGGAAATGCTTCCCGGCGCCGCGGGCACATCCTCCCGGAACATGGTCTGGATCGAATCGATGACTGCCATTTCCGGCTTTTCTTCCTTCAGCACTTCGGAGATCACGTCCAGTGATGTCTCGCACAGGAACCGGATCTGGTCGGAGAATTCTCCTACTCTGTCGGCACGCAGTTTGATCTGGGACAGGGATTCCTCGCCGGAAATGTAGAGCACTTTGTGACCGGCAGCAGCAACATTTTTCGCGGTCTGAAGAAGAAGCGTGGATTTGCCGATGCCCGGATCGCCGCCTACCAGAATGAGGGAAGCAGGAACGATGCCGCCGCCCAGGACATTGTCCAGTTCTGCAAAACCGCTGGAGATCCGGGTTTCCTTTTCCTGTGTGATTTCAGAGATCTTTACCGGCTTCGAAGAAGTCCCCGGCAGGATCTTTTTTGCGGAAGGAAGGCTGCGTTTGTCCTCCTTCGGCGCTTCCACGAGCGTGTTCCACGCTTTGCAGGCAGGGCACTGGCCCTGCCATTTCGGAGATTCATTGCCGCACTCGGTACAGTAAAAGATTGTAGTCTTTGCTTTTGCCATCAGATATCTCCTATTGCCAAAGATACCGGTCTTCAGTTAACGGATTCCCATGTCTTTACGCGGTGGATCCATTCGGGACTTCGTCCCTCAGGATGACAGTTTTGCCATGCTGCTTTCATGATCACACCCCTGCATTTCTTATTGCTGAGAGACTTCAAAGAAAATTATTTCACCTTTATGCCGAACTTCCCGTCCCTGTAACTCATGCTCAGCTGGTCGCCGTCATGAATCTCTCCGGAAAGCAGTCCGTCCGCCAGCGTGTCCTCGATCTCTCTCTGCAGCAGCCTCCTGAGCGGACGCGCACCGTATTTCGGATCATATCCTTTCTCCGCCAGCGCCGCCTTTGCCTGGGCTGTCAGCGTAAGCTTCAGCGAATGCGAATCCATCAGGTTCTTATTGATCCCCTTCATCTGGACATTCAGGATCTTCTTCATATCTTCCTTATTTAAAGATCTGAAAACGATCGTTTCGTCGATCCTGTTCAGGAATTCCGGCCGGAAGATCCGCTTCACTTCCTCCATCACACCGCTCTTCATGCGCTCGTGATCCGCCTTCTCATCCTCTCCCGCGCCGAAACCGAGCTTCTTCGGAGACTGGATCCGCTCTGCGCCGGCGTTGCTCGTCATGATCAGGATCGTATTCTTGAAATCGACCGTCCTGCCCTTGGAATCCGTTACTCTTCCGTCATCCAGGATCTGCAGCAGGACATTGAACACATCCGGATGGGCCTTCTCGATCTCGTCAAAAAGGATCACCGACCAGGGTTTCCTGCGCACCTTCTCCGCCAGCTGTCCGCCTTCTTCGTAGCCGACATAACCGGGCGGGGAGCCCAGAAGCCTGGAAACCGAATGCTTTTCCATATATTCGGACATATCCATCCGGATCATGGCGGATTCGTTTCCGTAAACACATTCTGACAGCGCTTTGGAAAGTTCCGTTTTTCCGACACCGGTGGGTCCCAGGAACAGGAACGAACCGACCGGTTTTTTCGGATCGGAAAGCCCTACACGGCCGCGGCGGACCGCTTTGGCGACAGCAGTCACAGCCTCATCCTGCCCGATCACGCGTTTGTGAAGCTCCTTCTCCAGGTTCTTCAGCCTGACGGCGTCCGCTTCCTTCAGTTTCTTAACGGGAACGCCGGTCCAGTCCGCGACCACTTCAGCTACCGTATCTGCGGAAACAACACGCGCCGCATGTCTGCCGGCTTTTCCCCTGCTCTTTTTCTCCAGTGCTTTTTTCTTTTTCATCAGCGCGGGAATCAGGTGTGTCTCTCCGGAAATGATTGCTTCTTCGATCTGTGCAGTCACTTCCTTTTCAGCATCCTCCGGATCTTCTTCCGCAGCACGAAGGCTCCCCATCTGCGCTCTGGCGGCAGCTTCATCCATCAGGTCGAGCGCCTTGTCCGGCAGGAACCTGTCCGAAATATATCTGGCAGAAAGCTCTGCCGCTGCCTGCACAGCCGCATCCTCGATCTTCACGCCGTGGTGCTCTTCATAAGCATAACGGACGCCGGACAGGATCTCTGCGGTCTCCGCCACGGTCGGTTCATTGACCATGACCGGCTGGAAACGCCGCTCCAGCGCGGCATCCTTCTCGATATGCTTCCTGTATTCATCCACGGTAGTCGCACCGATCATCTGGATCTGCCCGCGCGACAGCGCCGGCTTCAGGATATTCGCTGCATCCAGGCTTCCCTCTGCGCCGCCGGCGCCGATGAGCGTATGCAGTTCGTCCATGAACAGCAGGATCCCGCTGTCGTTTCCCGCTTCTTCAATGACCTTCTTGATGCGCTCTTCGAATTCGCCGCGGTATTTTGTGCCCGCGACCATACCCGGCAGATCGATCGCCAGAAGACGTTTCCCTTTCAGGTTCTCCGGCACGTTCCCGGACGCCATTCTGGCGGCCAGGCCTTCTACGATGGCGGTCTTTCCGACACCGGGCTCGCCGATCAGGCAGGGATTGTTCTTTGTTCTGCGCGCAAGGATCTGCATGATCCGGTTCATCTCGGTCGTGCGCCCGATCAGCGGATCGAGCCTGCCTGCAGCCGCCTGCGCGGTCATGTCCCTGCTGAAGCGTTCTATCAGGGAAGCGCTTTTTTCCTGCGTGTTCTCAAACTCTGCCCTGATCGCCGCGGCGTCCTCTCCCATGGCGTCAAAAAGAGCGGTAAGAAGCGCTTCATACCGCAGTTCCATGGTATTAAAAAGTCTTACCGCCACACAGTCTTCATTCCTGATCAGCGCCAGAAGGATATGATCCGTACCGATGACATCCTGACCGGTCTTTTTCGCGATTGCCCAGGCATCTTCCAGGACCTTCAGCGCTTTCGGCGAAAGCGCCGGCTCACCGCTTACGCGGACGATCCCTTCCGGCGCTATGAGCTTTCCGATCAGCTCGGTCACGCGCGCATAGGTTACGCCGAATCCCTGCAGCAGTTCGCTGGCCATACAGTCTGTTTTTAAAATGCCTGCCAGTATGTGCTCGGTGCCTGTATAATGCAGTCCGAGACCGGCTGCTGTCTTTTCCGCTTCTCCCAGTGCCTTTGCGGACCTGGAAGTAAGCGGATGATCCCATTTTCGCATTTACTGTTTCTCCGTCATGTCGCCTTTGTCGAATGTATCCGGAAGAAGTCCGCCGGGAACGACCATCGGGAATACCATTTCGTCACAGTCTGTCATGCAGTCAATGACGGCGGCTTTCCCGGATGCGAGCGCTTCCTTAAAGGCAGCCTCGGCTTCTTCCCTGGTCCTTACCGTATATCCCTTTACGCCGAGGGCTTCGGCTACGGCAGCATAATTCACTTTGTCCTTTACGACGGTCTCGGAATAACGCTTCTCATAGAACAGATTCTGCCACTGTCTGACCATACCCAGCGCGTGATTGTCCACGATCACGGTGATCACAGCCAGATCATTGGCGCTGACCGTAGCCAGCTCGTTCATGTTCATACGGAAGCATCCGTCTCCGGTTACCTGGACCACTGTACGGTCCGGAAATGCCACCTTCGCGCCGATCGCCGCACCGAGACCGTAGCCCATCGTCCCCAGTCCGCCGGAACTTAAGAAAGTACGGGGATGTCTGTAGGTGTAATACTGTGCGGACCACATCTGATGCTGTCCGACATCTGTTACGATCACCGTATCTTCCGGTGTATTCTCATCGATCATCGAAATGATCCAGGGACCGGACAGGCCTTCCTCGACCGGCATCGGATATTTCTGCTTGCGCTCCTGTACCTTCTCCATCCATTCCGGATGTGACTGCTTCTCCAGCCGCGCATTCAGCTCCTGCAGCACGGGTTTTATATCCCCGATGATCGCTGCATCTGTACGGATATTCTTGTTGATCTCCGCAGGATCGATATCAATATGGATGATCTTCGCGTTTGACGCGAACTTCTCGGTATTGCCGGTGCATCGGTCAGAGAAACGTACGCCGACGCCGATGAGAAGATCACATTCCGCTACAGAGAAATTCGTCGTCTTGGTCCCGTGCATGCCGAGCATACCCATATATCTGGAATCCGCTTCGTCAAACGCGCCCTGGCCCATCAGGGAGAGCGTGACCGGTGCATCGACCCTGTCCACGAATTCGGCAAGCTCCGCAGAAGCTTCCGCGGCGATCACACCGCCGCCGGCAAAAATGACCGGTTTCTTCGCTTCCTGAATCATGGAAAGCGCCGTTTCCAGCTCCTTCTCCCTGATCTTCACTTCGTCTTTTACGATCGGGTCTGGCTGCTTGGGCTCAAATTCCGTTACCGCCGCCGTGACATCCTTCGTGATATCCACAAGCACCGGACCGGAACGGCCTTTGCGTGCCAGCCGGAACGCCCTGCGGATCGTAGGTGCGACATCCTCCACGCGCTTTACGATCGTTCCGTATTTTGTGATCGGGATAGCTACGCCGGCAATATCGACCTCCTGGAAGGAATCCTTTCCGAGGACAGCATTCCCTACATTGCAGGTAATGGCGACCACCGGAACAGAATCCATATAGGCCGTTGCCAGACCGGTGACCAGATTGGTCGCGCCGGGGCCGGAGGTGGCAAAACAGACGCCGACCTTCCCGGTCGTGCGCGCGTAGCCGTCCGCAGCATGTGCAGCGCCCTGTTCATGGGAAGTTCTCACATGGTGTATTCTGTCTCTGTAATGATACAGCGCATCATAGACATTCAGAATGGAGCCTCCCGGATATCCGAAGACGGTATCCACCCCCTGCTCCAGAAGGCATTCCATTACGATTTGCGAACCGTTCAGTTTCATTCACTAACTCCCCCGTACTTACTTGATCTCAAGGATGGCTCCGCGGTTCCCGGACGTGACCAGCTTCTCGTATCTGGCAAGATAGCCTGTCCTGACCTTCGGCTCCTTCGGCGTCCATTCCGCTCTTCTTCTCGCAAGTTCTTCTTCATCGACCTTCAGATCCAGTCTGCAGGCGTCGATATCGATGGAAATGATATCGCCTTCCTGCACGAGCGCGATCGGACCGCCGACAGCCGCTTCAGGAGAAACGTGTCCGATAGACGCGCCTCTGGAAGCACCGGAGAATCTTCCGTCCGTGATCAGCGCAACGCTTGCGCCGAGGCCCATTCCCGCGATGGCAGAAGTGGGATTCAGCATCTCTCTCATGCCGGGGCCGCCTTTCGGGCCTTCATACCGGATGACGACAACATCTCCGGCCACGATCTTTCCGCCTTTGATAGCAGCGATCGCATCTTCCTCACAGTCGAATACCCTGGCGGGGCCTTCGTGCTTCATCATCTCCGGAACGACGGCGGAACGTTTTACCACGCCTGAATCGGGTGCCAGGTTTCCGGTAAGGATCGCCAGTCCGCCTGTCTCGGAATAGGGGTTTTCGACCGGCCGGATGACCTCGGGATCCCTGTTGACGGCTTTCGCGATATTTTCGCCGACCGTCTTTCCTGTCGCGGTGATCAGATCGGTATAGAGCAGGTTCTTCTTTGTAAGCTCCTTCATGACAGCGTACACGCCGCCCGCCTGATACAGATCCTCCATGTAAGTAGGGCCCGCCGGCGCCAGATGGCAGAGGTTCGGTGTGCGTCTGCTGATCTCATTGGCAAGGGAAAGATCAAGATTGACACCCGCTTCATGGGCGATTGCAGGCAGATGAAGCATTGTATTGGTGGAGCATCCGAGTGCCATGTCGACAGTAAGCGCATTCAGGAATGCCTTCTCATTCATGATATCTCTCGGGCGGATGTTCTTTTCCAGCAGCTCCATGACCTTCATGCCGGCATGCTTTGCGAGCTTGATCCTGGCGGAATAGACCGCAGGAATGGTGCCGTTGCCCTCCAGGCCCATGCCGATCGCTTCGGTCAGACAGTTCATGGAGTTCGCGGTGTACATACCTGAGCAGGATCCGCAGGTAGGACATACGGAATTTTCGAATTCCTTTACATCCTCCTCGGTCATCTTGCCGGCTGCGTAGCTGCCGACAGCCTCGAACATACTGGAAAGAGAACGCTTCTGTCCCTTTACGCGACCGGCCAGCATCGGGCCGCCGCTTACGAAAACGGTAGGGATATTCAGTCTGGCGGCTGCCATCAGCAGGCCGGGTACGTTCTTGTCGCAGTTCGGGACCATGACCAGCGCATCAAAAGCATGCGCCAGCGCCATGCACTCCGTGGAATCGCAGATCAGATCTCTGGTTACCAGGGAATACTTCATGCCGATATGTCCCATGGCAATGCCGTCGCAGACTGCGATCGCGGGGAATACCACGGGTGTTCCGCCGGCCATGGCGACGCCCTGCTTTACGGCGTCAACGATCTTATCCAGGTTCATGTGTCCCGGGACGATCTCATTATAGGAGCTGACGATGCCGACAAGCGGTCTGGACAGTTCTTCTTCCGTCATTCCAAGCGCATTAAATAAGGATCTGTGCGGTGCCTGCTGCATCCCCTTCGTTACAGAATCACTTTTCATCATTATCCCTCCGTACTGTGTTTTCGATTTATGAAAGATTGATTTTTATTACAGGTTTTACGCGGATGGCGTCTGTGCCGACATCATAGCCATTCGGCATTACGGTATTTCCGATTCCCGCAAAGGCTTCCATCCCTTCATACTCACCCGGAGTCCGTAACCAGGTATCCTTGGTCCATTCCGGAAAGCTGTTTTTATATTTTTCGAACTCGCCAATGCTGAAAATATAGACGGTATCGGCAGTGGCAGGATTCACGGCGGAACCGGTCTCAGATGGTTCTTCGTCAAGTTCGCTCTCCATCAGAAGCGCCGTTTCTGCCGGCGTGAACTTTTCTTTTATATACCTGCCGTTCAGATATTCCCGGAGCGAGGAATCCGCCCATGTGCACGGCTTCCCGTCTGCGGAAAACGCCGTCTCCGGAATATTTTCCAGCCGGAGCAGCAGTGCGGATGTCCCGTCATTTTCCAGAACAGTCCAGTCCGTCCCGGCAAAATGAACGGTCTTTCCCGGGGCAGTGCCGCCAATGGCATTACGCTCTGCTTCCGCATACATCTCATCTGCTTCCGTGTCGTCACTCTGTGCGATCTCCCGGAGCGTATCCCTCGCAGCATTCCAGTTCTCTTCCCGGAAAGCCTTTATCCCGGCAGCCCTTCTGGCAGCATCATAAGTCTCCCGCAAATCTTCCCTGCCGTGTTTCTTCAGCGCGCTTCCGTACGCCTGCCAGGCTTTTTCCTCCATTCCTATTGCCATCTCAAAATCGCCTTTGAGCTTCAGATAGGTGCTCGTCTTTGTGAAACCAAAAGCGATGAGAAGAACAATGATGGCCGCCGCACTGATCAGGAAGATCCGGAGCCGGATACGCCGTTCCATTTTCATGGCGCGTTTTCTCAGCTTTTCCGCCTGCTCCATAAAATCGCTGCAGGCGGAAGCCTGTTTGAACAGAACCGGATCCATATATTTCTCAAGAAGTCTTTTCCTCCGGACAAGCCGTTCCATATCACTGAACTGCTCAGCGGCATATCTTAATTCCGCAGCCGCAGCAGCACTGTCCCTGAGCGCCGCAGCACTTTC
Source organism: Lachnospiraceae bacterium (assembly GCA_017431345.1). GTDB lineage: Bacteria > Bacillota > Clostridia > Lachnospirales > Lachnospiraceae > UBA3305. The sequence goes on along the minus strand of JAFRLH010000050.1, from coordinate 22,883 downwards.
ATACGCCTCAATGATCGTCCTTGCTCTGGAATCATACGTTTTCCTGCGGATGCGGTCCCGTACAGCCCTGAGATTTTTCAGTGACAGTACTTCCGCAATATAGTCCGGATCTTCGGAGCCGGTGTCTTCATCATCATCGAGATCGGCACCGTCTTCATCATCCGTAAACGATTCCGGCATACCGAAATAATCCGACATGTCCTCCTCTGCCTGATCCGGATCGGATGTCTCCGTCTCTTCCGTTTCCTCTGCATATTCCCCGGAAGCGGTATCTCCGTACTTTACCATCTCGATAAGCAGTTTGATAATATCTCTCGCTCTTGCGTAATATCTGGACCGGTATTCCTCTACCTGCAGCTTGTCGGCCATATCCTCGTAGAATAAGGCCAGTTCATACTGCCGGATCGGCACCATCCCTTTTATCTGTTCCTCTGCCTTTTTTCTTTTTTTTGCTGCCATACAAGGCTCCCGAAATCAAGTGAATAAAATGAACGCTGTTCATTCAAAAGAGAGCAAATGATGTGCATCATTTGCTCCTCACAATAGTCTTACATGTTCACTTCGTGCGTCTGCCTGATTATTCCTGTGAAGGCTTTTCGATCTGCACAATGGCGGCTTTCTGCATGGGGATGCGGCAGTTCTTGTTGCTGCCGAACTCGACGATCACGACATCCTCGGTGATATCGATAATGGTTCCGTAAAAACCGCTGGTGGTAAGGCAGGAATCCCCGACTTCCATACTGTTCATGAGCTCTGTCTGCTGTTTTTTCTGCTTATTCTGCGGACGAATGACCACAAAATACATAAACGCAAAGATAATGACGATATAGAGAACCCAGAAAGTTCCGCTCATTCCGCCGCCGGTGGCTGCAAGTAACATATTATGACCCTCCCTGCATGCGGAGCATTTTTTAATGAAGGAAACCGGGGAAAATCAGTCCCGGCTGCCTTCCACGCCCGCAAGCTTTTCTTTTTTATAGTCCGAATACCGGCCTTCTTCTATGGCCTGACGTATTTCAGCCATCATTGTATTATAAAAAGATAAATTATGCAAGACGCAAAAACGCAGTCCCAGCATCTCCTTTGCTTTCAGAAGATGACGGATATACGCCCTGGAATAGCCTTCCCTGCAGACCGGGCAGCTGCAGCCTTCCTCGATCGGCCGGGGATCTGTTTCATAACAGGCATTCATCATGTTCATCTTGCCGTGATTCGTATAGACATGTCCGTGTCTGCCGTTCCTGGTGGGATACACACAGTCGAAGAAATCCACCCCTCTGTCGACCGCTTCCAGAATATTTGCAGGCGTGCCGACGCCCATCAGATAGACAGGCTTGTTCTGCGGCAGTTCGGGGACGACTGCATCCAGGATCTCATACATCTGCGCATGGGTCTCTCCGACAGCCAGGCCGCCGATCGCATAACCCGGCAGATCGAGTTCCCGGATGGCTTTTGCATGTTCGATGCGGATATCCGCATAGGTACCGCCCTGGTTGATGCCAAAGAGCACCTGGCCGGGATTGACAGTATCCGGCAATGCATTGAGCCTGTCAAGCTCTGCCTTGCAGCGGTACAGCCATCTGGTGGTACGGGCAACACTGTTTTCCATATATTCTCTCGTGGACGGATACGGAGCACATTCATCAAATGCCATGGCAATATCCGAGCCGAGGTTGCTCTGGATCTGCATGCTTTCCTCCGGTCCGATGAAGAGCTTGCGGCCGTCGATGTGGGAATTGAAGCGCACGCCTTCTTCTTTGATTTTCCGGAGCCCTGCGAGGGAAAAGACCTGGAATCCGCCGGAGTCTGTGAGAATGGGCTTATCCCAGTGCATGAACCTGTGCAGGCCGCCCATTTTCTTCACGATCTGATCGCCGGGGCGGACATGGAGATGGTAGGTGTTGGAAAGCTCCACCAGGGTTCCGATGTTCTTCAGGTCGGCAGCGGAGACAGCGCCTTTGATGGCCGCGGCGGTGCCGACGTTCATGAACACAGGCGTCTGGATCTCGCCGTGCGGGGTCTTGAAGGCGCCGCGCTTGGCGCGGCCGTTGGTCTTGATGAGGGTGTATCTGTCCATGATGATTTCTTTCTATAGTAATGAAGTTGTTATCCAAATGAGATCTTGCAGCACCATAGGGTATGGGAGGTAGGGAAGTGACCGAGTGACGCCGTGACGGTATGCTTATACCGGAAACAGGGGTCGCTGCGATTGCTTCGCTTACGGGACGAAACATTTGCACACCAATTTTTCAACGAATAAAGCGTGTTGAAAAATTGGAGGCAGTTTCGCTCGAAGCTGTCGCTCTCCGCTCTACAGTTCCCGGTATAAGCATACCGTCACGGCTGTCATCAGTCAAATAGAATTGGAATGATCCTGCCGCTGAAGCGTCACTTTGTCTGCTGTTCGAGCAATTACTCCAACCACTCACCCCAGCAGTTCCGGTTCATCCTCCGCCTCCGTCTCAGGGTCCTCTTCATATTCCTCTGATTCCGCATCCTCCTCCGGGATCTCGCCGCTGCCGTTCAGCACCTGCGACAGCGTCAGCGAGAATTCCCTCGCCGCATCGCCGTTCATATGCCCGTCCAGATCAGTAAAGGATTCCGGATCATGCGCCGTCAGTCCGTAGTACGGATCTTCATTGAAGTTGATATACGGCACATCATATTCCGCCATCAGCTCCGCGAAGTATGCATCCAGCGCTTCATAGCCTTCGGAAAACTCTGCCAGCACATCATCCTGCATCGGCGTTACGACCGAGACAAATTCGATGCCCTGCTCCTGACAGTATTCGATGATCTTCTTCAGATAATCGATATTTTTCTGTACGAGATCCTCCGGGTAAATCTCTTCCATCGTATCCCAGTCAAATTCCTCCGGATCCACCGGATATCGCTCGATGAAACCGTCCTCATGATATTTCTGTGTCTCTGTCGCGAAACCATCTGCGCTGTAATCCCGGTTCACCTTTTTGCGCACCGTTTCCTGCAGATGCTCCATCTCATAGGAAAGCTGGTACTCATACCACGGAAAGAACAGCGTTCTGAAATTGCATTTCGCGACAGCATCTGCGAAATACGCTAGCTTCGCCCTGCCCATCGGGAACTCATGGTAAAAGAGAAGATAATTATTGCCTTCTTCTTTTTCCCGCACATAATAACCGGGCGACAGCTCATAGACGATCCGCTCCGGCTTATGCCCGCGCTCCACCATCATTCTGATCATGTAGTAAGTATCGATGCTGTACTCTCCGCCCACGCAGATGTTATGCCCGGTCCTTCCGGAATCCGCAAGGACCGCCGACGGATCGATATTCATCTTGCCGTGCGATGTGCCCATATAGACATCATCATAGGTATTGTTCGCCACAGCATGGATATCATTTCTCATAAACGTGCACGGATAGAGCGCGAAATCCAGCAGAAGCAGGATGCACACCAGCACAGCGATCATTATTCCTGTTTTTAAGAGTATCTTAGAACTGCGCATAGATGAATCCTCTCGGTGCCGCTGTCGATCCAAGGAAACCGATCAGCACGAACAGCACCGCATATACTGCAAAAACGCCGGCAGCAGGCATGGCCTTTACCTTCTCATAGGGTTCCTTCCCGATTTCCTGCATCGTCCCCAGGACCACCATGATAATGCTCCCGACCGCAATGATCAGCAGTGCATACGGAACAAATGCTGTACCCGCACTGCCGGCCGGGATCTGAAACAGCTGGGAGGGATCGAAATGGGTGCAGGCGCATTTGATCATATAGGCTGCGTCACCAAGCGTGTCCGAACGGTCAAAGAACCACCGCAGGTTCACGATAATGAAGGTCCGTACGATCATGAACACATGCCACCATGTTTCCCTGCCGGAAATGTGCAGCGCCTTCTTCCAGTCCCTGTATTGATAAGTCAGCAGTTCGGAAAAAGCGATAATGCCGCCGTTCAGGAATCCGTACACGACATACTTCATGCTCGCGCCATGCCAGATACCCACGAAGAAGAACACGATGATGTCCGCGAGCGCGATCGGGATCACGCGTCCCATCCTTCTCCCGAAGATCTTCTTGGTGTGCTTCGCGAAGCCCATCATCCACTTTGACAGCGAGATCGGATAGAACACATAGTTCATCATCCAGTCTCCCAGCGTAATATGCCATCTTTTCCAGAAATCCGCCATGGAAGTTGCCAGATAGGGTCTCCGGAAGTTCTCGTCAAGCTCGATTCCGAACAGCCTTGCCGTACCGATCACCACATCCATCGCGCCGGAGAAATCCGCGTAGAGCTGGATACCGTAGAACAGAAGGCCGAACAGCGCGATGCCGTTGTACATATCCATGTCGGCCCAGATCGCGTCCGCGAAGACACCTGCCCAGTCGGCAATGATCATCTTCTTCGCAAAGCCGGTCAGGATCCGGTACATGCCGTATTTGAAGTTTTCCGCATCCGGTCTGTGTTCCTCAAAGAACTGGTGATGCAGCTTCCCGAATTTTCCGATCGGACCCTGCAGAAGCTGCGGGAAAAAGGATACGAACAGTGCAAATTTAAAGATATTCTTCTCAGCCTTGACTCTGTCCCAGTACACATCCAGCAGATATCCGGAAGACTGGAAAGTGTAGAACGAGATTCCGAGCGGAAAAACCAGATTCAGCCCGGCATGCTGTGTTCCCGTGACCGAATTCAGAAGCGCGGTGAACGGGGCGGAATATTTTACAATTCCAAGCATCCCCAGATTCACGATCAGGCCGGCCGCCACTGTCAGCTTCAGTGTCTTTTTCGATGCTCCCGTTTCCTCCAGATGCGTGATCAGCCTTCCGAAAAAATATACTGCAGCGGTCGAAAAAAGGATGTAGAATACATACTTCGGCCCGCCCCACATATAATATACGTAGCTGAACAGCAGCAGTACGATCCACTGAAAATGCTTCGGCACAATATAGTAAACGACCAGTGCCAGAAGCACGAATATCAGAAAGGTATTGGAAACAAGCGACATCTGGGTCCCTCCGGGTTCATTCAGTATAAATGCGGCAGTATGGCGGTATACAGTAAGAAGGCCGTCGCCTGATGTGTGACGGCCTTCTGTATATTACCGTATCATGATCTGCAGGATCAGTTAAGGATACCTCCGGTCAGGCATTCCTTGTCTTTTTTCTTCTTTTTATCCGAAGATTTCTTCTTGGTTGATTTCCCGGAGGATTTCTTGGAAGAGGATCCCCCTGAGGAACTCTTCTTTTCCGCCTTTTCCTGTGCGACAGATTCTTCATAAGCAGCTTTGGCTTCTTCGGGGTCTTCCGTCAGATATTTTCCGAGTGCATATCCGTGCACACCGTCAAACTCGACTTCAAAATATTCTCCGCTTGCATCAAAAACGGTAAGCTCGGAATTGACCGGGATGGAGCCCACTTTCTCAGAATCCTTGCTGGCGTCCTTTCTCATGGCAAGTCCCCATGTGGAATACATGGTCTTGCCGGCAGCAGCCGTTGTTTCCGCAGGAACTGTTGTTTCCTCTGCTGCTGATTCTTCCGTCATGGTCTCAGCGGCAGTTTCTGTTTCTGCCGCAGTTTCTGCTGCTGCGGTTTCCGTCTCCGCTGCCGTTTCCGCTTCAGAGGAAGCTTCCGTTTCTGCTGCGGCTGTTGTCTCTGCTGCTTCCGTCTGCGCTTCCGTCACAGCCGCTTCCGTTGTCTGTGCCGCTGTTGTCTCCGGTGCAGAATTTGCGCTGCCGCCGCACCCTCCCAGTACCAGGGAGAGAGCCAGCACTGCTATGATCAGGTTTTTTGTCTTTTTCATTTTCAATTTCCTTTATTTTTTGATCAGTTTCCTCTTTGCGGTATAGTATTTGTAGGTATTCTTATCCCCGTAGCGGAACATGAACCCGACATATTTGTTTTTCTTCCTCAGCTTCTTTGCGTCCGTCGAAGTGTTAAAACTGGGATCGCAGACGTATTTCTTTTTCCCGCTCTTAAGGGTGATCCACGCGTGCGTGCGGAATCCGGTTGTTGTGGGAACGAGCCCGTGCACGAATTTCACTTTCTTATAGCCGAGGATCCCGGCCATCACTGCCAGCATGGACGCCTGTGTCTTGCAGTCCCCTTTGCGTGTGTTGAAGCCGGCCACTGCATATTTTTTATAATTGCCGGTCTTCGCGACGCCCTTATACTTCCCTTTCACACAGGATTTGGCGCACCACAGAAAAGCTTTTTTGAACAGTTTTTCCGTCTTCTTCGCATCCAGTGCCGGAATGTCTTTCTTCTTGTTCAGCGCCCTCAGCCTTTCCGCCGCCTGTTCTTTAACGCCCGTATATTTTTTCAGGACGCCGTCTTTGCTGATGGAATAATATTTTTTTCCGATTTTGTAAACGATCTGGTTCTTCACGACTTTATCTTTTACAAAATAATAGTCTTTTCCGCCGATCGACTGCATTCCGTTTACGGCGGTCCCGTCAACAAAATACGAATCACCGTCCCAGCCTTCTTTTGTTTCTTCCGCCGTGCTGTCCGCACCGTCACTGGCAAAAGCAGCCGGCGCAAAGGAAAATGCCATGCAGAACGCAAGCAGCAGCGCTGTCAGTCTTTTTTTCATAGTCCTCTCCTTTACTCGTCATAGGTATAAACGCCGTTCATACGGTAAACCCCGGTTTTGGTATACTGGGAAATACTGACCTCCAGGTGCGGATACCGGAAGTTGTAGTCCTTGTAATCCTTTTCCTTACCGCCGGCAAAGGCGTTGCAGCCGTCCGACTTGCGGATCTTTTTCGGCTTTCCGAACTTCTTCAGCACATCCTTGTACATGGTCTTGGATTTTTTGCCTGCCTTTGCGAGTTTTGTGAGTTTCTTCGAGACCTTCGTATTGCAGACGCCGGTCTTCTTCTTAAAAGAATATACTTTATCCTTTTTTGCGCCGTTCACTACCCAGAGTCCCGTGACCATATGCGCTTTCTCATCAAAACCATATGTCTTTTTGCCGATCTTAAAAGGCTTCATTGTTATGGCGTATTTATCTTTTTTGGCCGTATAGGCTGCACCGGTCTTTCCGAAATAGAAAGTATATTTCTTTTTCCCGTCCTTCACTTTTTTGAACTGCTCTGTAACAGCAGCGCCATCCTTGCCGAAATAATACTTCTTTCCCTTGACAGTCTTCAGCTTATTGACCGCTGCCTTGCCGTCACTTTCGAAATAGTAATATTTCCCGTCGATCTTCTGAAGGACAGAAGTCAGTTTTTCCCCGTTGAGATAGTACTGACCGTCATCCCAGCCTTCTTTTGTTTCTGCAGATGCTGCGCCCGGCATTTCATTTTCTTTCACGGCTTTTGCAGGAACTGCACAGGCGGTCAGCACCGCGATGATGAGCAGCATAAAAAGCTTGTTCTTCATATTCTTCTCTCCTCAGAATTTATATTTCTTGTGGATCTTAAAGCCTTTGATCGCAGGACTTGAAGCGCCGAATCTTGCACCCATATTGTCATAATACTTTCCGTTGATCTGCACGACCGCGTGATCCTGCTGCAGGACGCACACATACGGTTTATAGCCGAGTTCTCTTGCCAGGGATGCAATGGTGCACGCAAATCCGTAGCAGTTGTGCGTCCAACGGTTGTTATTGCGGAGCACTTTGACCACGATCTTATACGGCCAGTCTTTTCCGTCCGTCTCGCTTCGCCTTATGTATCCGGGTCTGTAATTAGCGCATTCCATGCGGTTGAAGCACTTGCGGAACTTGACAGCATTGCTGTCTCCTTTGTTGGTGTATTTATTGATGAACACCCATGTGAGCCTGCTGGCTTCAGCCTGCACTTTCGAAAGTTTTTCCGCCTTGCCTTTGCTGTCGATCCGGTAGTATTTTCCGTTCAGCGTATACAGGCGCTTTTTCTTCAGCATCTTCCCGGTCTTGCCGTAGACATGGAGAACGCCTTTCGTCTTTTTGGCAGCACCTGCAACGACATACCGCTTCTTCGTAAAGCAGTAGACCGCGCCTTTGATCTTTTTGAGCCCTGCTTTTTTATAGACCTTCCCGTTCTTCTGAAAATAATAATATTTCCCGTCGATCTTCCGAAAGCCTTTCTTATTGATCCTCGATCCGTCCCCGGTAAAATAGTAATATTCGCCGTCGATCTTTTTAAAACCGGTCTGCGTGTACTTCTCACCGTTATTCTGATAGTAATAGTATTTGCCGCCCTTCTTTACCCATTCGTTTTTATACGCCGGGGTCTCCGAAGAAACATTCGTTTCCGTTTCGGCAGCAAATACGGGGCCGGCTGAAACGGCCATCAGAAGTACGGCAGCAATCGTGATAAGTATTCCGGCAGCTTTTTTCATGAAAAGTCTCCTCCGCTCAATAGTAAGATCCTGTTGTCAGATTGTCAGGATATCCTGATATGTACTTTCGGTCTCAGTCTGAACACCTTTCCGTATTCTATTGCGTAATGTTTGTAGAATCCTCTGTTCTGTGCAAAAAGAGGATCATAAGCTTTTCCGTCGATCTCTGTCCATGCATGCCCTCCGGGTCTGGGCGAATCCATGCAGACATAGACTTTCTTGTATCCTACAGCCTTTGCAAGATAGGCAAACGCCGCCGCGTCTCCCTGGCACGTACTGCCCTTTCCGTGGAAATGGTCATTTGCGTAAAGCGGGATCCATCCGGGCTTTGTGGTAAATTTTCTTTTCGTAATGTAGGATTTCTTCATGACCCACTTGAAGACCTTCTTCAGTTTCTGGGCTTTGCTCATCTTCCGGGTCGTAATATCAGCAGCGATCTTTCTGGCAGTCTGATAGGTATCATAATCATACGCGTCCAGCTTCGACATTTTCTTCCCGGAAGGATAATAATATTTCCCGCCGGATTTGTATGCTTCTACCGTTTTTTTATCCTTGATGTAATACTTTACGCCATCTACTTTCCTGTCTTTTGTGACAAGAACGCCTTTTTTGCTGAACAGATAATACTTCTTTTTTATCTTCGTATAGCCGACGGCAGCGGAATGGTCCTTCTTAAAATAATATTTTTTTCCTTCGATCTTCCGGAACCCTGTCTTTGTGTATCGTTTTCCGTTCTCCCCGATCCGGTAGATCCTGCCGTTCTCTTTGATCCAGCAATTCTTCTTTCCTTCTTCCTGACTGCCCCGGCTGTCTGCCGTTTCTTCAGAAACGCCCGATTCCGCAGCAGTACCGCCGGACGCATAGATCCGCCCGGTCCGGCAGGAAATCATGCATGCGAGAATAAGCAAAACACAGCCCGTCCTGATAGCCTTTCCCATTGTCCCAGCTCCTCCTGTACTGATCGACGGAGTATCCCCGCAGAAATCCGCAGTTTTCATTTTACAATCCGTCCCGTAAAGTGTCAAGAAATTCGGGATGCGGTGTCTGAAGATTTGTCACGCCCCTTCCCGGCCTGCAGGACAAAAAAGGACAGCCTGCCGGCTGTCCCTGGTATCGGTATGAATGATCTTTATTATTTCGCGGGTCTGAGTTCGCTCTTTCCGCCCATGTAAGGACGAAGGACTTCGGGAATGGTCACGGAACCGTCTTCCTGCAGATGATTCTCCAGGAATGCGATCAGCATTCTGGGCGGTGCGACCACAGTATTGTTCAGCGTATGCGCAAAATATTTTCTGCCTTCCGGAGACGTTACGCGGATGCGGAGCCGCCTTGCCTGTGCATCTCCGAGATTCGAGCAGCTGCCGACCTCGAAGTATTTCTGCTGACGGGGAGACCATGCTTCCACGTCTACGGATTTTACCTTCAGATCCGCCAGATCTCCGGAACAGCACTCCAGCGTGCGCACCGGGATATCCATGGAACGGAACAGATCGACCGTATTCTGCCAGAGCTGGTCGAACCAGTAAGGGGATTCCTCCGGCTTGCAGACAACGATCATTTCCTGCTTTTCGAACTGGTGGATACGGTATACACCTCTCTCCTCGATGCCGTGCGCGCCTTTTTCCTTGCGGAAGCAGGGAGAATAGCTCGTGAGCGTATAGGGAAGGTCTTCCTCCCTGTGCATCGTATCGATGAATTTTCCGATCATGGAATGTTCGCTGGTGCCGATCAGATAGAGATCCTCTCCCTCGATCTTGTACATCATGGCGTCCATCTCGGCAAAGCTCATGACGCCCGTCACAACATCCGAACGGATCATGAACGGCGGTACGCAATAGGTGAAACCGCGTTCGATCATGAAATCCCTTGCATAGGCAAGAACAGCAGAATGAAGCCTTGCGATATCTCCCATCAGATAATAGAAACCGTTTCCGGCAACGCTTCTTGCAGCATCCAGATCGATGCCATGGAAGGTTTCCATGATCTCTGTGTGATAGGGAATCGGATATTCCGGAACGACAGGCTCGCCGTAACGCTTTACTTCCACGTTTTCGGAGTCATCCTTGCCGATCGGTACGGAAGGATCGATCATCTGCGGAATACGCATCATTCTCTGTTTGATCTCTTCCTCTACTTCCTTTTCCCTCGCGGAAAGTGCATCGATCCTGTCGGCATCCTTCGCGATCTGCGCCTTGACAGCCTCGGCTTCGTCCTTCTTTCCCTGCTTCATAAGACCGCCGATCTGCTTGCTGAGCTTATTGCGGTTCGCTCTTAACGCCTCTACTTCCCCTTTGATGTCACGGTTCTCGCGGTCCAGTGCGATGACTTCATCGACAAGCGGAAGCTTGGCATCCTGGAATTTTTTCCGGATATTCTCTTTTACGAGTTCGGGATTTTCCCGGACAAATTTAATGTCTAACATGATTTCTCCTTCGTCTCTTTTCTATATTGCGTCATGCCGGTCAGGGCATCGGTTTACAAAACCATATCACACAAAAGCCTGATATGCAAGGATACCCGGCTGACTGTGGTCGGGTGTATTCTTACCAGAATTTAACGGTCCTCTGCACAGTATGCCGGATCCGGTAGCCGGATGCGCCGTAGCATCCCCTGTACCATCCGGCGAACTGTCCTTCCGGATCATAATTCAGGCCGCTGATCCGGACCCACGCATGTCTGGTAAGGCCGTCTCTGGCGTGGTCTCTCGATCCGGATACTCTTCCGCAGACCACATAGGATTTATATCCCACCGTGTTTGCCATAGCCGCAAAGGCACAGGCGAAGCTGTAGCAGTTCCCTGATCCTGTGACCAGCATATTATAAGCTGTTTTCTTCTGCCAGTCTTTTTCGGAAAGCTTCGGATACTTGAGCGCATATCTGAAATGCCTGTGACTGACCAGATAATTCCAGCAGGCACGCAGCTTCTCTCTCTTGGTCATCTTCGCATTCGTGATCGCGTTTACGGTCTTTATGAATTTTTTCTTCCAGACAGTGCTGGTGCTGTCCTTCGCGCTGCCGTTTTTTGTAAGCGTGATCCCGTCGACCGTTTTATCCGTCAGGATCTTTCCTCGTTTGGTTGTCTTGTACAGCTTCTTTTTGATGATGTTCCACCCGGAGATTGCCTTTCCTTCGGGCGTCACATAGTATCTGCGGCTGCCGGATTTCACGATCGCATTCTTTTTCGGCTGCAGCAGCCCGCCGTTGGCGTCAAACACATAATACTGCCCTCCGATACGACGGGCCCCGACTGCCATGGAGCCGTCCTTCAGCAGATAGTATTTTGCACCGTACTGCTTTTTCCACTTGCCGGATTTCTTTTTCAGCGTTTTATCGGATTTTACCGGCTTTCTGACCGTTACTTTGCATTTCAGTGTATTTTCTCCGGTCTTTGCGTAAATTACAGTCTTTCCCGCTGCAAGCGCAGTGATCGTTCCCGCTTCCGATACCGCTGCCGTCTTTTCATTGGAAGACGACCAGACGACCGTTCCCGCTGCTCCATCAGCATCAAGATCGTATTTCTTTCCTACCGCAAGAACAAGCTTTGTTTTGCTGAGCGATTCAGCAGCAAGCACCGGCACAGCCTGCATAAAAATAAGGATCAGCAGGACTGCGGTCATACAGCCGGAAAAACAGCGTTTCCCCGCTCTTTTCATTATCCTTCCCCTCCGCTTTCCGTCTGCTTCAGCCGCCCGATCAGTTCTCCGGGCGCGCCTTTTGTAAGCCTTTTGCTCACACAGGTCTTAAGCGAGATCGCATCATAGATATCTTCCTCAAATGCACTGCATGCTGACTTGTAGTCTTCCATGGAAAGATCGAGCAGCGAGCATCCTCTTTCAATACAGGTGAGTACCAGTCCGCCGATGATCCCGTGGGCGTCCCGGAACGGAATTCCGTGATTGACCAGATAATCAGCGGCATCTGTTGCATTGGTAAAGCCGTTCATAGCGCTCTTCGCCATGGCGTCTTTATTTACTCTCATCGTGGACAGCATGCCGGCGAACAGGATCAGGGCGGGCTTCACATTGTCGATTGCGTCAAACGCGCCTTCCTTGTCCTCCTGCATATCCTTGTTGTAAGCGAGCGGCAGTCCTTTCATCGTAGTCAGGATCTGCATGAGATGCCCGTAGATCCTGCCGGTCTTTCCGCGGACAAGCTCGGCAATATCCGGGTTCTTTTTCTGCGGCATGATGGAACTGCCGGTCGAATAGGCGTCGTCGAGCTCGATGAAACCGTATTCATTCGAATTCCACAGGATGATCTCCTCTGAGAATCTGGAAAGATGCATCATCAGGATCGAGAGATCCGAAAGCAGTTCAATAATATAATCCCTGTCAGACACGGAATCCATGCTGTTCTCCGTCGCTTTGTCAAACCCGAGAAGCGCAGCCGTATACTCTCTGTCCAGGTCATAAGTGGTGCCTGCGAGCGCTCCCGCTCCCAGCGGGCACTCGTTCATGCGTTTTCTGGTATCGGTAAGTCTGCTGACATCGCGCAGCAGCATCGCTTCATAAGCGCCGAGATGATGTGCCAGCGTGACCGGCTGGGCTTTCTGCAGATGCGTAAAGCCGGGCATATAAGTTTCCTTATGCTCCTGCATCAGCGCACGGATCACATCGATCAGATTCGTCGTAAGCGTGATGATCTCGTCGGTCTCCCTCCGGGTATAAAGTTTCATGTCCACGGCGACCTGGTCATTCCGGCTGCGGCCGGTATGGAGCTTCTTGCCGGCTTCGCCGATCTCCGCCGTCAGCGTTCCTTCTATAAAACTGTGGATATCCTCCTGGGACCCATCGAACTGCAGCGCCCCGGAATCCAGTCTTTCCCGGATCGACACAAGGCCGTCCGCGATCCGGTCTCTCTCCTCTTCCGTCAGGATCCCCTGTTTTGCCAGCATTTTTACATGCGCGAGGCTTCCCTCTATATCCTCTCTGTACAGTCTCCTGTCAAAGGAGAGCGATTCGTTGAAGGAGAATGCAAGTTCATCCGTATTTCCTTTAAACCGTCCGCCCCAAAGCTTCATTTCGCGTCCTCCTCTATCTCCTTCATCACCATATTTGTAACGGCTTCATCCGACATATCGTCATCCTCGAGTTCTTCCGGCATGGGCATCGCTGCCTGCTGAAAAGACTTTTCGCTGCGCCGTTTTCTGCGCTTATGGATCTTCTTACCTGCCCTTGTACCGCCTCTGATGACCGGAAGCACCGCATGGCGCTTATGGTTATGAGACATGACAATGGCGAATAATGCGCCCAGGATCAGCAGGGATGCAATCGAAAGCAGGATCCCTTCCATCAGCCCCGGAACGCGGTACCGGAACATGATCACATGACTTCCTGCCGGCAGATCCAGACACAGGAATGTGTTGTCAAACGGCTTCGTTTCCGCTGCCTCTCCATCCACGGTGACGGTCCATCCTTCGTCATAGGGTATCGATGTAAAGAGCGTTCCTTTTTCCTTTACTTCCACACTGCCGGTAAAGCTTGTATCCCAGAGCGTGCTGTTGTATTCATCCACGGTCATTCCCTGTGCGGACAGCACATTGTACCAGTCCCTGAACGCGCTCTCTTCGAACATGTACGCCGTTCCGGTCACGCTGTAATCTTCTTCGCCGCCGCAGAGCAGTGAAATATCCGTCCCTTTTTCACAGATCCCGAGATCCAGCAGATATCCTCTGTCTACATTGCTGAAGCTGAGCGTGTCGTCGTCCTTATAAGCGGTCACATCGGAAACATTGCTGTTGTCAACATAAACGAAGATATGTCCCTTTTCAGGAACCGTAAAATCAAAGGAATCGTTCTCAAAGTTCTCTTCTATAATGGAGAGCACCTCTCCCGATCCCGTCATCTGGCTGACCAGATAGTTCTGTGCTTCCGCAGGATTATACGGTTCATTCGCGGTGATTTCATCATTTGCCGTTTCCGGTACCATAAATCCCAGCGGCATTGTATAAAGGTTCTCATACAGGAAAGTATCTCCGTGCCAGCTGATATATTCATAGTAAGGGCTGTCATCCAGTTCCGAGGAAGAGATCAGATACTTCACGGAGAGCAGGGAACTCATGAGCGGCGTGGATCCCGTAAAGCTGTATGCATTTGTATTTCCCTCCATGCCGAATTCCTTATAAAAACCACTTACGGCTGCCTGTGTCGTGGAGGAAAAAATCGAAGCAGAACGGTACCCTGTCCATGCGCCGTCGTTCTTGGTTTTCCGGGATGCTTTCTCGACCCGGAAAAACCCGTCCCCGAACCGGCTTTCCGCCTGCTGGATCAGGATCTGATAGCTGTTTGTGTACTTGATGTATTCACTGCGGCTTGTGGTCGTAACGCTGGTGACCGCCATATTGATGCCCATCTCCATCACGATCAGCCCGAGGGCAAGAATACAGGCGGTGACTGCCTTCAGCGTTCCGGTATTCACAAGATACAGGATCAGCGCGTACAGTGCGATGAACAGTGCCGACAGCAGATACACATGATAAGAAAAATCATCCACATCGATCACAACGCGGCAGATCATGATAAACACGATGGCGCCCCAGAAGGATCCCGCGATCGCTTTTACACTCAGCTCCCGCACACGGCGAACGCCATCATAGCAGACCGAGAGCAGAAGGATCGTATACAGGAAGGACTGCCTGCAGGGCAGCGAGTTGGGATAATGCATTCCGTGCCAGATATAATTCGGAATATTCATGGAAAAGCTCATCAGCATGATTCCCAGCACGGTGCTCTTAACGATCTTCCGTTTGGATGAAATATTGGGGTTGAGAATATAAAGCGGATACAGAAGCATGCAGATGACGCCGGAATACAGATTCGGCCAGTGATCCAGTCCGATCTCTACATCCACATTCATCATATGACGCGCCAGCATCTCCAGCGCGGAAAAATAGGATACAAGGGAAGTGGGGAAAGTGGTATCCGCAGAGGCGGTCGTCATCAGACACTTATAGGCCGGCAGCAGAAGAAAGGCCGCCAGGCCTCCGGCCAGCAGCGAAAAGATACCGAAGACCGCAATTTTTGCTGCGTATATGTTCGGTTTCTGCTTCGGAAGAAGTACGAGTTCCGCGATAAAATAAATGACCGCAAAAATACAGAGCATAATGGCAATATAGTAATTTGCCACTATGCCGAAAGCAAGTGCGATCACGTACAGGAACGGCCTGTTTTTTCTGACAAGAAGCTCGATCCCGAGCAGGATCACTGGCGCGATCCAGATGCAGTCAAGCCACATGATGTTCCAGCTGTAGGCAGCCATATATCCGCTCATCGCATACAGCATGGAGATCCCTGTGACCGCGAGACTGCAGTCCCTGAAATGCTTTTTCAGATACCAGGCCATCATAAAGCCGGCCAGACCGGTCTTTACGACGATCAGGTATGTCATGAATTCAATGACCAGCCCCTCCGGCACCAGAATGAGGAGCCAGTTGAAGGGACTGGACAGATAATATGCATAAAGAGCGACGAAATTGCTCCCCAGGCCGATCCTGGTATCATAAGTCAGGCTTCCTCCCGTTTTCAGAAGCCTGGAGAATTCCTTGAAGAACGGTGCGTACTGGTGGTACATGTCCGTGCGCAGGAAGCTGTTGTCGCCGAACGGATAGATCTGCTTCCCTGCAAAAATACCGACCATCACTACCATCGGCAGTACAAATGACAGGATCATGGGAAGCCGTGATCCGGATCTGTTCGATTGTTCGTTAACCTGATTCATCCACTTGTCTCCGGAATAATTCTTTTAGTTATCCTCGGGCTTGTTCTCGGCGGTATATACCTGTCTCTTCATAGCCATGGCGTCGCTTGCCAGATACTCGTCATACGTCGTCATCTTGTCAATGAGCTTTCCGCCGATCAGCTCCATGATCCTGTTCGCGGTGGTCTGCACGATCTGGTGGTCACGGCTTGCAAAAAGCATGACGCCCGGGAATTTGATCATTCCGTTATTGAGCGCGGTGATGGATTCCATATCCAGATGGTTCGTGGGTTCGTCGAAAATGAGCACGTTCGCGCCGGAGATCATCATCTTGGAGAACATGCAGCGGACACGCTCTCCGCCGGAAAGCACATTCAGTCTCTTCATTCCGTCGTCACCGGCAAAGAGCATGCGGCCGAGGAAACCTCTGACATAGGTGACGTCCTTGATCTCGGAGTATCCGGTCAGCCATTCGGTGATCGTATAATCCGACTTGAATTCTTCCGAGCTGTCCTTCGGAAAATACGCCTGGGATGTAGTCACGCCCCATTTATAACTCCCGGAGTCCGGTTCGATCTCGCCCATCAGGATCCGGAAGAGCGTGGTCTTGGCCAGTTCATCGGACCCGACAAAAGCGACCTTGTCATCATGATTCAGCGTAAAGGAGATATCGTCCAGCACCTTGACGCCGTCGATGGTCTTTGTCAGGTTATGCACCTCCAGTACATCGTTGCCGATGCTTCTCTCCGGTCTGAAATCAATATAAGGATACTTCCTGCTGGAAGGACGGATCTCATCCAGCTGGATCTTTTCAAGCGCTCTCTTCCTGGAAGTCGCCTGTTTTGATTTGGAAGCATTCGCGGAGAACCGCTGGATGAACTCCTGCAGTTCCTTGATCTTTTCTTCCTTCTTCTTGTTCGCTTCCTTCATCTGGCGGATCATCAGCTGGCTGGATTCATACCAGAAATCATAGTTTCCGGCGTACAGCTGGATCTTCCCGTAATCAATATCCGCGATCTGGGTGCAGACTTTATTCAGGAAATATCTGTCATGGGAAACAACGATAACGGTGTTCTCGAAATTGATCAGGAACTCCTCGAGCCAGGCGATCGCCGCCAGGTCCAGATGGTTGGTCGGCTCGTCGAGCAGCAGGATATCGGGATTTCCGAAAAGCGCCTGCGCGAGCAGCACCTTCACTTTCTCACTGCCGGAGAGCTCTCTCATATATTTGTCATGCAGTTCTGTTTCGATCCCGAGTCCGTTCAGGAGCGAGGCGGCATCCGATTCGGCTTCCCAGCCGTTCATGTTCGCAAATTCCGCTTCCAGTTCGCTGGCGCGGATACCGTCTTCATCGGAAAAGTCTTCCTTTGCATAAAGATCGTCCTTTTCCTTCATGATCTCGATGAGGCGGGGATTTCCAAGCATGACAACATCCAGCACATGTTCATCCTCGTACTGGAAATGGTCCTGCTTTAAGAAGGAAAGTCTGTCGCCGGGCGTGATGATCACTTCCCCCTTGGTCGGCTCCAGCTCGCCCGTAAGGATTCTTAAGAACGTTGATTTTCCGGCACCGTTCGCGCCGATCAGTCCGTAGCAGTGCCCCGGAACAAATTTTACATTTACGTCTTCAAACAGCGCGCTCTTGCCGAAACGCAGCGTAACATTGCTGACAGTGATCATATTCTCTCCTTCTCCGGCGGCCGGTCAGCCTACCGGCTCCGCTTCCTCCGTCTTTTTCTTCTTTGTCTTTGTCTTATTCGCTGCACCGGTCTCGACTTCCAGCGGCGGGATCACAGGGGCGGGTGCCTTATGGACCGTACAGGTCTTATACGCCCTGCCTGCGGTATGGCCGGAATCGTCCGTGCTTCCCGTGGTCTCCTCCGGAAGTTTGATGCAGGTCTTGTAATACGTCTTCGGGCACCACTGGTTCGGCTTCATGCCGCTAGAGGAGCAGACTCTTACGGAATAATGGATATCGCATTCTTCCAGCGGTTCGGTCCCGCGCTTGAAGTATTCCGTGTAGACCATGCCTTCCCTGTGATCGCCCTTGCAGGTGCTCTTTGCAAGCTTACCGGACTTCGCGCAGATCTCGCACGCAACAATATCCGAAGGTTTGATGAAATCTTTTGCGAAATACTTTTCATGGACATCGATGCGGTCCATGATCTTCTTCCAGATGACTTTGTGATAACTGGAGCTCTCATTCGCTTCCATGGTCGTCTGATCATCAAATCCAGTCCAGATGCCCATGGTCAGATAAGGCGTAAATCCGACGAACCACAGATCTGTCTTTCCCGTGGTGGTTCCGCTCTTTCCGGCAGCCGGCATATAGTCAAGCGCCGCAACAGGACTGGTCGAATTGTGGAGCCCGAACAGGCTGGACGGTTCCATCGACTGCCTCATCGCATCGGTCAGCAGAAAGGCGGTGCTGGCCTGGATCACCTGATGCATATCAGGCGTATTGTCGATCAGCACTGCTCCGGAACGGTCAACGATCCTTGTATAAAAGATCGGTTTCTGATAGACGCCCATATTGGCGATCGTTGCATACGCAGCAGTAAGCTGCAGATTGGTCACGCCGTCCGTCAGTCCGCCGAGTGCCAGCGACGGGGAAATATCGGTATAGATGCTTCCGTTGACTTCCTTCTGACGGTACAGCGTATTGAAACCGAAATCTTCCGCATACTCGAATCCGAGTTCAGGCGTTACGGTATCCATCAGCGTCTTCACCGCCAGAATATTCATGGAATAGACGATGCCTTCCCGGATATTGGCGTATCCGACATACGAATCGCCCCACCAGTTCCGGAAGGTCTTTCCCGTGGTCGGTTCGGTATAAGGTTCGTCATAGTAGACTGATGCCAGCGTGCCGCCGCACGTATCGATCGCCGGTGCAAAAGCGGTAAGCACCTTAAAGGTGGAACCGGGAGAACGTCTTGTACCGGTCGCGCGGTTGAGCGAAAGGGAGGTGTTCTTGACACCCCTTCCGCCGGCGATGGCTCTGACCTGTCCGGAGATCTGGTCGATCACGACAACGGAAGCCTGCGGCTGCAGGACGGGATTGAGCACTTCGCTGATGATGCGGTCTCCCTGGACCAGCACTTTCTCTTTGAACCGCTGGACATAGTCCTCGATCTTTGACTTGTCATCCACATTCAGGGAAGCGAGGTTCAGTTCTTTCTTTACATTGTATTCGTTGAAATAAAACGCTTCGCCGTCACGGTTTACTGCGAGATAATAGTTGAAAGAGTAGCGGTTCGCAACCTCATTGTAATTGGAAGGATCCGAGATCTCTTCATCCACGATCTTCTGCATGTCCGGATCCTGTGTTGTATAGATCTCCAGTCCGCCGCTGTACAGAAGCTTATACGCCTGGTCTTCGGTATAACCGCATTTCTCGACCAGATCGCGCTGCACTTCTGTTACCAGTCTGTCGGTAAAATAGGAATAAGGCTCTTCGTCCTCTTTTTTTACCTGTGCATTCACGCTCTGGATGCGGGCATAAACATCGTCCGCAAGCGCTTCTTCGTGCTGTTCTTTCGTTATATAACCCTGCTCTTCCATGTAGCGCAGGACGATTTCTCTTTTCTCTTTGTTGTTTTCCGGATGCGTGATCGGATTGTATCCCACAGGATTCTGGGTAATACCGGCGATCGTAGCGCATTCCGAGAGTGTCAGTTCACTGACATCCTTGTCGAAATATCTTCTTGCTGCAGTCTGCACGCCGAGGCTGTTCGCGCCCAGGTTGATCGTGTTAAGATAATTCTCCAGGATCTCTTCCTTGGGCATTACCTTTTCCAGCTCGATCGCCAGATACTGCTCCTGGATCTTTCTGACGACCTTCGCACCGATCCCTTTTTCAGCGCCTCCCGAAAACACATTGTTCTTGATCAGCTGCTGCGTGATCGTGCTGGCACCCTGTGTGCTGTTGAAACGGCTCTTGATTCCCAGGACCACCGCACGGATCATTCCGCGCATATCCACACCGTGATGCTGCCAGAATCTGGAATCTTCGATCGCAACAAATGCATTCACCAGGTCCTTCGGGATCTGCTTGTACTCCACAGGATCTCTGTTCGCGCCGGAGGTGACCAGCGTCTGAATAAGTTCTCCGTCCTGATTATAGACCGACGTCGCGATTCCCTGCGGGGAAACATCCACCGCCTTCATGTCCGGCGACTCCGCAATGATTCCCTGCACAACGCCGTAGCCGGCGGTGATTCCGCAGACAGCCAGTATGATGCACGCAAAGAAAACGGCCCTCACGGCAAGAAGGATCGATTTATTTTTTACCTTCCTGCCCCTGGACTGCAGATTCCTCAGTTTTTTTCTTGTATTCTCACGGCCGAAGTTCATGCATTTCCTCCGTAAAAACGATAGACATCAGTATCCCTTAACCGATTAATGATACTATAAAGAACATGCTGCGTCAAATCAGCGGGTCTGCGTCCTCTGCAGCCGCATCGCGCTCCCTCTGCGGTTCAGCAGGCAGCCGGACCATTTCCTTCATTATATATATAGGTCTTTCTTTTCCCTGTATATAGATCTTCGCAATGTATTCCCCGACAATGCCGAGCGTGGTCATCTGGATCCCGCCGATCAGAAGGATCAGTACGATCAGCGTAGCGTAGCCGGGCACATCGATGCCGACTGTCAGCTTCTGGACCACGACGATGATCAGATAAAGAAGCGACAGCAGCGACATCAGGATGCCGACGCCGGTCGCGATCCGGAGCGGTTTGGTCGTAAACGCGACGATTCCTTCGATCGCATATTTAAAAAGCTTTCTGAATGACCAGGATGATCTCCCGGCATTCCGTTCCTCCGCCTTATATGGCATAAAATACGTTTCAAAACCCACCCAGGAGAAGATGCCTTTGGAAAAACGGCAGTATTCCCCGAGAGAAAGGATCGCGTCCGCCATATTCCTCCGGAATGTTCTGAAATCGCTGGCGCCCTGGTGGAAATCCACCTCGCTGACCGCATTGATGATCCCGTAAAAACAGTACTTGAAAAATCTCAGGAGGATCCCTTCATTGCGGTCGCTTTGAAATGCTGTCACACAGTCTGTCTCCGGATGAGCGTCCAGATATTCCACCATTTCGAGCGCTGTCTCCGGGCGCTGCTGCAGGTCAGCATCGATGATCGTGACATATTCTCCGGAGGATTCCGTAAGTCCCGCGTACATTGCGGCTTCCTTGCCGAAATTTCTGGAGAAATTAATGCATTTCAGGCTGCCGTTCCCGACAGGCTCCAGGTCCTTCAGTTCTCTCCATGTACCGTCCCTGCTGCCGTCATTAACGAAGATCATTTCATAGGAAAATCCTGTCCTCCCGAAGACGGCATTTACGGCATCGTACATCGGGCGGACATTCTTTTCTTCATTATAACAGGGTATGACAAGAGACAGTTTCATAGTGACCTCTCCCGCACCGGGCCGGGCGCCCCTCTCTTTACAGAGAGGACAGTTTTACAGTTCTACGCCGTTCAGCTTCAAAAGCGCTCTGGCGGATTCCACGGAATCTACGCCTGTTTTGTTCTTTACAGGCGCGAATTCCCTGTTCCTGTCGACTTCATAACCGAGACAGTCGTCCATCATATGGACCATGTCCAGGATCAGTGTTTCAAACTTATACCCGTTCGGCGTCTCAGGGGAATGGGCTGTGCCGTCCGGATCGACATAAGGGATCTTCTTCTCCGCTTCGTGAAGCGGCATCCGCTTGTCGATGATCTCATTCAGCTTGTCGATCCTGAAGAGATAGTTCAGGATAACGCCGTAATTGTAAAGATATTCACCGGCTTCGTTTTTGGCCATGGCCATGTCTTCACCAAGCTCATAATACTCAACGATGGAAGGCTTTCCGTCCTCCAGGCAGAGCACGCCGACTCTTTCATGCGGATCCGCCTTGCTGACGACTTTTGCACCGGATACCTTGCCTTCCGCAAGCACCGCACCGATAAAACAGGGATCACAGATCCGCTGCAGCACATTGTCCACTGCAAAGCAGTTCAGCCATTCCACACCGTACTGCTCCGCTACGGGAAGCATGCCGGCTTTTACGAAGGAAGAATACCATCCGCCGTTTCCGTTGGGGGAAGTTGCAAGCTTTCCGGCTGACTCCATCAGAAGATGCCCGTCAAAATCCACGCAGGGCGCCATGTCCTGTTTAAAGAAATGGACGAGTTCCGCAGGATAGCCGAAGAAGTTGTGGTCCTTCAGGAACTGTACGGTCTCCTCATGGTTCTTGTCGCTGGTCATGATGAAGAACGGGAATTCCTTTCCTGCTGCTTCTGCAGAATCCATCGCGTTCCTGAAAAGCTGCTCAAAGATATAGAGTTCATGGGTAACGCCGATATCAAAGACGCCCTTCGGGCCTTTGCAGCCAAGCCTTGTCCCCATGCCGCCGGCCAGCAGCATAGCCGCGACCTTTCCTTCCTGAATGGCTTTGATCCCGGTCTCTGTATACGCTTCCTCTTTTTCCTTGATCTGCGGAATGGTAAGGACAGAGATCGGAGAGATCTCTCCCCGGCCTTCTTTGCTGTCTTTATTCCTGATGATGTCCAGAAGACCCCAGTCCAGACCGTCGAGTTCCCTGATCAGGGTTTCCTTCATATTCTCCGGAAGTTTGTTCATAAAAGCGATCAGATGCTCCTGATCATATTTTTTCAGCATGGTAAATACAGAATCCATCGTTCCCTCCTCTGATGCGGCCGCAGGCGGCGCTTTTAATCCATTGTTTATTGTAGCCACTTGCAGGGTTTCTGTCAAATGAAGATGCCTCTCCGCCGGAGATTTATAAGATAAAAGAGGCGGACGCTTTTTTACGGCGCCCGCCTCCCCAGAAGATCAGCCTTCGGTTCTCTTTTTAATTGTGAATATA
>JAFRLH010000049.1 GCA_017431345.1 Lachnospiraceae bacterium | reverse complement strand
GCCACATGCCGGGAACTGTTAAATCAGGGCTCCTTTCAGATGCTGACAGAAGATGCAAATGTGACAGTCAAGAAAAGCTTGTTAGAGAAGGTTGTTAGATGCTCGATTAACCTCTTGACAAAGGTCACTTCATAACAGATCACTGAATTGC
Organism: Lachnospiraceae bacterium; assembly: GCA_017431345.1. Classification (GTDB taxonomy): domain Bacteria; phylum Bacillota; class Clostridia; order Lachnospirales; family Lachnospiraceae; genus UBA3305. The sequence continues at coordinate 17,823 of JAFRLH010000049.1, read as the reverse complement.
GGATAAGCAGTTGCATTTTCATTTCTTTTGGGGTACTATATAAGGTGATTTATTGTTGGTTTGTAATTTAGATCCGTCAGGGAGTGATCACAGGTGGCTAAAAAGGCAAGGAAAAGAAGATCCTACGGGAGAAAGAAAAGGAAACTGAATGCCAATGCCGGCGCGCTCATCGTCATTATTGCGGTGCTGTGTTTCACTGTCGTGATGGGATTCCGGATCCGGACAATGAAAGAGACCGATCACCGTTATGAGGTGCAGGCAGCGGCCCTGGAAGCAGAACTGGAAGCAGAAGAACAGCGCAGGGAAGAACTGGAAGAGTCAAAGGAATATGTACAGTCGCAGGACTATATCGAGCGCCTGGCAAGAGAAAAGCTGGGACTGATAGATCCTGATGAAATGCTTGTCAAACCAAATGAGTAAGGAGGTGCCCTGGCACTTCCTTTTTGAATCACAGGTTTGCGTACCGGTCAGAGGAACGGCGCGCGAACAGAACTGAAGGGACTGCAATGGATGTCAGACTGCAGGTAAGACAATACATCTATCAGGAGAAGATGCTGGAACCGGGAGATCACGTGATCGTCGGCCTTTCCGGCGGGGCGGATTCCGTCAGCCTGCTGCTTCTGCTGGATTCTTTAAAAGACGAACTGGAAATAACCATCTCGGCGATCCATATTCATCACGGCATCAGAGGAGAGGAAGCTGAGGCGGACGCGGAATTCTGCAGCAGGCTCTGTTCCAAAAGACATATCCCGCTGCGGATCCTCCGGGAAAATGTCCCGGAGCTTGCAAGGCTCAACCGGTGTTCCCTGGAGGAAGCCGGAAGGGAAGTACGTTATCTCAGATTCTCCCAGGCAGCGCGCAGATACGCGGATCTTCATCCCGGCACCAGAGTGAGGATCGCCGTCGCCCATCAGCTTGAGGATCAGGCTGAAACCGTCCTGATGCATCTGTGCAGGGGTGCGGGCATCAGAGGACTCGGTGCGATGGCTCCGGTAAGAGACAATATTATCAGGCCGCTGCTTTCGTCAAGACGGAAGGATATAGAAGCCTGGCTCAGGAAAAAGGGACAGAACTGGAGAGAAGACGGTACGAATTCCCATACGGATTATACCAGGAACCGGGTGCGGAATATCATCATGCCGGTATTGAACGAGAACCTGAATCCGCGTACGGCGAAGCATCTTTTCCTGCTTGCTGACCAGGCGCGCACATGGACTGATTATATTAGCGGCGAAGCCGACAAGATCATCAGGACATTTCCGGATCCGTCCGTGATGCCTGCGGATATACTGGAAAACCTTCCGGAAGCACTGAAGAACGAGATCCTGTACAAGACTCTGGTCAGAAGAGCCGGTGCGTCCCGGATTACCGGACGGCATGTCGCAGCAGCATCTGCATTGCTGGGATCCGAACCGGGATCACAGATCTCGCTGCCGGAGGGACTTCTTCTGGTCAGGGATGAGCAGCATCTGTGCATCACCCGGTCGGAACCGAAGGAAAAGCCGGATAAAGAAGAACAGGAGCTGCCGGTCCGGGCGGTCTATTCTGTTTTTCCGTATGAATCCGGGTTAAAAATTCCCGGGCAGAAGTATACGAAATGGTTTGATTATGATAGAATAAACGGTGATCTTTGCATACGGAGACGTCAGCCGGGGGATTATCTTGTGCTGGCGGGCGTAGGCAGAAAGAGCGTGTCAAGGTATATGATCGATGCGCATATCCCTAAAGAGGAACGGAATGATGTTCCGCTGCTTGCAGACGGACATCACATCCTCTGGATCATCGGCTGGCGCATGAGCGCTGCTGCGCAGGTGCGTCCGGACACAAATACAATACTGCAGGTAAGTGTACGCAGGAGGAAAGAAAATGACTGAAAGAGTAAAAGTGCTGATCCCTCAGGAAGAAGTGGAAAAAAGAGCAGATGAGATCGCGGCCCGCATAAACAGAGATTATGAAGGAAAGAGCCTTCATCTTGTATGTATTCTCAAAGGAAGCGTTTTCTTTACTGCAGAGCTTGCAAAAAGACTGACGATTCCGGTCACGATGGACTTTATGAGCTGCTCGAGCTACGGCTCGGGAACTGTCTCCAAAGGTATTGTGAAGCTTGTAAAGGACCTGGATGAGCCGATTGAAGGCAGAGATGTGCTTGTGATCGAGGATATCGTTGACTCTGGCAATACGCTTTCTTATCTTCTGGGCCTGCTTGCGGACAGAAAACCGGCAAGCCTTGCGCTCTGTACCCTGCTTGACAAGCCGGCCAGACGCGTGAAGAAAGACGTCATAGTAGATTACTGCGGCTTTGAGATCGAAGATCATTTCGTGGTCGGCTGCGGCATGGACTACGATCAGAGGTACAGGAACCTGCCCTACGTGGGAATATTGGAATTAAAAGGAGAATAAAAAGTTTGAATCAGCAGAGAGGCAGAACCGTCTTTCCCATCTATCTGATCCTTCTTGCGATCGTGCTCTTTTCGTATTATTTTTCGGGCACGCTCTTTTCGGGAAATGCGGGCAGAGAGACAGCTTCCTGGTCGGATTTTGAAGAAGCTCTTTCGTCAGGAAAGATTTCGGACGTGGAGATCCATCAGAATGCCGAAGTCCCTACCGGATATGTGCGTTATTCGGTTGGTGATACGCAGTATCAGCTGCAGGTAAGCGATGTAAACGATATCATCGATCTGTGCAAAAACGCCGGATACAAGGATTATGTGCTGGCTGCCGTTACACAGAACATGGGGGGATCCTCCATGATCCTTTACATGATGCTCGGAATAGCGGCTGCAGTCATTATTTTTCTTGTCATGCGCAATTCCCAGATGGGAGGCGGCGGCAATTCACAGATGATGAACTTCGGCAAGAGCCGGGCTGTGATGAGCCAGGGAAAGACCGATGTGGATTTCTCCGGTGTTGCCGGACTTCGTGAGGAAAAAGAGGATCTGGCAGAGATCGTTGATTTCCTAAAGGATCCCCAGAAATACAGCAGTCTGGGCGCCAGGATCCCCAAAGGCGTGCTTCTTGTAGGCCCTCCCGGGACCGGTAAGACGCTCATGGCAAAAGCCATCGCAGGAGAAGCAAGCGTGCCGTTCTTCTCGATCTCGGGATCGGATTTTGTGGAGATGTTCGTCGGCGTGGGCGCATCCCGTGTGCGCGATCTGTTTAACGATGCGAAAAATAATGCTCCCTGCATTGTTTTTATTGATGAGATCGATGCAGTCGCCAGAAAGCGCGGCTCCGGTATGGGCGGCGGACATGATGAGAGAGAGCAGACGCTGAATCAGCTCCTTGTGGAAATGGACGGATTCGGCGAGAACTCCGGGATCATCGTGCTGGCTGCCACGAACCGCGTGGATATTCTCGATCCGGCGATCATGCGGCCGGGCCGTTTTGACAGAAAGATCATGATCGGCCGTCCCGATGTGAAGGGACGGGAAGAAATCCTTCTTGTGCATGCGAAAAACAAGCCCCTTTCGGACAATGTTGACCTGAAGCGCGTTGCGCAGACTACGGCAGGTTTTTCGGGCGCAGACCTTGAGAACCTGATGAACGAGTCAGCTATCCTGGCCGCAAAGGACGGACGCCGGTTCATTACCCAGGAAGACATCGACGCCTCGTTTGTAAAGGTGGGCATCGGTGTTGAGAAGAGGAGCCGGATCATCTCCGAGAAGGAAAAACGGATCACTGCTTATCATGAATCCGGCCATGCGATCCTGTTCCATGTGCTGCCGGATATCGGCCCTGTACATACTGTTTCCATCATTCCGACCGGACTTGGTGCTGCCGGATATACAATGCCCCTGCCGGAGAAGGATGAAATGTTCATGACCAGAGGACATATGCTGCAGGATATCATGGTATCTCTCGGCGGACGTATTGCCGAGGAACTGATTTTTGATGATTATACCACCGGCGCTTCGCAGGATATCAAGCAGGCGACTGAGATGGCCCGCAACATGGTCACACGCTACGGCATGTCCGAGACGATCGGCATGATCAACTATGGCAGCGATGAGGAAGTCTTTATCGGAAGAGATTTCGGCCATACAAGAGGCTATTCCGAGCAGATGGCGGCAGTGATCGACAACGAAGTCAAGAAGATCATCGACGACTGCTACGGCAAAGCCAGAAATATCATTGAAGAGCATATGGATGTTCTTCACGCTTCCGCGAAGCTGCTTCTGGAAAAAGAGAAGATCGATCAGCAGGAATTCGAGGCGCTGTTCGCGGATCAAAAACCCGAGGAGAATAATGCAGCAGATTTATGAAGATCTCGTCACTATATACAGATGAATCCGCGGAATTCGTAAAACGGGACGCGGAAAAGGGAACGAGAGTGCGCTTTCAGCTTGATGCGCATGACCATCCCGGCACTACTGTAAATTTGCATACAGAAGGCAAATGTTATCAGCTCTCTCCGGTAAAAACGCTGGGAGAGCTTTTAATACTTGAAACAATACTTCCGCACACGGAAGAGGATCAGTATTACTTCTTTGAGATCACGACGCAGGAGAACGGATCTTTTCGCAGTTATGTTTATACGAAGGAAGGCCTGTCGGATTATGCGGACGGAAAGATATGGTTCCGCATAAGGGCGAATGAAAATATTCCGGAGTGGAGCATCGGCGCGGTCGTCTACCAGATCTTTACGGACCGCTTCAGGAACGGCAATCCGAAAAACAACGTGACGGACAGAGAGTACATTTACAACGGAAAGCCCGTACACGAAGTGCGCAAATGGAGCGATATGCCCGAGATCACGGATGTGGGCAGGATGTACGGCGGCGATCTGGTCGGCGTAAGAGAAAAGCTGGATTATCTGAAGATGCTGGGCGTGGAAGTTCTCTACCTGAATCCGATCTTTGTCTCGCCATCCTCACACAAATATGATGTGCAGGACTATGATCATATCGATCCGCATCTTACGGTCATAAAGAAAGACGGCGGCAAGGCGATCCCTGTCTTCTCGTTCTCGAATACGAAGGCCGAACGATACCGCATCAGAGTCACGGATCCGGAGAATCTCGAAGCTTCCAATGAATGGTTCGCGGGGTTTGTGTCGGATTGTCATAAGAGAGGTATCAGAGTCATTATTGACGGCGTATTCAACCACTGCGGATCATTCAACAAGTGGATGGATATGGAAGGCTTCTACGACAGGGAAGACATTCCGGAAGAAGAAAAGGGAGCGTCCAGGTCGGAGAAGAGCCGCTACAGAGCCTACTTCAACTATGATGCAGAAGGAGAATATGAGGCCTGGTGGGATGTGCCCACGCTGCCGAAGCTGAATTACGAGGGATCGGAAGAACTTCAGAATGAGATCATCCGCATCGGAGAAAAATGGGTCTCTCCGCCATATAATGTCGACGGCTGGAGACTGGATGTCGCAGCGGATCTGGGTCACTCGGAAGCATTCAACCACAGCTTCTGGAAACGGTTCAGGAAAGCGATCCGGAAGGCTAATCCCGATGCGATCGTACTGGCCGAACATTACGGGGATCCCGCAGCGTGGATCTCTGCCGATGAATGGGATACGGTCATGAATTATGACGCCTTCATGGATCCGGTCAGCTATTTCCTGACCGGTGTAGACAAGCATTCGGAGATCCTGCGGCTGGATCTTTACAGGAATGCAGAGGCGTTCATGGAAACAATGCGCCATGCGATGCTGTCGCTGGACGAAGCTTCTCTGTTCGCAGCACTGAATCAGCTGGATAACCATGATCATTCCAGATTCCTGACGAGAACCAACAAACATACAGGGACACTGGCAGAGCTGGGCCCGGAATCCGCTTCGCTCAGCACGGATATGCGCATCATGCACCAGGGGCTGGTAATGCTCATGACATGGCCCGGCGCGCCGGGATTATATTACGGCGACGAAGCCGGTGTGTGCGGATGGACAGATCCCGACGACAGGCGCACGTATCCCTGGGGATATGAAAATCAGGAACTGCTGGAATTCGTAAGGGAAATGACCTGGATCCATAAGAACCATGCTGCGCTGCGGCAGGGCGCGTGGATCCCGCTGCTTGCTGAACGCGGTATGATCGTTTATGCGCGACGAAAAGACAATGATGCAGTCATTACGATCATCAATACCACAGAAGAGTTCCGGCGTGAGGTCATTGACGTTTCTGCCTGCGGCATTACCGATAACGAATGCAGAAGGCTGATGCTTACGGGAAGTGCCGGATACAATACAGGTCACAAAACCTACAATGCACTGTTCGGGATGCTCAGTATCGAGATCCCGCCGGTGTCTGCAATTGTGCTGTCGGCCAGAGCGCATGACAGAAAGCTGAGAGGATGGAAACGATGAAGAATGTTCTGTATTTCTATTTGAACGGATGTCCTTACTGCAGGAACGCGGATAAGGCGATCCAGGCCCTGGCGGCTGAAGATCCCCGGTATACGGAAGTGAAGATCGAGAGAGTGGAAGAGAACGCGCATCCGGATATTGCGGACAGATATGACTATTACAGAGTCCCGACAATGTTTATCGACGGGGAGAAACTCTACGAGGCAAAGCCCGGACAGGGATATGAAGAGATCAAAGCGAACATAAAACGCGTGCTGGATGCCGCACTGGCGTAAGAGCAGGGGGACGGTTCTCCGGCCCGCTTAACCGCTTAAGCACGGGAGAGTCAGGGGACGGTTCTCCGGCCTGCTTAACCGCTTAAGCACTAGAGTCAGGGGACGGTTCTCTGGCTCGCTTAGCCGCTTAAGCACTGAACTGTCAGACAGAAAAAGAGACAAAGGATCACGTGGTCCTTTGTCTCTTTTTTGTCTGTCCGGCCTTACTTCATTGTATTCTTCCGGTAAATGATATACAGCCCTTTCAGGAGCAGGAAGTCGTCATAGATGATCTCCCTTTTGCAGTGAGGGATGATGAACGGTGCCAGGCCGCCGGTGGCGATGACTGTCGCCGGGCCGCCGAGTTCTTCTTCCATCCGCTCGATCATTCCGTCCATCATGGAAGCCGTGCCAAGAACGGATCCGCTCTTCATGCACTCTATGGTATTCTTGCCGATCGCCTTTTTCGGGGCTTCAAAGCTGATGTGCGGCAGCTGGGAGGCTCTGTCTGACAGTGCGTCCAGCGCTACTCTGGCGCCGGGAATGATCACACCGCCGAGATAGGTGCCGTTCTTATCAATCGCCGAGATCGTGGTAGCTGTTCCCATATCAATGATCAGGAGCGGTGTGGGGTATTCAGCAATTCCGGCGACTGCGTCGACCACCAGATCGCTTCCGAGCGCCTGCGGATTCTCGATCTTTATGTTCAGTCCGGTCTTTACGCCGGGGCCGACGACCAGCGCAGGCTTGCCGGTCAGTTTTTCAATCGCTCTGTTCAGCGTCGTGGTGACAGCCGGAACAACGGATGAAATGATGCTTCCGGTGACCTGCGGCCAGGTAAAATCATGCAGTTCGAGGATCGTGTTGAGCATGACGGCATATTCCAGATCCGTCTTGTTGCGGTCCGTGGAGATCCGTTCGACGAAACGCGGTTTCCCTTTCTCGATCACGCCGGCAACGATGTTGGTGTTTCCTACGTCAACTGTGAAGATCATTTCATTCCTCCGTCTGCTGTGAAGCGTATTATCTGTTCCTGCGTCAGAGATCCCGTTTGCAGGAATTGCCGGATTTCCGGTTTTTCAGGCATTCCCTGAAAACGCGATTCCCGCTCTGCTCCGCTGGACATTGTGTTCTGTCTATGTTATAGTCTTTACACTAAATGTTGTGGTATCGGTTCATGCAGCACATAGAACAGCCACAAGAATCCGGCTTGTTTACAAGCTTAAATATACCATCTGAATCGCCGGGTGTAAAGCGGGCTGTAAATTGAGATCCATACCGGTCAGTTCCATTAAGATGGATGCAGACCGCCTGATCTTACGCAGCTGATAATTTCAAAAGAGATTTATTTGTGACGTTCTTTCAAATTGGGTGTATGAAATATGATTTAAGAGAGAAGATACCCCGGTATGAATCAGAATTCCAGGATTTTCAAATAAAACGGGCGTTATGGCTTTTTTTAAGGAAGAAGATACCCCAACAAGAGATTTATTTCAGCTGTGAACATTTGATAAAGGGTATCGTCTTTTGGGAAAAAATATGGATCACCCATAATAAGCGGAAGAGAACATCTATTATTGGTTTTATGGGGTAGCATTTGTCAAGAACAAGCTGATTTCACCCAAAGGATCATAAGACGGATTTCAATCGTAAGGAGAAAATGATGCTTAACGGAAAACATATATTACTTGGGGTATCAAGTTCGATCGCGTGCTATAAGAGTGCGGAACTGGTGAGGCAGTATATAAAAGCCGGCGCGGAAGTGCAGGTCGTCATGACGGAGAATGCCGCTAAGCTGATTTCCCCGCTGCTTTTTGAACAGCTTTCAAAACATCATTGCATCACGGATACTTTTGAGCGTCCGGCAGAAGTAAAAGTAGCCCATATTTCTCTCGCTGACTGGGCAGATGTTTTTGTCATTGCGCCAGCCGATGCCAATGTGATCGCCAAATTCGCACATGGCATCGCGGATGATATGCTTTCCACCACTATGCTTGCCTGTGACTGTGAGAAGATCATTGCGCCTGCGATGAATACGAAGATGTATAATAATCCTGCCACGCAGGATAATCTTGCGCTGCTTGCCAAACGCGGATTTCATATCATGGATACCGCTTACGGCGAGCTTGCCTGCGGTGTGACAGGAGCAGGCAGGATGGCAGAGCCGGCGCAGATCGCCGAATATACGGAACTTCTGATCGGCTATGAAAAGGATCTGACAGGTAAGAAGATCCTGATCACATCCGGCCCTACGAGGGAAGCGATGGACCCGGTGAGATTCATAACGAATCATTCCACGGGAAAGATGGGAACCGCGATCGCCAGAGCCGCGGCAGCAAGAGGTGCGGAAACAGTGATTGTTCACGGCGTTATGGAGGCCAAAGTGCCGGCAGGCGTAAAGGCGGTACCGGTGACGTCCGCGCAGGAAATGTACGATGCAGTCATGGCGGAAGCAGACAGCACGGATATTTTCATCATGGCAGCCGCGGTAGCTGATTACAGACCGAAGACGACCGCTGATCAGAAGATGAAGAAAAAAGACGGTGAGCTGACGCTGGAACTGGCGCGGACAAAGGATATTCTGGGAACGCTCGGCGCGGATAAGAAAGAAAAATGGTTCCTGTGCGGTTTTTCGATGGAGACAGAGCATGTCCTGGAGAATTCCAGGAAGAAACTGGAAAAAAAAAATCTGGATCTGATTGTTGCGAACAGCATTAAGCAGGCCGGCGCCGGCTTCGGGACGGATACCAATATCGTGACCATGATCTCGAAGGACGCGGAAGATGAGCTGCCGATCATGAGCAAGGACGAAGTGGCGCATAAGATCCTGGACAGGATCATTGCGATGTCCGGTCCGCATTAAAGGGGAGTCGCTGTCATCCTGAGGAGCGAAGTGACGAAGGATCTTCGCCCGGAAACATGCGGTTTTACTTCCGTCAGGCCAGCAATAATCAATAATAATCAGTAAGGAATTTATATATGTCAGTATTATCAGATCAAATAAACAGACGGCGTACATTCGCCATCATCTCGCACCCCGACGCCGGCAAGACCACGCTTACCGAGAAACTCCTTCTCTACGGCGGCGCCATCAATCTTGCCGGATCGGTCAAAGGAAAGAAAACACAACGGCATGCCGTTTCGGACTGGATGGAAATCGAAAAAGAGAGAGGCATTTCAGTAACTTCCTCGGTTCTCCAGTTCGAGTACAACAACATGTGCATCAATATCCTGGATACGCCCGGCCATCAGGATTTCTCGGAAGACACCTACAGAACACTGATGGCAGCAGACTCCGCAGTCATGGTCATCGACGGATCCAAGGGTGTTGAGGCGCAGACCATCAAGCTTTTCAAAGTCTGTGTCATGCGCCATATTCCCATTTTCACATTCATTAACAAGATGGACCGCGAGGCAAGGGATCCCTTTGAACTCATGGATGAGATCGAGGATGTCCTGGGCATCGCGACCTGCCCGATCAACTGGCCGATCGGCTCCGGCAAGAGCTTCAAGGGCGTCTATGACAGGAACACACAGAAGATCACTGCTTTCTTCGCGGAAGGTGCAGGCCAGCATGTTCTGGAATCGGAAACATTTTCACCGGATGATCCGGAGGCGGATAAGATCGTCGGGCCCCTGGCACTGGATCAGCTGGCCGAAGATATTGAACTGCTTGACGGTGCCGGACAGGAACTGGATATGGATATGGTCACCGGCGGTGAACTCAGCCCGGTGTTCTTCGGCTCGGCGCTTACCAATTTCGGTGTGGAAACGTTCCTTACGCATTTCCTTGATATGACGCTGCCGCCGGAACCCAGAAACTCGGATGCCGGCATCATAGATCCGGTAGAAGAACCGTTTTCGGCATTCGTTTTCAAGATCCAGGCGAATATGAACAAAGCGCACCGCGACAGGATCGCATTCATGCGGATCTGTTCGGGAAAATATGAAGCAGGCATGGAAGCTTATCACATGCAGGGCAGCCGGAATATCAAGATCGCGCAGTCCACGCAGATGATGGCCAGTGAGAGAACGCTCGTGCAGGAGGCCTATGCCGGCGATATTATCGGTGTTTTTGATCCGGGAATCTTTTCCATCGGCGACACGCTGACAGCCGGGAAGAAGTTCTCCTACGAGGGTATTCCGACCTTCGCACCGGAGCATTTCGCCCGCCTCAGACAGGCTGACACGATGAAACGCAAACAGTTCATCAAAGGCGTGGATCAGATCGCAAAGGAAGGCGCGATCCAGATCTTCCAGGAGTACAATACCGGTATGGAAGAGATCATCGTCGGCGTTGTCGGCGTGCTGCAGTTTGATGTGCTTATGTTCAGACTGAAGAATGAGTATAATGTGGAAGCTGCGCTGGAACCGCTGCCGTATGAGTATATCCGCTGGATCGACAACCAGGATGAAGTGGATGTCGATGCAATCTCCGGTACGTCGGATATGAAGCGGATCAAGGATCTTAAAGGAAATCCGCTGCTGCTGTTCATCAACAGCTGGAGCGTTGGAATGGTGGAAGAACGTAATCCCGGACTGAAACTGTCAGAGTTCGGACGCGCATAGGAGGAAGTAAGATGAAATGCCCGTATTGCGGTGATGCCGATACCAGAGTTATTGATTCAAGACCGGCTGAGAATTCCATCCGCAGACGCCGTCAGTGCGCTGCCTGCGGGAAAAGGTTTACGACTTACGAAAAAGTTGAGACGATCCCGATGATGATCGTCAAAAAGGACAGCACCAGAGAGCTGTATGACCGCTCGAAGATCGAAGCGGGGCTGGTCCGCGCATGCCATAAACGTCCGATCTCTGCCAATGAGATCACGGAAGTTGTGGACAGGATCGAGAATGAGATCATGCAGCGGGATTCCAGGGAAATTCCGAGCACAGAGGTCGGAGAGCTTGTCATGAAGCATCTGAGACAGCTGGATGATGTGGCATACGTGCGCTTTGCGTCTGTTTACAGGGAATTCAAGGATGTAGATACGTTCCTGGAGGAGATCCTGAAGATCGCGAAGAAATCGTAATACTGTCATTCTGACAGAAATAATTACCGCAATCCGCGTGGCAATTCTGTCATCCTGAGCCTGTCGAAGGATTCGCCGCGTAATGACAGTGGTTTTGGTGAAAATGAGGATGGTGAGCAGCGCCTGTCATCCTGAGCCTGTCGAAGGATCCACCGCGTAACGCCTGCGGTTTTACTGGCACAAGAATTCCGGAGTACCTGAACATGTTCAAAATGCTCTACCCCAATGAGGAATGTTCCTCCTCCTACAAAATTAAATATCACGAGCTCGCCGCCGCCGGTTACAAGGGCCTCATCTTCGATATCGACAACACCCTTGTCCCCCACGGCGCCCCTGCGACAGAGGAGAGCATCGCGTTATTCGGCTACATCCATTCGCTGGGCCTGCGTACATGTCTGGTATCCAACAACAAGGAACCTCGCGTTGCACCGTTCGGAGAGGCAATGAATTCTGATTACGTGACATTGGCGCATAAACCGATGCCCTCCGGATACAGAAGGGCATGCCGGGTCATGAACACAGATCCCGCAGAGACGATCGTGGTGGGCGACCAGCTTTTTACAGACATTCTCGGCGCAAATATTGCCGGTATGAAGAGCATCCTTGTTCATCCGATCGATAAGAAAGAAGAAATTCAGATCGTGCTCAAAAGATATCTTGAAGCGCCGATCCTGTTCCTGTACAGACTGTCAGGCAGGAAACGGGTCGCGCCGATTATTTGAACCGAGAACAAGCATTTCTCACCTTTAATGACACTGCGTCATAAAGTAAGGTACAAGGGGATGCTTGTCTCAGGTGCAGTGAAGCGGAATATGAATGCCCGCTTTCCATTGTACACAGAGAAGGCAGGAAGCGTTTGCCTTGCAGCGAAATTGATTACAGAAGTATTACAACAGCGCATGGCCATATTACAATTTAGAGAAATGGTTGCAAAATATGTCTTCATGCGGTAAAATTTACTGGATAAAGAACGTAATAAACAAGCGGCAGCCGTGAGAAGACGGTCCGCGAAGGAGGTTTTTTATGGTAGATGCAGGCTCATTCAGAAACGGAGTCACTATTGAATACGAGAACAATATCTGGCAGATCATTGAATTCCAGCATGTAAAGCCCGGAAAAGGTGCTGCCTTTGTACGTACAAAGCTTAAGAACATTAAGACCGGCGGCGTTATTGAAAAATCCTTCCGTCCTACTGAAAAGTTTGAAGAAGCCAGAATCGACAGAAAAGATATGCAGTATCTGTACAACGACGGAGATCTGTATTATTTCATGGATCAGGATACCTATGATCAGATCGCTCTTTCCGCTGACCAGATCGGCACTGCGCTTAAGTTCGTAAAAGAGAATGAGCTCGTAAAGATCTGTTCCCACAAGGGAGAAGTCTTCTCCGTAGAGCCTCCGCTCTTTGTAGAGCTTGAGATCACTGAGACCGAGCCCGGCTTCAAGGGCGATACCGCTACCGGCGCTTCCAAACCTGCGATCGTCGAGACCGGTGCCCAGGTCATGGTCCCGCTGTTCGTAGAAGAAGGAAATGTGATCAAGATCGATACCCGTACGGGAGAATATCTCTCCAGAGTATAATCTTTCAGCAAATTCTGCAGCCTCCGCTTATACGGCGGAGGCGATTTTTCTTTCGAAGGTAATTATGCAGCCGGACAAGACTGATTTTGTGCATGAGTGCATTCTTTGATCGAGATTATGGTCTCGATGCGTGCATCTGTTGAGGAATACAGAAAGTTTAGGGTCCGGAAACAGATGGCAGGAATACTGAAGACCACAGAAAAAGGATCCTAAACAGGTACATTTCTTGCGTCTGTGCACAAACAGTGGACCATAAACAAAGATATAATTATGGTTTGTGCACAACGCCAGACCATAAAGCATCATTATTACTGATCTGTGCACCGTCGCAGCGATTGAACAGTGTAAACGGGATCAGGCTGCTTCAAGATATTGAGATCAACTAAAGGAGAATAGTTATGGAAAGAAGAAATGCATGGCTTTCCTATGATGAAGCCAAAAAAGCAGAAGTCATGGCGCTTGGCGAAGCGTACAGAAAATTCCTCAGCAAATGCAAGACCGAGCGTGAGTGCGTAGAGGAATCAGCAAGACTGGCGGAGGAAGCCGGTTACAGAAAACTGGCGGATGTCATTGCCGCCGGAGACACACTGAAAGCCGGTGATAAAGTGTATGACACCCTTTACGGCAAGACGATGATCATGTTCCACATCGGAAAACAGCCAATGGAGAACGGTATGAATATCCTTGGCGCACACATCGACAGCCCCCGCCTGGATCTCAAGCAGAATCCGGTCTATGAGGAAGCTGAACAGGTACTGCTGGACACCCATTACTATGGCGGGATCAAGAAATATCAGTGGGTCGCCAGACCGCTTGCGCTGCACGGCGTGATCGCAAAGAAGGACGGCACAGTTGTCAAAGTCTGCGTCGGCGAAGCGGAAGACGATCCGGTATTCATGATCAGCGATCTGCTGCCTCATCTCGGCCAGGAGCAAATGAAGAAGAATGCCGCAGAAGTCGTCACGGGTGAGAACCTGAACGTGCTTGTCGGCCATGAGCCGCTGGTGAAGAAAGACAGCGATTCCGAGGAAGAGAAGAAGGAGAAAGAAGCTGTAAAGGCCAATCTTCTGAAGATCCTGAAAGATACTTACGATGTGGAAGAAGAGGACTTCCTCTCTGCCGAGATCGAAGTGGTTCCCGCAGGAGCTGCAAGAGATCTGGGATTTGACCGCAGCATGATCCTGGGATACGGGCATGACGACCGTATCTGCGCTTACACATCACTGGATGCCCAGCTGAAGGTGACGGATCCGGAGCGCACCGCTGTCTGCCTGCTGGTGGATAAGGAAGAGATCGGTTCCGTTGGCGCTACAGGCGCTCACTCAAGATTCTTTGAGAACGCTGTTGCAGAGGTCATGGCGCTCAAGGGTGAAACGGGAGATCTGGCTCTCCGCCGTGCACTTTCCCGCTGCAAAATGCTTTCCTCCGATGTTTCCGCAGCCTTTGATCCGAATTATGCCGATGTGAATGAAAAGAAGAATGCGGCATATCTCGGACATGGACTTGCGTTCAATAAGTACACCGGTGCGAGAGGAAAATCCGGTTCCAATGATGCATCCGCAGAATATGTTGCCTGCGTACGCAGGGTGATGGATGACGCCGGCGTTGCATTCCAGACCTGTGAGCTCGGAAAAGTTGATGCGGGCGGCGGCGGAACGATCGCTTACATTTCCGCGAATTATGGAATGCAGGTCATCGACAGCGGCATCGCGGTGCTGAATATGCATGCGCCGTTCGAGGCGGCGAGCAAGGCGGATATCTATGAGGGAAGAAACGGATATCTGGCATTTCTTATGAATGCATGACATGGGGCCGAAAAAGCACGGAAATACGTGGGTTTGAGTGACGCAGTTGTACAACAGTACAACAAAAGTACAACAAAAATTCTAATGCGAATACTGTATAATACTGCAGTTTTCTGTTTCTGAAAGAGCGAAAACTCATAATGTATAATTATGAGTTAAAATGAATACTCAATACAGGGCACTTCCTAATGAATAATTATTCACAGGAAGTGCCCATTTTTATGCAAAATAGTAAATAATACCCCATTGTTACCATAGTCAGCGACAGTGCAGATGGTAAAGATAAAACCACATAAGCTGTCAAAAATAATCAGAAGGGAGACTTGCAGTATGGAAAATTTCAAGTATCAGGAAGGCATGGTCCAGGTCAGGATCCAGGCCCAGACATCGTATCAGATCAAAAGGGCGATCGAAGCGCTGGAAAAGGAAAGAGGATTTATTCTGATGAGCCGTTCCGGTGTAAAAAGAAACAGCGGAGCGGGGCCGAAACTCAGGGAATTTGCTTCTTTCAAAGACCTGAAAGCAGAGAAAAGAATCAGAAGAGACCAGTTAAAGCGTACAGGCAGCGTACAGTAAGTAAGGAGACGGCTTATGTGTAAAGTGATTGCAATTTCGAGCAATAAAGGCGGTGTAGCCAAAACGACAAGTACCTTGAATCTCGGGATCGGGCTTGCAAGGAAAGGAAAGAAAGTTCTGCTGATCGATGTAGATGGACAGGCAGATCTGACAAAGTGCCTTGGTGTAAAAGATCCGGAAAAACTAAATTATACTCTCACCGATGCGCTTCAGGCGATCGTCAACGAGGAGAATCCGGATCCGGAAGCTGGAATCATGCATCATGATGAAGGGGTTGATTTTATTCCTGGCAAGAGCACGCTTGCGGTTCTTGATAAGGAACTTGGGAATATACCTGGAGGGGATACAGTCCTGAAGGATTATGTGGATATGCTTCGGGGAAATTATGAGTACATCCTTATTGATTCCAAACCGGCAATGGTTACTTTGTCTGTAAATGTGATGGCTGCGGCGGATTCGGTACTGATTCCGGTAGTAACAGAGTATCTTCCGATAACGGATATAGAGGCCACGATCCTGAGCATTCGATTGGTACAAAGGAGAATAAACAGGAAGCTGAAGATAGAAGGAATTCTGCTGACCAAAGTAAAAAGCAGGACAATCCTTGCGAGAGAGGCAGAGGAGGCAGTCAGGGAAGCGTATGAGAAGAATATAAAGGTTTTTGATGCAAAAATACCGCTTTCCACAAAAGTCGCAGAAGCCCCTGCATTAGGAATCAGTATTTATCGATATGACCCCCATGGAAAAGCATCGGAGGCATATGAGTCGCTTACCCGGGAGGTGCTTGCAAATGAGTAGAAGCATATCCGGAAAAGTAAAGATTAATTCCTATGCGGATATTATCAGTGGGGATGATACTAAGGTGACGGAGGTACCTTTGGCAGATCTGTATCCATTTAAAGATCATCCGTTCCGTGTGCTGGATGACAGCAAGATGAAGGAAACAGTCGACAGCATTAAAAGGTATGGAGTACTAACGCCAGGAATTGTCCGTCCCAGAATCGAAGGCGGATATGAGATCATCGCAGGTCATAGGAGAAAAAGAGCCTGTGAACTGGCAGGCTTGGAAACTATGCCTGTGTTGATAAGAAATTATTCTGATGATGAATCCGTAATCGTGATGGTCGATTCCAATATTCAACGTGAGGATCTTCTTCCAAGTGAAAAAGCACATGCTTACCGTATGCGATATGAAGCGATGAAGCATCAGGGGAGCGCAGGCGGAGACACCCTCAGCAGTATTGGAGAACTGGCAGGTGAAAGCGGGAAAACTGTGCAAAGATATATCAGACTGTCCTATCTGAGAGAGGATCTTCTGAAGCAGGTCGATGAAGGCAGACTATCTGTCCGCTCCGGTGTCGAATTGTCGTATTTGAGTATGAAGGAACAGAATTGGGTGTCAGAAAAGGTCAAAGAAGCGGGGGACAGGCTTTCCCCTGCCAAAGCAGAGAAGATACGCTGGTATTCACAGAGCAAAGAGCTTACCAAAGCTATTATTGATCGCATCCTTGACAGCAAAAGAGCCAGAGTGAGGGATTTTATAATAAAGGCGGACAGACTGGCAGATTATTTCCCCGCTGAGATGACGGATGATGAAATAGAAGAGATTGTATATAGCCTGTTGAGAGATTGGCTGCAGAACAGGCAGTAGGAGGAGATCATGGAGGAGCAGATTAAGCTGGATTACTTTTACGGTAATGAAGCAGACAGGTTCTGTTTCTACAGAATACCGAAGGTTCTTTTTACGAAAGCATACTTTGCCGGGCTGTCAACGGATGCCAAGGTCTTGTATGGACTTATGCTGGATATGATGTCATCGTCCCGCGCAAACCGGTGGATCGATACAGAAAACAGGGTGTTTATTCAGTTTTCCATTCAGCGGGCAATGGCTTATCTGGGATGCGGAAAAGCGAAGGCAATCAAGTTATTTGCAGAGCTGGATACCGAGAAAGGAATCGGATTGATTGAACGTGTGAATAGAGGACTGGGAAAATCTGATATCATCTATGTGAAAAGTTTTGAAGTGCCCCAGGAAGCAGAAGAAAATGCACGCATTACACAGATGAAGAAGCATCAACAAGATCTGACTTTTGGACCAGTGGTCCAGAAGTCAGAGGACATGGGAGACCAGTTAACTTTTGGACCAGTGGTCCAGAAGTCAGAGGACATGGGAGACCAGTTAACTTTTGGACCAGTGGTCCAGAAGTCAGAGGACGTGGAAGACCAGTTAACTTTTGGACCAGTGGTCCAGAAGTCAGAGG
>JAFRLH010000048.1 GCA_017431345.1 Lachnospiraceae bacterium | reverse complement strand
GTCCCGCCGTACACGCATTCACGGCAAACGGCAACAAGAAGTATACAAACCCGAAGAGCATAACTGTTGAGAAGAAAAAGATCACCCTTAAGGCAGGCAAGTCGTACGCCATCAAGGCGAAGATCAATAAGATCGATAAGAAAAAAAGCCTTATGAAAGAGACGCATGGCGCCGCGCTTCGTTACTGCAGCAGCAATACCAAAATAGCCAAGGTGAGCAGCAAAGGAAAGATCACTGCTAAGGCACCGGGCAAGTGCAAGGTGTATGTGTATGCTATCAATGGCGTAAGCAAGACGATCAGGGTGACGGTAAAGGAAAAATAAAGACAAAATCCACGGTAGTAAAACACCCCGATTTTTACTACGTTTTGACTACTTTTGCTTGCCGTGATTTGCCTCGATTTGCCGTAATTTGCCGTTTTGCATATATTTCATGGCAGAATAACGGTCTGCTGAACCGGTGAAGTGCCCTCGCAAATTGCGGCAAATCGGCGCAAATCGGGGTAGTTAGAAAGGACTAATCCACATGCATCGCATCATTTTCGTGTGCCACGGCAACATCTGCCGTTCGCCTATGGCTGAATTCGTCATGAAAGATCTTGTCCGAAAAGCCGGACTGGAAGATTCCTTCTACATTGAATCCGCCGCCACCAGCACCGAGGAAATCTGGAATGGCCGCGGCAATCCTGTCTATCCCCCGGCCAGGCGCAAGCTGGCTGAACATGGAATCTCATGCGAAGGCAAGACAGCCAGACAGACAAAACGGACAGACTATGATCGTTTCGATTACCTGATTGGTATGGACCGCGCCAATATCCGGAACATGTCGAGAATATACGGTGGGGATCCGGACGGGAAGTTATCTCTGCTGCTGGATTTCTGCGGGAGAACAGGACAGGAAGTCGCGGATCCGTGGTACACGGGAGATTTTGAAGAAACATGGCAGGACGTGCTGCAGGGATGCCAGGCACTGCTGGAAATACTGAAATAGAAACCGAAGCAGATGCTGGATGCCTTGAGATGAGCAGAAAATAGCTTTACTGGATGCCTGATACTTTGAAAGATGCCGAATCGGAAACCGAGACAGATGCTTTTGGGCGTATCACTTGCTTTACAGCACCGCGCTACCCCGGATTTCATAGATTTTATAAGAATGACGCACGGATTCTTCCGTGAAACAAGTTTTTCTAAAGGACGCTACCCTTTTTCTAAGATCATACTCTAACTTGACCGAGAAAGAAGGATATCGTCCTTTGTGTTTAGCGTCCAAAAACCCAAAAGCATGCTTGGTATCCAAGATGGAACAGGAAAGAAGGGTATCGTCCTTTTTCGCAGGCCATCAAAAACCCAAGAGCAAACTCAGCATCCATTATCAAACAGGAAAGAAGGGTATCGTCTGACTCACGAGCAGACAGAATACCCTACATCACTCCCCCCAGACATCTAAATATAAAAGAATTTTCAGAAAATCAGTGTGCGGAACAGTAAAAGGATGATATATTAGATACAACCGGGACACCCGAAACGTCCCATGCTTACAAGGAGGAGCGATCATGAAATGTTTTGAAGGAAAGATACTGTCTGTAAACAAAAATAATGATGTTTTCCGGTATCTGGTCGAGGACAAAGGCCGTATCGTCTTCGTCGGAAATGAGCTTCCGGAGCAGTACAAAGATGTGAAGCGCCTGAAGCTCGGCCGCAGAGCGCTGATCCCTGCCTTTGTCGATACGCACCAGCATTTCGCGTCCTTTTCGACATTTCAGGCCGGCCTGAACGTGATGGATGCTGAGTCAAATGAAGAGATCTCGGAGATGGTCAGAGATTTTGCTGCCCGTTCCAAATCAAAGATGCTGGTCGCTTTCGGCGCGTCGCCGTACTCCGTGAAAGAGAAACGCCTGATCAGCCGGGAAGAACTGGATGCGGTCTGTCCGGATAAGGAAATCATGGTCGTTAAATACGACGGACATGCCTGTATCGTCAATTCAAAACTGCTTGCAAAAATGGACAGCAAAATAAAGGATCTCAGAGGGTATCATCCGGATACCGGCGAGATGAATCAGGAAGCGTTCTTCAAGTTCTCGGATTATATGTCCAGCTCGCTTTCGCTGATCGAACTGATCGCCAACATGCAGGATGCAGTTGATCTGATGGCGTCGAAAGGCATCGGTATGGTGCACACCGTCAGCGGTGTCGGTTTTGCCGGAAATCTCGATATCACGATGGAAAAGCTCTTCGCGAAATCCCTGCAGAACGGTTTCCAGTTGAGAGTCTTCCCGCAGCCGATGAATATAAAAGTCGCGACTTCCAGGAAGCTTCCCCGCATCGGCGGCTGCTTTGAGAGCGCTCTCGACGGATGCTTCGGTTCGCATGATGCGGCGATGAATGAACCGTATACGGATGAAGAAGGCGGAGAAGGCGTCCTGTATTATACGGATGAGAAAGTCACGCAGTTCTGCAAAGAAGCCAATCGCGCAGGGCTGCAGATCGAGATGCATGCCATCGGTGACAAGGCGTTCGATCAGGCGACGCGAGCGCTGAAAGCAGCATTGGACGATTTCCCGAGAGAGGATCATCGTCACGGCATTATTCATGA
The DNA here is from genome assembly GCA_017431345.1 of Lachnospiraceae bacterium. GTDB lineage: Bacteria > Bacillota > Clostridia > Lachnospirales > Lachnospiraceae > UBA3305. The sequence goes on along the minus strand of JAFRLH010000048.1, from coordinate 78,809 downwards.
CTGCCTGCCTACGGAGGAGGGTATAAAGATCTGCAGTGAATACAATATTCAGATGCCGGTCCAGAGTGCCTTCATCGGCTGGAAGCAGGAGCCGGATGAGTACCTAGAGAAGATCATGGGGGCGGAACGCTGCAGCCGCCTGAACCCGATCCGGACATTTATGGATAACGGCATTAATGTTTCCTTCGGCTCGGATGCGCCGTGCACATTCCCGGATCCGATCGTTTGGCTGGACAAGGCAGTCAACAATCCGAACAGGGACGAAGCAGTCACGATTCAGGACGCGCTGAGGATGTGTACCATAAACGGGTATTATACAACGTTTGATGAGCAGCAGCGAGGAAGCCTGGAGGCCGGAAAGATCGCCGACATGGTCATTCTGTCCGAGGATCCGTATGAGATTCCGGCGGAAGAGATCGGAAATCTGAAGGTGGAGAAACTGCTTCTCCGCGGCCGTGTATATAAAAGCTGCAAACAGCCTGTGGCGAAGACCGTGATCGATGCAATGACCAGCACGAGCACCGCTTATTGAGGATAAACCATTTTGGACGGCAGGAGAGAAAAAGTCTCTTTGTGCCGTCCTTGTTTTTATGTTATGGTCTTGAGAAGGAGGACGGCACGGCTGCCGGGATCAGGATCTATGAAGCATCACGCACAGAAAAACGACAACAGCGCCGATCTGCTGGCCGGCGTCAGGGAAGGCAGGAAGATGTCTTTGCCGGAGCAGGCGAGGATGGTCTTCAGCCTGAGCCTTCCGGCGATCATGGCGCAACTCTCCTCGATCGTCATGCAGTATATTGATGCTTCGATGGTAGGCCATCTGGGCTCGATGCAGGCTGCTGCGGTAGGAATGATGGCTCCTGCGACATGGCTGTTCTCCGGACTGTGTACTTCCGTCAGCATCGGATTTACGGTTCAGACAGCCCAGGCGATCGGCGGGAAAAGAGATGCTGCTGCCAGGAACCTGATGAAGGAAGGCCTTGTTATGGGCTTATGTACAGCCGCGGTGCTGGCACTGCTTGGCGTGATCCTGGCATTTCCGATGCCGGTGTGGCTGAACGGTGCGCCGGAGGTGACTGGTGATGCGACCAGATATTTTTTTGTATATGCATTTGCCCTGCCGGCTGTATTCCTGAATTATTTCTGCGGCGGGATGCTGCAGGCTTCCGGGAATATGAAAGTGCCATCCGCGCTGAATATTATGATGTGCTTCCTGGATGTGATCTTCAATGCAGTCCTGATCTTTCCGTCGCGGTATGTGCAGATCGGCGGCGTGAGGGTCTTTGTCCCCGGCGCGGGATTGGCTGTAGCCGGTGCGGCGCTTGGTACAGCATTGGCTGTGCTGGCCTGTTCATTGCTGATGCTGAGAGCGATGCTGCGGGCGGACATTTATGCAAAACGATCCGGCGAACGGCTGGTATTTAACCGGAGCGATATCAGCAAAGCCGTAAAGCTCGCCCTGCCGGTGGCTTTCGATACCATTATCCAGGATATTGCGCAGGTCGTTCAGATCGCCATGATCTCATCACTTGGCGCTGCGGCGGTCGCCGCGCATTCCCTTTCGGTCACCGCTGAGAGCTTCTGTTATATGCCGGGTTATGGAATTGCAGTAGCCGCGTCTGCTATCATTGGACAGAGTATCGGCGCGAAACGGGATGATATGACAAGATCCCTCGGCTATATGATCACCGCGCTCGGCATGGGCATTATGGCTGTTTCAGGTCTTCTGCTGTTCATTTTCGCACCGGTGCTGATCGGGCTGCTTTCTCCGGATCCGGCGATCCGGGAAGCCGGGACTGCGGTGCTGAGAATCATTGCCTTTGCCGAACCGTTCTTCGGAGGCGCGATCGTTATTTCCGGTGTGCTTCGCGGCGCGGGAGATACGCTGATCCCGAGTGTGATGACATTTCTGTGTATGTGGGTCGTACGGCTGCCGCTGCTGTACATCCTGTCAGGCCGGTATGGTTTGAGCGGCGCGTGGGCAGCGATGGGAATAGAACTGTTCACCAGAGGTGTTGTTTTCCTGCTGCGGCTCAGAGGAAAGAAATGGAGCATGGCATAGTGCTCCATTTTTTTATGCCATTTTTATTCAAAACAGATGGAAAGTACAGTATATTATTAGAATAACCTTCTGTAAGGGGATGACAAAAGGACAGAGACATGGGGCAGATTACAAGTAAAATCAGACTTCGTGACGCGGGGATCACATTGCTGGTGCTTTTCCTGGCGTTCGGAATCAGCCAGCTTCTTTTGCCGAAGACCGGCGTGGAGAACAATTCGGCGCTGATCTTTGCCGCTGCGGTGGTCATCATTTCCTCGCTGACCGACGGCTATCTGTACGGAATCGCAGCATCGATCATCGGCGTTTTCTGCATCAATATCTTTTTCATGGTACCATACGCCGAATTCAACGTGTCATTCAACGGCTACCCGGTCGCCATGATCAGCATGCTGATCCCGGCACTGATCGTGTGCGCACTCACAGGAAACCTGAAAAAGCATGCGGCAGAAGCGGAGGAAAGAGAGAAAAAGACCAGGGAACTCTATGAAATGAATGCGAAGCTGGAGAAGGAAAAGAACCAGATCGAGATCGCACACGCCAAAAATGCGGTGCGGAGCAATATCCTGATGGCGGTTTCCCATGATCTCCGGACGCCGCTGACGGCCATTTCCGGCTCGGCTTCCTACATCCTTTCCGAGCGAAAAGCAGAGATCCCGGAAGACTGCGCGAAAATGATCGAAGATATCAAAACTGACGCAGACTGGCTGTCGGTGATGGTCCAGAACATTCTTTCCGTTACCAGGGTGAATGATATGCAGAAGAGCCTGAAGCTGCGGCCGGAGATCCCGGAAGAGATTATCGGGAGCAGTATAGCGAAGATCAGCCGGAGATTTCCTGCATCGAAGATCAGTTTCGTACCGCCGGACGATATCGTGCTGGCGATGATGGATCCGCTGCTGATCGAGCAGGTGCTGATCAATCTGATCGAGAATGCGGTCAGACATTCCGGCAGCGTAAAACCGATCGAGATATCGCTTGAATATGAAGGCGGAAAGGTGCGTTTCCTGGTCAGGGATCACGGAAGAGGGCTTCCGGAAGATATCCTGCACCAGATCGCGGAAGACAGCCCTGTCATGGTCGAGCGCCGCGGCGATTCCATCAGAGGAATGGGGATCGGTCTTTCTGTATGCCAGAGTATTCTGAAAGCACATAATTCAAGACTGTATGCGGTAGACGCAGGTGAGGGAACCTGTTTTTATTTCAGCCTCGATGCGGCGGAGGACAACATCTATGATGAAGCAGAAAATATTGATTGTTGAAGATGACAAAAGTATCGTGCATTTTATGAAACGCGCATTGGAGGACGAGCAGTATCAGGTCATGATCGCGGAAAGCGCACGGGATGCGAAAGCGATCTTCCTGTCGCATCTTCCTTCGCTCGTTCTGCTGGATCTGGGACTGCCGGATCAGGATGGCATGCTGCTTTTGGGTGAGATGAAAATGCAGCATCCGGAAATTCCGGTGATCGTTGTATCCGCCAGGACATGGGAAGATGAGAAGGTGAAAGCGCTGGATATGGGCGCGGATGATTATGTTGCGAAACCATTCGGCATTTCGGAGCTGAAAGCCAGGATCCGGACAGCGCTGCGGCATGCCTCACTGATCCAGTCCGGTACTCCGACCGAGGATGGGATTTTTAAGAGAGGAGATCTGGTGCTGGATGTGCCGCATCACCGCGTCACGCTCGCGGGAGAGCGGATCCATATCACGGCCCACGAATTCCAGATCCTGGAGCTGCTGTTCCGGAATCAGGGAAAGGTGCTGACGTATTCCTATATGATCAATCAGATCTGGGGCAGCTATGTTTCCACGGATAACCAGATATTGCGGGTGAATATGGCGAATATAAGAAGGAAGCTGAAGGAAGACCCGGTAAAGCCGAAATATATCGAGACGGAACTGGGAGTCGGGTACAGGATGATGGATGAGTAACCGTCCCCTGGCTCGATTGCACATGGTTATCAAGCCGCGCTTCGTGCGCGGCTTTTTTCTCTGCTTTGGTTGCATGTATTTTCCTTCAATGATAAAATATATATTTCAGTGGAAGAATACGCTGCCTGATAAAAGGATAAGCAATATATAGCGGAGGTAAAAAATGACTGTATTTGAAAATACCGGAAAAGAAAATGCGGCTGAAGCCCTTAAGATCGCAATCCTGAAAGCTGTTGAGATAAACGCACCTGCAATAGTCCTTCCTTCCGGTACCGGCGAGACCGGAGAACTGGCAGTGAAGATGGCCGGCGAACTGGGATATCACGGAAAGATCGTTGTTGTGCGGACAGTTTCGAAAGCGGTCCTGTCCGGCGCGAATAAAATGACGCCCGAGGTGAAGGCGCGTCTGGAAGCCGCCGGAGCAGCGGTCGTTTCCTGTGCGCATGCACTCAGTGCTGGAGAGCGGGGGATCAGCGGAAAGTTTAAAGGCGTTTATCCGCTGGAACTGATGGCAGCGACCCTGAGAACATTCGGACAGGGCATGAAAGTGGCTTTTGAATGCGCCGTCATGGCACTGGATACGGATGCGATTCCGTACGGTGTACCCGTGGTATCGCTTGGCGGCAGCTCCTTCGGCGTGGATACGGCAGTGATCATTACACCGGCGTACTCTGCGGATATTCTGGATACGAAGATCCATGAAGTCCTTTGCAAGCCCGGTCTTTATCCGCAGAAGACCGAATAAAACCGGGAGGACCGGAATCGTCAGATCGGATCCGGCGAGTACCTGAGAATAAGAAGGAAAGAAAGTGTATCGTTTGTTTAAATATTGGAAAACCATTGCTGCAGCAGCTATCATTTCGCTGATCCTTGCAGGAAGCAGTACGGCGTGGGGCCATAACAACATGCCGGATACACTGTGCGCAATGATCGATGAAGAGGATGTTGAGGAATTCGACCCGGACTGGTATGAAGAGTTCGAGGAGGAAGAGGAGACAGAGCCGGACGACAGCGAGCTGACGCTCGATGAACTGATCGCCAAATACGCTGCGGAGGGCGATGTCGGGGAAGAAGAGATAGAATATGATACCATCTCGGAGGATACCGGCGATAAAAGTCTTCTTGTGGCGCACACCGGCATGGCCGGACGGGCTGCCCAGAATTCGCTGTACGCATTTCAGCTTGCCGGGCAGGCCGGCTACAACGGCATAGAGACCGATGTCAGAATGTCCGGAGACAGCGTGCTGGTCTGTTATCATGACGAGACACTGGCAGACAAGACCGGCGCTTCCGGATCGGTGGAAAGCTCGACATGGAAGCGGCTCTCCGGTCTGTATGTCCGTTCAAAACACGGGAGTCAGCCGATCGCAAAATTCGAGGATTATCTCGACACCTGCAAGACTTACGGCTGCAACGCCGTGATCGATCTGAAGTATTCAAACCATTACAAAACGATGATCAAACTGATTGACGCGATGGTGAAGGAGCGGGACATGCAGTACATGGCGATCTATCAGTGCAGCATTCCCAAATATCTGCAGTATGTGAAGGAACTGGATCCAAACAACCGCTGCTGGTTGCTTGTCGGGAAAAAAGGCGCGGGTTCGTCGGCAACCTATAAAAGTGCTGCGGCACTTGGATGTGAAGGCGTTAATGTGCCGGTCGCGGACAGTTCCATCCCCGAAGCAGCCCATTCCTACGGGATGATCTGCGGTTATTACCAGACGGATGACGATGCGGCGCAGAGGAAACTGTTCAAAATGGGATATGATCTGGTGATGGAAAACGGAAGGTGAAGGAGCAGGAGAGGAAGACGGAGCCAATGAAAGAATACCGTTTCAGAAATCATAAAAAGCATTTTGCGGCAGCGATCCTGATCCTGGCGGTCTCGCTGGTGATCCCGCTGCAGACATACGCGGCAGTCCTTTATATGCCGGATGTTACGCCTGCCATGTCAAAGGCGTCGTATTGGTCAGACAAGCTGGGAGACCCGGACAGGGTGCTTGCCGGCGAAAAGGATATTAAAGACCTGAATCAATCCATCTGGAAGACTTCCAAAGAGACCAGAAATATGGCTGGATGGTCTCAGTATCAGTATGATGCAAAATCCAGAGTACAGCTGCTGATGAGCGGTGCGAAGAGCGATGCAGACTATTTTTACAGCGTAGGAGCAAAATACAATAGCAACGGCGATCTGGTAAGTAAAAATACGCTTTACGATCCTCTTATAGCGCTTTGCCAGGATCCTGATGTCGATCTGGATGGCGGTGCACAGATCCGTGACACTTTGTTTGCAGTCTGTACGACGAGGACCAGCCTGCTGGCGTTTCCTACGACGCAGAAACTGCAGGATGATCCGAAGGATCCTGATTTTGATTATAACTTCCTGACGCTCGTAAAGGTGAACGAGCCGGTCCTGCTGCGGACGATGTCTAAGGACAGAAAATATTATGCAGCGCTTACCTGCTGCGGGACCGGATGGATCTCCGCGGAAGACGTTGCGATCTGCCAAGACAGAACCGAATGGCTCGAGGCATGGAATTATCCTTCGGAGCAGCTCCTGGTAGTCTGCGATGACAAGATCTTCACGGAAGCATCCAATTCCCAGCCGGAGACGGCAAACCGAAGGATCACCATGGGGTCCAGGCTGCAGCTGGCGGACGAAAAGGATATTCAGGGGAGGATCAGCAACCGTACAGCCCATAACAACCACGTTGTCTGGATGCCGGTCAGAAGGAGCGATGGAACCTATGAGAAAAAGCTCGCCCTGATCGGCGAGAACAGGAAGGTCAGCGAAGGATATCTTCCCCTTACTGCCGAAAACATTATGGCAGTGGCTATGAACCAGCTGGGTGATACCTATGGCTGGGGGAGCATGCTCATGTCGGACGACTGCTCGGGATTCTGCAGGGATGTCTATGCCTGCTTCGGGCTCGACCTTCCCAGGGGATGCGGGAGGAACAACGGCGTCATGAAGGAGTATGACCTGTCTGCGCTTTCCGATGAGGAAAAGACAGCCATGATCAAGCGTCTTCCCATTGGAACGATCCTTTTCTTCAAAGGCCACGAAATGCTGTATCTGGGCTATGAGGGAGACAAAATTTATGTGCTGAGTTCCGTCAGCAATGTAAGGATGCCCGGCGCATCCTCCAATACCAGAGTCCGCGGCGCAGTGATCAATACGCTGGATATCTGGAGAGCGAATAACAGGAGCTGGCTCAACAATCTTTCGCTTGCACTGATTCCTTTTTATGCTTCTGATCACAAAGATCATGTCTTCTCCCTGGAAAAAGCAGAGATCAGCGGAGCGGATGATCGTGTATACAGCGGGAAGCCGCAGATCTTTGAACCGGAAGTAAAAGTGAACGGAACGCTGCTGCAGGAAGGGACCGATTATACGGTAACATTCAGTGACAATGTCGATGCGGGAAAGGCAAAAGTGACGATCGAAGGTACGGGGCGGTATTACGGGACCGCTGAAAAATCGTTTGCCATTGCAAAGAAAGATGTTGTCGTCACAGCAAAAGACCAGACTGTGCAGGCGGGAGAGGATATCCTTACCGGTAAAGAACAGGTGGTCCTTGAAGACGCTGTGACCGGACACAGCATCCTTTCCGTGGAACTGATCTCCGGAAATACTGCCAGGGTCACGGAGAACGGAAAGATCACTCCTTCAGATGTGAAGATCACAGACGGGCTTCATGACGTGACGGCAAATTACGCGGTAACGTATAAGAAGGGAAAACTTACCGTTGCGGAGAAGGAAACGAAACCGGAGGAAACGCAGCCGGAGGAGACGCAGCCGGAAAAAACACCTTCTTACTTATTGCTTGCATCGATGACGGCCAAAGGCAAGACTTCCCTGAAGCTGAAATGGACGGAAATACCGGAGGCTTCCGGCTATGAGATCTTCATGGCGCGGTGCAGCGCTGGCAGAAAGAAGTATCCCTACAAGTGTGTGAAGACGGTAAAGAAAGCAGGGACCGTTTCCTGGACAAAGAAAAAGCTGAAGAAAAAGACTTCCTATAAAGCCTATGTAAAAGCGTTTGTATTAAAGGATGGGAAAAAGAAATCTATTGCCAAGAGCCCGACTGTACATGCCTATACGTCCGGTGGCAGCGCAAAATATACGAATCCAAAGAAAATAAAGCTGAAAACGGCAGCATCCCTTACGCTCAAAACAGGAAAATGGAGCCGGATCCGGGCGTCTGTCAAAAAGCGGAACACGAAAAAGAAACTCAGAAAATGCACGGATACGCTCCGGTTCATGAGTGCGGATCCGGAGATCGCGGATGTCAGCCTTACCGGCAGGATCCTGGCAAAGAAGCCCGGGAACACGTACATCTATGTATATGCTGTAAACGGCATGCGGAAGAAAATTACTGTGGAGGTAAAATAAATGCGCTGCGGATCCGGCTGCCGGATCAAACGGATATTAAAGCAGGCTGGGGATTGGTTTGTCTGTATCGTAAAAGACCCTGCATGATTCATCCGTCCTGTAAATGACTTCACCGGATTCGGATACTGAAGCCTCAATAATGAATATGCCGCAGTTCGCCTGAAGACCTCTGCCCCAGAAGGTGCGGAGGTCTTTGCTGTTCGTAAAGTGCATCATCAGTCCGCGGTTCATGGCGCCATGGCCGGAGATCAGGATGTTCGTTCCGGCGGATTCGATGCGGACCAGCGGTTCGACAACATCTGCAAGGAAATTTTCCGTGCGGGCGCAAAGCGTCAGCAGGCTTTCATAGGCGCTGTCAGGATCTGCAGCTATAAGCCGCAGGATCTCTTCGTTGTAGCGCAGCGGATCGGAACGGAAAAAACGGAAAGCGCAGGACTCATCCTGCAGCATTTCCTGCACGGGAATCCCTTCAAAAGAACCGAAATTCAGCTCGGTGATGCGCGGATCAGCAACGATGTCGGCATAGGGAGCAGCCAGCTGTGCGGTACGGTATGCACGGCGGAGCGGGCTTGAAAAGACATGGGAAAAAATGATCCCTTCTGCGAGGAGGGATTCCCCGGTGCGTTTTGCGATCCGCTCGCCTTCCGCGTCAAGCGGGATGTCCGTCTGTCCCTGGATCCTGAAGGAGGTATTCCATTCCGTTGTTCCGTGTCTTAAAAGATAGATGTTCATAACTGCTTAAGTTCCTCTGCAATTCCGTTTTTCTTCAAAAAGTATAATCTTTGTACAGAAGAAAAACAAGTGAGCGCCGCTCTTGCTTGCGTCTGCTTCATGTTTATGGTAAAATTTAAAGGATTAAGTTCCTTGCCAATCAAGAATGTATGAGGAGGACAGTATGATTTATTCTACAGAAGTCAAGAACATGTGCCCTGTCACACAGGGAGTGCACCACGGTGCAGCTCCTATTCCCGAGGAAGCAAAATGGGTCCCGGCCAAGCAGGTCGAAGACATCTCCGGCTATACCCATGGCATTGGCTGGTGCGCGCCTCAGCAGGGCTGCTGCAAGCTTTCACTGAATGTAAAGGACGGCATCATCCAGGAAGCGCTTGTCGAGACGATCGGATGTTCCGGCATGACGCATTCCGCCGCTATGGCGTCTGAGATCCTTCCCGGACTGACGGTCCTGGAAGCGCTGAACACAGACCTTGTCTGCGACGCCATCAATACCGCCATGAGAGAGCTGTTCCTGCAGATCGTATACGGAAGGACCCAGAGCGCGTTCTCTGAGGACGGCCTTCAGATCGGCGCAGGCCTTGAGGATCTCGGAAAAGGCACCCGCTCCATGATCGGGACCACTTACGGCACAGTCGCTAAGGGGCCTCGTTATCTCGAGCTGACAGACGGTTATATCACGGATATCGCACTGGACGAGAACGATGAGATCATCGGCTACAAATATGTCAACTTCGGCAAGATGATGGATTTCATCAAAGCCGGCGATGATGCGAATACTGCGATGAAGAAAGCTTCCGGCCAGTACGGAAGAGTAGCTGACGCCGTACGTCTGATCGACCCCAGGAAAGAGTAAGGAAGAGGAGGAATACGATAATGGCATTATTTGAATCATATGAAAGAAGAGAGCCTCAGATCCTTGCTGTTCTGAAGGAGTACGGAATCTCTTCCATCGAAGAGTGCAAAGAGATCACGGATGCCGCGGGCATCGATGTCTATCACCTGATCGAAGGCATCCAGCCGATCTGTTTTGAGAATGCAAAATGGGCATACACTGTCGGCGCTGCCATCGCAATTAAGAAGAACTGCCGCAAGGCTTCCGAGGCTGCTGCAGCCATCGGCATCGGCCTGCAGGCATTCTGCATCCCCGGTTCCGTAGCGGACCGCCGCAAAGTCGGTCTGGGACACGGCAATCTGGGCAAGATGCTTCTGGAAGAGGATACCGAGTGCTTTGCATTCCTGGCAGGACATGAGTCCTTCGCAGCTGCAGAAGGCGCAATCGGTATCGCTGAGAAGGCGAACAAAGTACGTACCAAACCGCTGCGCGTTATCCTGAACGGCCTCGGAAAGGATGCGGCACAGATCATTTCCCGTATCAACGGCTTCACCTATGTGGAGACAAAATACAACTATTTCACCGGTGAAGTAGAGGAAGTATTCAGAAAATGCTACTCCAAGGATCCGGAGTCGCCCCGTGCGAAGGTCAACTGCTATGGCGCAAATGATGTACAGGAAGGCGTAGCGATCATGTGGAAGGAGAACGTGGATGTCTCCATCACCGGAAACTCCACCAACCCTACCCGTTTCCAGCATCCCGTAGCCGGAACTTATAAGAAAGAGCGCATTGAAGCCGGAAAGAAGTACTTCTCCGTGGCTTCCGGCGGCGGCACAGGCCGTACGCTGCATCCTGACAACATGGCAGCAGGTCCCGCTTCCTACGGTATGACCGATACCATGGGACGTATGCACAGCGACGCCCAGTTCGCAGGTTCTTCTTCCGTTCCCGCCCATGTTGAGATGATGGGCCTGATCGGCGCAGGAAACAACCCCATGGTCGGCATGACTGTTTCCACGGCTGTTTCGATCGAAGAAGCCGCAAAGGCAGGAAAGTTCTAAAATTGAATACTCTCAAATAAAATGATCCGCATCCTGAAATAATGGGTGCGGATTTTTTGTTCTTGTGGTAGAATTCCGATAGGTTTTTCTCGATTAAGAATATTTCATAATGGATACAGATAACACAGGAGGATCAGGCCGATCATGAAAGCAGTCAATGATTTCAGACACAGCGGGACAAAGAGCACTACGGAGACCGAACGGGAAAGACGGAACCGTACTATCGCGAGGAAGGCAGCGGTAGAAGGATTCGTTCTTCTGAAAAATGAAGGACTGCTTCCCCTGGCAGAGAACTCTGCTGTTGCGCTGCTTGGCAGTGCCGGTCATATTATAAAAGGCGGAACGGGTTCCGGTGACGTCAACCAGCGTGATGTCGTCAACATTGACGCCGGACTCCGAAATGCGGGCGTCACACTGACGACGGAGAACTGGCTTGCCGATTTCGACAGGAGATATCTGGACGCCAGGATCACCTGGAGAGATTCCATCCTCGGGACAGAGACCGATGCCGATTCCACCAGCGTTTTCAATAATTATGCGCAAAAAACATTTCACATGCCGGGCGGAAGAGAGATCACGGAAGGCGATATCGAAGGCGCACAGGCGGCTGTGTATGTGATCAGCCGTGTAGCCGGGGAAGCGGCAGACCGCAAAGCGGAAAAGGGCGATTATTATTTGACGGAAAAGGAAACGGCGGATCTGCAATGGCTGGATAAAAAGGGAATCCCGACAGTCCTGATCCTGAATGCAGGCGGGCCGGTGGAACTTACGGAAGTGTCAGAGCTTCCTTCCTTAAAAGCGATCCTGTTTATTTCCCAGCCCGGCCAGGAAGGCGGAAATGCAGTCGCGGACGTGCTTCTCGGAAAAGTGACACCCTCCGGAAAGCTTACTGATACATGGGCAAAACAGTACAGGGATTATCCGAACGCCGAGACCTTCAGTTATCTTTCGGGCGATACGAGCCAGGAATTTTACCGGGAAGGCATCTATGTCGGCTACCGGTATTTTGACAGTTTCGATGTGAAGCCGCTCTTTCCGTTCGGATACGGCCTTTCCTATACGCAGTTCGAAATAAAAGCAGGCAGCGTAAAGGCGGATGGCTGCGGCGTCGAAGTACCGTTTACAGTGACCAATACAGGGGATCAGTATGCCGGAAAAGAAGCAGTACAGGTCTATATCACCTGCCCGCAGACCGGGATCCATAAGGAATATCAGAGGCTGGGCGGTTTCTTTAAAACGCCGCTGCTTGCACCGGGTGAGCGCTGCGAGGGAAGCATTGCCATCCCGGCAAAACAGTTCGCGAGTTTTGAGGAAGAGAGATCTGCCTGGATCGCAGAGGCCGGGAAATACGGCCTGTGGATCGGCAATTCATCCGTGAAAAACGAACTGGCAGCTGTACTGACTGTGGAAAAGGAAGCGGTTCTGGAGGAGGTTCCCCATATCTGTCCGATGCAGGAGTGGCTGCCGGAGATGCTGCGCCCGGACGGGATCCTGGAAAGGGAGGCGGCGTGGCATGCACAGGCTGCGGAAGCAGGCGTTCCGGAAGTCCCGTTTGCACCGGCGCCGGAGAAGAGACCTGTTCCTTACGGTGATTCGATCAGTCAGGAAGCAAAACGGCTCGCGATCAGAGCGGATATCGAGGAGCTTCTGCCGCTGTTCTACGGAGAGATGAGCAAAGGTCAGGGAGCGATCGGCGCGGCCGGCATCAAAGTGCCTGGCTCTGCTGCCGAGACCAGCGGGGCGCTGGAAAAGAAGTACCGGATCGCGCCTGTTGTACTGGCGGACGGACCGGCGGGACTGCGTCTTAATAAAAAATACGATGTGGACAAAGAAACGGATGAAGTGATCCCGGAGGGATTCCTGGCGAGCCTGGAGGGAGGCTTTTTCGCGGAGGGACAGGCCGCGGAACGGGAGAATGCTGAGCACTGGCATCAGTTCTGTACAGCATTCCCGGTCGGCACCCTGCTGGCACAGAGCTTCGACACTGCCCTGGTCGAAGAAGTCGGCCGTGCTGTTGCGGAAGAAATGGGAGAGTTCCATGTCGGCTGGTGGCTCGCACCGGGCATGAACATTCACCGCAATCCGCTCTGCGGCAGAAATTTTGAATATTATTCGGAGGATCCGCTTGTATCCGGCGTGATCGCTGCTGCCATTACGCACGGTGTTCAGAGCCTGCCCGGGACCGGGACCACGATCAAACATTTTGCCTGCAACAATCAGGAAGACAACCGTATGCTTTCGGACAGCATCGTTTCCGAACGGGCGCTGCGCGAGATCTATCTGCGAGGATTTGAGATCGCCGTAAAGACATCCCAGCCGATGTGCATTATGACTTCCTACAATCTGCTGAACGGAATCCATACTGCGAACAGCTATGATCTCTGCACACAGGCAGCCAGAGAGGAATGGGGCTTTGCCGGCGTCATCATGACGGACTGGACGACTACGATGCATGAGGGAGGCAGCATTCCCTGGAAATGCATTGCAGCCGGAAATGATATCATCATGCCGGGCGATACGGTCGACGAAGTCAGTATAAAGGAAGCGGCTGCTTCCGGAGAACTCAGTGAAGAAGTGATCCGCAAAAGTGCCGAGCGTATCATCAATATGATCCTGAGGACCAATTCCTATAAAGATGCCGAACCTTACGGAAAGATCATGAAATAGCTTTCATACACACAGAACCCCCGCCTTGCCAAATCAGCCTTTTGGTGCTAGATTATAAGGACGGGGGTTTTTCTATGAACGCGAACGAATACGGACGCCGCGCCTGGCGGCTCCTTTATCCGATCCTGATTTATTTCGGGGTATATTATGTGATCTATCTGATCGGCGGGATCATCGGTATGACCGTGTCGTTTCTTGGGATGGAACAAGCCGGTGCTGAAATGGATATTTATGTGCTCATTGAGCGCACCTATCAGCAGATCAGCAGTTATTCCCTGCCGATGTCTCTTGGCGCAGCGGTCATCATGATACCGATCCTGCTGCTGCTTCGGAGAATGGACCGAAATGCATTGCCGGCACCTGTCCGCTATGAGAATGTTCCGGCGCCGTTATATATTCTGTGCGGCCTTCTGGGAGCGGCAGCGTGCCTGGCCATAAACGGCCTGCTGATGATCAGCCGTCTTACGACGATCCTGGCGCCCGAACTCGAGGAGGTCGGGAACAGCCTCTATCAGGGACAATACCTCTTTGAGGTGCTTGTGACCGGGATCGCAATGCCGGTCGTGGAAGAACTGCTTTTCCGGGGTCTTATCCAGAACAGGCTGAGAGAGTATACGAAACCCGGGTATGCGATCATTTTCTCCGCTCTGCTTTTCGGTCTGTATCACGGCAATACCCTGCAGGTGATCTACGCGCTTCTGATCGGCCTGCTGCTCGGTTATGTTTATGAGAAATTCCACAATATTGCTGCGCCGATCGCGCTGCATTGCTTTGCGAATATCGTTTCTGTAGTAGGTTCGGAAACACCACTGCTTGAGAAGGTGTTCTCCCAGGAAAACGAGATCGGCCTGATGCTGATGACCGGCATCTGCTGCGCTGCAGTCCTGCTCTTCCTCTATCTGGTCAATGAAAATGTCAATCCTTCCCAGGTGCGAAACGTACAGGAAGATAATCGGGGAGAGCTTTGACTTTGAAGGACGTTACATCCGGCGTGACTTCGCCGTCTGTGTGAAAATGCAGCGGTGTGTCAACCGTTATCTTTGCTGCGCGGCAGCGGAAGGTGCGGACCCACGGCAGTTTCACATGCAGCTTGAAGAGACTGGCGGCAAGGGTTAAGAAGAAAATAAACCGGTTTGCCGCAGTGACTGCAGTGATATCGATCATGCCGTCGCAGACATCCGCATCCGGCGCGAATGCGAAACCGCCTCCTTCATAGGGAAGGCAGTGGCAGGAAAGAAAAGCAAGATTTTTAAGACGTATTCTTTGATCGGGAAGAGTCAGCCAAGCGTTGGCTCTTTTATACGTAAAGATGCCTTTGACGCCGTTCAGGATATAAGCGATCGTGCCGAGACCGTATGGGCTGAGAAGCTTCTTGAGCCTGCCGGAATTGATCATGGAACAGACCGCGGCGTCGTACCCGATCCCGCAGCTGACGGCGAATTTCTTCGGTGCCCGGCCGGCCGGCTGTGCGACACCTGTGTCGAGCCGTCTGACTGCAGAAGCGGACCGGTAAATGGCCAGTGCGCTTGCAGCGCCTTTCTTTACCCCGGTTCCCCTGGCAAAATCGTTGCCGGAGCCGGACGGCATCAGGATGATCGGCGCAGGGAAGTCCTTCGGGATCATGTTCACGAAGCGGTTGATGCTGCCGTCTCCGCCGATGATAATGACTGAATCGGCAGCTGTCAGGCCGGACAGGTCTGCGGGGGTATCCGCGTGCAGGATACTGTAAGGTGTTCCGGAAGCGGTGAGCAGCCCTTTTAATTCAGCGGCGCTTTCGGCACCGTGGCCGGAATTGGGATTGTAAATGATATAAAGCATTTTGCGTATCTCCGTATATGAGGATGACTTCAGTATAGCACATGAAGGCAGGGAAGATAAGATTCATTTGCAGTGATTTGTGTTTGGGATAGCGGAAATTGTCTGACCACGATCTGAAGGCGTGCACAGAATCGGATTTATGACAGGATTATGGTCTGAGGGAGTGCATAGAATCAGGTTGCTGACAGGATATGTTTTGAGAGTGTGCACAGAATCAGGTTATTGACAAGATTATGGTCTGAATGCGTGCATGGTTCAGTACTTTTTAATTATTTATGGTCTTGTGCTTGTGCACAGTAAGTGTGTTTGTGCGGTTTTAGGATCCGTTTTTCAGACTTTTTACACTCTTATTCGGCATAAAATGACAGATTAACAGACCATAAAGCTCTTGAATTCACTATTCTATGCACTACCTGAGACCATAAATGATTCAAAAACGGGATTATGTGCACCAAAAAGGCAGAAGACGCAGGAAAACAGCACAGGTTTGCTTATGGCACGGCAATATGGCAGGAGACGCAGGAAAACAGCAAAGATTTGCGCATGACACAGCAGAATGACAGCCGGAATGACTGCCCTGGAGGAACAGAATGAATGAAGCAGCAGTCGGAAAGCGCATGTTTTCCGATCAGGATCTTTATAAATTAATTGTACCGCTCGTGATCGAACAGGCACTGGCGTTCTTTGTCGGTGTTGCCGATACCATGATGGTATCCTACGCCGGAGAAGCAGCCATGTCCGGCGTATCGCTGGTGGACATGTATACCTTCCTGGTGAGCACGTTCCTTGCTGCACTGGGCACAGGCGGTGCTGTTGTCGTCTCCCAGTATATCGGTCACCGGGACCAGAAGCAGGCGAATGAATCCGCCGGTCAGCTGATGCTGATCGCGCTGATCGGATCCATGCTGATGATGGTGTTCTCACTGGTCCTGCGGTCACAGATCATCGGGCTGTTCTATCCCAGCATTGAAGAGGATGTACGCAGGGCAGCTGTCAGATATATCCTGATCACAGCCTGCTCCTATCCGTTCCTCGGATTATACAATGCTTCCGCGGCGCTGTTCCGTTCCATGAAAAAGACCACCCATACAATGGTCGTTTCCATTATCATGAACATCATCAATGTTGTCGGAAACGCGATCGGAATCTTCGTCCTGCATGCGGGCGTTGACGGTGTTGCAGTCCCTACGCTGCTTTCCAGAATGGCAGCATGTTTCCTGATGACAGGCATGCTGTTCATGAAGGGACAGCAGATCCGGGTATCGCTCTCCTCGATCTTCCGGGTAGATAAAGAGCATATAAGACGCGTGCTTCACATTGCTGTTCCGAACAGCATCGAGAACGGTCTGTTCGCGCTCGGAAGGATCCTGGTCACCAGTATTGTGTCCATGTTCGGCACCCATCAGATCGCAGCCAGCAGCGCGGCACTGTCGGTCGGCACGATCGCGATCATGGTCTGCAGCGGAAACAATTTGGCCTGTGTTACCGTGATCGGTCAGTGCGTCGGTGCGGGAGAGTATGAACAGGCAAAATATTATATGAAACGGATCCTGAAGATCTCCTATATGGGCAATATAGCGATCACGATCATCATGCAGATCTTCCTGCACCGGATCCTCGGGCTGTATGATCTTTCCCCGGAAGCGGTAAAATATGCGTATACGCTGGTAACGATCCACAATGTCTGCGCCTGCTTCATCCATCCGACTTCGTTCAATCTGGCCAACGGACTGCGTGCGACCGGAGACGCGGCTTATACGATGAAGGTCGGCATGGTATCGATGTTCATCTTCCGTGTTGGCGCGGCGATCCTGTTCGGCATTCTGCTGAACTTCCAGATCATCGGCGTGTGGATGGCGATGATCTCCGACTGGACAGCAAGATCCTGCGCATTTATATGGCGGTTTAAGAGCGGGAAGTGGAAAGAGAAAAGAGCAATATAAGAAAGAATCGTATTTGTCATACTGGCAGAACGGGGACCCTTCGTCACTTCGTTCCTCCGGGTGACGGTATTGTATAAAAGGAAGACGGGAGAAGAAGATGGAAGATCAACTCATTCTTGTGGATTATGACGATCAGGAAACCGGCAGCATGGGGAAACTCGAGGTGCATCAGAAACACCTGCTGCACAGAGCTTTTTCCGTTTTCATCTTTAACGGCGGTAAAGTGATCATCCAGCGGCGCGCGGACCATAAATACCATTCCGGCGGGAAATGGGCCAACACCTGCTGCTCCCACCCCCGTGCAGGCGAAACGCTGGAAGAAGCTGTACAGCGAAGACTGAAAGAAGAAGCCGGCATCGAATGCCCGGTAAAAGAGGCGGGTTCCTTCATCTATTATGCTCCCTTTGATGACGGTCTGGCGGAATATGAATACGACCATGTTTTTGTCGGAGAATACGGCGGTGCATTTTCTCCTGATCCGGAAGAAGCGCAGGAGATGAAAGCAGTGGATGTAGAATGGCTTAAGGGTGATATTGAAGCGCATCCTGAAAAATATGCGCCGTGGTTCTTTACCGCATTGCGCATAGCACTGAAATGAGAAAAAACTGTCACCGGAAGCAGCTGTGTCTGTGAAGGATGACAGTTTTTTTGTCAGCAGGAAAGAAACAATTGCATCTTGAACACGGCGCAGGTATACTTTTGTTGATTATACCGAGGAGGAGACGGCTCCCTTCTCTGCAGGGGAAAAAGCCCATATTTTCTCAGGAGGACGGAACAGATGCCGACAGGACAATTTGAACTGAACAAACAGACCCTTTCCGTGATAAAAGAGATCGGAGGCGATATACCCGGCGGCTTTTTTATTTACCGGAGGGAGGAACCCGGTGAGGTCCTCTATGCCAACAAAGCCCTGTACACCATCTACGGATGCAGGGATCAGGATGAATTCAGGGAACTGACAGGCGGTACCTTCAAGGGCATGGTACACCCGGAAGATTATGAGAACGTTGTAAAGTCTGCCGAAGCACAGGTGCAGGCGAACGAAGACCGGACAGATCATGTTGAATTCCGTTTTTTCCGAAAAGACGGGGAAATCCGGTTTGCCGGAGATCACGGCCGTTATACGGAAACAGGGAATATCGGCGGCTTTTACACGGCCTTTATCTCGGATATAACACAGGAGCGGGAACAGCGGGAGAATGATACTGCTGTCAGGGATGCTGTGATCGCAGCCCTGACGAACACCTACAACACAGTCTGGCTCATCAATGATGTTGTTACAGAGAGCTGCTCGCTTTATCATACCGACATGGATGAGGCGCACGCGGAAGCCATACGCAATGCGCTCAGCCATGCGCGTTATACCGATACCAAGGCGGAATATGTTGCTACCATGGTCGCAGAGGAAGATCAGGAGCGTATGCAGGAGCAGATCAGCCTGCCTTACATCCTGAAACAGTTCGAAACAAAAGACCAGTTTTCCGTATTCTTTATCCGGGCGCTTGCATCCGGACGCAGGTATTACCGCATCGATTTTGGGAAAGTGAAGATGCCGGGCGGCCGGACCGGCGTTACTATGGGCTTTAAGGATGTGGAAGAAAGTGTCCGGAGAAAACTGGCGATGCAAACCGCGCTGGAAGATGCGAAACGGACCGGGGAAGAAAAACTGGCGCTGCAGGGACAGCTGCGGGAGAAGGAAAAGCTGCAGAAAGAGCTGGACAGTATGATCACGGCCATGGCGTCGGATTACCGCAGCGTCTACCATATCGATCTGGACACGGATGACGCAGTATGCTACCGGGCGGACGAAAATGATCCTTATCAGACCCCTGAGGGTGTCCATTTCCCGTATCACGCAAGGTTCATCAATTACTGTGAGCAGTATGTAGATGAGGAATATAAAAAAGGCTTCCTTCAGTTCATTGATCCGGATTATGTTCGTGAAACGCTCACGAATGAATCCATCATGGCATACCGGTATCTGGCAAGGAGAGACGGCAGGGAATATTATGAGATGCTGCGTATGGCAGGCGTCCGTCATCCGGGACACCGCGATGACAACAAAGTGCACGCTGCAGGCGTAGGATTTACAGTCATCGACCATGAAATGCGGGAAGCCATGGCCAGGAGCCATGAGCTTGCCGAGGCGCTTGCCGCCGCGGAAGATGCGAACAAGGCGAAGACGATCTTTCTTTCGAATATGAGCCATGAGATCCGCACCCCGATGAACGCGATCATCGGTCTGGATAAGATCGCGCTGGCAGATGAAACGATCTCCGAAAGCACCAGGGATTATCTGGAAAAGATCGGTACTTCGGCGCATCACCTGCTCGGGATCATCAATGACATCCTGGATATGTCGCGGATCGAATCCGGCCGCATGGTGATCCGGCACGAGGAATTTTCCTTTGCGAGGACCATGGAACATGTCAATACCATCATCAGCGGTCAGTGCAGGGACAAGGGGCTGAAATATGAATGCCGGATGAAAGGAAAAGCTGCGGAATACTATATCGGGGATGATATGAAGATCCGGCAGATCATGATCAATATTCTCGGAAATGCGGTCAAATTTACGCCGGAAGGCGGCACTGTGACATTTGTCGTTGAAGAAAAAGCCAGAATGGACGGCAAAGCGACACTGCATTTTACCGTCAGCGATACAGGCATCGGCATGAGCAGCGACTATCTGCCGAAGATCTTTGAGCCGTTCTCGCAGGAGGACTCCTCCAATACGAACAGATACGGCAGCACCGGTCTCGGTATGCCGATCACAAAGAGCATTGTCGAGCTCATGAACGGCCATATCGAAGTAAAGAGCGAGAAGGGCAGAGGATCCACGTTCGATGTCACGATCACGCTGGGCTGTGCGGAACACGAGAGAGCAGAACTGGAAGCCGGCCTGCCGCACCCGCATGAAATGTGCGTGCTGGTGATCGATGATGATCCGATCGCCTGCGATCATGCGCAGATCGTTCTCGGCCAGGTGGGCATTTCCTGTGAAAAGGCACTGACAGGAGAAGACGGCATAGAGATGGTCAGGGTCCGTCATGCCAGAAGGGAACCTTACGACCTGATCCTGGTCGACTGGAAGATGCCGGAAATGGATGGCCTGGAAACGACCCGCCGGATTCATCAGGCTGTCGGGGATGAGACTCCTGTGATCATTCTGACATCCTACAGCTGGGATGATATCGCTGACGAGGCGGCGGAAGCGGGCGTGGATACCTTCGTGGCAAAGCCGCTGTTCGCAGGCACGGTGCTGGATGAGTTCCGGGAAGCGTTCAAAAAGAAGAACGCCCGCCTGATCACGGAAACCGCAGATCTTGCCGGCAGGAGGGTGCTGCTGGCAGAGGATGTATCGGTCAATGCGGAGATCATCCTGATGATCCTTTCCATGCGGGATATGGAAGCAGATCTTGCAGAGAACGGGGAGATCGCTGTAGACATGTTCAGACATTCTGAAATGGGGCATTACGATGCTGTGCTGATGGATATGCGCATGCCGGTGATGGACGGACTGGAAGCAACCCGCCGGATCCGCGCGCTTGACAGGGAGGATGCCAGATCCGTCCCGATCATCGCACTGACAGCGAATGCATTTGACGAAGACGTACAGCGGAGCATGCAGGCGGGGCTGAACGCCCACCTGAGCAAACCGGTGGAGCCGGAAGCGCTGTTCGCAACGCTGGAGAGCCTTATAAAAGCATAAAGAAAAGCAGCCGGGGACAAAGAATCGTTCCCGGCTGCTCTTGACTTGACCGGATTCTGTGATAGAATAGCGTTAGTTTTTTAAAAAAATATCGCTCTCCGGAGGTCATTATGAAGCTGATCAATACAACGGATGCTGTCGGCCATGTGCTCTGCCATGATCTTACCCAGATCATTCCCGGCGTTACGAAGGATGCTGTTTTCAGAAAAGGACATATCGTGCAGGAGGAAGACATTCCTGTTCTTCTTTCGATCGGCAAAGAACACCTGTATGTCTGGGAGAAGGATGAGAACATGTACCATGAGGATGAAGCAGCAGCTGTCCTCCGTGATATCAGCATCAATGAGCACATGCGCGCCACGGAACCGAAGGAAGGAAAGATCGAGCTGATCGCTGAATGCGACGGCCTGTTCACGATCGATGAAGAACGCCTGATCGCCGTGAATTCTCTCGGCGAAATGATGATCGCGACCAGACACGGCAACTTCCCGGTGAAGAAAGGCGACAAGCTGGCAGGCATGCGCGTGATCCCGCTCGTTATTGAAAAAGAGAAAATGGAGAAGGCGAAAGAAACGGCCGGGGATACCCCGCTGTTTGCGCTGCATCCTTATTATCATAAGAAAGTCGGCATTGTCACCACCGGGTCGGAAGTATTCCTCGGCAGGATCCAGGATAAATTCGGACCGGCGATCCGGGCGAAGCTGGCGGAATATGATACCGAAGTGATCGGACAGACCATTCTCGGGGATGATCCGGAAAAGATCACGGCGGAGATCGAAAGCTATATCGCGAAGGGCGCTGATATGGTATTGTGTACCGGCGGTATGAGCGTGGATCCGGATGATACCACGCCGACTGCGATCAAGAATACAGGCGCGGAGATCATTTCCTATGGCGCGCCGGTGCTGCCGGGGGCGATGTTCCTGCTGGCTTACACGAAGGCCGGTATTCCGATCATGGGACTGCCCGGCTGTGTAATGTATGCAAGGCGCACGATCTTTGATCTGGTACTGCCGAAGGTATTGGCGGATGTGAGAGTGGAAAAAGAGGATCTGTATAAGCTCGGCATGGGCGGTCTCTGCCTGAACTGTGAGACGTGCGTGTGGCCGAACTGCGGATTCGGAAAATAAAAGGGAAATGTACAGCAGGACAGAGCAGCGGAAACAGAACTGCTCTGTTCTTTGTTCAAATAAAATCCTGGATCGGAGGGAATGATGAGAAGTCGTATGATTAATATACTTGCCAACGAAGATATTGACAGGATTTTGAAAGAGAAGGAGACAAAAATGAACAGATATCCGGATGTGGAAGCCCTGCTCGCGGATAATAAATGCGCTGTCATGCGTACCGCCTTTGATATGGATGCAGGGGGCAATGCATCAAATCTGGAGCAGGAGGTGCTGCCGCTGGATCTCGGAGAGGATGCTGATGCGGAGCATTTGTTCATGCGCGCAAGCGGCAGACCGGTGTATCATCCGGACGGGGAAAAACATGTCTTTCTGGAACCGTTTTTCCCGGAAGAAAGACTGATCGTTCTGGGCGGAGGACATGTCGGGTGCTGTCTGGTCGAAATGGCTGCGCGCTGCGGTTTTACAACGGTCGCCGTGGATGACCGTGCGGATTTCGCGAATGAGGATCGTTTTCCGTGGGCCTGTCAGATCGTCTGTGACGATTTCATTCATGCCATCCGGGAACTGAAGATCCGGGAACAGGATCTTGTCTGCATCATGACCCGCGGACATTCCCACGATGCCGATTGTCTTCTGGAAGTCCTTAGCGGTACGGAACCCGCTTATGTCGGAATGCTGGGATCAAAGAAAAAGATCAATTATGTCAGGGAGAAAATGATCGCGCAAGGGATACCGGCGGAAAGACTGGACAGAGTCAGCTCGCCCATCGGACTGGATATCGGCGGCGTCACCCCGGAGGAAATAACGATCTCCATCCTGGCGGAACTCATCTCCGTGAAAAGAAAAGGACGCGGCAATTATGCGGCAGGAATGCGGACGGACCTGGATCCTGCAGTGATCAGACTGATTGCAGAAGAACCGCTCACGCCGAAAGCAGTCGCTACGATCATGCGCACGGAAGGATCTGTCCCGAGGGGGGCCGGCGCGAAGATGGTCATCTATGAAGACGGAAAGATCGCAGGCAGCATCGGCGGCGGCGCGAAAGAGGCAATGATCATCGCGGAAGCGAAGAAGATCATCGGTACCGGGAAGACCATCGTACGGCATATTGATCTGAACGGGAAAAACGGCGGACAAAGCACCTCTGTGTGCGGCGGAATTCTGGATGTTCTGGTACAGGATGTGTGAGAACTGCATGGTAAGAAAAGGACCGGATGCTGCTGTATTATGCGCGTGGTTATTCCAAAATGGAATATGAGATACTGCCGGATGTTTGTCAGGAACGGTGATTTTCAGTATAATCATGCCATGGATCAGGAAAGAAGAAATTCTTTTCCGGAGGCATATATGTTCTGATGAGAGGGAATATCCTATGACGATCGCACAGCTTCGGTATTTCAGCATCGCGGCGCAGATGGAGAATCTGTCGGCGGCGGCGAACGCATTGTATATTACACAGTCTTCGCTCTCCAAAAATATCGCTTCACTCGAAAAAGAACTCGGCGTGCAGCTTTTTGACCGGAAAGGGAAAACGCTGCGCCTGAATGAAGCGGGAGATTATTTCCGCGAGAGCTGTCAGAAGATCCTGGCGGAATATGATGAATCCGTGGAGCGTCTGCGGCAGTATGACATGAAGAATGATACCCGGATCAGGATCGGCGTGGAAGGAGAACCGGGACCGCTGCTTTCCTGGATGGCGGATTTCCGGGAAATGCATCCGGAAGCCGTTTTCGATATAGACAGCTCGCTGGCCGGGAACGACCGCCCGGATATCAGTGAATATGATGTCATGATCTATCCGGACAGCAGGAAATACAGGAAGTTTAAAGGGTATGCTCTTTATACGGAAGAATATTATCTGGCAGTGCCGGACGGTGATCCGCTCGTGGGGAGAGAAGCGGTATCCAATAAGTATCTGAGCGGAAGGGATATGGTGTTCCTGCGGGACGGCAGCGGGAACTATGAACATCCCCTGGAGATCTGCCGGGCGCTGATGATAGAGACCGGCAGCATCAATATCGTTGACAGCGAGCCGCTGAAGAGGAAGATGATCGCAGAAGGAATGTGCTGCGGCTTCGTTTCCGCGGAGAATGCGGAGCTTTACCGGAATGACAGGAAGATCTGGCTTCTGCCGCTGGTCAGCAGGAGGTTCGCAAGACAGATCCATATCTGCTTCAAACGGAAAAAGCATCTGTCGGAACTTGCGGAAGAATTCTGCCGTTTTGTGGCCAGCTGCGCGGATATCAAAGACATAGCAGAATGAGCGGTGAAAAAGAGATGGAACTGAAGTTCATGGAGCCGGCAGAACTTGGAGAGAAAGAACTGTCGGCATATACCGTAGTGGATATGAGGGAGGAAGGTGTTCCGCCGGAGCTGCAGCTTCAGGGAGCGGTAAACATACCGTTCTCAAGGTGGTTCGCCGAAGCGGATGCCATTCCCATGGATAAACCGGTGCTGCTGGTCTGCCAGATCGGGAAGCTGAGCCGGCTCGCCGGAGAGATCATGGCGGAGAAGGGCTATGACGTGACCACGCTGAACGGTGGATTTGCTGCTTATTATGCGATGAAAAAGAGAACAGGAAGACAGTAAAAAGGACGGCTGAAAGGCCGTCCTTATTGGTTCCCGCAGGCGCTGCAGTAAGGTGATTTCTCCGGGATATCGAGCACTGTGAAATCCTGGGCGAAGAGATCAAAGAAGAGGACACGGCCGGTGAGCAGATCGCCGGCGCCGGTCAGGAACTTGATGGCCTCCGCAGCTTCAATGCAGCCGGCGACGCCGACCGCTGCGCCCAGTACGCCCATGACCGAACAGGTCGCACAGGAGTCATCCGCCGGCTCATTGCCGGTAAGGCATCGGAAGCAGGGATAATTCCCGGGGATCCAGGTCATGATCTGGCCAGATACGCCCAGCACGCCGGCATGGACAAAAGGCTTTTCTGCTTTTACACAGGCGTCGTTGATCATCAGCTTGTTTGCCATACGGTCTGTGCAGTCCAGTACGATATCGTAACCGGCAATGAAGCTGCTGATGTTATCCGGCGTTATCATTTCGTTGATCGTCACAATATTGACCTCGGGGTTCAGTGCCCCGAGCGTTTTCTTTGCCGATTCGGTCTTGGGAACGCCGATCCTGTCCGTGGTATGAACGATCTGGCGCTGCAGGTTGGAGAGATCGACGCAGTCAAAATCCGCAATGCCGATCGTGCCCACGCCGGCGGCAGCCAGATACATGAGGGCGGAGGAACCGAGGCCTCCGGCGCCGATGACGAGCACCCGTCCTGCTTTCAGTTTTTTCTGACCGGCAAAGCCGATGTCTTCGATCAGCATCTGTCTGGAATATCTTTCCAGTTCATTGTTGGATAACATGATTCACCTCCTGCTGAGGGATCTGCAGACCCTTTTTCCGGTCTGTTCGGCCTGCGCGGTCAGGGAGTCGGCAATGTCATAGATCGTGTCGCAGTTCCCGCAAAGAGACAGCCAGCCGGGAAAAGTCCCGTTCCTGTAAAGACCTGCGGCAGGCGACCGGTCGGGGATCAGACCAAGCGCTGTGATCAGTGTATCACATTTCAGGATTTCTGTCTTCCCGCTGTGCAGATCTTTTACAGTCACGGCGGAAATATGATCCGTGCCGTGTATTTCGGTGATCGTGGAATGGAGGCGCAGGGGAATATGGTATGCTTCAATGCATTCGCGGTGATTGCGGGCGAGTCCGCCGGGATGCTCTTCCTGCTCGATCATGGCAATGACGGTCTTCCCTGCCCGGATCAGCTGTCTGCCCATGATCTGCCCGACATTCCCGCTCCCGAGAATGACGATGTGATCTCCGGTCTCCGTATATCCGCCGAGGTTCATCATGCCCTGCAGACAGCCGGCGGTGAGCACACCGGCAGGCCGGGTGCCGGCGACAGGGATGGAAGAGAGATTCCTTTCCGTGCTGCCGGAGGCAAGGATGCAGGCGCTGAAATGGACCTGGTGCAGCCCGTCTGCGGAGGTCATGAGCGCGGTGCGGTCATCGGATACGGACAGTACCGTGGTGCCTGTGAACAGTCGGACATCGGAACTGCGCAGACGGTCGCGGAAGCGCGCAGCGTATTCCTGGCCGGTGAGGTCTTCGCCGAAATAACCAAGCCCGAAACCTTGATGGATGCAGCGGTTCAGGATCCCGCCGGGCAGATCATCATGCTCGGCGAGGATCACGTCGGCGCCTTCATGGCATGCGGAAAGAGCCGCAGCCATTCCCGCGGCGCCGGCGCCTGTTATGAAGATGTCACAGGTGAGTTCTTTCATGGAATATTACATACAGTTTCTTCTTTTATCGTCGGGTGATTAACTTGGTTTGTCATCCTGAGCTGCCTGCAGCGAAGGATCCACCGCGTTCAGCATGCAGGATGACGGGAGGTATTTTCGGGTGACGTTTCAGGAACCAGACTGTGCCTGAAACAGGATACTTTGCTCATTTAACAATTGCTGCATACACCGGCTGCCCTGGCAGTTTCCCATCATGGCACCGGTACGGTATTTAATGCCTTTCAGCGTGCGGGCGCCGCGCTTTACGGCGTCGCGGATTTCCCCTTCCGAGATATCCCTGCAGGTACACACGATCCTGCCGTAAGCGGGATCCCGCTTGATCACTTCGTCCCGCTCCTCTGCACTCAGCTCGCTCACAACTATGGGCCGTTTTCTGACCGGATCATATGCCGGATTCGCCGTCACGTCTCCGAGAAACGCCAGGATCCTGTCTGTCAGATCCTCTGCCAGCTCATTGCTGCAGGTCAGACCCGGCGTTTTCACACCGATCAGGCTGAAAAAGCCGTCTTCCTCCAGGATCGAAAAATCGAAATGGCCCTTTCCGGCCGGAACCCATTCGCCGCCGGAACGTTTTACACTGTACGGATTCGGACGATTAATGGCAAATGTCCGCATGATCTTATCCGCAGGAAGCCCCGGAACGACCTCTCTGCAAAGTTCCCGAAGACGGGAGAGACCTGTCTGGTCAGTCGGATCTCCGGGCGCGTCCGTTTCGCGTTCTGTCTGGCCGATCATCATATTTCCGTGGGCGGTAGGAATGAGTGTGAGCCCTTTGCTGCCGTCCTCTGTTTCATGGAACAGGACATGGGATACGGCAGGAGAAACGTTGTCTTCGAGCACGATATAGTCAGCCGCTGCTTTCCGGATACGGACAGATGGTTCGGATATCAATTCATGCACATCACCTGCAGCGGTACCGGCACAGTTGACCAGTATGCGGCAAGCGTATTCATTGCCGGCGGCAGTTACGGAAAAACCGTCCGGTCTACGTACAATGGAATCGGCCGCCTGCTCAAAAACAAACCGGGCGCCGTTGGATACTGCGTTTTCGTAAGCTGCAATGCCGAGTTCCCAGGGATCGACCGTGCATGTACCGGGTGCATAAAGCGCGCTCGATACATTCTCTGACAGCAGCGGCTCCATGGCCAGCGTTTCCGCACGGTCCAGCAGCCGCAGTCCCGGCACGCCGTTTTCCATCCCGCGTTCAAGCTTATCCCTGAGTGATCTGTCAGCGTTCTCTCCGAAGCTGACGATCAGCGAGCCGGGATTCCTGTATTTTACGCCGAGCGTCCGGCACAGTTCCGGGAACCGGATGCAGGCATCGGTCGTCATCCGCGCTTTCCTGGTGCCCGGCTTCATGTCATAGCCGGCGTAAATGATCCCGCTGCCGCCGCGGGAGATCCCGGTGCAGACGTCGTCTGCCTTTTCCAGCACAAGAACGGAGAGCCGGTAACGCCTTAAGGAACGCGCCAGGAAACATCCGAGGACACCGGCGCCGATGATGATCACATCGTATTTCTTCATCAGAAATGCTCCCTTACTTCCCCCGGATGATTGAGTTCATAGCCGCCCAATGCTTCCAGACGTTTCCGGAAGACATCGCTTTTCAGAATCTCCAGAAGCTTCTTTACCAGATCCGTATCCCATGCTTCGTCCGGGATCAGCAGGTCATACTGTTCCATGCAGACCGGGAGGAAATCCAGATCGTACAGCTTCGCGGCAGAGAAGATCCCCATGCCCGCATCAGCCGTACCGGATGCGATCTGCGCCGCGACAGAGGTATGCGTGAACTCCTCACGGTCATATCCGTAGATCCTGCCGGTCTCTATGCCCTCTTTTTTGCACAGATAATCGATCAGGATCCGGGTACCGGAACCCTTCTGACGGTTGACATAACGAACGTCCGGCTGTGTCAGATCGCCTATTCCCTTTATATTCTTCGGATTTCCGGCCTGCAGCATCAGTCCCTGCTTCCTGCCGACGCACTCTACCAGCCGTACGCCGCCCTTCGGGAAATATCTCTTTATATAGGCAGTGTTGTAAACGCCGTCGCTTTCATTCAGGAGATGCACGCCTGCAATATGCGTTTCTCCGCGCTTTACGGCCATGATGCCGCCCATCGAGCCGACATGTGTTGAACTCATATGCAGCGACGGATCGGATGCATGCAGAAGGTCGGAGATCTCGTCCAGCAGCGGATCGTGGCTGCCGATGGCGACCAGTGTGCGGGAGAGTTCTTCGCGCTTTTTCAGAAGTCTCACTGTGATTTCGCTTCCGGCTTCGTATCCTTCGACACCCTGGGGAATCTCCATGATCCCGTCTGCTTTCATGAAGGAGGAGACCACGCCGCTTCCGCGCCCGAGCGGGGACGCCATGATCTTTCCGCCGACTTCGCCCATGCGGACGCGGACGTATTCGCGGTATTTCAGGCCGGATACGACATTTTTTGAAAGAACGGCGGTGCATGTTTCCTGCGGGGCCGGTGCAGTATGGTACCAGCAGTCGATCAGCGGCTTCAGGAACTGTTCAAGAACGATGATTCCCGATACGGGATAGCCGGGGACGCCGATCACGGGCTTCCGGCTGCATGCGGCGAGGATCGCAGGCTTTCCGGGCTTGATGGCAATGCCGTGAAAGAGGACTGTGCCGAGGGATGCGATCACCTCTGTGGAATAATCCTCCCTACCGGCGGAGGAGCCGGCGTTCAGAAGTACGATATCGCATTCTGCAAGCGCGTTCTGAAGGGCTTCCCGGATCGCTTCCTTATTGTCCTTTACGATGGGATAGGTGCGTGGAACCGCCTTCCAGCCATCCAGCATGCCGGAAAAAATGGAGGAATTGAATTCGAGGATATCTCCGGGCGCGGGATCGGGCGTGGGCGGCACGATCTCATCTCCGGTGGGTATGATTCCGACAACAGGTTTTTCCAGAACGGATACCTCGGTCACACCTCCGGCAATCATCGAACCGATCGCGGCAGGTGAAATCTCCGTATAGGAAGGCAGGATCATTTCGCCCGCGCAGATATCCTCCCCGATCTGCCGGATATGCTGCCAGGGAGCCGCGGGCGCGTAAAGCCGTACGGTGCCGTCCTCCTGTCTGATCACATCTTCGATCATGACGACGGCATCACATCCTTCCGGGACCGGGTCTCCGGTATCGACGACGATGAACTGGTCGGACGTGAGTGTTGCGGGCGTGGTCTCGCCGGCACCGAATGTGAGCCCGGCTTTCAGGGCGATGCCGTCCATTGCGCTCGCGGGATAGTGCGGTGCGCAGATCGCGGCATAGACGGGTTCCGATGTGATCCTTCCGCAGGATCCTGTCACGGGAACGGTCTCTGTTCCGGCGCCGAATCCCTCTGTCAGCAGTGCTTCCTTATAAGCTTCACGCGCTTCATCAAGCGGTACATTTGTAAGATATTGAAATGCCATAGCAGGCCTCCTTGCAATCGTTTAATCAGATCAGTTGACAGAATAGAAAGAAACATTTACTGCAGCGCCGGCGGGAAGTCCTTCACAGTCCCGCGAGATGGTGATGTATCCATCGGTCCCGGCCAGTGCTGAGATCAGTCCGGATTTGGTATGTACAGGAGCCGCATACAGCTTCCCGTCCTGTTCGGAAAGCCTTACGCCGAGTGTTTCGCTTCGCCCGTGATTCGTGCTGAGCGCTTCCGTCAGAATGGCAGGCGTCGTGCGGACAGCATAGTCTGCACCGGTCAGCACCGCTGCGGCGTGCCGTACATAGAGTTTGGTGATGAAAAAGGCGGCTACAGGATGTCCTGGAAGCCCGAAGACCGGCTTGTTTCCGGCTTTTCCGAGAATGGTCGGCTTGCCGGGTTTCATGGCGATCCCGTGGAAGAGGATGCTGCCGTGTTTTTCGATCACCGCAGAGGCGGCATCTCTGGCACCGACGGAACTGCCGCCGGAGATGAGCACCAGATCGCATTCGGCAATTGCTTTCTCCAGAACGGCAGAGAGCAGTTCGGCCTGATCGTTTACGATCCCGTACAGGCGGGTATCCATACCCATTTCGCGGCACAGCGCATCGAGCATATGCGTGTTGACATCCCGGATCTGTCCGCCTTCCGGCGTCTCTTCGACCGGCACAAGCTCGTCTCCGGTAGAAATGATGCCGGCCAGGAGCCGTCTGCGAACCGGAATCCGTGTGATCCCGAGGGAAGCCAGTGCGCCGATATCGGAAACCGTGATCCGGCGGCCGGCGGGGAGCACGGTTTTTCCCGGGACAAGATCGTCGCCTTTATAGATCATGTTCATCCCGGGAGAAGCCGGCTTTTCAATACCGATCATGCCGTCTCCGTAATTTTCTGTGTATTCGATCATGACGACAGCGTCAGCCCCTTCCGGGACTGCGCCGCCGGTCGGGACTGCGAAGCAGCAGCCCGGCGTCAGAGGTACGGAAGCTTCTTCCCCCATCAGGATCTCGCCGGAGAGAGTGAGGAGCGCGGGGATCGAATCCGAGCATCCGAATGTATCGGAAGCTTTTACGGCATATCCGTCGACCGTTGACCGCGTAAAGCCCGGCACATATTCGGAGGAAAGGATATCTTCCGCGAGAATGCGGCCGCAGCACTCGGATAGCGAAACCGTTTCTGCCGGCAGGAACGGTCTGAATTCGGCTTCTATGACAGAAAATGTTTCTTCAGGTGTCTTTACGGTAAACATGAAAGTTCCCTCCCGGAACAACAGGTTGATTTTGTATTCCTTTTCGGAAATTCATAATAGCATAATTTTGAATCTGCGTACGTTCGGGAAAAAGATGAATTATTCCGGATCAGAATAACGGAACAGTGCAGATTCCGCCGAACAGAAACGAAAAGGACGATGCCGCATGCACTATTTTGTCACTATTATCATAAATCATATCACAATCCAACGCAATATTGCACGGTCATTCTTTCGCAATTGTAATATAAAGTATAAATTATATGAAATAACGGTTGAATAAGTATATGCTGATTGCTATAATTCACTACTGTAATCTCCGGTTTCTCTGAAAACAGGCAGAGGAACCGAAAAATATGGGAAACCGAAAACAGGAGGCACATTATGAAAAGAACGATCGCATTGCTCCTTGCGGCGCTGATGGCGTTCGGCATGCTTACCGCATGCGGACAGAGCCAGCCCGCAGAGACCACTGCCGCTGCGGAGACAGAGGCCGTAACGGAAGCGCCGGCCGAGACCGAAGCACCTGAGACAGAAGCCGCAGCAGAAACAGAGGCTCCCGAAACGGAAGCCGCCGAAACCGAAGCTGCCGAGACAGAAGCGGCTGCAGAAACAGAGAACCCCGTAGACCTTACCATTCTTAAGGAAGCGGACGACAGCATGAAGAACACCTATACTGTTATTGCTGTCAATCCCGAGGCTCCTTTCGCTGACGAGAACGGCACGCCCGTAGAAGATGTTGCCGTGAATACCGAAGGCGCGGATGCCCTGATCCACTGGCTGCTTACACAGGAGGCCATTGACATGGCGGCAGCTTTCGGCCAGGAAGAATACGGCGACAGCCTGTTCTACGTGCTTGATGAGGCTCCCATCCATGAGTGCGAGATCGCGCCTGCGACCGAGGAGAACAAAGTCATCCGTCTTTCCACTACGACTTCCGTAAATGACTCCGGCCTGCTCGGAACCCTTCTTCCCGTATTTGAAGAGAAGTACGGCTACACGGTAGAAGTCCAGTCTGCCGGAACAGGAAAAGCCATCGCGGCTGCAGAAAGCGGCAATGCGGATCTGATCTTGGTGCATGCAAAAGCCAAGGAAGAAGAATTCGTGGAAAAAGGCTTTGCCCGCATTGTGGAAGGCTTTGAGGCGGAAAGAGTAAGCTTCCTTTATAACTATTTCGTCCTGTGCGGACCTTCCGAGGATCCTGCAAAAGTCGCTGACTGCGAGACAGCTGCGGATGCCTTTAAAGCGATCGCCGACGGCAAGTTCCAGTTCGTATCCCGCGGAGACGGTTCCGGTACCCATACCAAGGAACTCTCCCTGTGGCCGGAAGAGCTTGGCATCACCGAAGAAGCGGAATCCTTTGCCGATTATACAGACTGGTATGTATCTGCGAACGCCGGTATGGGCGCCTGCCTTGTCATGGCGGAAGAGATGCATGCTTACATCCTTACGGATAAGGCGACCTATCTGACATTCTACAACAATAAGGGTGTCATCGAGTAATTAAATAATCAACAGACAGTTCCGGCAGCATTGTACACACCGTTGTCATCCGGAGGAGTGATGCGACGAAGGATCTTCGCCCTGAAACAGGCGGTTTTACAAAAACCGATACTGTAAAGCGGTGGATTCTTCGGACAGCAGGCTGTCCTCAGAATGACAAATAATATTGGTAAATGCTGTCGGAGCATCTGCTTTTTGCAGAAAAACTATGTGCAGGGAGCATACAGCGTGCGTACAGCGGTCATCAAAGCGATAGAACTGATCCTTTCCGGAGACAGAGAGCTGATCAATATCCTTCTGGTCACAGCCAGGATGAGTTTGTCAAGCTCTCTGATTGCGCTTGCGATCGGGGTGCCGCTCGGACTGCTCCTTGGTGCAGCCGTGTTCCGCGGGAAAACGCCTCTGATCGTGATCAACCGGACGCTGATGGGGATGCCCCCGGTCGTCTGCGGTCTGCTCTTTTACATGCTGTTCTCCGGCGTCGGGCCGTTCCGGCATTATAAGCTGTTATTTACGGTCAATCTCATGATCCTTGCGCAGGTGGTGCTAATCACGCCGATCGTGATCGGAAACATGGAGAATTTTGTCTCCGGGATAGCCGGTCCGGTCAGGGAGACGGCAAAAGGGCTCGGGCTGTCATCCGGGAAGACGCTGCTGCTTCTGATGAATGAATGCGCCTATGTCATCTGTTCGACATACCTGCTTGCCTTTGCGCGTGCGATCGCTGAAGTCGGCGCCATTTCCATGGTCGGCGGCGCGATCGCGTGGAAGACCAACGTGATGACTACAGCGATCATGATGTATACCAACCGCGGAAATTTCACACTCGGCGTGGCACTCGGGCTGATCCTGATGACCTTGTCGCTGATCGTAAATATCCTGGTCACAGTGCTGCAGAGGATGGTCTCAGAATGAAAACAAATGCCGTTTCAAAAACCTACGGAGGACGCATTGTCCTGAATATGCCGGAGATCGTCTTTGAAACAGATACCGTGCATGTAATGCTCGGATCGAACGGCAGCGGTAAATCGACATGGGCGAAGATCCTGGCCGGTGTGCTGGATGCGGACGGAAAGACAGCGCCGCTCGCGGAATCCTGTCATGTCGGCTATCTGCCGCAGCGGGCATATGCATTCCGGATGAGCACGGAAAAGAATCTGCGGATCGCCGCAGACGACCGCGAACGGGAGGAAAGGCTTCTTGCAGCGCTGAGGCTTACGGATCTCCGGAAAGCAGGAGCAGACAAGCTCTCCGGCGGAGAGTCGGCGCGCATGGCGCTGGCAAGAGTATTGATGAAGCCTTTCGATCTTCTGATCCTGGACGAACCGTCTGCGGCGATGGACATGGAATCGACCATGCTTGCCGAGAAAGCAATCCTCGATTATAAAAAGGAGACAGGCGCTGCGGTGCTGCTGATCACGCACAGCATTAAGCAGGCGGAGCGCATGGGGGACAGGCTGCTGTTCCTGAAAGAGGGAGCGCTTGCAGAAGACGGACCGTGCAGCGCGCGTCTTCCCAGTCCCGAAACCGGAGCACTGAAAAATTTTCTGGACTTTTACGGGGGCTGACCGATTGGTCAGCGCTCTTTTTTTGTGCTTTATTTGCAGTGCTCTTATGCGATATTGGAATAAGAAGTTTCGTGTATGAACTGCTTGCTTATGCCGTAATCTGCTATACTTCATCTGTCTGGAAACAGACTATTATATTATATGAAATAATACCTTGTCTGTAAGGAGGGAATCATGAAACGCCTCGAGAAAAACGAAGCCTTGTGCGTGGGCTGCCATCAGTGTGAGCTTGCCTGTGCAAAGGCCTATTACAAGAAGGAAGATCCCGCTTATGCATGTCTCAGAGTGGAAGACGGCTGGGATGAGAGCGGAGAGTATAAGGCTGCGATCCATATCTGCAATCAGTGCGGAAAATGTTCTGAGGTCTGCAATACCTGCGTCATTCAGCCGAATGCGAAGGGTGTCTATATGATCCGGAAAAAAGAGTGTGTCGGATGTCTGATGTGCGTCGGATTCTGTCCGGAGCAGGTCATGGTACAGGATGATGCCCGTCAGGAACCGAGCAAATGCATCGCCTGCGGCATCTGCGTAAAGATTTGCCCCACCGGCGCACTGTCCCTGGTGGAAGACTGAGAAGGAGGAGAACAGCTATGATCCATATTTGCAATGTACCGCGCTATCAGGCGCCTTCCGCAGAGGAACTTGAGGAACTGCGCAGGAGTCATGTGACGCTCAGCTCCTTTGATTATAAGAAAAAAGAACTGTATCGCGGATACACCGATAAGATTCTGACGATCGATGTCGGAGAGAAATCTGCCAGGATCGCGGATATTCCCGCGGAAGTAAAAGAGAAGTTCATCGGCGGTAAAGGCTACTGCCTGCGCTATCTGTGGGACGCCGTCAATCCTTCCACCAGATGGGATTCTCCCGAGAATGAAATCGTCATGTCTGCAGGACCGATCGCCGGCATTACCCAGTACGGCGGCACCGGGAAGACCCTGATCTGCACCATTTCTCCCATGACGGATATCCCGATCGATTCCAATGTCGGCGGCTTCTTCGGACCGTATCTGAAGTTCGCCGGATTCGATGCGCTGGAGATCAAGGGAAAATCAGAGAAGGATGTTATCGTTGTGATCGATGCGACAAAGGGTACCATTTCCTTTGAAGAAGCCCCGCTGGAGCATTTTGATGCGCATATCCTCTGCGAAGAGCTGACTTCGCTTTACGCGGATGATGAGAACGACAAGAAGAACATTGCCGTTGCCGCAGCCGGTTCCGCCGCAGATCACTCGAACCTCGGCATGCTGAACTTCTCGTTCTACGATCCCCGCCGTGGTGTGACCAGGCTGAAACAGGCCGGCCGCGGAGGCATCGGAAGAGTATTCAGGAACAAGAAGATCAAGGCCCTCGTCTGCAAGATCAGCGGTGTAAAGGGAAATCTGAACAACTGCTATGATATCGGCGTGGTCAACAAGACCGGTCTCCGGTTCCACCGCGAGATCGCGAACAATGATGCCAAGCAGAATGATATGAGAGGCGTTGGTACAGCCTATTCGCTCCGCACGCTGGCTGATTATGATATCGTTCCCACAAACAACTACAAGTTCGGGGATGCGCCCGGCATCGATGAGATGACGGCTGCCGTATTCAAACGCGACTGGCTTACCCAGGGTGCGGCGGACGGCTGCTGGTACGGCTGCTCCATGGCCTGCGCGAAGGCGTCCGATCATTTCCTGCTGAAGACCGGTCCTTATAAGGGACAGCGTGTCTGCGTGGACGGCCCCGAGTATGAGAGCGCTGCCGGTCTCGGCCCGAACTGCGGCATCTATGATCCGCAGGCAGTCCTGGAGATCAACTTCTACTGTGACACCTACGGCCTGGATACGATCTCCTACGGCACCATGACAGCCTTCCTGATGGAGTGCTATGAGCGCGGCATCCTGAATAAGGAAAGAACGGGCGGCCTGGAGCTGACCTGGGGCAACGCGGAAGCCGATCTTGAGATGATGCATCAGATGGCGAGAAATGAAGGCTTCGGAAAGATCGCTGCGCTCGGAAGCCACAAGCAGAAAGAATACTTCGCACAGATGGGCTGGGGCGATCTGCAGGAGATGAATGATTTCAGCATGGAGCAGAAAGGCCTGGAGTATTCCGAGTATTCCGCGAAGGAATCTCTTGCACAGCAGGGCGGCTATGGTCTGACGAACAAGGGACCGCAGCATGACGAAGCCTGGCTGATCTTCATGGATCAGGTGAACAACCAGATCCCTACGTTCGAAGACAAGGCGGAAGCGCTGTACTTCTATCCGATGTTCCGTACATGGTTCGGACTGATGGGTCTCTGCAAGCTGCCCTGGAACGATGTCGTCCCGGCGGACAACGCGCTGACAGACGATCCCAAGATGGTCCCCGAACATGTTGAAAATTATCTGAATCTGTATTATGGTGTTACCGGAAACAAGCTGGACATCCCCGGCATGATCAGGCAGTCCGAGAGAGTCTACAATTTCCAGCGTATCTTCAATATCCGCATGGGCAAGGGCCTCAGAGCGAACGATGCGATCCCGTACCGCAGCGCCGGTCCGGTGTTTGAAGATGAATATCTCTGGAGAGAAGAGCGTTATGATACGCAGCTCGTGGAGCTGGCCGGCTATACCGAAGAGCAGGTAAAGAGCATGTCCCTGCAGGAAAGAATGGCAGCGACCAGAAAGTACCGCGAGGATCAGTATCAGACGCTGATCGATGCAGTTTATCCCAAGCGCGGATGGACACTGAACGGCGTTCCGACCATCGCGCACCTGAAGGAGCTGGGAATGGATCTGCCTGAGCTTCTGGAGATCGTGGAACCGCTGCAGTAATTAAGGAAGGTGATACTATG
The DNA here is from genome assembly GCA_017431345.1 of Lachnospiraceae bacterium. Taxonomy (GTDB): domain Bacteria; phylum Bacillota; class Clostridia; order Lachnospirales; family Lachnospiraceae; genus UBA3305. Next base: position 41,634 of record JAFRLH010000048.1, on the reverse strand, counting down.
ATGCTGAATCACCGGGAGTATAAGAACTTCCGCGAGGGCATGTCAGTGAAAGATGTGATCGAAGAGAACCAGTTTACCTGGCCGAAGCTTGTTGTGAAACTCAATAAGAAGGTCGTATGGCCGGAAGAGTATGCTGACACGAAGCTTGCGGCATCGGATGATCTGGAAGTGATCCATCTGCTGGGCGGCGGCTGAACGCTTCCGGAACGGATCGGCAGTATTTCACCTGAAACAATGCGGAATTCACGGTTTTAAAATGGAATAGTAAATAACGGAAACAGGCATGGCCGGATTTTATCCGGAATGCCTGTTTTCTGCTTCTGCGGAGAATGCGCCGCCATAAGATAATGACATGACATGAAAGGGTGAAACACAGCGAAAAATTCCGCTTATATTATAAGAAAGAATCAGTAAATTCGAAATAATGAAATATAAATATATTAAAATGAATATAAAATAAAAATTGCTGCATAAATTTCACGTTATTTTAAAAAATAAATAACGAAAAACATGGATAAATTTATGATAAATCATTGACTTTCCGATAGGTTTCCTGTATTTTGTAATAGGTAAATCAACCTGAAGGCTGCCGGATGTCCATTGCAGTTGATTCATATATAGTGAATTTTTGGGCGGCAGGACTGAAAAATAATCAATTTAAGATGAAATCTAATTCACAAGGAGGATACTCTCATGATTCTTAGGAAAATGTTCCTGAACATCAACGGCGTCGACCGTGTTTTCATGTGCGATCCCGAGAACGACAAGCTCTCTGACGTACTGAGAAGACTCGGCCTTACCGGCGTAAAGGTCGGCTGCGGCACCGGCGTCTGCGGTTCCTGCTCCGTTATTCTTGACGGAAAGGTGATCCGTTCCTGCACCAGGAAGATCACGGCCGTTCCCGAATATGCGAAGATCACCACGATCGAAGGCATCGGCACCCCTCAGCATCTGCATCCCCTGCAGGTCGCATGGATGCACTGCGGCGCCGTACAGTGCGGTTTCTGCGTGCCCGGATTCATCGTTTCCGCTTACCAGCTGCTGCAGGAGAATCCTGATCCCACCCGTGAGCAGGTCCGTGACTGGTTCCAGAAGACCAGGAACGTCTGCCGCTGCACCGGATACAAGCAGATCGTTGATGCTGTCATGGCCGCTGCGAAGGTCATGCGCGGTGAGTGCGCCATCGAGGATATCATGTACAAGACACCGGAAGACGGAGAATATTACGGAACCGGTATCGTACGTCCCGATGCCCTGGGCAAAGTCACCGGCCTTACCGATTACGGCGATGACCAGGCTATGAAGATGCCGGAAGGAACCCTGTTCGCTGCCGTTGTACAGCCGAGAGCTGCCCATCACGCGAAAATCCTCGGCATCCATACCGAAGAAGCCGAGAAGATGCCCGGCGTCGTAAAAGTGATTACCGCGAAGGACATCTATGCGATCGGCGGAACGAACCTGATGGCAGAGGGCAATTTCCATGAGAGAAGCACTGTCCTGAAGCCTTCCCGTAAAGTGCTGCAGGATGAGAAGATCTTCCGTTACGGCGATGTCGTGGCTGTTGTTGTAGCCCGCACCAATAAAGAAGCCCGTGCTGCCGCCGCGAAGGTCACTGTCGACCTTGAAAAGCTGCCTGAATACACCAGCTATCTGGATGCAGCCATGCCCGACGCAATGCGCATCCATGAAGATACAGACAATATTTTCGCGGAACAGCCTGTCATGAAGGGCGCAGGCCTTGAGGATCCGGAAAATGTCCGCGAGCTGATCGACAATGCTCCTCATGTGGTAGAGGGAAGCTTCCATTCCACCCGTGAACCGCACCTTTCGATCGAAGGCTGCGTCTGCCAGACTTACTGGGGCGACGACGGTATGCTTACTGCACAGTGCAAGTCCCAGTGCACCTATTCCTCGATCGGCCGTATCGGCTCCAACTGCTTCGGGGTGCCGCGCGACAAATACCGCATCATCATGAACCCGACCGGCGCCAGCTTCGGATGGTCCACCAATGCAGGCGATATCGCCCTTGCATTTGCTGCGACGATCATCACCGGTGAGCCTGTATCCCTGTCGATGTCCTACGAAGAGCATCAGCACTTCTCCGGCAAGAGATGCCCGTCCTATTCGAACGGACGCCTTGCCTGCGATGAAGACGGCCGCATCATTGCTGCCGAGTTCGATGTAGGCCTGGATCACGGCGCCTATTCCTGGGGCGGTGACGATGTCATGACCAAGCCCGCCCGCTTCACATTCTGGCCTTACAATGTTCCCAATGTGGCAGGCCTTGTCCGCGTAGCCAACGTAAACCATGCATTCGGTACTGCTTACCGCTCCTATGGTTCGCCGCAGGCTTATACGCTGTCCGAGCCGCTGATGGATATGATGGCGGAAGAGCTCGGAATGGATCCTTTCGATTTCAGATATAAGAATATCGCCCGTCCGGGAGATACAAATATCAACAGCTATGCGTTCAAGCAGTATCCGATGGAAGCCATGATGGATACCATGCGCCCGATCTATGAGGAGGCGAAAGCCAGAGCGAAGGCTGAGTCTACTCCCGAAAAGCTCCGCGGCGTGGGTATCGCATGGGGCGGATTCAATGTCACCGAAGGCGAAGCGGATGCGTCCGAAGTGGCGATCGAGCTGAAGGAAGACGGAAAGATCTGGAAATATGATACCTGGCATGCAATGGGACAGGGAGGATCTGTCGGTTCTGTCATGGTAACCCTGGAAGCATTAAAGCCGCTGCACCTTACGCCCGAGGATATCCAGCTTGTGCAGAACGATACCAAGCTCTGCCCGGATTCCGGCATGGCAGGCGCCTCCCGTTCCTTCTATATGAGCGGACTTGCAACAAAGATCGCCGGCGAAAAGCTGCTTGCAGCGATGAAGAAGGAAGACGGCACATACCGTACCTATCAGGAGATGGTGGATGAGGGCATCCCGACCAAGTATATCGGAAGACATGAGAATTCCATCGATCCCGACCTTGTAAGGCCCGATCCCAACACCGGTATCGGCGATCCTTCACCGGCTTATACCTACTGCCTGAACCTGGCGGAAGTCGAAGTAGACGCGAAGACCGGCAAGGCGACCTGCATCGGATTCACCTGTGTGGATCATGTAGGCCGTGTAGGAAACATCCAGGCTGTCAACGGCCAGGCATATTCAGGTGTGTCCCACGGTATCGGATTTGCCCTGACCGAGGATTACGATGATGTAAAGAAGAACGCGAACATGCTTGGCGCCGGCGTTCCTTATATCAAGGATACGCCTGACAACATCACGATCATCCACATGGATGACACGATCGAGTCCGGCCCGTTCGGAAGCTCGGGCGCTTCGGAAGCATTCCAGGCTTCTCCTCACTGCGCGGTGCTGAACGCGATCTATAACGCGACCGGCGTCCGTGTCCATGAGCAGCCCGCAACGCCCGCGAAGATCAAAGCCGGTATGGACGCGATCGCACGCGGTGAAAAGCCTTACGAGCCGAAGAAGTACTATCTCGGACCGGATATGTACGAGCGTCTGGAAGACATCAAGGCGAACCCCGTACCGTTCAACAAGAACGAGGGATTCTATGTATCCCTGGACGATCCGGACGCAGAGAGACCGTTCTGATTGTCTGTCAACCAAATTGTCGCGTTGTTTATGCGGCCAAACAATGATACAATTGACCCGCGGGATCATCCCGCGGGTCTTTGCAAAAATGCCTTTCCCTTCAGGGGAGGGCGGCGCGTCCGGCGCCGGGAGAGATTATGGAAGATACCAGATTTCTTGAATCCTACGGGGAGATATTCAAAACAAAATGCCTGCAGGACGAGCCTCCGTTCTGCCGTGTCGCCTGTCCGTTCCATCTGGACATCGCCGACATGATCACCAAATGGTCCGCCGGCAGGGTGAGCGCCGTCTACCGCGGCTATCAGACCGCGGTCGGTTTTCCCGAGATCGTATCCAGGATCTGCAGCCGGCCGTGCGAGAATTCCTGTATCCTGAAGCATGTCGGCGGCGCTGTTCAGATGGGAGCGCTTGAAGCAGCAACTTTAAAGCAGACCAGGCGGAAATCCCCGAATGCTTTTAATATGCCTGCCAAACCGCAGACCGCTGCTGTTGTCGGCGGAGGCTTATCGGGACTTGGCTGCGCGCTCAAACTGTGCCAGAAAAAATACCGGGTAACACTGTTTGAGGCGTCGGATCATCTCGGCGGAGCCGCCAGGGAGTTGATGGATCCGGAAATCTTTGATGAGGATATCAAAAACCAGTTTCAGTTCGAGGAGCCGGACATCCGGCTGAATACAAGGATCAGCGATATAGCCGTATTAAAGCGCGAATATGATGCTGTGTATGTCGCGACCGGCGCGGGCGGCGATGATTTCGGCCTCAAACAGGACTCCGGCGGCGCGTTCGCATCCAATATGCCGGGTGTGTTTCTCGGCGGCGCACTGACCGGTGCGGATCCGGTCACAGCGCTTGCGCAGGGACTCAGGGCATCCATGGCGCTGGAACGCTATATCAAGATACAGCTGATGAACGAACCATTTCCCGTGAAGGATACCGGACTGGTGATGGATCCGGCGCATCTGGCGCATACAGAGCCTGTAACGGCTGAGGATCCTGAAAACGGTTTTACAAAAGACGAAGTCGTAAGGGAAGCAAAGAGATGCATCCGGTGCTCATGCGATATCTGCATGCGGGAATGCGACCTGATGAGGATCCAGAAGAAGACGCCCGGCAGGCTGTACGAGGAATCCTATATTACAGTCCGCCCGTCCACGCTCGCGAACGACGGCCGCTGGGCGACCAGGAGGATCGCTTCCTGCGACCAGTGCGGCCTGTGTAAGGATGTCTGTCCGGAGCGGATCGACATGGGCGATTTCCTGTGGCAGAGCCACAGAGGCCTGAAGGAAACGGACGCGATGCCGTGGGCGTTCCATGATTACTGGCTGCGGGATATGGAGAACGCTGCAGGCCCCGGCGCGCTGACGGAGATGCCGGCTGGTCAATGTGATTATGCGTTTTTCCCGGGCTGCCAGCTGGGTGCCTCGGATCCCTCTTATGTGACGGAAGCGCTGGACTGGCTGCGTTCCCATAAGCCGGATACAGCCCTGTTCCTGAACTGCTGCGGTGCGCCGGCGCACTGGGCTGTGGAGCGCGAAAAACATACGGAACATCTGCAGAAGCTGCGCGGGGAATGGGAGCGGCTCGGAAAGCCGAAGCTTGTCTTTGCGTGTCCGACCTGCAGAAAGATGTTCCGGCAGTTCCTGCCGGAGATCCCGGGCGTGTTCATCGAAGAACTGATGCTTGCCTGGGGGCTTCCGGAAGGTGCCGGAGAGTGCGCTGCCGGAAAACGGTTCGCGCTGTTCGATCCGTGTGCCAGCAGACAGGAACCGGAACTGCAGGAAAACGTAAGGAAGATCCTGGAGAAGGCCGGCATCTGTTTTGCAGAGATCCCCGGCAACGGTAAGTATGCGAACTGCTGCAGTTACGGCGGACAGTATTCGATCGCTGCACCGGATTACGCAAAGCGGGTCATTCAGGAGAGGACAGCTGCGTCCGATCTGCCGTATCTGTGTTACTGCGCGAACTGCAGGGATACCTTTGCGGGACAGGATAAGGATGCCGTGCATCTCTTCGATATCCTGTTCGGGATCGGTGATGAAAAGCGTCCCGCGCCGACCGTTACCGCCAGAAGAAAGAACAGGATGATCCTGGCAGATGCTCTGACCGGGACGGAAAGGAAAGAAGAAGTGAAGCTCATCGTTTCCCAGGAACTGGAGCAGAGATTGTCGGACATGCATATCCTGATCTCCGATATGGAAGAAGTCGTGGAGACGCTGGAAGCGGAGGGAAGAGGCATCGTTTCGAAGGAAACAGGCTATGTGACCGGTCATAAGAAGATTCAGAACATGACATACTGGGCTGTGTACGAGCCCGTGCCCGGAGGCATTCCGATCCTTCACGGCGGCTATGCGCACAGAATGAATCTGGAGGGGGAATGATGGACGAAATGAAAAAAGCATCCATGAATCCTGAAGATTACAAGCCGGATGTGAAGACAGACACAGCGCTGATCTGCAGAAAATGCAGCGCGGCGCTGGAACCGGCGGAAACCTATTTCGAGTATTTCGGTCACGGCTTTCATACAAAGCTGCTGCGGTGCCCGGTCTGTAAGGAAGTGTTCATCCCGGAAGACCTGGCGCTCGGCAAGATGGCGGAAGTGGAAAAGAACTTTGAGGATAAATAGACCGGGTGTTCTTCTGACCGGCACAGGAACAGAAAGAGAGGCAGTCATTGATGTCCGCGGAACTTGAAAAGACCTGGAGCATCTGCCCTGTGTGCAGAAAACGGATCCCTGCGCTGTGGCGCAGAAAAGGAAAAGGGATCGTGCTGGGCAAGAAATGCCCGGAGCACGGGAAGTTTTTTGCGCCGTTATGGAAGGGATATCTGGATCCGGACCAGTGGAAAGGAAAGATCCGGCCGGTCACGGAAGAGGAGAGCAGGAACTGCGCATCCTGTCCCGGTATCGGGGAATGCAGCAGCCACCGAAGGGATACCTGCTGTACGCTGCTGGAAGTGACGGAACGCTGCAATATGAACTGTGCATTCTGCTTTGCGCCTTCGCGCAGCAGGGAAGATCCGTCTGCCGGGCAGGTGAAAGCCTGGATCCTGGATCTTACAGTCCCCGGAAAGACGTTTCTGCAGCTCTCGGGCGGGGAACCGACGCTCAGGGACGATCTTCCTGAGATCATCCGGTTCGCAAAGACCGCCGGCTGCAAATATGTGCAGGTGAACACGAACGGCCTGCGGCTGGCGCAGGATGAAGCGTACGTGAAGGAACTGGCGGAAGCCGGCCTGGATATCGTTTTTCTGTCCTTTGACGGCGTAAATGAGGATGTCTATCTGAAGCTGCGCAGACGTCCGATGATGGAGATCAAAAAGAAAGCGATTGAGAACTGCGGCAAATACGGGATCGGTGTGACGCTGGTACCGGTGATCGTGCCGGGCGTGAATGAGCAGGAGATCGGAGAGATCCTGCGCTTCGGGATCGCCCGTTCGCCCATTGTGCGGGGAATCCATTTTCAGCCGGTGAGCTTCTTCGGGAGGATTCCGTACGAGCCGAAGGCAGAGGACAGATTCACACTGGATCAGATGATATGGGAACTTGCAAAACAGAGCGGGGGGCTGGTGAACATGCGGAACCTGATCCCGTCCTGCTGCGACCATCCTTTATGCGGCTTTCACGGAGATTTCATTGTGATGCCTGACAGGACCCTTCTGCCGCTTTCAAAGAAGCGTTCCTGCTGCTGCGGAGCGCCGGAACCGGAGACCGATCCGGCGGAGATGAACCGGGAGTTCGTCGGGAGAAGATGGAGTGCGGCAGCCGCAGAAAGACCGGAGACGGCGGAAAGTGCGGAGCCAGATATGTCAGATATGGACACTTTTATCAACAGAGTGAAACGGTATTCGTTTACGCTTACATCCATGGCATTTCAGGATGCCTGGAATCTGGACATGGAGAGGCTTATGCAGTGCAGCCTGCATGTGTATAAGGACGGCAGGATCAGACCGTTCTGCATCACCTACATCTGATCTGCAGAGAGAAAAATCATAAGAAGATCTGCAGTATTCAGCGGATTTCCCGGTTCAGGAACGATTTCACCGTGCCGTATCATCCACTTCCGGCGCATCGCCGCTTTCGATTCTGATGACAAGCCTGTGCGGAAGGCATACGATCATTTCTCCGTTATACCGGATCTTTTTCTGATGGACACACAGCTTATCAGGGCAGTCTGCTTCGGCAACGAAGGCTGCCCTGTCTTTTATTACAAGCCGGTTGGTCCCGTATATGCCGGAGATGTCTTTCTCCAGATCCTTCTGAAGGCTGTATCTGCCTGTCTCCCTGCCGTCTTCCGTTACGACCGCCAGTCCGCCTTCGGTACGGGTGAAGATCCTGGCTCCGATCAGGATTATCGATAGGATAATGACGGCAGCGGCAAGAATAATGTCTGCTTTTTTCATGTCCGCTGCTCCGTTTTCACAAACTGTGCCGTAATTCTGCAGGCACGTCCGCAGACCGTTTCCGGCTTCAGGATCCCGCCGGCAGACGTTTCGCGACCAGACTTCCTGTCAGTCCGACGGCAAACCCCGCGGCAGTCCCGGCAATCATAAGAAACGGCAGATAATATGCAAGCTGCGCGGTCTCCAGGACAAACACTGCCACAGCAGTCTGGCCGATATTGTGGGACACCCCGCCGGCAATACTGACGCCCGTCATGCTGAACTTTCCGCTCCTGCGGCAGAGTACCATCACAAGAAAGCTGACGATCCCGCCCGCCAGGCTGTAGAGCATGGCCGACAGGCTTCCGAAAGTAAAAGCCGTCAGGACGATCCTGACGATGTTCACGGCAAATGCGGCCCGTTCCCCCCGGCGGTAAAGCGCAAGGAGAACAACCAGATTTGTCAGCCCGAGCTTCATTCCGGGGACGGCAAAAAAGACCGGCATCTGCGACTCCACATAGCTGAGCACCATGGCCAGCGAGCCAAGAAGACCATATTCAGCAATACCGCCTGTTTTCATCTTCTGATCACCTGTGTTTCCCGGTTCCCGGTGAAACGGTCCTCTATACCTTCGCTGACGGAAAGCGTTCCGTCAGTTTTTTGCAGGATCATGTCAAATTCATCCGCATGTTCCCGCCAGTATTCTTCGGCTTTTTCACTTCCCATTACGAACAGCGCCGTTGACAGCGCATCGGCCAGTGTTCCGTCAGAACTGATGATTGTTACGCCCGCCAGTCCGCTCCTTGCCGGATATCCTGTTTCCGGATCAAGGATATGATGATAGCGCACCCCGTTTTCTTCAAAATACCGCTCATAATCGCCGGAGGTGACAACAGCACTGTCCTCCGTTTCGATCACGCCTGCCAGCGTTCCATTCCCGGAGGCGTCTTCTATGCCGATCTTCCAGCGGGTTCCGTCCGGCTTTTTTCCCAGTACCTGAATATTGCCGCCCAGGCTTACCTTGGCTGAAACGAGCCCGTATTCCCGGAAGAGATCCATAAGCCTGGCAGAGGTGTATCCCTTCGCGATGCCGCCCAGGTCGATGGCTGTCTGTGCCGAGGTAAAAGATACCGTTCCGGATGCGGGATCCGTCCGGATCCTGCTGACATCCACATTCTCCAGCAGCTTTTCCAGTTCGTCGTCGGACGGGATCCTGTAATTGCCTGACGGAAATCCCCAGGCTTCCATCAGCGGGTAAACCGTGGGTTCAAAGGCGCCGTCCGTGGATCGGCTGATTGCTGCGGATCTTTCGATCAGTTCCATTGTTTCCCCGGAAACAGCGGCTTTTTTTTCGCAGTTCAATACCGCGATGTCGCTGTCCGCTATACCGACGGAGAAAAGGGAATCCAGTCTCGCGATCTCCCCCGCGGCGGCATCAGCCGCCTCTTCCGCGGCATCACCGTAAGTCACAATGCTCATAAAAGTGTCCATAGCGAACAGTTCCCGCGACGCTTCCCCGGCGTTTCCCGCATGCGCTCCGGCCGGTTCTTTCACCGGGCTGCATCCGGAGCACAGGAGAGATACCGCAGTAAAAACCAGTATGGCTGCAAATGTCTTCCTTATCATAGAATCCTCCGTTTGTATTATAAAAGGGCTTCTTTCTGTTTGTCAAAACCGCCGGCAAACAGTCTTTTTGACAGGCATGATCAAATATATTGATAAATAAATATCAATTAGCAAATCTGATAAGCAGCATTATTCCTATTAATTTTTCATCCGGAGAATACTGTGTTAACATTTTGTCAGTAAAACATAACGACTGACACGCTGTTTGTATCTGCACTCATAATGATAGATTTACGGAATCTGCCGGAAACCGGATCCCTGCTGCTGAAAAAGGAGGCAAAAAAATGTCTGAAGTAGGAATTGCCGTCGTTGTTCTATGTTCCGTTTCTGCTGTGTGCGCAGCGATCCTCGTCATCGCTGCAAGGTATATGTTTGTTCCTGTCGATGAAACCGCTGAAAAGATCCGGGCCTGTCTTCCGGGCGCGAACTGCGGCGCCTGCGGATACGCAGGCTGCGATCATTACGCTGCCGAGATCGCGGCGGGCAATGAAGAGAAGACCGGGAAATGCGTCCCCGGCGGAGAAAAAGCCGCCGCTGAGATCGCAGCCCTGCTCGGAAAAGAAGCAGAGGAGGTCGTTTCCATGGTCGCCGTCATGCACTGCCAGGGAGACTGCCATACCGCAAGCGTAAAGGAAGAGTACAAAGGCATTTCTTCCTGCGCCGGTGCGAACCTTCTTTTCGGCGGCAAAAAACTCTGCACCTTCGCCTGCCTGGGATTCGGCGACTGCGCCACTGTCTGCCCGCAGGGAGCCATCACCATTAAAGATGATCTGGCGCATATCAATGCGTCCGAATGCATCGGCTGCGGAATGTGCGCGGATATCTGCCCCAAGGGCATTATTTCCCTGCTTCCGGATACCGTGCGTACGGTGGAAGGCTGCAGAAACACCCTGGCCGGGTCCCATGTGCGTCCGGCCTGCAAAGCCGGCTGCATCGGATGCCATAAGTGCGAGAAGGAATGCCCTACCGGTGCGATCACCATTAAGAACAATCTGTCCATAATCGATCAGCATAAGTGCATCAACTGCGGGCACTGTACGGAAGTCTGCCCTACCAAAGCGATCGTGGAAGGAGATTTCACTTCGCTGCTGACCTTCAGACGTGTCGGCTGATCTGCCTGAAATGTTTTAAGAAGAAGACACATGCATGGTGTTTTAGCGTATACGGCCCGGAAGACTCTGCGGAATCTTCCGGGTCTCACACAATCCGGGGAAATCCCTGTCCTGTCAGACCGGGATCCGCGGCCTGTATGCAGGAATAAGCTGCAGGAGGTAGGTATGAAACAATTGAAGTCCCTTTCAGTACCGCATCATAAGAATACCGCATATATGCCTGCCCGAAGGATGGACGTCCCGGCATTCGTGAACATCCCCATGTCCATGAATATCGGGCCGCCGTCAAAGCCTGTCGTCAGCGCCGGCAAAACAGTGAAGGTGGGGCAGCTGATCGCCGAAGCGGGAGGCTATGTGGGAGCGCCGATCCATTCGAGCGTCTCCGGAAAAGTTAAAAAAATCGGCACGACCGTCAATTCCATGGGGCAGTATGTTCCCCTGATCACCATTGAGACAGACGGCCTTCAGGAACCTTACGAAGGACTGGCGCCGCCGGACGTCCATGATTTTAAAAGCTTTATCCAGGCTGTGGCCGACTGCGGCGCGGTCGGTCTGGGAGGCGCTTCCTTCCCGACAATGGTCAAGCTGAATATCAAATCGCTCGATCAATGTGAAGTTATTATCGTCAACGCGGCAGAATGCGAGCCGTACAACACATCGGATACGAGCACGCTTTTCGAGCGCGGCGATGAAGTCTTTGAAGGCATCCTGCTGCTGAAAAAATACATGCAGGCGAAACAAATCATCATTGCGATCGAAGATATCAACACGAGGAACATCGAAAGCTTTAAGGAACGGATCCGCACATCGGGGGTTTCGGGGGTCGAGCTCAGGATCCTTCCGTCCACCTATCCGCAGGGCGCGGAGAAAGTGCTGATCTATAATACGACCGGACGGATCGTCATGGAAGGAAAGCTTCCGATCGATGCCGGCGCAATTGTCATCAACTGCACGACGCTTGCCGTGATCGCGCATTATATCAGGACGGGAATGCCGCTCGTGGAAAAGACAGTCACTGTCGACGGCTCCGCTGTAAAGGAGCCTGCCAATATCATCGCCCCGATCGGGACAGCTTTAAGGGATCTTTACAATGCCTGCGGCGGTTTTAAGGAAGAGCCCAAAAAAGTCCTGTACGGCGGCCCGATGATGGGAATTGCCGTTCCGGACCTGGACCAGCCCGTCTTAAAATCCACGAATGCCACGCTGGCTTTCAATGAAAAGGATGCCCGGATTCCGGAACAGACTGCCTGCATCCGCTGCGGGAAATGCATCGATGTCTGTCCGTTCAACCTGATGCCCGTGGAACTGTATAACGCCTGTGAAAACAGGAACTGCGATATGCTCCGGAAGCTGAAAGTCAATCTCTGTATGGAATGCGGCTGCTGCGCTTATGTATGTCCCGCAAAACGGGAACTGGTGGAAAGCAACAAGCTCGGAAAGGCCCTGGTCAGGGCGGACGACGCGAAGAAAAAGGCGGCTGTAGAGGAAGCCGCGGCAAGAGCCGCGGCAAAAGCCGAAGCGGAACAGGCTGAGGGGGAAAGCACCGGAAAAGAGCCTTCCGGGACGGAAAAGAACAGCAGTGCCGGAGGCAGGATCCTCTTCCTGCCCCGCAGGAAAGATAAGAAAAGAAGGTGATCCACAGATGGGCAATTTCATCGTCGGCATTTCTCCGCATATCAGATCGGAAAACTCCACGCAGCGGATCATGCTGGATGTCATCCTCGCGCTCTGTCCGGCAATGATCGCATCCGTCATCCTTTTCGGACCGCGCACGATCCTTTTGACGCTTGTCTCTGCAGGCGTATGCGTGTTCGCTGAGTTCCTGTGGGAAAAATGCCTGCATCAGCCGGTTACGGTCAGTGACCTCTCGGCCGCGGTTACCGGCATCCTGCTGGCATTCAACGTCCCGTATGATATGCCGGTATGGCAGCTGATCGTGGGTGACGTTTTCGCGATCATCGTCGTCAAGATGCTGTTCGGCGGACTCGGACGCAATTTTATGAATCCGGCCCTGGTCGGACGTATCGTGCTCATGTTTTCCTTCACCGGCAGCATGACGAATTACAGATATCCGGCCAACGGGATTGATGCGCTGTCCGGCGCCACGCCTCTTGCGGAAAAATCCGTTCTTGTACCGGACAATTTTATGGTACTTTTTCTCGGCAATCACGGGGGCGTCATCGGTGAGACCTGTATCCTGGCCCTGCTGATCGGCGGAGCGTATCTGCTGATCCGGCGTGTGATCGCGATCTGGATCCCCCTGTGTTATCTTCTTTCCCTTCTGGTATTTTCCGCTCTGTTCGGGATGGAAGGCGCAGGCATGTCGCTGTTTGCCGGAGGCGCCGTCCTGGGCGCGTTTTACATGGCGACCGACTACGTCACTTCTCCGCTCACCGATAAAGGGAAGATCCTTTTCGGGATCGGCTGCGGCCTGATCACCGCGCTGATCCGCGTCTATGCGAACTATACCGAAGGGGTGACATTCGCCATTCTGATCATGAACCTGCTCGTGCCGTATATCGACGGGCTTACCATGCATAAACCGATTGGGGAGATCAAGAAAAATGGCTAAGACAGAGATGCCTGAAACAGGCAGGCATGAAAAAGATTTTGTGCATGACATGCTGTATCCCTTTACCGTCCTCGGATGCATCTGCCTGGTGTCAGCGGCCCTCCTGGGATATACGCACGGCGTTACCGAGCCGATGATCCGGATGATGAAGGAAAAAATGGCGCAGGAAGCCAGGATCGCCGTCCTGCCCGGCGCAGCCTCCTTCACGCGGGTTGACTGTGATACGGAAGCGCTGGGCATTACGGGAGCTTATAAAGAAGACGGCGGCGCGGGTTATGTGCTGAGCGCGGAAAACAAAGGGTACGGCGGCAATGTCGCCGCCACTGTCGGACTGAATCCGGACGGGATGATCGTCGGCATCATGGTCGACGCGTCTTCGGAAACCCAGGGCGTCGGCACCAAAGTCGGGACTGCCGCTTACCTGGACCAGTATATCGGAAATGAAGATCCCGGAAACATTGACGGCATTTCCGGCGCAACCTATTCCAGCACCGCAATGAAAGCGGATATCGATGCCATCATCAATGCTTTTCGGGAGATTAAGGAGGCCGGACAATGAAAGAGAGACTGTCTGTTTTCACCAATGGCCTGTTCAGGGAAAATCCGGTACTGATCCAGCTACTGGGCTGCTGCTCCGTACTGGCCATTTCCGTCACCATGAAGGGATCGCTCGGTATGGGCGCAGCCCTGACGTTTGTCCTGGTCTGTTCGAACTTCGTGATTTCCCTGCTGAGGAAAGTGATTCCGGACAAGGTCAGAATCCCCTGTTTTATCGTTGTCATCGCTACTTTCGTCACCCTGGTCGAAATGGTCGTGGAAGCATTCCTGCCGGAGCTGTACAGTGCGCTGGGCGTCTTCCTGCCGCTGATCGTCGTGAACTGCATTGTGCTGGGCCGCGCAGAAATGTTCGCCAGCAGTCACGGCATGTTCGACAGCCTGCTGGACGGCCTGGGAATGGGACTCGGTTATACGATGGTCATTGTTCTGATGGCTGCGGTCCGTGAGCTGGTCGGGAACGGCACGCTGTTCGATATCCGGATCATTCCCGAAGGGTATCAGATCGGCATCATTTCACAGACGCCCGGCGGCTTCCTGGTGTTCGGAACCGCCATTGCCATCCTGGTCAAGGTGAATGAAAAGAGAAATAAAGTCTATAAGCCCGAAATGGGCTGCGGGAACTGCGGCGCGAACTGCGCGGAATGCGGAAAGGAGTGTAAGACCTGATGGCTTCGAGAATCCTGATGATCATCTTTACCATGATCTTTGCCGAGAATTACGTCCTGGTAAAATTCCTGGGAATCTGTCCCTTCCTCGGCGTATCGAAAAAACTGGATTCCTGTCTGGGCATGGCGGGGGCAGTAACGTTTGTCATGACGATCGCGTCCGCGGCCACCTGGGCAATCTACAACAAAGTGATGATCCCGATGCACCTGGAATATATGAGGACGATCATTTTTATCCTTGTGATCGCTTCGCTTGTCCAGTTCGTTGAAATCGTACTGAAGAAATATATGAAAGGACTGTACAAAGCCCTGGGCATCTATCTTCCGCTGATCACGACCAACTGTGCGGTGCTGGCGGTCACGATCCTGAATATCGACAATACCTATACGCTTGCGGAATCCTGCGCGGACGGTTTTTCGGCCGGGATCGGATTCGGCCTCGCGCTAGTGCTCTTCTGCGGCGTCAGGAAGGCGCTGGAGAAAGCCCGTCCGCCAAAGGCTTTTGAAGGGCTGCCGATTACACTGGTGGCTGCGGCGCTGACCAGTATGACATTTATGGGATTTGCCGGTATGGCGGAATCACTGTTCGGATAACCGCGGGAGAGAAGACGGCGTTATTTTGCAGATAATATAACCATACAAAAAAACGATGAATAATATCAAAATGCTCGATTAAATTGATTAATTATGCTGATTATACAAAACCGAATATTTATTTTATGATAATAAACGAATAATTATATGAGCAGGAGGTTTTCTGTATGAAACTGAAAAAGATGTGGCTGAATATCAACGGAGCCAACAGAGTTTTTGCATGTGATCCCGAATATGACACACTTTCAGATGTGCTCAGAAGGATCGGATGCACCAGCGTAAAAGTCGGCTGCGGCACCGGTGTCTGCGGTTCATGTACGGTTATCCTTAACGGTGAGCTCGTTCGTTCCTGTACAAAAAAGGTCGCGAAGATCCCGGAATATAGTGAAGTCATTACCGTAGAAGGAATCGGAACACCTACCAATCTCCATCCCATTCAGGCAGCCTTCATGCAGTGCGGCGCTGTACAGTGCGGATTCTGTATCCCCGGCTTTATCGTATCTGCCTATGCGCTGCTGCAGAAGAATACGGATCCCACGCGTGAAGAAGTGCGTGACTGGTTCCAGAAGTCCAGAAACATCTGCCGCTGCACAGGCTACAAGCAGATCGTAGATGCTGTAATGGCAGCCGCAAAGGTCATGCGCGGTGAATGTACGATCGAAGATATTACCGTAAAACCTGCTGAGGACGGCAACAACTACGGACGTCCGCTGGCCAGACCCACCTCGCTTGCGAAGGTCTGCGGTGTCTGGGATTATGGTGAGGATCAGGCGCTGAAGATGCCTGCTGAGATGCGTCACGCTGTACCCGTACAGCCCCGTGTCGCGCATCATGCAAAACTCCTTGCCATTCACAAGGAAGAAGCCGAGAAGATGCCCGGCGTTGTAAAGATCGTTACGGCTGCTGATCTGAAAGCAACCGGCGCGGGCAACGAACTGGCGGAAGCAAACTGGCACGTAAGCTCGACGGTCATGAAGTGCTCCAGAACCGTTCTGGCGGAAGATAAGATCTATCGCTGGGGCGATGTTGTAGCCCTTGTCGTCGCTGATACCGAGCGCCATGCAAGAGAAGCAGCGAAGAAAGTTACTGTAGATATCGAGAAACTCCCCGCAGCCATGAATTTCCTGGAGGCCTGCCTTCCCACTGCGGAAAGAGTCCATGAGGATACGCCCAATGTATTCGCCCGCCAGCCCGTCCTGAAGGGCGTTGGTCTGGAGGATGCCCATAAGGTAAGCGATCTGATCGATGAAGCGCCTTATGCCGTTGGCGGAAGCTTCTATTCGTCCCGTGAGCCGCATCTTTCGATCGAAGGCTGCACAGTCCAGGCTTACTATGATGAAGATGATATGCTGACCTTCCAGTGCAAGAGCCAGGGTGTTTATACCTCCATCGCCCGTGTCGGTGATGCCCTCGGCGTACCGCAGGACAAGATCCGTGTTCTGATGAACCCTACCGGCGCATCCTTCGGATGGTCCACCAATGCCGGTGACCTGGGTCTGGCCGGCGCTGCCTGCATCTGCACAGGCAACGATCCCGTCGCCCTGCATATGACTTATGAAGAGCATCAGCATTTCTCCGGAAAGCGCTGCCCCTGCCACTCCAACGGACGCGCTGCCTGTGATGAGAACGGCAAGCTGACCGCTGTGGAATTCGAATTCGGTCTTGATCACGGCGCCTATTCCTGGGGCGGTGACGACTGCATGACCAAGCAGGCCAGATTCGCATTCTTCCCTTACTATGTACCGAACGTGGCAGGTCTCTGCCGCGTAGCCAATACCAACCACAACTTCGGAACCGCTTATCGTTCCTATGGTTCACCGCAGGCTTATTCCCTGTCCGAGGCGCTGATGGATATGCTGGCAGAAAAGGCCGGTATCGATCCGTTCGAGTTCAGATGGAGAAATATCGCGAGAGAAGGCCAGGACAACATCAACAGCTATCCTTTCCGTCAGTATCCGATGGAAGAGATGATGAAGATCATGAAGCCCATCTATGAGAAGGCCGTTGCCGATGCGAAGAAGTATGATACCCCCGAGAAGAGACGCGGCGTAGGCCTCGCATGGGGCGGTTTCAACGTCACAGAAGGTGCTACGGACCAGTCCAAAGTCCGTTTCGAACTGAATCCTGACAATACCGTCACCAAATATGATACGTATCAGGAACTCGGCCAGGGCGGCGACATCGGATCCATGATGCTTACCCTGGAAGCCCTGAAGCCTCTCGGCCTCAAACCCGAACAGATCAGACTGGTACAGAACGACACCAAGCTCTGCCCTGACTCCGGTATGTCCGGCGCCAGCCGTACGCACTTCATGAGCGGCCATGCTACGATTGAAGCTGCCAAACTGCTGCTGGATGCCATGCGCAAGGAAGACGGAACATACAGGACTTATGATGAGATGGTCGCGGAAGGAATCGAGACCAGCTATGAAGGAAGATGGTCCTGCACCTCGATCCCCGGCATCTGCAACCTGGATCCCAATACCGGTATCGGAGATCCCACGCCGTCCTACACCTATGCACTGAACCTGGCAGAGGTGGAAGTGGATACCAAGACCGGCAAGGCTACCTGCATCGGCTTCACCTGCGTTGATGATGTAGGTAAGGTCGGCAACCTCGCAGCCGTTAACGGACAGGCTTACGGCGGTATCTCCCACAGCATCGGTTTCGCCCTCAGCGAGATCTATGAGGATGTAAACAAGCATAAGAACATTGCAGCCTGCGGCGTACCTGCGATCAAGGATATCCCTGACAAGTTCGACATCATCCACTACGAGCGTCCCGATGAGGCGGGTCCTTTCGGTTCCTCCGGTGCTTCCGAGGCTTTCCAGTCCTCCGGACATGTTGCCGTTCTGAACGCGATCTACAACGCCTGCGGCGTCCGTATACACGAGATCCCCGCAACGCCTGCCAAGATCAAGGCCGGCCTGGATGCGATCGCCAACGGTGAGAAGCCTTATGCGCCTGAGAAATACTTCCTCGGCATGGATCTGTATGAAGAGCTGCAGGAGATCAAGGACAATCCTTATCCTGAAGGAACTGCGGATTACTTCAACCCGCTGGGCACCAGCAAGACCAGATTCGTCTGATCGTTCCCTGCGGTACGGAAGACGATTTAACCGATCGGTAATATTGAAGACCGGGCAGTACGGAATACCGTTCTGCCCGGCTTTTCGAAGTTCATGAACCAGAAATCAGGAGGTGCCCATGAGTCAGCCTGACAGACCATCCGGAGAAATGAAGAATACAATTGAAACAGCCTGGCTGGACGAACGCAGCCGCCTTGAAACGTGCATTGAAGAAGAGCTGCCGGACTGCACGGTGCGCTGTCCCTTCCGCATGGATATCAGGGATATCATGGGACGGCTGAAGAAGGGGCAGATCAACGGAGCCTACCGGCGGTTTTATAATGCGGTCGGTTTTCCTTTTATCGTTTCACAGTGCTGTGATGCGCCCTGCAGATCAAACTGCGTTATGAAGAACAGAGGCGGCGCGATCGATCTGCCGCGTCTTGAGCGGGCACTGCTTAAATATACCCTGAACACGAAACCGAACCGGATCAATATGCCCGGGCGTGCGGAAAAAATCGCCGTAGTCGGCGCCGGGATGAGCGGACTCGGGTGCGCGCTGCGTCTCCTGAATCTGAAATATCAGGTCTCTGTTTTTGAAATGACAGGCGTACCCGGCGGATGCATCAGAGAGCAGGCCGGTGCTGAACTGGTGGATGAAGAGATTGCCAGACAGTTCATGTATGAGAACTGCGACTGGCATTATAATGAACGGATCACGGATCCGGTCAGTCTGCTTGCGGACGGTTATCATGCGGTCTATATCGCCACCGGAGAAGGCGGAGATGATTTCGGCATTCTGCCCGCGGGGGCATCCGGCATCTGTGCATCGGAAGTGCCCGGTATTTATTTCGGCGGGCGGATCACCGGCGCGGCTCCCATGGAAGCGCTCGCGCAGGGAATGCAGACCGCGGCACTGATCGAAGGATATTTTCAGACCGGTGTCATGCGGGTACCGGAAAAGAAAGCGCAGAGTTCCATCGTGCTTGCGGAGCGTTTCTTTAAAGAAAAACCTGCTGTGGAACCCTCTGATGACGGGGAATTTACCAAAGAGGAAGCCATAGAAGAGGCAGGACGGTGCGCGCAGTGCCGCTGCGATGCCTGCGGGCGCGGCTGCGGACTGATGGAGTATTACAGAAGGGGGCCTAAACGGCTCAGCGCGGAAGTCTATGTTTCCGTCAGGCCGGGAACGCTCGACGGAAACGGAACGGTCGCGACAAGGATCATCGGGAGCTGCAATCACTGCGGATACTGTACGGACGTCTGTCCGTCAGGGATCGATATTGACAGCTATCTGCTGAAAAGCCATGCGCTGATGACGGCCAAGGAGACCATGCCGTGGGCATGGCATGAATACTGGCTCCGGGATCTGGATTTCTCGATGAACGAAGCGTCGGTCACGATAACAGATGAGGAAAACGGCAATCCGTTTCTTTTCTTCCCGGGATGTCAGACCGGCGGATCCGATCCCCGGTATGTGACGGAATCCTTCCGGCTTTTAAAGACCATCGAGCCGCAGACCGGCCTTATGGTCTCCTGCTGCGGAGCGCCCGCGCTCTGGGCATCGGCACCGCAGGCGCATGAGGAGGCGCTCTCGCAGATCAGAAATACGTGGGAGTTGGCAGGCAGGCCTGTTTTTATCCTGTCCTGTCCGAGCTGCCTCAAAATGTTTGAGAAATTTCTCCCGGAGATCGAAGCCGTTTCGCTGTATGAATATCTGGCGGAGCATAAAACCGTTCCGAAACGAAGCGGCGGCGGGAGCATCTGGCAGGTATTTGATCCGTGTTCTTCCAGGGGCCGGGATTCTTTGCAGCAGAGTGTGAGAGACATTGCCGCCGCGGGCGGATATCATCTGGCTGAAACGGATGAAGAGACGGTCTGCTGCTCCTACGGCGGACATACGGATCTGGCAAATCCCAGATACACGGACTGGCTTGCGAAGAAGCGCGCGTTTGCCGCTGAAGAGCCGTACATCACCTATTGCGTGAACTGCCGGGATACCTTCGCCGCGAAAGGGAAAGAGACGGTGCATATTCTGGATCTGATCCTGGACCTGAATGACGGTCATCGCGCACCGCATGGCGCAAATGCACGGCGCAGGGCCAGACTGGCGCTGAAGCAGTATATTGAGAACGGGATGCCGGAGATTTCCGATCTGAAAGAATTGTTTGGGGGTGAGAATATGCCCGGCAATGACCGCTTCTTTGCGCCGGATGAAGAATTGTCCGGAAAACTGGAGAAACAGCGTCTGATCTGGGATGACCTGCAGAATGTAGTGCTTTCCCTGGAAGAGGACGGGGATACGATCGAGGATACGGAAGCGAAGTGTCTGATCGGCCACCGGATGCTCGGCAATATGACGTACTGGGTCAGATACCGGAAAGAGGACGGCAGGTACCGCCTGCTAGGCGCATACGCGCACAGGATGAAGATCGAGGGGTGAATTCGGGATGGACGAACTGCAGAATCTGAAGACCGCCGCAGAGGTGGAGGAGAGAAGCAAAAAAGCAGCCGGCCGCTATGTCTGCAAAAAGTGCGGGGTGCCGCTGATGTTAAAAGAGATCCATTTCACATATCTGGAGCATCCCTTTCATGCATCCCTTCCGGCCTGCCCGGTCTGTGGAAATGTCATGATTGACGAGGAGCTCGCGGCAGGCAAGATCGCCGAGGTGGAGGAACTGCTGGAGGACAAGTAGAAGTAAAAAGAACATCGCGCGGCGATGTTCTTTTTTTGGGAAAAATACCGGAAAACAGTACTGATCAGAAAAAATGAAGTATGGGATGAGCGGAATCAATGCTTTCCGAACCTACTGTGATCTTCCGCTTCCGGGCTGTTCCGCCGGCCAGCGGTGGAACAGACGGTAATACTTGTCCTCGTAGGGCGTTGTGCTTTCGGCGATCAGATCCTGCATGCCTTTCATCTGCGGAGACATCCAGCGATGCTTGTGTTTCAGCACTCTGGTGCAGTAGGAAACTGCGAGATCAGGTACCCAGAGAGAGGTGATCGTCCCCCGGTTAAGATACTGACGCACGGCATATTCCGGTAGAAGGCTGATTCCGGCGTCTGCTTCCACAAATTCGGCAATGGCGCGCGTGTCGTTGATCTGAATCGTGGTATTCAGATCCAGATTATGTTTTGCAACAAGATCGTCCAGCGGATCTCTGAAAAGAGAGGGCGTTTCCGGGAGTATAAAGGGCTGTGAGAGAGCTTCTTCCAGAGAGACGGATACTCTGCCGGCAAGCGGGTTTCTGGATGAGACGGTAAGACCGACGGGCTCCGGTGCATAACATAGACATTCCACGTCCTTGTCCCAGATGGGACGGCTTACCATCATGATAAGATCAAATTCATTCTGTTTCAGGCGCCTGAGGAGATTGGTGGAGATATCGGCCGTAACATCCAGCTTTATCTCCGGGAAGCGTTCTCTGAATCGGGGAAGAATTTTAATAAGATACTCAGTGAGGAGCGACTGGATCACGCCGAAACGCAGTGTTCCGGTGATCTTCCCGTCGCCTGAGACAGCCTGTTTTGCCTGCTCCTCGATTTGAAGCAGTTCACTGGCATATTCATAAAACTTGCGGCCCTGTTCGGTTAAGCTGATTTTCCGGTTGATCCGGTTGAATAAGGCTGTGCCGAGTTCGGCTTCCAGCTGCTGGATATGCAGCGTGACTGTAGATTGTGTGTAATTGAGCTTTTCGGCGGCGCGGGTGAAACTGTTCAGTTCACAGACGAAAAGGAAAGTACGTACAGTTCTCAGTTCCATAATGGACGCTCCTTTCAGTTTGTATTCCGCTTGTGAGAAAGTAGAGCAAGAATTTAGTGACGACAAAAGTAGTTACAAAAACAGACATACTTCATCAATAATTATGAATTTAAAGATGATTTCTAATAATTTTACAATATACCATATAATTAGTAAAATGCAAGTGAAAGAATTGCAGACGGCTCGACGAATGTCAAAGTGCAGACCGGCTGTACAACCCATCACATTTTTCTCAAGAAAAGGAGGAACAGAAGATGAGTATCTTAGAAACCCCGTTTTGGCCCTGGAATGTAGTTGTAGGCGCTGGCGCAATCAAGAAGACTGCAGATTACATCGCTGATCTGACGGATGGCAAGGCTAAGAAAGTGATCATGGTCACCGACCCCGGTCTCAGAAATCTTCCGAAAGCGCAGGAAGTCATGCAGATCGTGAAGGATGCAGGCTATGAACTGGAAGTGTTCAGCGATGTCGAAGGAAATCCGACGGATACGAACGTTCTTAACCTGGTAGCCCTGATGAGATCCTACAAGCCGGACGCAGTCGTATATTACGGCGGCGGAAGCGCAACGGACTGCGGCAAGGTTGCAAACGTAGTTTATACGCACGGCGGCGATGATCCGCAGTACTACAGCAGCGCAAACGACGGCCCCAAGAAGATCAAAAAGAATACCCTTCTTCCCGCCGTTTCGATCGCTACTACAGCCGGTACCGGAACAGAGACTTCCACATCCGCCGTTATCACAGATACCACCAGACACCAGAAGTTCAGCGTATACAGCACCTATCTGCTGCCCGACATCAGCCTGCTGGATCCTGAAGTCACCGTCAGCCTGCCGGCCAAGCTGACCGCATACACCGGAATGGATGCACTGGTACATAACATCGAAGCATACTTCTCCGATGTACCGTTCCTTCCGATCCGCGGCGTGGCGCTGCAGGGCGTCAAGACGATTTACAGCAACCTGCGTACGGCCTATATTTTCCCGGATAATCTGGAAGCCCGTGAGAACATGCTCGTCGGTTCCTGCTGCGGCGCGATCGCATTCAATATCATCGGACTGGGCGTCGTTCATGCAACAGCGCATCAGCTCAGCAGCGTTGCCGGACTGCATCATGGACTGTCCTGCGCACTGATGATGCCTGCATGTATGCGCTGGAACCTGCCTTCCTGCATGCAGGAGCTGGCTGACTGTGCACAGGCCATGGGCGCCAAGACCGATAACATGTCTCTTCGCGAGGCGGCCGAGAAGTCGATCGATATGTTCGTCATGATGATGAAGGATCTGGATATGCCGCTGTCCTTAAAGGAAGCGGGTGTAACGATGGATATGATCGATGAAATGGCAGACAAGGCCTTTACGGACCGCAACAGCCTGAATAACCCCAGGAAGAACAATCCTGCACCGCATGTCATCAACAGAGAGACCCTGAAGCAGCTCTATCTGGCAGCCTACGAAGGATATTGATTTTGCTGAAGACAGTGCATCGGGACATCGGTAATACCAATGCCTGAGAATGTCCCCTGCCCCCGAAAAGGCAGGGGACATTGTGAAATAAGACAAACGAAAAAAGTGAGGGTGAAGTAATGACAAAGGCTGATTTTGAACAGTACAGCACAGGATTTGCAGTGGAAGCGATTTCGGGCGGCAGACAGGCGGTGATCCGCGATTGCCGCGGACTGCCGAGTGTTATGGTCCGTATCCCCAAATTTTATCTTGATCAGGTGATCGACGGCGCGCCGCACATCCCTCACCCCGCTTTCGTGGTCGATGGAAAAGAGCGTTCCGAAATCTGGATCTCCAAGTATCTGAACGTTCTCCGTGACGGCCTGGCCTATTCTCTGCCGGCGCAGGATCCGGTCATTGACGTCGAATTTGACGACGCGATGAAAGCCTGCTCCGATAAGGGTCCCGGCTGGCATCTGATGACGAACGCCGAATGGGCCGCCATTGCCCTCTGGTGCAGAAAAGCCGGAAAAATGCCCAGAGGAAACAACATGGATGCAAATGACCTGACCTGTCCCTGGGAATACGGCGTGAAAGCCACGGAAGATCCGGAAGAATACCGGACGCTGACCGGAACAGGCCCGGATTCCTGGAACCATGACGGTTCTCCCTGGGGCATTGCCGATCTGAACGGCA
This sequence comes from Lachnospiraceae bacterium, assembly GCA_017431345.1. GTDB lineage: Bacteria > Bacillota > Clostridia > Lachnospirales > Lachnospiraceae > UBA3305. Next base: position 17,536 of record JAFRLH010000048.1, on the reverse strand, counting down.
ATATCTGGGAGTGGCTGGACGGCCTGAAGCTCATCAACGGCAGGATTTTCGTCCATGAGAACAATAATTACGGTACCGGAAACATCGAAGGCTGCACGGACGGCTGGATCGATACCGGTCTTTACTTTGACAATACGGAGCCCGGAGACGACAATCAAGCGTTCCACAGAGTGGCGGGGCATCCGATCATCAGCGACACGCGGGAGAATATCACTTATACCGGCGGAGACGAAGGAAAGCTCCACGGTGTAAGCTGCATGCCGTTTGAGGAACTGGAGGCAAAGCCCGGCGTGGAAGTCCCGGAGCTTTTCAAATATCTGGCTCTGTACCCTGCCGATCCCGGAGATCACGGAAGAGACGGACTGCTGGTCCGCAATTACGGAGAGCGGGTTGGCCTTCGCGGAGGCCGTTGGCAGTGGGGTGAAGAAGCAGGCGTTTTCTGTCTGGCACTTGGCTATCAGCACAGAGGCCCGGATTCGAGGATCGGATTCCGGGTGGCTTATGACAGCCAGGCGTAAGACCTTGTCGGATAAAAAGGAGGGAGCTAAGTTGCGTATTTCAGAACATCCTGTTTTGGAATTTCCGGAAAAGAAGGAAGTTACATTCATATTTGAGGGAGAAACCCTGAAAGGATATGAGGGAGAGCCGATCGCATCGGCCCTGCATGCCAACGGCGTCAGAGTTCTCAGACACAGTCTGAAGGACAATCGTCCCAGAGGTTTCTTCTGTGCTATCGGAAACTGTTCTTCCTGTTACATGGAGGTGAACGGAGAACCCAATGTCAGGGTTTGTGTGGAGCCTCTGAAGGAAGGAATGATCGTAAACCGCCAGGAAGGCAAGGGAAAATTCGAAAAGAGGTGACCAGAGAATGAAAAAAACCGAAATCGCCGTTGTGGGCGGAGGTCCTGCCGGCATGAGCGCAGCGCTCGCCGCAGCGGCCCAGGGAGCGAAGGTCTCTCTTTTTGACAGTGCCAGAGAACATCTTGGCGGACAGCTGATCAAGCAGACGCACCGTTTCTTCGGCTCCGAGAAGGAGAACGCGGGAACCCGCGGCATTGAGATCCGTGCGATGCTGGAAAAAGAGATCCTTGAAAACGAAAATATCGATGTCCATATGGATTCCACCGTTCTGTCGATTTATTACGGCAATGAGATCGGCGTGGAAGAAAAGAATACCTATGACATCTGGAAATATGACAAGCTGGTCGTGGCAACCGGCGCATCGGAAAAGATGCTGCCGTTTACCAACAATGACATGCCCGGCGTATACGGCGCCGGCGCCGTGCAGACGCTGATGAACGTCTACGGCGTAACGCCCGGAAAGCGCGTTCTGATGATCGGCTCCGGAAACATCGGACTGATCGTTTCCTACCAGCTGATGCAGGCCGGCGTGAAGGTCGCTGCCATCGTGGAGGCGCTTCCGAATATCGGCGGCTACCGGGTGCATGCCAGCAAGGTGCGGCGGATGCAGGTGCCGATTCTGACATCCCATACCGTACTGAAGGCTTACGGCGATGAGACTGTGGAAGGCGCTGTGATCTGCGAAATCGATGATAAGTTCCAGCCGGTTCCCGGAACGGAGCAGAATATCGAGTGCGATATCATCTGTCTCTCCGTAGGACTTTCTCCGCTCACCGAGCTGATGTGGCCGGTCGGCTGCAAAATGAAGTATGTTCCCGCGCTCGGCGGAAATGTGCCCCTCAGGGACGAGAAGATGGAGACGACAACGGAAGGCATCTATGTGGCCGGTGATGCATCGGGCGTCGAGGAAGCAACCGCCGCCATGATCGAAGGAAAGATCGCCGGACTGTCGGCTGCGGCGGCACTCGGCTATGACAATAACTATGAAGCGCTTTATAACGAATATGTCAATGATATCAGGATACTGCGTTCCGGCCCTACCGGTGCAAAGATCAGGCAGGGGCTTGCGCAGCTGCGGGAGGTGTAAGGATTGTTTGACAAGACAGGTGTAGCTACCCCCGAAATGGTAGAAAAGGTGCTGCCGTCCATAGAACGCCGGCAGAAAGGACCGTATGCGGTCTTTGAATGTTTCCAGCAGATCCCCTGCAATCCCTGCTCCACCGCCTGCGCCTTCGGTGCGGTCGCGGCGTTCGAAGATATCAACCATATCCCGAGCGTGGATCATGAAAGCTGCACGGGCTGCGGAAGATGCGTGAGCAGATGTCCGGGACTGGCGATCTTCATCGTCGATGAGACCTACAGCGATACGGAAGCGACGATTAAGATCCCTTATGAACTGGTGCCCCTTCCCGCAGAGGGACAGGTGGTCGATGCCATCGACCGTGCCGGCGAAGTGGTCGGAAAAGCCCGGGTCATCAAAGTCCAGAACTCGAAGGCTCTGAATAAGACCAATGTGATTACAATTGCCGTGCCGAAGGAGCAGGCGCAGATTGTAAGACATATCGGATTGGAGGGATGATCATGAGCGTTGAGGATAAGACTTATATCTGCCGGTGCGAGGACGTCACACTGGATGAAATACTGAAGGAACTGGCGGACGGAGCGGTGTCGTTTGAGGATCTGAAGCGCCGCACCAGATGCACGATGGGACCCTGCCAGGGCAAGACCTGCAGGCAGCTGGTCACCAATGAAATCGCGAAGGCCAGGGGAATCAGACCGGATCAGGTCGACGTACCTACCTACAGAGCTCTTTCCAAGCCCATCAAGCTTGGGGAACTGGCGGGAATCGGAGGTGAATCCGAATGAAAAAGAATGCTGATATCGTCGTCATCGGCGGCGGTGCCGTGGGATGCGCGACGGCTTATTTCCTCGCAAAATCCGGCATAAAGAATGTAGTTCTCCTGGAGAGAAAATGCCTGACTTACGGCAGCACCGGCAGATGCGGCGCGGGAATCCGTCAGCAGTGGGGAACGGAGATGAACATCCTTCTCTCGAAGGCGGCCTGTGAGCTTTATCTGCAGATCGGGGAAGAGTCCGGATTCGGCGACATCGAGTTCCGCCAGAGCGGATATCTTCTGATCACGAACCGGGAAGCCGGCGCGGAAATGCTGAACAAAAACCTGCAGCTGCAGCAGAAGCTGGGCGTGAAGGCCGTCCGGCTTTCAAGAGAAGACGCGAAGGAGCTGGTACCGGATCTGAATACAGAGAACATGGTCGGTGCGTTCTTCTGCCCGGAAGACGGTTACATCAATCCCTTCAAGGCGACTTATGCCTATGCCATGGGCGCCGAAAAGCTCGGGGTTACGATTTACCAGAATACAAATGTCGTTGACTTCATCCGGGTAGAGAACAAAATCAAAGCGGTCGTCACGGATAAAGGCATCATCAACTGCGATATCGTGGTGAACGCAGCCGGATTTGATCAGGCGGTTCTGGCCAGAATGCTCGGCATGAATCATCAGATCGTACCGGAGCGCCGCCAGATCCTCATTACGGAGCCCGTGGAGCCCAGAGTCAATCCGATGGTCAAGTCCTTTGACCACGGCACGCACTGCCTGCAGGTCAAGCACGGCGGCTTCCTGATGGGCTACGGACTTCCCAATGAGCCTTACGGATACAATTTCCCGAACTCCTCGAATTTCGTATCCGACATGGCGAAAAAGATTCTGACGCAGCTGCCGTTCCTGAAGGATGTGCGTGTCGTCAGACAGTGGACCGGTTATTTCGATACCACACCGGATGCGCAGCCGGTTCTCGGCGGCGTACCGGAATATGATAACTATGTGATCGCCTGCGGCGCCGGAAAGGGCTTCATGCTGGCGCCGATCGTCGGAAAGATCACCAGTGAGTATATCAACGGACAGAAGTCCATTATCGATATTAATATTCTGAATGTCGAACGTTTTAAGACCGGCGCACTCGTAAAAGAGCCGGCGATCAGCTGAATAAAAGGAGGATGATAATCATGCCCAAAGTATCAATCGAGTTCTTTAAAGGACGTACTCTGGACCAGAAACGCGCCATGGTGAAGAAAGTCACGGAGGCGATCACCGAATCCATCGGTGTGAAACCGGAAGTTGTTTCCATTACAATCCACGAGATCGACGGGGAGAGTTTTGCCCAGGGCGGCGTGCTTTCCTGCGATAAGAAGTAAACAAGTGTCCGACAGACCTCTTCCGGCAGGCAGCGGCAGATTCCACAGAAGCGCCTCAGGTGATTCGGAGGCGGGACGATCCGCTGTCTGCCCGGAATTTCAAAGATGACAGCAACTGATCAAGCGAGTACACAGAAAACAGGGAGATTGAAAAATGACTATGATCAAGAGAATTCCGCTGACCATCAACGGTGCGGAAAGATTTGTATTCTGCGATCCGGAAAAAGATACACTCGCGGACGCACTCAGACGTCTTGGCCTGACCGGAACAAAAATCGGCTGCAACAAGGGACTCTGCGGCGCATGTACGGTAATTTATAACGGGAAGCTGGTTCGTTCCTGTGTCAAAAAAATGAAAACAATCGCCGATTGCGATGAAGTGATTACGATAGAGGGAATCGGAACGCCGATGCATCCGCATCCGCTGCAGCTTGCTTTTGCCCATCTTGGCGGTGTGCAGTGCGGTTTCTGTACGCCCGGATTCATCGTGTCTTCCTACGCTCTTCTCAAACAGAACCCGGATCCCACCCGTGAAGAGATCCGCCAATGGTTCCAGAAAAACAATAACGTCTGCCGTTGTACCGGTTATGTACAGATCGTGGATTCCGTAATTGCTGCGGCAAAGGTTATGCGGGGAGAAGAACCGGTTGAGACCCTTATGTATAAAGAACCTGAGAACGGTGAATATTACGGCACGTCGCCGACCAGACCTGTCGCGCTTGCCAAGGCCTGCGGCGTATGTGATTTCGGAGATGATGTCGGTTTGAAGATGCCTGCCGGCACACTGCATCTGGCCATCGTACAGCCCTGCAAATATCATCACGCGAATATCAAGGGCATTGATTATTCTGAAGCAGAGAAAATGCCCGGTGTTGTCAAAGTGCTTACCGCAAAAGATGTTCCCGGCACCAATCTGATCGGCGGCGGTCTGAACCATGCCCGTGCGAAAGTGGACCGTCCGACCTGGCAGGTCCTTTCTGATAAGAAGATCGTTCGTTACGGCGATGTGGTTGCCGTGGTCGCAGCGGATACCCGCGAGCATGCCCGTGCTGCGGCAAAGGCTGTGAAAGTCGATCTGGAACCGCTGCCCGAATATCTGACCTACCCTGAAGCAGCTGTACCGGATGCCATCGAGATCCATCCCGGCCTGCCGAATGTTTATATCACGCAGCCTCTGTTCCATGGAAGACTTGCCAATGAAGTGATGGAAGAATCCGCACATGTGGTCGGCGGCAGCTATATGTCCACACGTGAGCCCCATCTCAATCTCGAGCCCGATACGATGCAGGCGTTCTATGATGAGGAGGGAAGGCTGACTGTAGCGTGCAAGACGCAGGATGTATACGGATCGCTGGACTATGTTGCCGGTGCACTTGGCATCGAACGGGACAAGCTCCGCATTATCGAGAATCCTACCGGCGCATCTTTTGGTGCAGCCGTTAACCCGCACTCCTATGCCATTGCGGCTGTCGCGGCATATAATCTCAAAACGCCGGTGACCTGGACAATGAGCTGGGAGGAGAACCAGCATTTTGCCGGAAAACGTGCGCCGCTGTGGACAAACGCCCGCCTCGCCTGTGACGAGGACGGAAAGATCACTGCCCTGGAGTATGAGATGGGATGCGATCACGGCGCCTACCACGACATGGCGGAGTCTCTTGTCAACCGCTATGTGCGTATGCCCGGATTCCCTTACAATATCCCCAATGCCACCGGAATTATCCGCATGGGTTACACAAACCATCAGCTTGCCACAACCTACAGAGGCTATGGCGCACCGCAGTCTGCCACTGTTACGGAGGCCTTGATGGATCAGCTGGCCGAAGAAGTCGGTATGGATCCGTTCGATTTCCGCGAGAAGAACATTGCGAGGCCCGGGGATTATACGATTAACGGATTCCCTTACCGTGAGTATCCGATGCCGAAGATCTTCGAAACAGCGCGTCCTATCTATGAGGAGATGAAGAAGGTGGCGGCAGCGGAGAGCACGCCCGAAAAGCGCAGGGCGGTCGGAATGGCCATCGGCGGATTTACTGTTACCGGCGGCAACGGAGACTCGGCTTCCGTTTTCCTGGAGATGAAGCCGGACGGCACGTTTATTAACTATAATACCTGGGAAGACCAGGGACAGGGCGGCGACGCCGGTACGGTTCTTGTCACGGCAAAGGCTTTCAATGAGGCAGGCTATAAAATTACGACGGATAAGATCAAGACGATCCTGAATGACAGCCGTGACTGCCCGAACACAGGTATGGCGGGCGGATCCCGTATGCATTATATGGTCGGTCATGCCACCATCGATGCCGTAACGCAGATGCTTGACAATATGCGCAAGGAAGACGGCACCTACAGAACCTACGAGGAGATGGTGGCGGATGGCAAGCCGCTGAAGGTCAAGGGCTATCATGAGGTCGGCGGACTGAATCTGGTTCCCATGGATCCCAATACCGGTGCGATCGACGTGACGCCCACCTTCATGTACGCGATGAATATCGCCGACGTGGAAGTGGATATGAAGACCGGAAAGACGACGGTAATGCATTATACCATGATCGACGATGTGGGTGTCGTCGGACATCCGATCGATCTCAACGGCCAGGCCTACGGCGGAATCGCACACAGCATCGGCTTCGCATTGAAGGAAGATTACCATGATGTAAAGAAGCACGCCAACATCAAGGGCTCCGGCGTCAATTATCCGCTTGATACACCGGACGATATCCGCGTCATTCATATTGAGACGCCCCGTCCGACCGGTCCCTGGGGTTCAGCGGGCTGCTCGGAGTGCTATCAGTCCTCACAGCATATGGCTGTCATCAATGCCATCTATCAGGCGTGCGGCGTAAGAATTTATGAACTGCCTGCGCTGCCGGAGAAAGTAAAGGCCGGCATCGATGCCATCGCAGAGGGCAGAGAGCCTTACAAGCCCGAAAAGTACTATCTCGGCGGAGATATGTATGATGAACTGGAGGAGATTGCCGAGAATCCGGTCTGATCAGAAGCGGACTGTTTGTTAACTGTTATGTGTATGCGGGCGGCGAATCCTTTAAAAAAGATTCGCCGTCTCCGCAGGACGATTTAAAATGCTATTATAGAAGCAGTGATGCAGATCCGGAATTGTATAGGAGGAATGATTATAGGGTTTTAGATCGAATTTGTGATCTGAAGAAAAAGGATGGTGTCGTGTATGAACAGTTTTTTTAAAAAAGTGGATAAGGTGATTTTCTTCAGCAGTCTTATTGTAACGATCCTGTTTATCATCTGGTATTGGACAATGCCGGAGACTTTTACTGCTGTTACAAGCAGAATTTTTACGGCTATGAACGGCGCTTTCGGCTGGAGCTATATGCTCGGCTATCTGTTCTTTATTCTTGCAATGGCCTTTCTTGCATTCAGCAAGTACGGGAAGATCCGTCTATGTTCCAATCAGAATGATAAACCGGAGTATTCTCTGTTCACCTGGGTCGCCATGATGTTTGCCGCCGGTCTGGGTGTCGGTATCACTTATTACGGCATTTATGTCACACTTGATCACTATTACAATCCGCCCTTCGGGCTGGCGCCGCAGAGCGCTGAAGCCTGGAGTATAGGTATCAATTATGCAACCTGGTATCATGCGCTGCATCCCTGGGCGGGATATATCATCGTTGGTCTGATCATTGCTTATTTCACCTATAACAGAGGCGTTGGCGGCCTCTTTTCTACCCCGCTGATCCAGGCTTTTGCAAAGCCGAATGCGGACGGGACGCCCAGGCGGGAGACCTCGTGGGGAAAAATTATTGACGCATATGTTATCTTTCTTACGCTGGGAGGTGTCTGCGCTTCCTATTCCCTCGCCTGCAATATGATCGGGTCCGGTATGGAATATATTTTCGGAATCCCCTCCACGTTTTTCCTTCGCCTGGTCATTCTCATCGTGCTGACGGTCATCCTGATCGCATCTACGAACAGCGGTCTTTCCAAGGGCATGGCACTGATGTCCGACTGGAACCTTCGTCTGTGTATTATTATTCTGGCCATGTTCGTCGTCTTCGGAAACACGATTAATCTGATCGAAGGCTGGATCCAGTGCCTGGGAGATCTGATCGTGAACTTTATCCCGATGACGTTCTTTATGGATGCAACCGGATCCACGCAGGCTGCACTGGGAGGTTTTGATTTCGTCAGAGACTGGCCGGTCATGATTCTTGCTTTCTTCATGGCATGGACACCCTTCGTGGGAATCTTTATCGCAAAGATCTCCCGCGGCCGCAGCATCCGGGAACTGGTCGTTGGCGGGATGCTGATGCCGACACTGTTCGCCCACACGTGGAACTCTATTGTGGGAACACAGGCGGTTCTTGTAGACCGCGAGCTGAACGGCGGCCTGATGAAGCAGATCGGGGGCGTCTGGGGAAGCTGCACCTTTGCTCTGTATGAGCATATGCCGCTGACAATCGTCTTCGGTGTGCTGACGCTGATCCTGATCATTACCTTTATTCTGACTTCCTGTGATTCGGCGGACTTCACGATTTCGGTGCTTTCGTGCCGCGGCGATATGAACCCCCCGACCTGGCTTCGGGTTATCTGGGCGGTGATCATGTCCGGAATGGCGTCCATCTTCCTGGCGGGAGGCGCCGGCGCCATCCAGAATATTCAGGGAATCTGTACGCTGCCGATGTTCGTTCTGCTGCCGCTGATGTTTGTGGCATTCCTAAAGATCCTGCGCATCGACTTTAATGAGAAACACAGTAAGCAGCTCCATCTCGAGAGGCTGCAGGAACTCCGCGACATTCGGGACAGAATTACGCCGGAGGACGAGGAGGCCATGGGCGTCAAGCTGCATCGTGACTGAAAAACGACAGAAACAGAAGGATGAAAAAGCCGCCGCGCTCTGTGCGGCGGCATCCTGTATTTGTCGGGATCATGAAGAAACAGCAGGGATAGAATGGATTCTTTCACTTTTTTTATACTTGTCTGCGGAAGGAAAGGGATGTATGAAAGATCGGTTTAACAGTCAGTATATCCGCGGGTGTGTTCGGGGAGATCCTCCTTTTTGTGCAGATGTCTGTCCGTTTCATACCGAGATCCGCGATTTTATCGCAAAAATGAACAGGGGAAGCTTTCGCGGCGCCTATAAAATACTGCAGCAGGCGGAGGTGTTTCCGGGAATCGTAGCAGAGATCTGTGATGCCAGATGCAGCGGCGTATGTCCGAGGAAGGGGGTTGACCAATCTGTCAAGCTGCTGGAACTGGAACGGGCGGCAGTGCGGCTGTCGGGATCTCCGGCCCCTGTGAAATATAACCTCCCTGCAAAAACACAGAAAGTCGCCGTGATCGGGGGCGGGCCGTGCGGTCTGGCATTTGCCATCCGGCTTTCCGCAAAGAACTATGCGGTCACCGTTTTTGAAAAGAAAGATGTGACCGGCGGCAGTTTCCTCGCGGCAGCGGATCCGGAACTGGTAGTGCGGGAAATTAAGCTGCAGAGCAAAGCCGGATCCTATATTGCTGAATGCGGCAGAGAGATCACTTCTCTGCGGGAACTGGAGGATTATGACGCTGTATTTGTCGCGACCGGAGAGGGAGGGAATGATTTCGGCCTGGCGGCCGGCGGAAGGCCTGATATTCATGCGGGAAACAGAGACGGCTTTTTCCTGGGCGGACAGCTGACGGGCTGCGATATTCTGGAGTCGATCCGGGATGGCGCAAGAGCTGCGGTGGATGTCGAAAAATTCCTGAAACTCGGAACGACGTTATTTGATCCGGAACCGGAGCAGAAATCAAGGCTCGTCCCGCCGGAGCGGATGGAAGTGATGGAAGCTGTGGAATCTGTTTCCGATGCGGGATATACGGCGGAGGAAGCAAAACAGGAAGCCGGACGGTGTCTTCGCTGCGACTGCAGCCGCTGTTATGATGCCTGCGATTTTATGCGGTATTACCGGAAATATCCGTCGCAGCTGGCGACGGCAGTGGAGTTCGGACTTCGTCTGGATGTGATCGAACCCAAGACGAATAACCGGATGGTCAACGCCTGTTCGGACTGCGGGACCTGTGTCGCGGTATGTCCGTATGGCGTTGACAGCGGACGGGAAATCATGCTGGCCAGGCATCAGATGTTCGAACAGGCGCAGCTGTCTGACTATTATCACGGATTTCTGCTGAAGGATATGGCGCACTCGATGAGTGAAGATGCATTCTTAGGCAAATGTTCTCCGACGGGAAAAACAGAGTACATCTTATTCCCGGGGTGCCAGCTGACCGCGTCTGATCCTGCATATACCGAAAAAGCCTACGAATTGCTGCTGCAGTCAAAACCCGATTCCGGGATCCTGCTGAGCTGCTGCGGTGCACCGGCTTTCTGGGCAGGGGATGAGGCCCTGCATGAAAAGATGATCGAAAAGATCAGAAATTTCTGGGAGGAAGCCGGCAGGCCGGTTTTTGTACTCACATGTCCGTCCTGCGGAAAGCAGCTGGAACGTTTCCTGCCTGAGATCGGCTGGGTTACCCTTTGGTCTCTCATTGAGAATGTGAAAGTCTGCGGTGCGGGCAGGACTTTTGCGCTGGCAGACCCGTGTGCGGCAAAAGATGATACGCGCTGGAGAGAAGACATAACAGGTCTGCTGGACCGGATGGCGGCGGCGTATCATCCTTTGCACGAAAACATCAGGGAAGCACCCTGCTGCAGCTATGGCGGTGATGTGGAAGCGGCAAATCCGGAACTGAAAGAGGAGATCGTACAGAGCCGCGTAACCGAAAGTGAGCTGCCCTATCTCTGTTATTGTACAAACTGCAGGGATATCTATGCTGAACGCGGGAAGGAAGCCTGGCACATACTGGATCTGCTTCTGGAGAGACAGGCGGCTCCGGAAGCGCCGGATCTTACAAAAAGGCGGCGGAACAGAGAACGATCTGCAAAAATGGTACAGGAGAAGTTTTTCGGCATGGACGGTATTGATGTGAAATTACCGGATCAGCATATCATACTGCGCATAAGCGGGGAAATCCGGGAAGAGATGAACAGACAGAGACTGACAGAGGATGAACTGCGAAGTGTGATCGCGTATGCTGAGCGTACGGGGCTGTGGCTGGAGGATGAAGACGGCCTCAGGATTGCACACCTGCAGATGGGATATATCACGGTATGGGCGGAGTACGCTCCGGCAAAAGGAGAATTCTTATTGAAGGATATCTATTCCCACCGAATGGAAATTGAAGAACGGGGAAGGGAGATAAAACGTGTAAAGAAGCGGTATCCTCATTACGTGCGGAGCTGATCTGAACACGCCGTGCGCCCATGCTTCCGGCAGGGATTTCAAAGGGTATGCCGGATCAGCAGGGGCGCTGTTGAAACGACGGAGGTATTTAGCAGTGAATGAAAAAAAACTGATCTGTCATAAATGCAGGGAACCGCTATGTCTGTCCGATGTTTCTTTTTTCTATATGGGCCATAAACTGAAGCATCCGATCCCTTCCTGTCCTGTATGCGGGCAGGTCTATATATCTCCGGAGCTTGCCGCCGGAAAAATCCGGGAGGTCGAGAAGGAGATGGAAGATAAGTGATCTGATGGGAGCCTGTACGTGAGGCAAAAAAGCAGGTACAGGATTACATCTTGCTGTCTGGTGAAAAACAGAAGAATCCGGGCACGGTCCTGAGGCCCGTGATGAAAGGAGGAAAATATGAAAAAAGAGGAAGTGTTGGAACTCCTGGGGCAGAGATATCACTGTTCACAGGTGCTGATGAAGACCGGCATGGAAGTGAAAGGGGAGGATAATCCGGATCTGCTGCGTGTCATGACAGGACTTGCCGGAGGTCTGTACGGATGCGGAAAAAACTGCGGGGCACTGACAGGCGGCTGCGCCATGTTCGGTCTGTTCGCAGGCCGCGGACTGCCGGAAGAAGCAGATCCGCCGGAAATAAAAGAGATGGTGGAGGAGTATCTGGACTGGTTCGAGGAGCGGTTTGGAAGCCCGAACTGTGATGATATTCTGCATGGGGATAAGAGAAATATTTCCAAAGTATGTCCGGAACTGATCTTTGAGTGCAGTGAGAAGGCAGAGGAGATCCTGCGGGCTTACGGGTACGCGCAGCTGCCGGCCTGTCCCGTGTGCGGGAATGTCATGATCGATGAGGAACTCGCGGACGGCAAGATCGCCGAAGTCGAGGAACTGCTGGAAGATAAGTAGCTGGAAAAGGCGGTAAAGCGTGGCCAGGTTCCCCGTCACATTTTCAATTCTGAAAATGTGACGGGGAACCTGGCCACGCTTTACCGCACTGAGCGTATTGTTCAGTTCGGCACGATCCTTAAAGTGTCGTAGAAATGATATACGTGACAATCGCGATAAACGGTACGACCGCTGCGGCAATTCCGATCCAGGTTCTTGAAGTATTGTTTTCCATGATATTCACCTTCGAATGATTTCTATTTGTTACAGAAGGATCAGCGAAGCAATGTTCCAGCCGATGATGATGGCTGCGAGGGCTGCTGTATAGACAATTCCGTATACAGTATCAGGGCTCAGTTTTCTTTTCATAATCTCTGCCTCCTTCGGTATATTCATCAGCAGATGTTTCCGGATGTATCTGCTCTTTGTTGTTTCAGGCCTGTTCTCTTTACGGTTTAAATTATAAAGCGGAATGAAGGCGAAGGGAAGACAAAGAACATGATGGCGTTATCATGAAAACTTATAACAGAAAACCGCAGATCGAAAGCCTGAAAGGAGACGGGGAGCCCCTGCTGAGCCGCTGTCAAACAATCGGTTTCATTGATTGATGTTATAAGAACTGTCAATTGTACACGAGGGAAAAAGCGCTTTAGAATAAAAAAGAAGAGAAAGATGACAAGCCTGAATACGATGAGGTATATGGGGTTCACGGATAAGGAGGATCCCGGGCGGGCAGTTAAAAACGATCTGGAGGATGGCAGGATGGTTTTCAATGAAACTTATAAGATGGAAGAATTCATGCTGAATACAAAATGGCAGGATCTTCCCGAAGAAGTACAGCAGAGAGCGGTTGACTGCGGTATTGATCTGATGCTGGCGCTGATCCTCGGCAGCCACGGCGAACAATTTCAGAACGGTCTGAGACTGACAAAATATCTGAAGGGCGGAGATCTGGAGATCCCCGGCGGTGAAAAAGACTTAAGCTTTATGGGCGCCGCATTTGCCATGGGACATGCGTCTAATTCCTATGATATCGATGACGGGCACAATTCCATCAAGGGCCATCCGGGAACTGCTTTTGTCGGCGGTGTTCTGGCTGCTGCGCTTGAGAAAAACGTCACCTATAAAGAATATCTTACCACGCTGGTCGTCTGCTACGATCTTGCGGTGAGAGCAGGAATTGCCCTGCAGGATCATTACAATTACCTGCACAGCACCGGCGCCTACGGCGCCATATCCACAGCTGCCGGAATCGGCAGGATATTCGGTTTTACAAAAGAACAGATGAAGACCGCGATCTCCATGGCAGAGTTTCATGCTCCCATGACGCCTGTTATGAGGGCTGTGGAATATCCGTCCATGAATAAGGACGGTGTTCCTTTCGGCGCCATGGTCGGAACGCTGGCTGCGCTGGATACGATCGCCGGTGAAAGCGCCAAAACGCAGGTCCTGGAGATGCCGGAATATGAATATCTTCTGGATACGCTAGGGGAAGTCTATGAGATCATGAATCTCTACTTTAAACCTTATACATGCTGCCGCTGGGCGCATCAGCCGATCCAGGCTTCTATTGAGATCATGCAGAAACACGGCATTGCCCCGGAAGACATTAAGAAGGTGACGGTACATACATTTGCCTCTGCTGCAGCGCTCAGCAAGATCGTACCGCATGAGACTGATGAAGCACAGTATAATATTGCATTCCCGGTCGCTGCAGCGATCGTTCATGGAGACGTCGGATATAGCCAGATGTGCAATGCCGCGATCGGCAACCCGAAGGTCCTGGAAATGATGAAGCGCCTTGCTTTCGATGTAGATCCGGAAATGGAAGCGCAGTTCCCCGAGAAGAGACTTGCCTGGATCGAGATGGAACTGAACGACGGTACTGTGTACAAGACCGGGCCGTATGCCGCGAACGGAGAACGCACAGACAATGTGGATCATAAATGGATCGTAAAGAAGTTCAAACGGATTGTGAATCCGTTCCTGAAGGAAGAGGGAAAATGCGCGGCGTTAAGGGTTCTGACGGATAATCTGGATGAGCCTGTCAGGGAAATTGTGGCAGATCTGAATGTGGTTCTGCAGAAGTATGGAAGATAAGGCTTTGACATATACATTTGATATAAAAGAGGATTCTTTCATGAAAATGGAAGATCCTTTTTTTTGAAAACCGCAGCGGAAGCCAGCTGCCGCTGCGCATCCCCCGGGCTGAAAAAAAGAAGTGGCACACGCAGCATTGCTGATGTATAATAAAATAAATCGAAACCGTTTGTTCAGGGCCTTTTCAGACAGAACGTTCAGACAGGAAGGTTTTCATGGACGACAGAAAAATAAGATGTCTGCTGACGGTGTTGAAAACAGGAAGCATCAACTCGGCTGCCGAAAGCCTTAACGCTACGCAGTCCGGCCTGACGCAGACAATGAACACGATTGAATCGGAACTGGGCTTTAAAATACTGAAGCGTACAAACCGGGGCGTCGTTCTGACAGAAGAGGGGGAGAGAATCCTTCCCGCGATCAGAACGCTGGATCTGGATTTCAAGAGCCTGGAGATGAAGGCGGAGGAAATCAGGAAGGACAGGCGCAGCACTATCCGAATCGGAACCTATTCGAGCATCGCGAATTCCTGGCTTCCGGAGATGTTGTCGCGGTATGAACAGGTCTGCCCCGATATTTCGTTTGAGATCATGATCGGTACGGATGAAATCATGGAATGGCTTGCCTCTGAAAAGGTAGATATGCTGCTTGCGGATGAGTCCGCCGCAGAGGGCTTCAAGTGGTATCCGATTATGCAGGACGATTTTTTTGTTGCGGCGCCAGTGTCTTTTGCCATTTCAAGCCTGGATGCCGTTGGTGAGGATGATCTTCTTGATTATCCGATGATCATCGGAACGCAGAATACCAATAAAGAGTTCCGGGAGATCCCCGAAAGAATGAGAGGAAAAGTGATCAGGGTCGGATCGGACGATGATACGACGATCATCCGGATGGTGTCAAAAGGGCTTGGGGTGTCCATCATGGCTGGCCTGAGTCTGCAGCAGATGATACCGGAGGATGTCAGGATCATCCGGTTCAGACCGAGGACATGCAGAGTGATTGGCGCTGTGCTGCCCTTAAAGGCGGTCTGGGCGGCAAGACTGTTTACGAAGTTCCTGATCGACCAGGCGAACAGCAGTACAGAATAAACAAGGGAACGGGAAACAGGCTGTCCTGCTTCCCGTTCCTTATACGCTGTATCAATGGCAGAATATACCGGAGACAGCGTGTTTCAGAACTGAGGGAGATCAGAGAGGGTGAAGGAGGCCTGATACGAAGATGTACGGAGCAATTGCCGACACTGTTATGCACATTCCTTACAGGGAGTTGTTTTCGTTGTTGTCGTTCTGCGGGATCGGGGCAGCAGCGGCCGGACCGGACGGAAAGATCCTGGCGGTCAATGAAGAAGGCTGCCGGATGCTGAAGCAGGAATCGGAGCACCAGCTGATCGGGCGGGACCTGGCGGAAGCCGTTCCGGGGCCGGAGGAATCCGGGACAGAACAGGAGGCACCCTTATTTGACACCTATCTTGAACGGATTTCGGGGACACTGCACCCGGCAGGCCTTCCGGAAGGCGCCAGTGTCGAATTATTCCGATGTGTTACGGACAGCATTCACTTTTATATGGCGGAAAGGGTGCTGAATCTTTTGCCGGAAGCAGTCTCGGTCTGGGATGACAAAGGCCGGATGGTCATTATCAATGATACGGCTGTGAAACGGGAAGGACATACTCTTCAGGATGCGAAAGGGCGAACCATCGAGGAACTCTTCGAAGCCAGGAACAATACTTACCTGGCGATGCCGAAGGTCCTTAAGACCCGGGAGCCGATCCTGAACCTCAGACAGGATTATACGACGGAAAACGGAAGGGAACTGCAGATTGTATCCCAGAACTATCCGATCCTGAAGGACGGAAGGCTTCTTGGCGCCGTCAGCATCATGGAGGATTATACCGAGATGGATGAGCTGAACCGACGGGTCATCGAACTGCAGCAACGTCTGAAAGAAAAATCCGGATTTGCGCCGTCAAAAATCCGGAACATGCTGGCGGCAAAATATACCTTTAAAGATATTCTTTACGGCAGCGAGGTGATGCAGAAAACCGTTTTCCGATGCAGGCAGGCGGCAAAAACGGATTCTCCGGTCATGCTGTACGGAGAGACCGGGTGTGGTAAGGAATTATTTGCCCAGAGCATCCACAATGCCGGCGCCCGCGCGTCCGGACCGTTCCTCGCCGTGAACTGTGCGGCTATTCCGACGACGCTGCTTGAGTCGATCCTTTTCGGGACAGAGAAGGGCGCGTATACGGGAGCAGTACAGCGTGAGGGGCTGCTTGAACAGGCCGGCACCGGGACGCTGCTTCTGGATGAGATCAATTCCATGGATATACAGCTCCAGTCGAAGCTGCTCCGCGTACTGCAGGACGGGTATTTCCGCAGGGTGGGAGGTTCAAAACAGATCTTTGCGGACGTAAGGGTGATCACCAATATCAATATTTCCCCGCTTGAGGCAGTGGAGCGGGGACTGCTTCGGGAGGATCTTTATTACCGGCTCGGTGTCGTGGAGATCAGTATTCCGGCGCTGCGGGATCGCAGGGAAGATATCCCGCTGTTGGTCCGGAGTTTTCTGTCGGAGCTCTGTCCGAAGCTTAAGAAGAATGTGAACGCTGTCTCGCCGGAGGTGATGGAGATCTTTGACAGGCACCGGTGGCCGGGAAATGTGCGGGAACTGCGGCATACCGTGGAATATGCCCTGAATATTATTCCTCCGGATCAGGATATACTGATACCGGAGGATCTGCCGGAAAAAATACTCCGGTCTGTGCAGGCAGAAAAGCCGGTGGGGGCGGAAGATGGAAATAAAACGACCGGTATACAGACCGGAGGTTCGCTTCCTGCAGACGATGCGGATCTGCGCTCGTTTGACGAGGTCATCACCGCTGCGGGGCAGCAGTATCTCCTTCGCATCCTGCGCCGGAATGGGGGAAATCTTTCCCGGACGGCCAGGGAGATGGGGATTTCAAGACAGAATCTGCAGCATAAAATGAAGCGGTATGGCGTGCAAGAAATATTTGCGGGTCCGGAGAATGTAAAATAATATTTGCATTTTTAAGCTGCCTACAGTATTTCTGAAAACAGTGGAGGCCAAAGCTAATAAAAAGTGAATTCTGGGTTCACTACGGTGAAACTCAAAAGATAATGCAGTGCGGTCCTGCGGGATCCTGTCCCGAATTGCGGCATAAAAAGCCGAAACGGGATGCAAGAATAATTTGCATCCCGTTTC
>JAFRLH010000047.1 GCA_017431345.1 Lachnospiraceae bacterium | reverse complement strand
CAGAGACGGCCAGATACGGAAAATCGGCACAGGAAGAAACACGAGGTATATCCGAACGGGATTCTGAAACATCTGACATGTTCCCGGAATATCACGTCGGAATAATCCGGGAACTGATCGGGGATACGCACGGATGGTGACAGTAAGAGAGTGGGAATAACGACTTTTTCGGTTCGGTGAAAAGAATGATCACGGGGCAGGATGCACTGATGTGGCTGGCGGTGACGGCGGCGGCCGGCGCGGTCTGTCTGGTTTCGTGCTGGGCAGGGGCAGTCCTGACGGGAAAAACTGAAACAACAGAAGAAAATCGAGAGTGCGGTCAGCCACAGAGGTGGTCGGCCGCACTCTCATTCCCTTACATATTCCTCAGGTAGTCTTCCACGTTCAGGTACTCGATGCCATTCTCCATAGTCATACTTGCTCCACGATAAATGACAATCCGTCTCTTGATCGGTCCATATCTGAACTCGGTCGCCTTCAGCTTCTCAGGATCGTCCAGAAATCTGTACTGTGCAGGAACAGCCTCTGTGCTGTGTTTTATTTCGTATATCTCGCACTCCGGCACATTCAGATCAGTCACCACCATATCAAACTCGCCGATAATAAACTGCAGGCGGAAGACATGCTTATCAGGTCTTGCCATTCTTGTTTCCAGGAGAACAATATCCTCCATCATTCTGCCTCGAATTTCTTCAAGGATGCGTTCTGCAATCCAGCCTCTGTCCACAGCGGAAATGTTCTGGAATTGCGCATCCAGAAGCAGTTGACGAATGAATGCTTCTGCCTGTGCATATCTCAAACCAGGCTGAGATACTACCGTTCTGGTCATTGTCTTATTTGAGACCGGCAGGAACTCTGTCGGTATATCTACGGTCAGATCAAGCAGATCAAGATATTCTTTGATTTCTGTTCTGTGAGCATCTGTGATCGCCACGGTTTGCTCGGATTTATTGATAATATCAAGTGCCTTACGAAGTCCTTCTGTAAACGCTTCTTTATCAATCTGGTCCAGTACCTTCGTTGGCCGTGTTCTGTCCTTCCGCAGGTTTTTCGCAGATATGCCCAGATCATTTGATACGAAATCCCGCGTCAGTACCTCTATCGTAAACCTGTGGTTGATATCCTCCACAACGCGATTGATGGCGCTGGTCAGTTCTCCCTTGTCATACATATCAAGAAGATGCCGGAAATGCCCGCCATACTGATAGAATTCCAAAGAATGCTGGATGTTCCGTGCAATGGCACTTTCCACATATTCATCGGTGCTGCGTTTGGATACAAAGGTGGAAGTTTCGTTGTAATGCTTCCCGCCGAGACTCATCGTCCCGCCATAACGGATATAGTTGTCAATTCCTTTGATCCCAAGCACCCGCTCATATTCACGGTATGGAATCAGGGTCGTATGAAGCATGATGCATCTGTCGTACAGCTCTTCACTTTCAGAAAAGAGGAATCCCAGGGAATCAGTACCGGACAGGACTACTTTCATACCGGACGCAGCATATATATCAGAAAACAGTGCCGCACCTTCGATGAAATCCTTAGCAAAGGTTACCTCATCCAGGAACACATACTTGTAATCATTCGCCTCCAGCCATTTCAAATCAGAATTGATATCGCCGAGGTCATCACCCGGTGTGATCTGAATGAATGCGGTACGCTCAAAAACTGCGGGTTCCATGGCAGCGATTGCCTGCCGAATGAGCGTTGTTTTGCCTGTGCGCCGAAGACCGCAAAGGATGAAAACCTTTCCGTCCGAATCCCGATACAGATAATTTTCTAATTCTCCGTAGCCATCTCTCCGCCGAAGGTCAGACACAGGTTTGACAAATCGCTGCAATGAGCTGCTTATGCTTACTTTTGTTTTGAACTCATAAACAGCTTTCGGCGCTTTCCCGGCAGGTTTATCTTTGGGAAGAAGCGCTCTGGCTGTTCTCAGCTGCTGCTGCAGTTCCCGACGTTTTTCGATAAGGGTCTGCATTTGCGCAGCTGTTTGATCATCCAGGTACTTGCTTTTCTTCTTCCCGTTTTCTGTCCACTGATGATATTGCTTGACCTTTCCGTTGATGGTTTTTCTGGAAATATACCCGATGGGGAGAGCAGCGATTTCGGCTTCCAACGCCTCTATCTGATCCTTGTTTTTGTTCACGGATATCCCCTCCTTTGCATGTCTCTATTATAACCCCTAAAATAAAATAGTACAAGGGGTTAAAAGAGGTTACCAGAATAAAATACAAATGCTTTGTTACAAAGCTGGGGCGGCAGGCTTTCTTGTCTTTCGCAGGGAAGCATGATAAAATCAGAAAAACGCAGGGCGCAGAGAAAGAAAGGCATTCTGCTGCCGAAGGAAGACTGACCGGCAGCGGAAGTCAGTACGGAATGAACATCGGCAGCAGAGAACAGGGAGGGAAACATGAAGACACCGGAACTGCTGTCCCCGGCAGGGGATCTGGATCGGGTTCATACGGCGCTGCTCTATGGGGCGGATGCCGTATATCTTGCGGGCAGACTGTTCGGCATGCGCGCAAAGTCGGTCAGCTTTCAGGACGAAGATCTTGAGCAGGCGATCCGTCTGATCCATGAGCAGGGGAAAAAAGCATATATCACATGCAATGTGCTGCCCAGGGAGAAGGAACTGGAGCTTGTCCCGGACTATTTCGCCTTCCTGCAGGAGCTGGGAGCGGACGCGCTGATCCTGGCAGATCTCGGGCTGCTTCGCATGGCGGAGCGTCATGCGCCGAAATGCGCAAGACATGTCAGCACGCAGCTGGGGGTACTGAACAGCGAAACCGCGTCTTTCCTGTACGACCTGGGAGCGGATACGGTGGTGCTTGCCCGGGAGTGCAGCATGGAAGAAATCCGCGAAATCCGTGCGCACT
>JAFRLH010000046.1 GCA_017431345.1 Lachnospiraceae bacterium | reverse complement strand
GGGCCTTTGTCATAGCCGAGGAACGTGCTGTAAGCAACGGAAACCTTGCCGTCGGCCATTCTTTTTCGATGGCCCCAGGTGACGTTCTCAGAAATGCTGCGGCTTTCCTCCTGGGCCAAGCTGCTCATGATGGTGATCAGCAGCTCACCTTTCCCATCAAAAGTGAAGATGTTCTCCTTCTCGAAATAGCATTCGCAACCGTGCTCTTTCAGTTTTCTGATCGTCACGAGGCTGTCCACTGTGTTACGGGCGAAGCGGCTGACCGACTTGGTCACGATCAGATCGATCTTCCCGGCAAGGGCGTCCTCGATCATCTCATTGAATCCTTCCCTGTGACGGGTATCGGTCCCGCTGATGCCTTCGTCCGTGTACACCTTCACAAATTCCCATTCTGGATGAGACTGGATGTAACGGGTGTAGTAGTCTACCTGTGCCTCATAACTGGTGAACTGCTCATCGGAATCCGTACTGACACGTGCATATCCCGCAACCTTCCGCTTTGCAATACCCGTTATAGGAGCCGCAGTGAAGATGTTCCGCGTCTGTGGGATCTTAGTCACACTTTTTGCCATGTCCTCGCCTCCTGGCGTTCTCTGCCGCCTTCGCCTTCATTTCCGGCGTCCAGCTTTTGGAACGCGATTCAAGCTGCCATTCAGTTTTCCGTTCCGTGCCGTCCTTCAGGTAAAAGATCAGCTGGTCCGGGTAAACTGCTGTAATGTGGTCCACTGTACTTCTGAACGCTGCTTCATCAAAACTGTTCCAGCCGAACATGTCAGAAGTGATTCGCATCAGGATTTCCTCGGGGATCTTTCTGCTATGGCAGTATTCTTTTCCTTCCTGTATGAACGTAGGGCAAGCCCAGCGTGACAGTCCGTGGTTTTTTGTCCTTTTGAAATGCCGCCCACAGGCTGGGCAGAGAATCATGCCCGTGAAGGCATAATGCTCGATGTGGCCGCCCGACGGATGACGTGCCGCAATCCGTGCAAGCGCTTCTTGCGCCGCATCAAAGGTGGTTTGATCAATGATCGCCGGATGCGTTTCTGTAGCATAGAATTGAGGAACCTCGCCTTTGTTCTTGATGCGCTTCTTTTCAATATGGTTATTGACGTACACCTTCTGAAGCAGAGCGTTTCCTGTATACTTCTCGTTGCTGACGAGATCGCGAAGTCTGGGTGTGTTCCATTTTCCTCCGTAGGATCCGTGTATGCCGTTTCTGTTCAGCCATCTGGCAATAGAATTCAGGGTCTCACCACGTATGACCTTCGCATAAATCTCTCTGACTATTTGAGCCTGCTCAGGGTCGATTTCGATACCGTCTTCTTTGCTGATCCGATATCCGAACATCGTCCGCAGGCACATCAGCTCGCCGTCTTCAAAGCCTTTTCTGATGCGCCATCTCTGGTTGTCACTGGCTGATTTGCTTTCCTCCTGGGCAAAAGCGGAAAGGATGGTCAGCATCAGCTCACCATCTCCGCTTAGGCTATGAATCTTCTGTTCTTCAAAATAAACGTCAATACCCAGCAGCTTCAGTTCCCGCACCGTCTCCAGCGAGGTTACCGTATTCCGGGCGAAGCGTGAGACCGACTTCGTGATCACCATGTCGATTTTTCCAGCACGGCAATCTGTCAACAGACGCTGGAACTCTTCTCTGGTATCCTTTGTTCCCGTCATGGCTTCATCAGCATAAATACCTGCAAACCGCCAACCGGGATGCTCTCTTATCATCTGGCTGTAATAGCTTACCTGAGCAGCAAGGGAATGCAGCATGGCGTCCTTTCCGGATGACACCCTTGCATACGCAGCTACATTCTGCAACCTTTCGAGCGTAGGCTTTACAGGCACTCTGGTCACTTGTTTTTCCAAGGTATCACCTCCTGGCAGTGTGTGATATTAGCTCTGTCCGGCACACATAGCAAGCGGTGATCACGATATATGCTGCCCTTCTCAAGACCGTATCTGACACGCATTTTTTCTTCAAATGAAACGAATTCTCTCCGTCCAATCAGTTTTCTATCGAGCATTCTACCGGCAAGAGTCATGGACGACAGATAACCTGTTATGTCGGGCTTAGGCATCCTTTCCACCTGCCTTTCGCCGGGAACGGTGATAGCAAGTGAGAGAGCAGAATTTGGCGGGTTTGTAAGAATAGAAGACTTTGCAGCAAACAGGACATTTGTATTGGTGCTCCCGCGCATTACTGAGTTGC
>JAFRLH010000045.1 GCA_017431345.1 Lachnospiraceae bacterium | reverse complement strand
TATGAATATCTGATCGGTCAGTTTGCTTCCGAGACCGGAAAGAAAGCGGGAGAGTTCTACACGCCCCATGGCCCGGCGCAGATTCTCTGCCGTGTGGCGATCCTGGGGCAGGAGGAGAAGAAGGGGCTGCAGGTATACGATCCCTGTATGGGCTCCGCTTCTCTGATGCTCAGCTGCCGGTATTATTCGAAGGAGCCGGATTTCATCAAGTACTACGGTCAGGAACTGATGCAGTCCACTTATAATCTGGCGCGGATGAATATGTTCCTTCATGACGTCCTGCCGGAGAACCAGCATCTCCGGAATGCGGATACACTGGACGCCGACTGGCCGACGGATGAAGAGACGGAATTCGATGTGGTGACCATGAATCCACCCTATTCCGCAAAATGGTCGGCGACAGACGGATTTAAGCAGGACGAGCGGTTTATGGACTACGGTGGGAAACTTGCACCGAAATCCAAGGCGGATTATGCGTTCCTGCTACACGGCTTCTACCATCTGAAACAGAGCGGCACCATGGCAATCGTTCTGCCGCATGGTGTGTTATTCCGGGGAGCCTCCGAGGGGGATATCAGGAAGATCCTCCTGGAGAACGGCTCGATCTATGCCGTGATCGGACTGCCCGCCAACCTGTTTTATAATACCGGGATCCCCACCTGCATCATCGTGCTGAAGAAACACAGAGAAGGCCGGGATGTCCTCTTTATCGATGCGTCAAAGCTCTTTGAAAAACAGAAGAAGCAGAACGTGATGAATGAGGAGCATATCGACCGTGTCCTGGAACTGTATAAGAACAGGACGGACGTGGATAAGACCGCCCATGTCGCTTCTTTTGAGGAGATCAAAGCGAACGACTTTAATCTGAATATCCCGCGCTACGTGGACAGCACCGAGAAGGAACCGGAGATTGAACTGGGGCAGCTTACGTCCCGCATGGAAGAGACAAACAGAGCGATCAAAGAAGGCAATGAATCACTTCTTGGCCTGCTCGGCGAACTGACCTTTAAGAGTGATGACACGAGAAAAGAAATGGAGCGTTTCATCAGCGCACTGAAGGGGGTGTGAGGATGGAGCCGAATATCAGGGTTAAAGGGTTCGATGGAGACTGGGAGGAGCGGTCACTGGGGGAAATCTACACCGAACGGAATGAGCGAGGGAATGATTCTTTGCAGATCCTTTCTGTTTCTATCCACGACGGCGTATCTGACGGGGAACTGGACGAGGAAGGGCTCGGAAAGGTTGTGCGCCGCAGCGAGGATAAATCCACCTATAAGCATGTGTATGAAGGCGATCTGGTCTTCAACATGATGCGTGCCTGGCAGGGCGCAATCGGTGTGGTAAAGACCGAAGGCATGATCAGCCCGGCGTATATTTCTGCGATACCAAACGCGAGTGTATATCCTCCGTTCATGGATTATGTGCTGAGGCGGAAAGAAGCAATAGATCAGATCAACAATCTGTCCTACGGTGTGACGGATTTCCGGAAGAGGCTATATTGGGACTCTTTCGTCAAGGTGAAATGCTGCCTTCCATCCGTAGAAGAGCAGAAGCGTATAACGGATACTTTGGAAAGCCTGGACAGATACATACTGCTCAATCAGAGGCAGTGTGACGATCTCAGAGAACTGAAGAAGTATATGCTTCAGAAGATGTTCCCGAAGGATGGGGAGAAGGTTCCGGAGATAAGGTTTGCTGGATTTGAGGGAGAATGGGAACAGCGGAAGCTCGGTGATATGGGTACAACCTTCACGGGATTATCCGGCAAAACCAAAGAGGATTTTGGTCATGGAGATGCAAAATTTGTTACATACATGAATGTTTTTTCAAATCCTGTGGCTGATCTTTTAAAAACGGAATCTGTTGAAATCGACAGGTCTCAGAATGCTGTTCAGTATGGTGACGTTTTCTTCACTACATCGTCCGAGACTCCGGAAGAAGTAGGAATGTCCTCTGTATGGCTTGAAAGCGTTGAAAACACGTACTTAAACAGTTTCTGCTTCGGGTATCGCCCGTCAGTCGAAATAGATCCGAATTACATAGCATATATGCTAAGATCTGATATAGTCAGAAAGAGGATCATCTATCTGGCGCAGGGAATTTCGAGATATAACATCTCAAAGAATAAGGTTATGGAGATTGAAGTTCCAATACCACAATTAAGCGAACAGAAGCGGATCGGGGAGTATTTTGCCACCCTCGACTCCCTCATCACCCACCATCAGCGCAGGCACGACACGCTGCTTGAATTCAAAGCCTACCTGCTCCAGAACATGTTTCCCAAGGAGGGTTGATCCATGCCTATGTTGGAACACGAAATAGAACAGCGCCTGATAGACCAGCTCTGCTGCGATGAATCCCAGTGGACGTAC
>JAFRLH010000044.1 GCA_017431345.1 Lachnospiraceae bacterium | reverse complement strand
CAGCTCCGTTATATATACAGAGGAGGCAAAAATCCATGGATTTACAAGAGCAATACAGCCGACTCCTACGGTATTGCTTCGTGAAAACAAAAGACCGGTACCTCGCTGAAGATATTGTGCAGGAGTCATACTTAAGGTTCTGGCAAAGCCATTCCTACAGGGATACAGGAAGAGAAATGGCTTATCTGTATACCATAGCCAGAAATCTGTGTATGGATGAATTCCGGAAGCCGGTGCATGTCAGTATTGAGGAATGCACGGAGCCGGAAGCAGGCAGTCGATATGGGCCGGAAGAAGTCATTATTCAGGAAGCTGTTCGAGAGGCAATGGATAAGCTGCCAGATGACTTGAGAGAAATCATCGCACTGCGGTATGTCAGCGAACTGTCTGCGGCGGATATCGGCAAGGTCGTCGGTATGTCCCGGTTTGCTGTTCACCGAAGATTAAAAGAAGGTCTTGCACTTCTGAAAAAGGAGCTGACATGAGGTGCTGCTATGACAGATAAAGAGTTGAAAAAACAGTTGAAAATGGCTTATCAGATGAATGAGTCGGACAGGCAGAGACGTTTTGTCAGGCGTTATGAAGAACGTTCCTTGCAGTTTGGCAGTATCCTGCGAATCGAACTGCAGCACATGGGAATTCGAAGCATAATAGCCGGGATCTTTCTTTGCCTGCTCATGTATGCCGGCTGGCTGACAGAAGATCCGCAGGTGTCCTGGGTGTTGGGGGGGCTGATACCGGCCACAGCACTGGTGCCGGTGACAGCAATGGGACGGTCCGAGCGGTATCACATGGAAGAGCTGGAGATGGCGAGCCGGTTTTCCTATCCGTTTGTGCGCTTGATCCGCCTGCTGATACTGGGTTCTTTCAGCCTTGTCGTGCTGGCAACCGCGGCGATCTGGGAGGCGTCCTGCCTGCATGCGGAGCCCCATGTGATGCTGCTTATGACCGCCGTGCCCTACCTGCTGAATGTATACATCGGCTTGATGATCACACGGAAATGGCATCGTTTGGAAAGTGTCTATGCTGTGATTGCGGTCGGATCGGTGGTGTGTCTCCTGCCTGCGGTTTTCATCCGGATGCAGCTGAAAGACAGTGTATCTGTCCAGGCGGTTACGGGCATGATGCTGCTTGTCCTGCTGGCGATCATCAGAGAGTGTGGAATTTACATGAAAGAGAGTGAGAAGACATCATGGAACTTGTGTTAGACAGAGTATCAAAACAATACGGGAACAAAATCGCGGTCGACAGGATTTCTACTGTATTTCGGCCGGGTGTCATCGGGCTTCTCGGCGCGAACGGTGCCGGAAAGACGACGTTGATGCGCATGATCTGCGGGATCTTAAGGCCGACGGGAGGAACGATAAGCTTTAAGGACGGGGGCACATTGGACGCTTCGGAAGAGCTGTACCGCGATGCGCTCGGTTACCTTCCGCAGGATTTCGGCTATTATCCGGATTTTACCGGAAAGGACTTCCTGATGTATCTGGCGGCCCTTAAGGGCCTGGATAAGCACACAGCCAGAAGAAAATGCGCGGAGCTTCTGAGGATCGTCAGCCTGGAGTCGGTAGCCGGAAAGAAGATCAAAACCTATTCCGGCGGAATGAAGCAGCGCCTCGGGATCGCACAGGCCGTGCTTAACGATCCGAAGATACTGGTTCTGGACGAACCGACTGCCGGCCTTGATCCAAAAGAACGTGTGCGTTTCCGCAACCTGATCGCGGAGCTCGGAAAAGACAGTATCGTCATCCTCTCCACGCACATCGTATCGGATGTGGAGCATATCGCGGACCGGATCCTGATGATGAAAGACGGACAGTTCATCTATGACGGGACGCCCCACGGGATCGGGATGGATCTGGAAGAGTTTTACCTGAAGGAGTTTGACGAGGAGGCAGAAAATGCATAATATTGGAAGCTTATATAAAACGGAACTGAAGAAGATCCTGTCAAAACGGGCGATCTGGATCACGCTGGTGATCGGGATGACGTTACTGATTATAGCAGGAATATCGAATGTCCTTCCTTTCGGGATCGGCGGCCGGTATGATTTCCCCGATGGAACGTCGATGTCAGCGTATGAGTTTTATCAGCAGCAGAAAAAGACCAGCGAAGAAATCACAGGTCAAAAACTGGATGATGCATTGCTTCAGAGGATGCGTACGGAAATGAAAGAATTCCTGAAAGACAAACAGGATCTTCCGTATGCGGAAACGACCGGGTCCGGAGAATATCGCGGGGTCTGGTTCGCTGCGGAGAAACTGGGTTATGAGGATCTGCTTTCAAAGCTTTATACGCAGTTTCAGGATGCGGAAGATCCGAACAGGCTGCTCATGGAATCGGATGCGGCGGAGTATTATCAGGCCGTGAGGGATAACTTGGAGTATGGTTTTTCACGGGATGGCCTGAGTGAGGAAGAAACAGAGTATTGGTCAGAAAAATATGACAGGCAGAGCGTTCCGTTTGCTTATGGGTATGCGCGTGGCTACAGTAGTTTTATCCAGATGTTTTTTGTGTATATCTGGTTTGTGTTCCTGCTCATTGCCGTCAGCCTTGCCGGTGTTTTCAGCGAGGAAGTTTCGCACCGGACGGACGCGATGATCCTGAGCACAAGAAACGGCAGGAAACCGGTATCCCTTGCCAAGCTGTTTGCAGGCATTACGGTGGGAATATTGGAAATGGCCATTGTTCTTGGCGTGAATCTGGCCGTCTGCCTGATCACCTTCGGCCACGGGGGATGGGAT
>JAFRLH010000043.1 GCA_017431345.1 Lachnospiraceae bacterium | reverse complement strand
GTATAGCACAGTCTACGTAGGAATGGATGTACACAAGGAAACTTTTTCTCTTTGCTGCTACACAAACGAAAAAGAACAAGCTGAATATCCTCAGAAAGTTGACGGCCATTACAACAAAGTCATCAACTATATCGAGGCTATGCGTTTCCATTACGGAGACGATGCTCTGTTCATATGCGGTTATGAGGCTGGCTGCCTCGGGTTTACGTTGTATCACCAGTTGACGGCTCATAACGTGAAGTGCGTCATCCTTGCACCCACCACGATGCTTCAGCAGAAGGGCAGGAAGAAGGTCAAAACCGATAAGCGTGACGCCGCGCTGATTGCCAGGTGCCTGGCACATCATGATTATTCACCGGTCCATATCCCAACAGAACAGGATGAGCAGACCAAGGAATATATCCGCATGAGGGATGATCATAAACTAGCCCTCAAAAAGGTGAAGCAGCAGATCCTTTCATTCTGCCTGCGGCACAACTACAGATTTGACGGTACAACCAACTATTGGACTTTAGCGCATCTGAAATGGCTCAGAGCCTTAAAACCAGAAGGCTTGTACGCAGAGATTCTGCAGGAGTATCTCCTGACATATGATACTCTCACCGATAAACTGGAGCGGTTTGATAAACGTATCGAAGAGCTTGCGTCAAATGTAACCTATCAGGAGAATGTCCGGAAACTGTCCTGCTTTATGGGTGTCAAAACTGTGACTGCTCTGACTGTGCTTACGGAAGTCGGCGATTTTAAACGTTATGCCTCTGCTCAGCACTTTGCTTCCTACATTGGACTTACACCCGGAGAGGATTCGAGCGGGGACGATCAAATCCACCTCGGTATTACCAAAGCTGGAAACCGCCACGTTCGTTCTTTACTGGTAGAAGCATCGCAGAGCTATAGTCGTGGACACATCGGTTTTAAATCTAAGGCACTAAAAGCCAGACAGGATGGAAATCCACCAGAGGTTATTGCCTATGCTGACAAAGCCAACGAACGTTTACGACGGAAATACTATCGCATGGTCCTTAAAAACAATAAGAAGAACAATGTTGCAAAAACTGCTGTAGCCAGAGAACTTGCCTGTTTCATGTGGGGCATGATAACCGGCAACGTGGAATAAAGTATCACATCGAGCTGTCAGCATCAAGGCCAGGCCGCCTGTGGCGGTGCTTCGCATCCTTGACCCTGCCATCCCGCTGTGAAAGTGGGCACTTAAGCCGTTGAAAGCCGGCTTGCGCCGTCACCAACGGCACTTAACTATTAACACCGGAGGCATCTTGAAAGAGCTTTAGACTCTTCAAGGTTCGAGCTATCTACGATTTTACTATGTCGGCACTTTTGTGATCCACGCTTTTAGACGGTAGAGCTCACGGCGGACCATTGACCTGTCGGTAATGGGAGTAATCCCTGAATCCACGTATATCAGAGTGGCCAATGCCGGGAACTGATACCCTAAAGCTCTTTCACGATACCTTCGGTTACAATAGAATAAGCTTGCGATGATTCTTGTCAAGTTGTCTCTTGACGATGGTCATTACATATCAGTAAATTATGATAGATTTTCGAAATTAGTAATATATCTCAATTTTTATGATGGAAAGATACTGATATAATCATCAGAGAGTGCAATCTCCACAGGCGTCAATTCTCGGACAGATAATGTATTATTCCATAGAACGCTGTTACAAAAATAATAGAAAGGTTACAGACCAAAGGTGTCTCTAGGAGAAATATGTACAAGTTAACCAACCGGAGCTGGCAGAAGCATCTTGATTTCCTTCTCTTGGATTTCGTTATTCTGCAAATTTCTTTTTTCATATCGTATTATTTGAGGCTCCATAGATCGAATCCGTACGTGGATGATAGCTATAGAGAGATAATTTTTGTGATCTCTGTGTTATTTTTTGCTGTCATAATCTGGGATAATACCTATTCGGGTATTTTAAGACGCAATCTGGCTCACGAGATCATTGCCGTAGTCAGACTTAATGCGTTTGTCTTTCTGCTCACGCTGGTATATGAGTATATAGTACACAATACAAGCGTATATTCCCGACTGCAGATGGGCATATTTGTCCTGATAAACACGGGACTCTCGCTCTTGGGACATGTGATTCTTAAATTCGTATTACGGAGACGAGGGAAAGCTGAGGCAGGTGCTCAGCGGCTTATGTTGGTCACACAAGATAGGAATGCGCTGAAAAGAATCCGGCAGCTGCAGGAAAATTCTTACACAAAACTGTTTTTGGAGGGGGTCATTATCCTGTCGGAAGCAGAAGACGCCATTTCTGAGAAAGTGGTCGGGAAAATGGAAGAACTGTCGGTTCCGATTCTTGGCCGAACTGCCTATGAAGCATTTGAATACGCCCGCACCCATGTTGTCGATGAAGTGTTGATCGATGCATCTGGTCCTCAGGCTGTCGAACTTACAGATGTGTTTATCGAAATGGGCATCACCGTCCATCTATCGATCGACCATCTTGCCGCGAATTGCCCGAATCCGACGGTTGAGCGGGTCAATGGCATTCTGGCGATTACCGGTACAGTATCCCGTATCACGCCTTTTCAGGCAATGCTAAAGCGCCTGATGGATATTGTCGGCGGAATCGTGGGGCTCATTCTCACTGGTATTATCTTTCTTTTCGTTGCGCCTATTATAAAAAAACAGGCGCCCGGGCCGGTCTTCTTTTCACAGGAGCGTGTCGGCAAGAATGGGCGTATTTTTCGGATTTATAAATTCCGGTCGATGTATGTGGATGCGGAGGAACGAAAAGCTGAATTAATGAAACAGAATAAAATGCAGGGACTGATGTTTAAAATGGATGATGATCCCAGAATCTTTCCGTTTGGACATACATTAAGAGACACCTCGTTGGATGAGTTCCCGCAGTTCTGGAATATTCTGAAAGGGGACATGAGCCTGGTGGGAACACGCCCTCCAACGCTGGATGAGTACAAACAGTATGATCTTCATCACAAGAGCAGATTGGCGGCAAAACCAGGCCTTACCGGATTATGGCAGGTGAGCGGGAGAAGCGAGATCACGGATTTCGAGGAAGTCGTCAGATTGGATAATGAATATATTCGGAACTGGAGTCTGCTGAGGGACGTGGAAATTCTGTTCAGGACGGTGAAGGTGGTGCTGATGAGAGAGGGAAGTGTGTGAGCGATTATAGTAAGACCGTATGTTGAGTGCGTTAGATTCTTTGTCGTTTGTGTTCCACTGAATGACAAGCGATACGTTGCTTATCCAGGGATAGAATCGTAATTATCGTAACGAATAGATTGCTGCGACACTTGAGATTATCAATAAATTAGGGTAATATTATCAACGGAGCTGATTTCGGTCTGCTGTAA
The DNA here is from genome assembly GCA_017431345.1 of Lachnospiraceae bacterium. Taxonomy (GTDB): domain Bacteria; phylum Bacillota; class Clostridia; order Lachnospirales; family Lachnospiraceae; genus UBA3305. Next base: position 30,900 of record JAFRLH010000043.1, on the reverse strand, counting down.
ACAGAGAAAGGATTCGTTATGGAAGAAAGCGCTATTTACATAAATGATATTATCATGAGATGTCTGCTGAAATGGCGGATTGCCTTAATCTGCATGATTCTGGGTGCTGCCGCACTGTCTGCTTTCGGTGTATACAGGCAGCAGAAAGCTAAAGCCGCTGAGGAAGAGATTCCTGTAGATGAGACTACAGAATATGCCAACGCGGTGGCGGAAGCAGAGGAAAAGCTTACCGCCACCCAGATTGCGGAGGTTTATAACGTTCTGGACAGATATACGACCTATCAGAAAGGTTATAAACAACTCTACAATTATTATTTCAATTCTATTATCGGGCAGATCGATGCGACATCTGTGGACACGGTTACTTTTCGCTATCTGATCGATACTCATTATGAGGTCGTGTATCCACAGATTGACGCTCAGAACTTTACAAATACGGTATTTTCTTACATTACAAGCGGCCTAGTGGATAAGGAACTGTGCAGTAAGATCAGTTTTATTATCGGGGAAGAGCTGCAGGAGGAATATATTTCGCAGCTGGTCTCTTCATGGCAGAGCAATAATCTGCTGATGGTGACTGTGAAGGGAAGAAGCCGTGAGGAATGCACGCAGATCGCAGGACTTGTAAAAGATAAGATCGACAAACTTCAAGCCGAAGCGAAAGCGTTGATTATCGATTTTGATATGAAATTCCTTTCAGAGAAATATACAAAACAGGTGGATACTGGTCTGCTGGACAGTCAGTATAATCAGATCACCAAGATCAATACTTATCAGAATGCCATGAACAGTTCCGTTCAGTATCTGTCCGAGGCTCAGAGAATACTTCTGAAGACATTGGCGCTTTCTGATCCGGAACTGAAGGAGCTTGATGAGGCTGCTGCTGAAGAAAATCAGGAAGAACAAGCAGAGCTTGAAGGTGAGGATTCTGAAGCGGTGTCGGAAGAGGCTGCTGCAGCGGAAATCGATTATATCCAACCCCAATATATCCTGGCAGGTGCTTTTCTGGGGCTGCTTCTGGTGGGAGGCTGCGTGCTGCTGTCTGTTTTCCTGAGCGGACGTCTGCTGACACAGAACGATATGCGGGATGCGTTCAAACTATCAAGGCTCGGAACCTGGACGGCGGGGAAAGAGCCAAAGGGTATTGATAAAAGGATCTTTCATGTGTTTGGAGGTGATGGCGTTCAGTTTTCTGTCGAGGAAAGCCGCAGCATGGCTGTTGCAGGTATCAGGTTGTTGGCTGTGAAGAATGAATATAAGGATCTGTATATAACGGGAACCTCAAATGATGAAATCAGCCGTGCGGAAGCAGAGAAACTCGCCGGAGCTGTCTCCGGTACTGGTCTGAACGCGAAATTCGGCCGCAGTATCCTGTATGATCCGGAATCTCTGGAAGCCATGTCTGTATCGGATGCGGTGATCTTGCTGGAGAGAATCGACGAATCGAAGAACAGTGAGATCGAGGAAGAGGTGCGTGTGTGTGGCCGCCAGCAGGTGCCGGTGTTGGGGTATATTGCGATCCGGTAAGTGAAATTGCTCTGAGGAGATGCTATGCCTGAGATATCTGTGATCGTACCGGTGTATAATGTGGCTGCGTATCTGCCGACGTGTATAGAGAGCCTGATCAGCCAGTCCATGACGGATATCGGGATCATTTTAGTTGACGACGGCTCGACGGACGGATGCGGAGGAATTTGCGACAGGTATGCTTCACTGGATGACCGGATCAGTGTGATACACAAGCAGAATGAAGGGCTGTCCATAGCCAGAAACGATGGGTTAGATGCTGCACAGGCAGAGTATGTAATGTTTGTGGACGGAGACGACTGGGTAGAGACAGAATTCTGCGAACTGCCGTACAGGACTGCCGTGAAGTATGATTCGGATATCGTCGTATTTATGCATAACGGGATTACCCGGTGCGGACGAAAGAAAAAGAGGATATTGCCTGTTCGGCCGGGAATGGTTGAAAAGAACATGGTCATTACAGATTCTGCAGTATGGAACAAGTTATACAAGCGTCAGTTGTTTCAGGATATACGTTTTCCGGAAAACATGGTATTTGAGGATGTTGGCACAGTATATAAGCTGATTCACGCGGCAGAAAAGGTATATGTGCTGGATGAATGGCTTTATAATTATAGAATTTTAAGGAGAGGCAGTATCAATGATATCAGTTCGAAAAGGTATGTAAAAGATCGTTATACGATGTTTGTGAGAAGAATCCGGGATCTGAAAAAATGGGGATATGATATCACCCCGGAAGTGATTTTGCTTTCATGGTATATCCTTGTATATCGCGGACGAACTGACAGGATCGGGAAACGGGCTTCCGCCGTTATCCGATCGCTGGACAGGCCGCCGGAATCTTTTTGCTTTAAGAGGAAAGCGGCGTATTATCTTTTTAAATTTTCTCCGTCTCTGTTTGATTATGTCTGCATCATTACCGGAAGGAGACGGAAAATCTGAGTCATGAAGAAATGGGAGGCGGTTCGCCTCCCATTACAACATATATTCATCACATATCGGATGAAGAACAGCAGGGAGAACCACACATAACCGTGCCCGGTCGGAATGATTGATCGTGTACAGACCAGAAAGCACTACACAGAGAGTCGTCGGGAATTGAGTATTTACTGGGAACGGCTGCAGGCAAACATCGGGGGCTTTACAGTCAGAAAAACGCTTGCGATACGTAACCGGTTGAATGGAATCTAAAGCTGCAAATTCCGCTTAACCGGCGTATCGATTCCGCTGACAGCGGCGTAAACATTACGATGCAACGGCGTGCATTTTCCGCTCCAAACGGCGCGCCTTTCTTTATCCTGTCTTACTATCCATTTTGGAGAGAAAGTAGAACAAAAATGGAGATTGGGCAATTTCAAAATGGTGCATGCTGTAGGATCCGGCTGGCACCGTCGTCAGCTTCTCTGGTCGCCCCGGTGCGACGGCCCACCGCCCCATGGGACCCGCCGCTCGCACCAGACGGGGCTCGTTCCATCGGGTTGAGGAAGGAAAAATGTCGGTAAGCTCAGTCAGCATTACAGGCAAATCAGTGATTACATAACAAGACTGAGGAACAGTTCACCTGGTGACTGTTCTTTATGGTTCTGTTCACGGAAAAGGGCGGGTTCCTCTTGGCGGCGCTCACACACGCCGTTTCAAGCGGAACGGCTACTCCGCTGACGCGGATTGACCGCTCCGTTTTTGCGGAATTTGCATCTAAAGCTGAAGGACAGTCGATAAAAAGAAGATCTGGCAGGGCTGAAGCAGTTGCTGGCAGCAGTTTTCCTTCCAGATAAAACCGCCTGAGACGGGAGCATCCGTGTTGATCGGGCGATGGGAGCATCGCCGGGGGGCCCGTCGCCGCGGAACCAGTGTGTGGGGGTCACCACATCAGTGCTTTAAGCAAGATTTGACGAAATGAAGATGTATGGTAGAATGAGTTTGTTCTAAATCACTTCCATTAGCTCATCAAGAGGTCTCTCATTCCCCATCAACTGATGATTAGTTTACGCCGTCCGAATCCCTGAAAGTCCTTGCAAATTCCCACTTTCGGTAATATGATTACTACAATGCCATCTTTTCCCAGCAGTGGGGACACTGTGATCCCTGTCTGTTTTTGAAAAATGGCAGTCATTCATTATATCGCCGGCACTACTTTTGATCGTTTTCGCCGGATTACCATACTATGCAATAAGAAGAGGAGTAATCATTATGATCACCTACAAACTTCTCACCCCCGGTCCGCTCACCACATCCCGTACCGTCAAGGAAGAGATGATGGTCGATCACTGCACCTGGGACAATGACTACAAACAAATCACTCAGCATGTCCGCGCCGAGCTGCTTGCGCTGGCGCATGTTTCCCCCGAGGAATACACCTGTGTCCTTATGCAGGGCTCCGGTACTTTCGGCGTAGAATCCGTACTGATCAGCTCTGTCGGCAGGGACGGCAAGCTGCTGATCCTGTCGAACGGCGCGTACGGCGAGCGTCAGGCAGATATCTGCAGACACGCCGGCATCAGCTATGTGCTGAAAAAATACAACTACAATCAGATCCCGGATGCAGGGGATGTTGCTCAGATCCTGCAGGACGATCCGGAGATCACCCATGTTTCCATGGTGCATTCCGAGACCACTTCCGGCATTCTGAATGATATTGAGGCTGTTGGAAAGGTCGTAAAAGCTGCCGGAAAGGTCTTCGTAGTCGACGCCATGTCCAGTTTCGGCGGCGTGGAAATTCCGGTCGCTGACTGGGGCATCGATTTCATCGTTTCATCTGCCAATAAATGCATTCAGGGCGTTCCCGGCTTCACATTCATTATCTGCAGACTGGATGAACTGAAGAAGTGCGAAGGAAAATCCTGCAGCCTGTCGCTGGATCTGTACGACCAGTGGAAGGGCATGTTTGACGGGAAATGGCGCTTCACCTCTCCGACGCATGTCGTGCTTGCGTTCGCAAAAGCGATGGAGGAGATGAAGGAAGAGGGCGGTATCCCTGCACGCAGCAAGAGATATTATGATAACAACCGTTTCCTGATCGAAGAGATGGAGAAGCTGGGCTACAAGACTTATATTGACAGGGAACATCAGGGTCCGATCATCACGACTTTCTTCTATCCCGAGAACTGCAGCTATACATTCAAGGAAATGTATGAGTTCATCAAGGAGAGGGGATACGCGATTTATCCCGGAAAAGTGACTGAAGCGGAGACATTCCGCATCGGCAATATCGGCGAGATCTATAAAGAGGACATTGAAAAACTGATCGCGATTTATAAAGAATTTCTTTCAGACAAATAATAATCAGAGCGGGGGGATAAGATGGAGCAGAATAACGAACTGAAAAGACAGCTGACACCGATGCATGTATGGGCAATCGCATTCGGATGCGTCATCGGATGGGGATCCTTTATCAATCCCGGCAAAAAGTTCCTGCCGACTTCGGGCGTGGCAGGAACGGCGATCGCTATGATCCTCGGCGCACTGGTCATGATCATCATTGCGTTTTCTTATGCGTATATGGTGCCGAAGTATCCGAAAGCCGGCGGCGAATTCACATTTACAAAGATGTGTTTCGGCAAGAATGCGGCTTTTGTCTGCGGATGGTTCCTGGTGGTGGCCTATCTGACGAACGTACCGATGAACTCGACTGCGATCGGTCTGATCGTGGACGGACTGGACGGTCCGGCGGATATCCTGAAATTCGGATTCCATTACAACATCGCCGGATTTGACATCTATATGGGTGAAATGATGCTGGCAATGTTCATCCTGATCCTGTTCGGGTATCTCAATATCATCGGCGTACAGAAAGCGGCGATTGTTCAGACGATCCTGAGTACGCTGCTGGTGGTCTGCGTGTTTACGCTCTTTGTTGCCGGTCTCGTGAGCAGCAAAGCGAAGGGGATCAATATGGAGCCGGTCTGGGGCTTTGATAAGAGTGCTGCGATGGCAGCGAACGCAGTGACCGCGGATATCGGGAAATATGCCCATGTGGGCATAAGCGGCGTGCTTGGCGCCATCCTGGCGACATTCGCCATCGCTCCCTGGGCTTTCGTAGGATTTGATGCGATCCCGCAGGCAGCAGAAGAGTTTAACTTCAGCTTCAAAAAAGTATCCTACATCATGATGATCGCCATCATTTTCGGCTGCTTTGTGTATGTTTCCAATAATACCGTAGCTGCTGCGGCGCTGGAGAACTGGCCTGAGAGAGTTATGGCGGGCGACTGGGTCGTGCTTGTTGCGGCAGAGGAACTGCTGGGGACGTTCGGCAAAGTACTGATCGGCGTCGGTGTTTCCTGTGCGGTCCTGTCCGGTATCATGGGATTCTATCTGGCTTCTTCCCGTCTGATGTACTCCATGAGCCGTGACGGATATCTGCCGGCATGGTTCGGCATGGTCGACAAAAGATACGGAACGCCCAGGAATGCGATGATCTTCTGCGTGATCGTTTCCCTGTCCGGTCCGATCCTGGGGCGTGAGGCACTGGGATGGTTCGTGGACATGAGTGCGATCGGCGCTTCGATCGGCTATTTCTTTACCTGCGCAAGTGCGCTTGTAACAACGAAGAAGTACGGGGATGGTACTGCTTTCCTTAAAGCGATGGCAGTAACAGGCGCTGCTTTCGGCGTGATCTTTATGATCCTGCAGCTGATTCCGATCCCAGGGCTTTCCGGTGTACATTTCGGAAAAGAGAGTTATATCATGCTGATCGTGTGGATCGCGATCGGACTCGTTTTCTATGTGAAAGAGCGGGGCAATTTTGTGAATGAATAATGGTTCAAAATGGTACGGCAATTTGCTGCTTACCATTACAGCAATCATATGGGGGCTCGCTTTCGTAGCCCAAAGTGCCGGCATGAAATATGTCGGCCCTTTTACGTTCCAATGTGTGCGGTGCGCACTGGGGGCGGCGGTGGTATTTCCACTGATGGTACGAAGACTCTTTAAGCCCTTTCCTAAAGGGGAAGAGGGGGAACCCAGCGTCGGAAAAGGACATTCAAAACATATTACCCGTGAAATGTTCATCGGCGGACTGTTCTGCGGCCTCGCTTTTACCTCTGCTGCTGTTCTCCAGCAGTTTGCTATGGTTACCACAGATGCCGGGAAGGCAGCCTTCATTACCGCTCTTTATATCGTTCTGGTCCCGGTCTTTGGCATCTTCCTTGGAGAAAAAGTGAAATTGCGGATCTGGGGATGTGTTCTTCTCTGTATTGTTGGTGTATGGTTCATCAGCATTTCCGGACAGGCAAAGAAGCAGCCGGCGGATATTCTGCTTCTGCTCTGTGCAGCTATCTTTGCCGTCCAGATCCAGCTCGTGAATTATTATGTGAAAAGGATCGACGGCGTGTGGATCTCATTTATGCAGCTTGCTACGTCGGTCGCAGTGACGCTGGTCCCGATGCTGTTCCTGGAAAAGCCGTCATTTGACATGATCGTGGATGCGAGATATCCGATTTTATATGCGGGGATCCTGAGCTGCGGGATTGCGTATACACTGCAGATCATCGGGCAGAAATATACGTCGCCGGTGACGGCGGGACTGATCATGAGCATGGAGTGTGTATTCGGGATGCTTGGCGGCGTGATGATCCTGCACCAGGTCCCGAGCGGAAGAGAAGTGTTCGGTTGCATACTGGTATTTACAGCGGTAATCCTGTCGCAGGTGGAAATAAGAGAGATCATAAAAAAGAAGGCAGCCTGACGGCTGCCTTTACTGTATTTGAAATTATTTTCCCTCTCTCTGCATCTTCTTCAGTGCCCTCACCTTTAACGGCAGGCCGAACAGATTGATAAATCCGTCCGCGTCGTGATGGTCATACAGATCGCCGGTGGTGAACGATGCCAGCGATTCGCTGTACAGGGAATAAGGGGAAGTCGTACCGGCCTTGATGATGTTGCCCTTGTAGAGCTTGAACTTTACTTCACCGGTCACATCCTTCTGGGTGGATTCGATGAATGCGCACACAGCTTCACGAAGCGGCGTGAACCATTTGCCTTCGTATACGATCTGGGCGAGCTTGTCAGCCATTTCCTTCTTGACTTCATAAGTCGCACGGTCGAGGACGAGTTCTTCCAGCTGCTGATGCGCCTCCATCAGGATCGTTCCGCCGGGCGTCTCATAGATGCCGCGGGACTTCATGCCGACGACACGGTTCTCCACGATATCGACGATGCCGATCCCGTGCTTTCCGCCCAGTGCATTCAGCTCGGTGATGATCTCAGACACTTTCATCTCCTTGCCGTTCAGGCTCTTCGGTACGCCGTGCTCGAAGGTCATGGTGACATATTCGGCTTCATCAGGCGCTTTCTCCGGTGTGACGCCGAGGACGAGCAGATGATCGTAATTCGGCTCATTGGCGGGATCCTCAAGTTCCAGACCCTCATGGCTGATATGCCACAGATTCCTGTCGCGGCTGTAGCTGTGGGAAGCGTCGAAAGGAAGATCGATGCCGTGCTGCTTGCAGTATTCGATCTCCTCTTCACGGGAATTCATGGTCCATACATCAGTCATCCGCCAGGGAGCGATGATCTTCAGGTCGGGCGCCAGCGCTTTGATGCCGAGCTCGAAACGGATCTGATCGTTTCCTTTTCCGGTCGCGCCGTGGCAGATCGCGGTCGCGCCTTCCTTGCGGGCGATCTCGACAAGCTTCTTCGCGATCAAAGGTCTTGCCATGGAAGTGCCGAGCAGATATTTGTTCTCGTATACAGCATTCGCCTGTACGCAGGGAACGATATACTCGTCGCAGAACTCATCGATCACATTTTCGATATAAAGCTTGGATGCACCTGAATATTTTGCACGCTCCTCCAGGCCGTCCAGCTCATTCCCCTGACCGACGTCAACGCAGCAGCAGACCACGTCATAGTCGAAATTCTCTTTAAGCCACGGGATGATGGCTGTGGTGTCCAGACCGCCGGAGTACGCAAGAATCACTTTTTCTTTCATAACAAGACCTCTCTTTGAATAATTATTCAAATATTATGCATAAAACCGAATATTCGGGGAAATACCTTGAACCTCGGAATTATCATTGCTTTGACGAACGAAAGTATACACCCGCAATGAAAATAATGCAAGTATTTATTTAAAATTATGCATAAAAATTCTTGCATAAAAAATCAGATGGTTGTATACTGTCACACAGCACGAAATATGAAAGGGCTTCCTTCTTTCGTTGACGTTTGTGAAAATGGGAGGAGTTTTCTATGATCAAAGCGGGAATAATAGGCGCGACCGGGTATGCCGGCGCAGAACTTGCCAGACTGATCATGCAGCATCCGGATGCGGAACTGACCGGCTGTGCATCCAGAAGTTATGCGGGACAGCGGTACGCCGACATATATAAGAACTGCAATTCTTTTACGGAACTGGACTGCGAAGAAGAGAATATCGCGGCAATGGCGAAGCAGGCGGATGTTATTTTCACCGCTACGCCGCAGGGCTACCTGGCCTCTGTTATTAATAGGGAGATCCTGGCGGATGCAAAGATCATCGATCTTTCGGCAGATTTCCGCTTCAAGGATGTTTCTGTATATGAAAAATGGTATGGTATTGAACATAAATGCCCGGAACTCTTTGATGAGGCGGTTTACGGGCTGTGCGAGATCAACCGCGAGGAGATAAAGAAGACCAGGCTTCTGGCGAACCCGGGCTGTTATACGACCTGTTCGATCCTGAGCCTGTATCCGCTGGTGAAAGCCGGGCTGATCGACCATCGGACCATTATTGTGGATGCCAAATCCGGCACTTCCGGCGCAGGAAGAGGCGCGAAAACGGCGAATCTTTTCTGTGAGGTGAATGAAAACATCAAAGCGTACGGGGTCGCGAACCACAGGCATACGCCGGAGATCGAGGAGCAGCTTTCCTATGCAGCCGGTGAGCCGGTGATGATCAATTTTACGCCGCACCTTGTGCCGATGATGCGCGGGATCCTCGTAACGGCTTATGCGTCACTCGCGGACGGTGCCGGCAGCGAGGCCGTGAACGCTGCTTATGAGGAAGCTTACGGCAGTGAAACATTCATCCGTCTGCTGAAGGAAGGCGAACCGGCAGAGACCAGATGGGTCGAGGGCAGCAATTTTGTCGATATCGGATTCAAGATCGACAAGAGGACCGGCCGGATCATCGTGATGGCGGCATTGGATAACCTGGTAAAGGGCGCAGCCGGGCAGGCGGTGCAGAACATGAACCTGATGTTCGGGCTGGACGAGACGGCAGGACTGATGCAGCTGCCGATGTTCCCGTAAGGGCAGCGCTGAAATTACGGTCGAAAAGGAGAAAAACAGGTTTTCGTCCGTGAGACAAATTCTGTCATCCTGAGGAACGCAGCGACGAAGGATCTACCGCCTGAAGACAGTGGTTTTATGATAACGGATGGAGGAAAATACATGAACATTATCACCGGCGGCGTGACATCTCCCAAAGGCTTTAAAGCTGCAAGCTGCCACGCCGGCATCAAGAAGAACGGTACGCCTGACATGGCGATGATCATCAGTGATGTTCCCTGCGAGACAGCCGGAACATTTACGCAGAATATAATCAAAGCCGCTCCGGTCGTCTGGGACCGGCAGGTGGTTTACTCCGGATTGAAGACAAAGGCTGTCGTGATCAATTCCGGCATTGCGAACGCGTGTACGGGAAAAGAAGGCATGGAAGTCTGCCGGCTGACGTCCGAAGCAGTCGCGGAGGCGGTCGCTGACCAGCCGGCCGATTCGGTACTCATCGGTTCGACAGGGGTGATCGGTCCGCAGATCCCGATGGAACCGGTGCGGAACGGCATCAGCATCATGGTACCGGCCGCTGCATACGGGCCGGAAGCCGGGAATGCTGCCGCAAAAGCGATCATGACCACCGATACGCATCCGAAGGAAGTCTGTGTGACATTTGAGATCGGCGGGAAGACCGTAACGATGGGCGGCATGTGCAAAGGTGCCGGCATGATCCATCCGAATATGTGCACGATGCTTTGCTACATTACCACGGACTGCGATATTAAGAAGGAACTGCTGCAGGAAGCGCTGTCAGATGTCGTGCAGGACACGTTCAACATGATCTCTGTGGACGGCGATACTTCCACGAATGATACCGTGCTCGTACTGGCGAACGGCCTGGCGGGCAATACAAAGGTTACGGAGAAAGGTGCAGAATACAACGTATTCTACGATGCGCTGTTCTATGTAATGAGGGAACTCTGCATGATGATCGCCGGCGACGGCGAAGGCGCGACGGCACTTTTCGAAGTGAAGGTCATTAACGCGGAAACGAAGCGGCAGGCGAAGGTGCTTGCCAAGTCGGTCATCACTTCCAACCTGACGAAAGCAGCAATCTTCGGACACGATGCGAACTGGGGCAGGATCGTCTGTGCAATGGGTTATTCCGGGGCAGAATTTGATCCGGATAAGACGAATCTCGATTTTGTGAGCGAAGGCGGAAGCTTAAGGATCGTGACGGATGGTATCGCGACGGATTACAGCGAGGAAGAAGCCACAAAGATATTATCCTGGCCGAAGGTCACAGCGCTGATCGACCTGAAGGCCGGTACGGCGGAAGCAACAGCCTGGGGCTGCGACCTGACGTATGATTATGTGAAGATTAACGCGGACTATCGTTCGTGATTCTTGGAGGAACTATGGAACAGGAATATTTGCGCAAAGCGGCAGTGCTCGTCGAAGCACTTCCCTACATCCAGAAATTCAATAGAAAAATCGTTGTGATCAAATACGGCGGCAGCGCCATGGTCGATGAGGAACTGAAATTCAACGTGATCAAAGACGCTGTCCTCTTAAAACTTGTCGGCTTCAAGCCCATCGTTGTCCACGGCGGCGGCAAGGACATCAGCAAGTGGGTCGAAAAGAGCGGAAATGTTCCGCAGTTCGTCAAAGGCCTGCGTGTGACCGACATGAACACCATGGAGATCGCGGAAATGGTCCTTAACCGTGTGAACAAGAGCCTTGTCCAGATGGTCGAGTCGCTCGGCGTGCACGCAGCCGGCATCAGCGGCAAGGATGGCGGCATGCTGAAAGTCACCAAGAAGATGCCGGACGGCGAAGACATCGGTTTCGTCGGAGAGATCCAGAAAGTGAATCCCAAGATCCTGATGGATCTGCTGGAGAAGGATTTCCTGCCGATCGTCTGCCCGATCGGGTTTGACGCGGAATACAATACCTACAATATCAATGCGGATGACGCTGCGTGCGCCATTGCCGCGGCTGTCCATGCAGAGAAGCTGGCATTCCTGACGGATACGGAAGGTCTTTATAAGGATTTTGAAGACAAGGATTCCCTGATCCGGCAGATCACGGTAGCGGATGCAAAGGCGCTGATCGAATCCGGAGAACTGACCGGCGGCATGCTGCCGAAGCTCACGAACTGCATCAATGCGATTGAAGCAGGCGTGAATAATGTGCATATTCTGGACGGACGCGTGCTGCACAGCCTGCTGCTGGAGATCTTCACGCATGACGGCGTCGGCAGCGTGATCAAGATGGAAGGCGAGACACTGTTCGGAAGAGCCTGAGGTATGTCATCCAGAGGAACGAAGTGACGAAGGATCCCCGCTGTAACACAGGCGGTTTTACTGAAATCGAAGTACATACGCGGTGGATTCTTCGCAGGAAAGCCTGCTCAGAATGACAGGGCTGAAGTCGGCAGAGAAAGTGGACAAGCCTGCTCAGAATGACAGGGCAAATGATATCGGTATAGCAAGGGGATAAATTATGAATACACAGCAGATCATGACCACAGGCGAGGAATTCTTCCTCCACACTTACAATCGTTTTCCGGTCGTCTTAGACCACGGCGAAGGCGTTCGCCTCTTTGATACCGACGGCAAGTCCTATCTGGATTTCTTCGCCGGCATTGCTGTTTCTGCCCTCGGCTACGGCCATCCGGCTTATACGAAAGCCCTGCAGGAGCAGGCGGAAAAGCTCATCCATGTCTCAAATCTTTTCTATAATGAGCCGGCGGTCAAAGCCGCGGAGAAACTCTGCAGGCTTTCGGGTATGGAAAAAGTCTTTTTCTGCAACAGCGGTACGGAAGCCATCGAAGGCGTTATGAAGACTGCGCTGAAATACGCTTATACCCGCGATGGCAGGACCGGCCACGAGATCATTGCGATGAAGCACAGCTTCCACGGCAGGAGCCTGGGCGCACTGTCCGTTACCGGAAACGACCACTACCAGGAGCCTTTCAGACCTCTTATATCCGGCATCCGTTTTGCCGATTACAATGATCTTGAAAGCGTAAAGGCGCTCATAAACGAGAACACCTGCGCGATTATTCTCGAGCCCGTACAGGGGGAAGGCGGCATTTTCGAAGCAACAGAGGAATTCATGACCGGGATCCGCGCGCTGTGCGATGAAAAAGATATCCTGATGATCTGTGATGAGATCCAGTGCGGAATGGGCCGTACGGGCTATATGTTCGCGTGTGAGAAGTACGGTGTAAAGCCGGATGTGATGGCTGTTGCCAAAGCGCTCGGCGGCGGACTGCCCATCGGCGCTTTCCTGACAAATGAGAAAGCGGCTGCCCTGGTCCCCGGCGATCACGGTTCGACATACGGCGGCAATCCGTTTGCATGCGCGGCAGCGTGTGCCGTGATGGATGCCTTTGAAAAGGAAAACCTTGCGGAAAATGCAGCGAAGGTTGGCGCCTATATGTATGAAAAGCTGGAAGCGCTGAAGGAAAAGTACGGGGTGATCACTGCTCACAGAGGCATCGGGCTGATCCAGGGACTGGAATTTTCCGTTCCCGTTTCCGATATCATCAACCGTGCGCTGAAAGCCGGCCTGATCATCATCAGTGCAGAGGGAAATGTGATCCGTTTCGTTCCGCCGCTTATCGTGACAGAAGCCGATATTGATGAGATGATCAGCATTCTTGCGGAAGCGATTGAAGGATAAAATGACATATTCTGACATCGCAATGGTCATTACATCATAAATTTTTGACATACACCATCAAATATGCTACAATAAGCGGTAATCACTGAAATATCCGGAGGTGCTGTCATGAAATTTACAAAAATGCACGGAATCGGAAATGATTATGTATATGTGAACGGGTTCGAGGAAGAACTTCCGATCGAGGCCGGCCGTCTGGCGGAGCTTGTTTCTGACAGGCATTTCGGGATCGGTTCGGACGGGCTCATTCTGATCAAGCCGTCGCAGATCGCCGATTTTACGATGGAGATGTACAATTCCGACGGGACCCGCGGTCTGATGTGCGGGAACGGGATCCGCTGTGTCGCGAAATATGTTTACGACCACGGGATGACGAATAAGACCACCCTGCATATTGAGACCGGCGCCGGAATCAAGAAACTGGATCTGAAAGTCAAGAACAGCAAGGTCGTCCAGGTGACCGTGGATATGGGCATTCCGACGCTGATCGGTGAAGAGGGCGAGACACCGCTCACACCCGGCGTAGCGGGGACGCTGAAGGCGGAGGAAATCTGGAGAGAACTTCCTTTTAAGGATCATCCGCAGACCGTGATCCCGATCTCGATGGGCAATCCGCATGCGATCCTTTTTGTACCGGATGTCACGGACATTCCGATCACCACGATCGGCCCGCGCATTGAAAATCATCCCTTCTTTGCGGACAGGACGAATGTTGAGTTCGTTCACGTCACCGGAAACGATTCGATCCGAATGAGAGTCTGGGAGAGAGGCGCCGGGGAGACGATGGCCTGCGGTACAGGCGCATGTGCGTCCGCAGTTGCTTCTGCGCTGATCGGACAGACCGGACACAGCGTGGATGTCAGGCTGAACGGCGGATCGCTCCATATTAAATGGAGAGAGGATGGCCATGTGGAGATGACCGGGACTGCAACGGAAGTGTTCACGGGAGAGTTCTTTATTTAGCAGACAAGGTCCCGGGCTGAAAAAGCCCGGGATCTTTTGCCTGGTTCCGGAATTGCCGCAGCATGCATTTCCACAATGTTTTATCCTTGCTCTCTGCTTCTGTGCAATATTTGCAGGATTATGTCCCCTGTACTGTCATGCTTTGTGCAATAATAAAGGGATTCTTTTTCTTGTACTGTCATAAAATGTGCAATTCAGCTTGTATTACTTAAATATACTGTCACAAATATTGAGCAAGATCATTTTCATGGCTGAAAAAGTGACAGTAGAAATGGGTTAAAACTGATGAATTGCACCGATTACAGATTTTTGACAGGTGCGCAGACAAGTACCAGCCTGGTTTATGGCAGTATAACCTGGATAATATCAGATCATTGCACACCACGATTCCCGTATGGCAATTGATGGCATTATTTTTAGAAAGAAGATCACACATGGAAAGAATGCAGACCATAAGATTATATGACGAACGCCCTTACGACACTGATTTTCAGGCGCGGATCATTTCCGCGGAAGCGGAAAACGGCACGATCAGCCTGATCCTTGATCAGACGCTTTTCTTTCCGGAAGAAGGCGGTCAGAATCCGGACAGCGGTACGATCGAAGGCTTATCCGTCACGGATGTGCAGATCAAAAACGGGGTGATCACGCATAAACTCGCCTGTACAGAAGAAGCTGCCGCAAAGCTGACGCCGGGGCGTACCGTGTCCGGCAGCATCGAATGGGCCGGCCGTTTCTCCAACATGCAGAACCACACCGGGGAGCACATCCTGTCCGGCATCCTCTATAAAAAATATGGATACAATAATGTGGGATTTCATCTGAGCCCGCAGATCGTCACGCTGGATACAAGCGGACCGCTGACGGAGGAGCAGGTGCGCGATCTGGAGCGCGCTGCGAATCAGGCTGTCTGGGAAAATGTTGCTGTGACTGCCGAATATCCGCCGGAAGAGCTGCTGGCAGACATGTTCTACCGCTCGAAGACAGAGATCGACGGACCGGTCAGAGTGGTTACGATCGAGGGGTATGACGCCTGTGCCTGCTGCGCCCCGCATGTAAGACGGACCGGCGAGGTCGGCCTGATCCTGATCCTGAAACATGAGAATTATAAAGGCGGTACGCGGTTCACCTTCGCCTGTGGAAACCGCGCACTGGAACAGGTGCAGAAAGACAGACGCATCCTGAAGAGCCTGACCGATACGCTGACGACTTCGGCGGAGGATCTTCCGGCGAACATCAACGGGATCATGGCGGAGAGCGAAGCCAGGAAACAGCGCGGCGACCGGCTGATGAAAAGACAGGCAGAAATGCTGATCGGGCAGCAGCCGGAAACAGAGGAGGATATCTGGATCTTCGATCCTGAATACGATGTGCAGGCACGGCGGATTCTGGTCAACGGACTTGTGAAGAAAACTGCCGGGTACGCCGGAATCTTCTGCGGAGATGATGAGCACGGTTATGATTTCGTGATCGGAAGCGAGAAGAAAGATGCACGGGAGCAGAGCACCATGCTGAGAGAGAAGTTCGGCGCGAGAGGCGGCGGAAGCCCGAAGATGGTGCAGGGGCATGTGAACGCCGGAAGAAAGGAACTGGAGGAATCTTTATCCTGAAACGGGCGGCTTTACAAAGGGATTGCTGCTTTTTATTGGCTTATTCCAATCTTTCCTTCGCCTGTGCTGTGAGATCCTCCAGGGAATGGAGCGGATACCGGTAAACAGCCTCGCTGCGCCATGCATACAGATGATCATCCGCGGGAAGGGATTCATAAACGAGATCGGAGGAGGCAGCCACCGTCCAGGAGGTCTGGTCCAGACTCAGCCAGAGCCCATAGGGATCGTTCGATTTACTGGCTTTCAGATACAGGTATCTTCCGTCCTTGCTGGCAGTGCATGTCAGTTGATCGACATAGGTATAGCGGAAAGAAGAGAAGATATCCGGCTGTTCCGAGAAGACACGGGTATTCGCAGCGAGATCGAAGCATTCCAGTTTCCCGCTGCGTGTGATCACGAGGAGATAACGGTCGTCCGGAGAGAAGGTCAGTGCTCTGATCTCACTGATCGCATAGGCTGTGTCCAGATCTTCGGAGGTATTTGTTTCTGTATTATAAAGGGAGATATGACCCAGTTCATCTGCGCAGGCAAAGACCGGCGCTGCATTTCCGACGGCAAGCATTCGTTCCCTTGCTTCCGGATGCCGGTCGTCAAAGATAAACCGCTTCTCATGGATGGCGTCAAAGATCATGAAACCGTCTTTTTCGGCAGTAATGAGGGTGCCGTCCTCCTGTTTGTATCGATGGATCCCATAACCGACGACCAGCCCGTTTCCGCCGGTCTCCATGATTTTCCCGTCTTCAAAGGAGATGCCGGCCGGAAGATCACAGGAAGCAGAGACCAGCTTACCATCCAGCCACACAGGAACAAGCGTCGTGCTCTTCGCTGCACAGCAGTCATAGACGGTCATAACGGTTCCGTCTGACAGGGCAATATGCCGGAAATAACCGTCCATGAAATCTGATTCACTGGCTTCGTTTATATTTTCAAGATAATATTCTCTGGTACCGTCGAGCCGGAAGAGATATTTGCCCAGAAGAAAAGATTCCTGATCCATGCCGAAAATGGTATTGTCAAAGAAATCCAGATCAAAAGATGTGCTGGAGAGTTTTTTATGATCTGCCGCATCGAAGGCGGCGACACTGAACTGCTCAGTGTCGTTTTCTTTGTATTTGATATAGACAATATCTTCTGAAGGCGACGACGCGACTTGGCAATTGGTCAGCAGATCCTTCCAGGACGGCTCGGAAATGACTTCGCCGGAGGGGTCGGAAGTATTTTTCATGATGAGCAGATTGCCCGGATGACTGTTCATGACAGAGATGCAGAACTGCAGATTGTTCTCAGTATTATAAAACGGGCATAAATGAGCGATATCTTTCTGGTCATAATCAGTGGCCCCCCAGCTGCCCATTGTCCCGTCCTGCTCCAGATCGTAATAAGAAGCAGCACCGTCTGCGTTCCAGGCGTAGACTTCATCCGTTTTTTCATCCGCCAGGACAAGGGAGCGGATATTGCCCGGGACTGACAGCTCTTTTGCCAGTACCGTCTCAGTGCCCAGCGTGTACACAAACAGATCGTTTTCACTGGCAATAAGAGCAAGGTTGTCATGGATCTTCATAGGGATGACCTGCATGTACTCCCCGAAAAGATCGATGGCAGTACCGGTCTTTGTACTGATCGACTGATTGGTGAGCGTCTGTGTTCCGCTTTTTGTCTCGCCGTCCACCAGAGACAGGGTTATCCCGCCGTAGCTTCCCGTAAATCTTGCACACAACAGGTCTTTTTCATTGATGACAGCAACGCCGTAGTTAATTGTTGAAAGCCCCGACGATTCATCGGCGTAAACACTGTAAACTTCCGTGAAGTTTTCAAGATCATAGAGTGCCAGTTTCAGCGTGCCGTTCTCCCCGGCATCCGTCCCGTCTGCTTTCCGGTGGGTGACATAGACAGCGAGCGCACCGTATCTGCCGTCATCAGAAAAGGAGCCGGCGTAAAAGTACCAGGGATTCATGCAGGAAAGCGATACGGTATCCACTTCTGATGAGACACTTCTTCTGCCGGTCACGGTCCCGCTGCCGGTATCCAGGACGATCAGGAAGACCGTCTCGTCTTCGGCGTCTGCCTGATCAAGCAGCATCATCCTGCTGCCGTCGCTGTTAAAAGCCCTGAAATGATTGCCGCCAATGCCCTGATAGGTATACCGCCAGACCTCGCTGCCGTCTGCAGGCCTGCGGGCAATGATCCGGTCTGCATATTTGCAGATAATGAGATCCTGAAAAGCAAATACTTCTGCCGGAGAGGGATCCGCATTGTCACGCGCTGTTTCTGCGGCGTATTCCCAGAGAAGGCTGCCGTCCGCTGTGCTGACAGCCCGCACGGTAAGGACTTCATCGGAAAAAACGGCAGTGCTGCCGTCCGGCGTCAGGGCCAGTGTCTCGATTGCGGTGGACTGAGAGTATAACAGGCTGCTGTGCCAGTCCGGTCCCTGATAGGCGTAGGCGGCATCGGCAAGCAGTTTTTCCGCCCGGTGGTCATAAAGAGAGCCGGACGGATCGTCCAGAAGTGCATCCAGGCCGCTCTGCAGCGCACCTTTGACATCGTAGCTCTCAAGCTGTGTCCGGCCTGTATCTACTTTTATGGCAGACATCTGGCGCTGCAGACTGTCATTCTGTTCGGCGATCTGCGCGTTTTTGGAAAGAACGACGCCGATAAAGACCGCCATCGCTGCCATGATGATACCGGAGAGCGTGAGCAGCCGGTTGGTCCTTGCCCGCCGCTCCCGCTGCCACAGCGCATCAAAGGGACAGCCGATGAGGGCGGCATAAATGCGTACGATTTCCTTGTGAAAAGCTTTTTTATTGATCGAATGATTCTCCCCGGCGATATTGGCGGCCAGCGGTTCTGTATCGCCGGTGATATTGCCATCTTCATCAAAGGTATGCAGCAGCAAGGGGGAGAAGGAGACATCCGGCGTTCCGTCCGCAAGGACAGCCAGGATATGATCGCGGTCATGGGTCTTGAGAAAATACCGGATCTCCTGCTCGCACCATTTGGATTCCGGAAGATCGGGCGTGCAGATGACCAGCAGGTATTTGGAATGGTCAAGGGCGTAAGTGATGCTGTCTGACAGAGAAGAGGACGCCGGGAGTTCGTCTTCATCCCGGAAGACCATGCCCAGCCGGTCCCCGCCGACTTTTTCCCGGAATTCTTTCGGCACCCTGTAGTTTTCGATCCTTTTCTGGATCCTTTCAGCTGCCTGCTTGTCAAGCGGTCTGTGACGATAGCTTATAAAGGCGATATAGGAACGGTCTTTCTCCTGACTCATGGCATTTCCTTTCCGCTTAGTTTTTCGATCAGTTCCCAGGCGTGGCTGTCTTTTAGCTGGTCTTCCCGGCTCAGTTCGTCGTAGGGGCGGAGCAGGGGATGCTTCCGCTGTTCGTTGTCACGGACCGGAGCATACTGCCAGTTGTTCATCAGATGAAAACGCATCCATCGTTCGTGTTCGATCCGACGGCAGCGGTCAAGGGCTGCATCGTCAAGCGATCTGTAGATCTGCGCCGCGCGGGTCAGGCTGTCAGATGTCAGCTGCGCCGCGCTTTCGGGAAGCGTTCCCCCTTTGGAATCCAGCAGAATGCGCACTTTCATCCGCAGATGGTCGGCGGAAGCCAGATTGGACCGTCTGAGAAATCCGTTTAATGCTTCCCACCCCGGCGCCCCTGCAACGGAGTCCTGATAGATCCGGTGCAGGCGGATGGCCGTCTGATACAGTTCTGAACGAAGAACGTATCCGGGCTGGTAAAGCGTTTCCTGCGTGCCAAAGGATGTATAGCCGGAAAGCGGTACCGCGCCGCGGACAAAGAGCCTTCCCTTTGCAGGACAGTATCGCTTCAGCTGAGTCACCTCTTCCATAGACTGCGCGGGATCATCATGGCAGAAGATGATCCGGTCTGCCTGCTTTAAGCGCTCAAAATCTTCATTCCACGGACCTTCATGAAAAACAAGCCGGTCACAGGAAGCAAAGACCTGGTCAAGAGCAGGATGATTGCGCCTGAAATTTTCAAAATCACCGATGACATGGTAGGAAAGCTGCTGATCCGGTGCAATGATATTAAAGAGCAGGGCTTGTTCCAGCAGGGCTCCGGCATATTTTCCGTCTCCGATGATCACGATGACTTCGTCGGGAGACGTCACCGGATACTGAAACCAGTACAGGCGGGCGCAGGTCTGATACGGATTATACAGGATGAGCTTGTCAGACAGCCTGTCCGGCTCGTAGTCTGTCATAACGCAAATGCGGCAGGACGTGTTTCCCAGTGATTCTGCCAGACGGTCGTTCTCTGTCTGGTCATCGCTCATGGCAAATACTGTCGCAGTTCCTTTGTTCTTTTGAAATTCGATCAGCTTTGCAGGAGGAAGCGAGACGCTGAAACCGACAGGAAGGATATCATGATCCGATCCGTCGTCGCAGAAGAGGATCACAGCAGGATCGTTTTCCCTGGCGATGGCCTGTGCGGTCAGGATCTGGCGCTGATCGATCCCGGAAAAGATAAACCAATGGCTTTTTCTTCTGAACCACAGGTAGGCCAGCGGAAGAAGCCGGCCGCGGAGGAGAGAGAAGGCGGCAGTGATCAGGGCTACCAATACGCCGATGCTCAGTACCTGGAACATCGCTCCGATCAGGCGGCCGGGAAGTGTGACCGGATACATATCGCCATACCCGACGGTCGTGAGGGTGGTCAGGGAGTACCAGACGGCAGAGCCGATGCCTGTGATGGAAGCGCCCGGCGCCCCTTTTTCAGCCGCGATCAGCAAAAAGAGCATCAGGAAATAGAGGATCACTGCAATGAGGGCAAATAGGGTCTTCTTACGCTTCACTGTCCTGCTCCTTTCAGCATCTCGGGGATCATGCGGACGTTGTCACGGTCCATTTCCCTGTAATTTACGGATCTTCCGGTCACTGCATTCTCTCTTTCCGAGAGCCTGTCAAGATCTTCCCAGGGGATCAGGCAGGCGTGCAGGCGTCTGCCGGTATCTTTGGTGATCCGGATCTTTGCGGTGCCGGCCGCTTCTTTTTCCTTTTCATACCTGCCGGCGCGTTCTTCAAAAACGTCTTCCGGCATGGTCCGGTAGCCCATGGTCTCGTGGAAAGCGCACCAGCGCATATGCTCCGTGATGCTCAGATTTTCCAGGATCCGGCCTTCCGGATGCCAGCCTTCCGAGAGGACTGCTTCCCGGCTGACGCCGGCGGCCTTCAGGAAAGCATCGGTAAAATCCGCGCTTGCCCGGCAGCTGAGGCGGCTGAAGTAGTCACAGGAGGCCCAGTCTTCTTCGGCAGTCTGTCCTTCGGAAAGATGATACTGATGATTGATGACCATCGCCATGGCGTCGAGTTTTGTCGTGCAGAGAATATCCGTCGTATACAGCCCCCGGGTCAGCTGAAGGCCGCTGTCGGTCAGCCGGCTGATCCCGCTTTCCGAGAGCAGCATGATGGCCGGCTGATCGCCCCGGGCGGAAAGATAATCCCGGAGTTCATAGGCGATTTCGGCATTTTCCCTGTCGCTGCCGGTACAGAGGGCGATATAATTCAACGTACGGCGATGCGCTTCAAGGTAATCGTAAAAAGGAATGCTTTTCGCGTTGTCATCGATTACGGTAAACCAGTCTTCATGAGCCCGGAGCCCGGGATAGCGGTAGAAGAAGCTTCCGGCATGGGTATGATAGTCTTTGGCCACGATGGTGGCATGAAAGGCGCTGCCTGCGAACTGCCCGTTCGCGATCAGCTGGCGCAGCGCTGCCTGACCGGTCTGACCGAACCCGATGATCAGGCATTCAAAATCATCCAGTGCAAGGGCCTGGCTGTCAAAGGTCATCGTTTCAAAAGGGGGGCAGTCATGGATCATCAGCCGTGCCAGCATATCCGGTTTTTCGATGGCAATAACGCTGGAAAAGCCGCCGGCAGCCTGTTCCCCTGACCGGATGGTGCTCAGGAGTTCTTCACCGGAGGATTCCTCTGTAAGGATGGCACTGAGCTGAACCTGTTCAGGCTTGAATCCGTGAGCCTGCAGCGTTTCGGAGAGGCTGCGGGCATAGGCGAGATTGGCAGATTCATCCGGATCGAGGCAGAAAACATGCAGTTTACGGCCGTTCGGGGCCATCCCGATGCGTTTCAGGAAAGCTGCAGTCGGCTTTTGGGCATCCGCATCTGTAAACAACAGACAGCCCATGCCGGAAATCCTGCCTTCAAGAGCGCTGCCGCTTCCCCTGTCGGTGAAGATCACAGGGCCTCTGTTCTCGCGCTGAAGCTGTCCGGCAAACTGCAGGGAGGAGTCATTCGCACCGAAGATCAGATTGAGGTCATGACGGCGGAAGACGAAGAGCCTGACCATACGGATCAGCCGGGTCCCCAGCGCTGCGATGACTGCACTGGCAGTACAATAAAGGGCAAACAGGTGGGCGGCATAGATGATCAGCTGCATGACCGGCGCCTGCAGGAGCGGTGCGCTGCTTATGGCGCCGATCTCATTTCTTCCGAGGAACATGCAGAATACGGAGAAGAGCGTGCGGATCATCGCCTGCAGCGGGCTGCTGCAGATCACCGAATAACCGTATCCATAGGTCAGAACACCGACCGCGCCGGTGATGAAAAGGAGGATCCCGTTGAGTCTGGAAAGAAAGGCAGGCTGGAATCCAAGCGAGAACATCAGAACAAGAAATAAAATGACTGTAAAGAGATAGATCAGGGCAAGTGTCATGGGATGCCTCCCCGTCAGATGATCAGATTGTTGTATAACCAGAAAAGGGCCGCCGGCTTAGCCGGCGGCCCTGACTGATTAATTCCCGTAAAATCCGGATTCCTCAGCGACTGCTTCGCTTAAGGAGCGTACCGTCTCCGACGGCGCATAATCCGTATTTCCGTACAGATACTCATGCAGCTCGGCTGCATTGGATGCCAGCGTTACAGGATACAGGAAATTCCTGCCGGTATTGGGCGCTTCGTTTTCAAACGGGAATCCCGCTGAATCTATGATGTTGTATTTTCCCATGCCGCCGGCCAGCGTCAGCACTTCGGGCAGTGAGAGCGAAGAGGAGAGGCCGGGGAAAACTTCATTGCAGACGTTGATGACCGTCGGAATGCCGGCCTGTTTTGCCTTGCTTAAGGTCTTTCCGATGACAGTCCTCTGTCTTTCGGTCCGCTTGAAATCATCGCCGAGTCCTTTTCTCAGACGGCAGTATGTGACAGCCTGGATACCGTCCACATGCTGTGTTCCGTCCTGGACGCTGACCCTGGATGATTCGATCCCGGTCGAGTTGATTACTTCATTAATAAATTTATTGATGCCTTCGCATTCGGCGGCTGTCATATCCAGATCGATCCCGCCGAGCTTGTCGATCGTCAGGGCGACGGCTCTCCAGTTCACTGTGACATATTCCGTTACATACATGTCAAAATTCTTGTTGATCGTGGAAAGCTGTTCTTCCGCGCCGTATTTCGAATAGACTTCTGTCAGCTTCATATGTTCTCCGCCGGTCGTTTCCACGTATGTGTCGCGGTAAATGGAAAGAAGCTTCACATCGCCGGTGGATCTGTTGATGGCGCAGATGATGTTGCTGTCAGCAAGCGTCCCGGACTGGAGCGTACTGTTGTCTCTGGAATCCACGCCGAAGATCATGATCGTGCGGTATTCCTTGAGCTCTTTGCGGATCGATTCGGGAAGATCAGAGTTCACAACAACATCGGAAGCCTTGAAGTTCGCGGAATCCACTTTGCCCCAGAGAGAGGAGAGATATCCGATGCCGGCAGCTGCGACAACAACGAACAGGAGTACTACGATCACCGGGATCATCAGTCCGCGGGAACGTCTGCGTCTGCGTTTTGTTCCCTGTTCCCTTGCAGACCTGCGTCTGCGTGGTTCGTACTCCTCTCTGCGCCTGGACGTGCCGCGGGAACTTCTTCCCGATGTACGCGGTTCGTCATAATACCGTTCCCGGCTTTCATCGGCCGCCCTTCGGCGGCTGTTCTCATAGATCTTTATATCCTCATCCGGATCGTCATAACGGTCGTCATACGGCTCGTCATCGTAATATCTGCCGCCTCCGCGGGAATAGGCATAGTCGTCATCATAGCTGTCTCTGCCCCTGCGGGAGAACCGGCTGTCTTCTTTATAATCATCATTATACGGTTTGCGGCTTCGGCGGGAACTTGTCCTGCGGCGGCCCCAATCGTCATCTGTTCTGCTCATGTATATTCCTCCGATAGTGATGTCAGATCATGATACAGGAGTTGCTGCCGGTCGTTTCGGACCGTGATAACTCTCAGACATATATAATATACGAATACGGCCGGAATTTCAAATATTTTCCATTCTGCCGACACAGTTTTATCACAAACTGCCTGTATACTCGGTGATAATAAAGGACGCAGGGTATTTGCGTCGGCGGAAAGGCAGGGAATATCATGAGCGAATATTATGATGAAAACGGATATAATGAGCCTGACATGGATGAAGAAGCCGGACGTCCGGATCAGGAAGAATATGGAAACAGACCGGAGCACCCGGAGGCAGAGTACGGGAACAGGCCGGAACAGCCGGAGGAAGAATACCGGAGATCCCCGTCGCAGCGTGCGGAGGAGTACCGCAGGTCTCCCGCACAGAGAGAAGCGGAGAGCAGCTATACCAGCGATGGTTACCGCAGAAGATATGAGGGTGGGGAAGAAAGCCGTGATCCGTATCAGCAGCGGCCGAAAAACCCCTATGCATACAGTTCAGACGATGCGGAAAGCCGTTACCGTGCAAGATATTCCGGCAATAACGGCGGCGGGAATAAAGGCGGCGGCCATGGAAAGACCGTTCTTGCCGTTATCGTTGCTGCCTTGCTGCTTGGCGGCTTAGTCGGCGCAGGATGCTGGGCAATCGGATCCTATGTCGGCAAATCCGGAACGGCTGTCAGCAAGATCGAGACGGAAGCACCGAAGGAGACACAGATCGCGCCGGAAGCGATACCGGGCGCGGGGGAACAGCAGACGCAGGCAGCGACGGAAGGCGCAGCACAGGCAGAGCAGCCCTCTGCTGCAGTACAGGCGGAGAGCGGAAGTGCTTCTGCTGCAGAGCAGGGAACGGCATCCGGAAGCAATGCCGGAACGCCCTCCATCGCGGAAGCGGCGCCGTCAGCCGGCGCAACAGCTGCAGTTAAGGCACTGGACGTTACCCAGGTCGTTGATGTAGCGATGCCCGCTGTCGTGGCGATCACCACAAAATCTGTTTACGATAATTACAATTCGGGAGATTTCAATCCCTTCTATTATTATTTCTACGGATACGGCGGTCAGGGAAACAACCAGCCTTATGAAGTGACCGGCGCCGGTTCCGGCATCATCATCGGAGACGACGGTACGGAACTGTGGGTCGTGACGAACAACCATGTTGTGGAAGGTGCGGATACGCTTACGGTAACATTCGGTGATGAAACAACGGTTGACGGATATGTAAAAGGAACGGATGTGCAGAATGATCTGGCAGTGGTAGGCGTCAAGCTGGAGAACCTGTCGGATACCACGAAATCCTCCATTGCTTCGATCCGCATGGGGGATTCCGATACCCTGAAGCTTGGCGAGACTGTGATCGCGATCGGAAATGCACTCGGCCTTGGTCAGTCGGTCAGTACCGGCGTTGTCAGTGCCGTGAATCGTGAGATCACTACCTCGAACGGCAATACGCTTACCACGATCCAGACGGATGCAGCCATCAACCCCGGAAACTCCGGCGGCGCGCTTCTGGACGCGAACGGCGAACTGATCGGCATCAACGTCGCGAAAGATGCGGAGACGGATGTAGAAGGAATGGGTTATGCGATCCCGATCTCTTCAGCAAAAGCAATTATTGAGAAACTCACCACTATGGAGCCCAGGGTAGCGGTTTCCGAGGATGATTATCCTTACATGGGCGTACAGCTCAACGATGTAAGCGCTACCGTTGCGCAGGCTTACAATATTCCCGAGGGCGTAATGGTATACGCTGTAACGGATGACAGCCCTGCCAAAGCAGCCGGCCTGCTTGAACAGGATGTTATTGTTGAGTTCAACGGGACAAAGGTCAGCACTTACGACGCGCTCGTGAATGAGCTGCAGTACTGCAAGGGCGGCGATACAGTGAGCATAAAGGTCATGAGAGTCGAGAACGGAAGCTATCAGGAAAAAGAGCTTTCCATGACGCTCGGATTTAAAAAAGACCACCAGAGTTCCGAACAGGAACAGAACGGCGGTCAGCCCGGACAGCAGCCCGGACAGCAGGAACAGCCGAATGGCGGCGGTTTCCCGGGATTCAATTTCGGATTTTAAGATACAAGGAGCCAGCGAGCCAGGGGACGGTTCTCATTTCAGCAATTCCTGCATCAAAAACGCATATAACCGCTGGTTGTCTTTCTGCCAGTTGTCGCAGAGCCGCTCTGCCTGGTCTTCATCCGAAACAGGGATGTTGATGGAGATCATGGTCGTGCGGCCTTCTCTTACCTCCAGCCGCACATTGATGTCGCTCGTGCCTGCTTTGTAATAATCCGCGACGACATTCACTTCATCCCTGAGGCGGATGCGGTTCTTCTTCAGAAATTCATTGATATCCGCCTTGATCGCGTCGGAGATCGTCTTCCCGAAGTACCCCAGCGCTTCCTCGCCCTCGCGGGTGATCTCGTACTGGGTCGTGTTGCGCATCGTTTCCTGGGTGATCAGCCTGGCTTCGGCAAGCTCGTTTATCGCCTGCTGGAATGTAAAATA
This sequence comes from Lachnospiraceae bacterium, assembly GCA_017431345.1. Lineage (GTDB taxonomy): Bacteria > Bacillota > Clostridia > Lachnospirales > Lachnospiraceae > UBA3305. The sequence continues at coordinate 4,206 of JAFRLH010000043.1, read as the reverse complement.
ATCCGTATACTCGTGCTCCAGGAAGAATTCCGAGATCCTGGAATTCTTCAGCGGAAATTTCGCCATCCTGAGCATGTACAGGATCATAAGTTTATACAGCGTAATGGGTTCCGAAAGCATTGCTTCTTCCTCACAAACGGTCAACAGTGTCTCTAAAATATGATGATATCAGCATTAACAAGGATTATCAAGTGCCGTATTTGCGGAAATCTGCGGGTAATACATGCATTTGTACTTGTTATATCCTGTCATTTTCAGTATAATAGTGCGCAAATACTTTTATGCGGCGAAGCCGCAGAGTATAAAAATCTCTCAAGGGGGAAAACAAAATGTATGGAACTTTTTGGGCACTGGTGCCTCCGCTGATCGCCATCGTCCTGGCGCTCATCACCAAGGAAGCGTATTCTTCGCTTTTCCTGGGCATCGTAGTCGGAGCACTGTTCGCCGCGAACTTCAATCCGATCACAGCACTTGACAAGGTCATCAATGACGGTCTGATCACGGCGATCGCGGATAACGCGGGAATCTTCCTGTTCCTGGTCATCCTGGGCGTCATCGTCGCGCTGGTAAGCTCGGCAGGCGGTTCCGCTGCTTTCGGACGCTGGGCGTCAAAGAATATCAGGTCAAAGGCCGGCGCTGCGATCGCAACGTTCATTCTCGGCATTCTGATCTTCATCGATGACTATTTCAACTGCCTGACTGTCGGCAGCGTTATGCGTCCGGTCACCGATACGCACAAGATCTCCAGAGTGAAGCTGGCTTACATCATTGACGCCACGGCAGCACCGGTATGCATGATCGCGCCGATCTCATCCTGGGCGGCAGCTGTATCAGGCGTTGCGTCAGATCTGGACACCGGCGTTACCGGCATCCAGCTGTTCATCAGCGCGATCCCGTACAACTTCTATTCGCTGCTGACCTTTGTCTTCATTATTGCCATGATCGTGCTGGGCGTTGATTACGGCCCGATGATGAAATTTGAAAAGAAGGCCAGAGAGACCGGCGATCTCTCCGGCATCGGCGATGAGAACATCGAGACCGGCAATCCCAAGGGCCGTGTGCCGGATCTGATCCTGCCTGTCCTGGTACTGATCGCGACCTGTACCATCGGTATGATCTATGTCGGCGGATTTTTCGGAACAGACGCCTGGGGCGGCACGGATTTCGCCGGCGATTTCATCGGCGCGTTCGGTAATACAGACGCCTTTATCGGCCTTCCCTGGGGCGCCATCATTGCGCTAGTTCTTACGATCATCTACCTGATCGCAAGAAAGGTGATCACCTTCAAGGATGCCATGGGATGCCTGCCGAAGGGCTTCAATGCCATGATCCCTCCGATCCTGATCCTGGTAATGGCTGTTTCCTTAAAGAGCATGACCAGCCAGCTCGGCGCTGCGGAGTTCGTCGCTTCCGTCATGAAGGGCGCTTCCCAGAGCCTGTATACGATGCTTCCGGCGGTTATTTTCGTCGTAGCCTGCATTCTTGCATTCGCATCGGGTACCAGCTGGGGAACTTTCGGCATCCTGATCCCGATCGTTACTGCAATCTTCCCGCCTTCTTCGACACTGCTGGTCATCGGCATCTCTGCCTGCTGCGCCGGCGCTGTCTGCGGAGACCATTGCTCACCGATCTCTGATACGACCATCATGGCGAGCGCCGGTGCGCAGTGCGAGCACATCGATCACGTGTCGACACAGCTGCCTTACGCGATCACCGTTGCGGCCGTCAGCTTCTTTACCTTCATCATTGCCGCGGTGACGCAGAATGCGATCATCAGCTTCCTGGTAGGCGCTGCGATGATCATCGGGCTGCTCCTCCTTCTGAAGTATGTGATGAAAGAACACTGAAACGGCGTAAATCCGTGAAATATCGTAATGAAACGTCTTGACAAGGACGTTTAATAAAGCTAAAATATGGTACATTCAAAATGCAGTTACAATGACAGGCAGGCGGTTCCGTTTGCCTGTCATTTCGTGACTATTTCCGGTTTTTTAGCCGAAGGATAAGAGAGGAAAGCAAAGATGGCCGAGAAAAACATCATGACCAGAGCCGGTCTCCTGAAGACCGAGGAGGAGCTCGAGTATCTTAAGGTATATAAGAGGAAAGAGATCTCCCAGAAGTTGAAAGAGGCGAGAGCCCAGGGAGACCTTTCTGAGAACGCTGAGTACGACGCCGCCATGGACGAGCAGCGGGACGTGGAAGCACGGATCGAAGAACTTGAGAAGCTCCTGAAAAACGTGGAAGTCGTCGACTCGGACGAAGTGGATACGAATGCGATCAGCATCGGATGCAAGGTACGTGTGCACTTTGTGGAAGCCGGCGAGGATATCGAGATGACGATCGTCGGTTCCACCGAAGCCAGCAGCCGTCAGATGAAGATCTCCAACGAGTCACCTGTCGGAAAGGCTCTGATGGGAAAGAAGATCGGTGATGAAGTGCAGGTGGAGACGCCCGCCGGCACCATGACATACAGAGTAGCAGAAATTCAGAAAGCAGGAGAATAAATGGCAGTACAGAACGAAGGAAAAGGAAATCAGGTCCAGGATCTCAATCAGCAGAGACAGATCCGAAGAGAGAAGCTCGCTGACCTTCAGGCGGCGGGAAAGGACCCGTTCCGCATTACAAAAGCGGAAGTTACGCATCACACTACCGAGGTAAGAGACAGGTATGATGAGCTGGAGGGAAAGACTGTTTCCCTGGCCGGACGCATGCTTTTCAAGCGCGTCATGGGAAAAGCTTCGTTCTGCAATATCCGCGACCGCGAAGGCGATATGCAGATCTATGTCGCCAGAGATTCCATCGGAGAGGAATCCTATAAGGATTTCAAGAAAATGGATATCGGCGATATCATTCTGGTAAAGGGTTTTGTGTTCACGACAAAGACCGGGGAAAAGTCCGTGCATGCCGAGGAGCTGACGCTGCTCACCAAGAGTCTGCAGGTGCTTCCGGAGAAATTCCACGGACTGACGAACACTGATCTCAGATACCGCCAACGCTATGTCGATCTGATCATGAATCCCGAATCAAGGGAAGTATTTGTCAAGAGATCGCAGATCATAAAGGAGATCCGGAGATTCCTGGACGGCAGGGATTTCATTGAGGTGGAAACGCCCATGCTGGTGGCGAACGCCGGCGGCGCGGCTGCGAGACCGTTCGAGACGCATTTCAACGCGCTGGACGAAGATATGAAGCTGCGTATCTCGCTGGAGCTGTATCTGAAGAGACTGATCGTCGGCGGCCTGGAGCGCGTGTACGAGATCGGCCGCGTTTTCCGGAACGAGGGCGTTGACACCCGTCACAATCCGGAGTTCACGCTGATGGAGCTTTATCAGGCTTATACCGATTATGAAGGGATGATGGAGCTTACCGAGAGCATGTTCCGTTATCTGGCCGAGAAGGTCTGCGGAAGCGCTGTCATCAGCTACAACGGCACGGTCATCGATATGGCGAAGCCTTTCGAACGCATCACCATGATCGACGCCGTAAAGAAATACGCAGGCGTTGATTTTTCGGAAGTAAAGACAGATGAAGAAGCAAAGAAGTTTGCTGATGAAAAAGGCGTCGCTTATGAAGCGCGCCATAAGAAGGGCGATATCCTGAACCTGTTCTTCGACGAGTTCTGCGAGGAGAAGATGATCCAGCCTACATTTGTTACGGATCATCCGATTGAAATCTCCCCGCTTACCAAGAAAAAGCCGGACGATCCGGATTATGTGGAGCGTTTTGAACTTTATATTTATGGAAGGGAAATGTGCAACGCTTATTCCGAGCTGAACGATCCGATCGATCAGAGAGAACGTTTTGCCGCACAGGAAGAAGCATTTGCTGCAGGCGATGAGGAAGCGAACCATACGGATGAGGACTTCCTGAACGCGCTGGAGATCGGCATGCCGCCCACGGGAGGCATCGGTTACGGCATCGACAGGCTGGTAATGCTGCTGACAGATTCCCAGGCGATCCGCGATGTGCTGCTGTTCCCGACAATGAAGTCCATCAAGGAATAACCACAAGATATTGTACCAATATAGACCATTACACCACAATATATAGTGGTTTTGGCGCATCCGATCCTTGCCAGTACATATTTAGTACATAAAAATAATGCACTAATATGGACCAATACGGACGGAAATCAAGATAATCGTTGTGTGAAGAACACAATTCGCAGAGAGATATTTTCCAAAAACATGGAAAATATCTCTCTTT
>JAFRLH010000042.1 GCA_017431345.1 Lachnospiraceae bacterium | reverse complement strand
TCCCGGAAAGAAGATACTCGAAGTACCGCTTTTTAGCGGACCAGGAAGAATGCTTGCGACACTGCCCTTTTGGGCAAGCAGAAAAAAGCCCTTTTGAGGGCTTATATGAAACCACCAGTTGAACTGGTGGTTAATCACTTAATTACTGTTACTGCTACACGAATTTCGTGGATCTGAATCCCGATGCGCTGTATATCATCTGTGACAAATTCGAACCTGTCGTAGCGATGTACAAACAGCTGATCGAAAAGCTGGGGCTGAAGCTGAACATCCTGTATATTGCGGCGGGCAGCCATCATCTGCCGCTGAAGCGCGGATGCGTGGATTATTATATCGATTATGATTCTTCCAATGAGTTCGCGATCCTGCAGGGATCGTTCGCTGTTAAGCAGATGGAGGAATATCTGAGCGACCATGCGGCTTACGTGGGCGTCTTTACGCACCTGAAGCCCGGCTGCGGATCCATGGAGCAGCTGTTTAAGGAGTATCCGGGGGCCTGGCAGTTCACGTTCAATTCTTACCGGTTCGAGCAGTGCCTGAACGAGGAATGGCATGAAGTGGAGTACGATCCGAAGTTCGGGTTCGTCACGGATTCCGGCTGGGGCGAGAGCTTTTCCTATCATATCCGGGGCGAGAAACTGTGGCTGTCGCCGTTCTTCTGCAGGAAATAGAATACAGGATTATTACTATTCCAATCCAGACTGCAGATGACTGAAAAAGGGTATGGGGATGTTTTCTGTGTGATCATACCTGGAGAGCGTCACTGTGCAAGCAGGCAATTGAACAGTATTCCTCTTTCAGCATGCAGTGCTGCAGCCTGGAACGGCTGCCAAGGATGATAAATCGGAAATTATCAGAATTGTCTGCATTGTCTATATAGTCTCAACAGTTTGAACAAATAAGAACAATTGATTAAATAGTAGAAAAATTATAAAACAGATAAATTTTTTACAAAAACACTTGACTTTTATTCATTTTCGGTATATACTCTAGACATCAAAGGAAAGGAAGAGAAAATAGAATAAAGAGGAAGGTCAATCCGATCGGAAGACGAACATACCCATGGACTTATAAGTGACCAGGCATGATGAGAGATGCCGAGATGAGGGAAGAGATTCGGAACAGAAGATTGGAAATGGCAGACAGGAGGTTATATAGTGAAACTTACGATTCCTCAGTGAAGGGGCTATCTGATCAGCGGTAATGTGATCGGGTAGCCCAAATTTTTTTGTCTTCGCTGAGCAAAGGAGTCTGCCGGGAGAGCAGGGCGAGGCGCGTCCTGTTTTTGATTGCATGCATGTAATTTTTTACTGATTAGTTGACGGATAACCTTAGAAAATTCATTGCATTTTATGTTCCGGATGTCTATAATAAATAAGGATATTGCGAAGGGGCCTTTCTGCCGTTTCGTAAATACAGCAAGGTGAGGAGGATATCTCATGGAAGTAAAGAGTACGGCGATGGCCGGAACGCTGGAGTCCAGTGATTGCCAGGTGACCGTAGAACCCGGTACCGGGCTTGATCTTTCCATCGAAAGCAGCGTGATCAATCAGTATGGCAAGGCCATTAAGAAAACGGTGCTTGAGACACTGGATCGTCTTGAAGTCAAAGACGCGAAGGTGACGATCGTGGATAAGGGTGCCCTGGACTGCACATTAAAGGCAAGAGTAGAGGGTGCGGTGTTCCGTGCCTCCGGTTATACAGAGGATGATATCTGTGCCGGTAAATCATTACCGTGGGGAGGTGCTATTCAGTAATGAATCCTAATTTAAACAGATTAAGAAGAAGCATGATGTTCCTGAATGCCCAGAAGCCCAGCCTTATCAAGGATCCCTATATCTACAAACCGGATTCCATCATGCTGGACCTGGAAGACGCTGTAGCAGAGAACCAGAAGGATGCTGCCCGTTATTCCCTGTATCATGCTCTGAAAGAGATCGACTACCGCGGCGTAGAAAGAGTTGTTCGTATCAATGGTCTTGAGACCGCACACTGGAAAGAGGACGTCCGCGTCTGCGTAGCAGGCCGCTGCGATTCCATCCGTATTTCCAAGACTGAGTCCGGCGCTGATGTCCTGGCTGTGGAAGCCGAGATGAGAAAAGCAGAGGAAGAGTTCGGTGTAGAGCACGGCTCCATCCTCATCATGGCTGCACTGGAGTCCACAAAGGGCGTTCTGGCAGCACGTGAGATCTGCGAAGCATCCCCGCTGCTTTTCGGTATCGCACTTTCCGGCGGTGACTATACAAAGGATCTGCAGACTTCCATTTCCGGAACCGGCGTTGAGTTCGCATGGGCCCGCGGCTACATGGTAAATGCTGCAAGATGCGCAGGCAAGCAGGTATTTGATACCGTATTCACGAACCTGGATGATATGGAAGGCTTCCGCAAGGAGACCGAGATGATCAAGACCATGGGCTTTGACGGCAAGTCTATCGTCAATCCTCGTCAGATCGCTGTATGCCATGAAGTATTCACTCCTACAGAGAAAGAGATCATCAAGGCTGAGAAGATCGTTAAGGAAGTTGACGAGAAGAAGGCTATGGGTATCGGCGTATTTACCGTAGACGGCAAGATGATCGATATTGCTTTCTATCCTGGAGCAAAGAGAACTATCGAGCTGGCAAAGGCTGCCGGCGTATATGAGGGGGATCTGTAATCATGATTAATGCTGTTGGAAGAGATATACCGGAAGAAATTATTAAAGCTACTGGCATGCAGCCGTTCGCCGGCGCATATGCCCGTCATAATATGACCTACAAGAAGGACGCTCCCGTTGTCCGTGCGGTCATCGATCCCAAAGAAGACAAACTGCTTCCCTCCATCAAGGATGCGCTCGTAAAATGCGGCATCAAGGACGGCATGACCCTTTCCTTCCACCATCACTTCCGTGAGGGCGACTATGTTGTCAACATGGTCATGGAAGAAGTCCACAAAATGGGCATCAAGGATATCACCATCTGCGCCAGCTCCCTGGGTAAAGCACACAATCCGCTGCTCCCGATGATCGAAGACGGAACCATCGTCGGCATCCAGTCCTCCGGCGTGCGCGGAAAGATCGGTGAAGCAATCTCCACCGGCAAGCTGAAAGGCCTTGCGATCATGCGTTCCCACGGCGGCCGTGTCCGTGCCATCGAGTCCGGTGATGTTCATATCGACATCGCTTTCATCGGTGCTCCTACCTGCGATAAGTACGGCAACATGAGAGCCAACGGCGGAAAGAGCGACTGCGGCGTTCTGTCCTATGCTTATGTAGATGCACAGTATGCTGACAAGGTCGTTGCTGTTACCGATACACTGGTACCTTATCCGAACCTTCCCTGCTCCATCTCCCAGGTCAATGTTGACTATGTGGTAGAAGTAGACGAGATCGGAAATCCTGCCAAGATCGCTACCGGCGCTGCAAAGCCTACCACCGATGTTCGTAAGATCATGATGGCTGACTACTGCACACAGTTCGTTATCAATACACCTTACTTCAAGAACGGTTTCTCCTATCAGACAGGTGTCGGCGGTGCTTCCATCGCTTCCACCATCTCTCTCGGAAAGATCATGAAGGAGAGAGGCATCAAGATGGGCCTTGGTCTCGGCGGCATCGCAGGACCTATGTGCAAGCTTCTTGAGGAAGGCCTGATCGAAAAACTTGTGGATACACAGGATTTCGACCTGACTGCTATTGAATCCGTAGCGCACAATCCGAACCATTTCGAGATCACCGGTTCCGAGTATGCGAACCCGATGAACAAGGGTGCTTATGTAAACCAGCTTGATTTCGTTATCCTTGCATCCCTTGAGGTAGACGTGAACTTCAACTGCAACGTTGTTGTCGGTTCCGACGGCATGATCACCGGCGCACAGGGCGGACATCCCGACACCGCTGCCGGCGCAAAGTGCACGATCGTTATCGCTCCGCTGCTGCAGGGACGTATCCCGGCGATCTGCGACGAGTGCACAGCCATCACCACACCCGGTGAGACCGTTGACGTTGTTATCACAGATTACGGTATTGCCATCAATCCCAGGAGACAGGATCTGATCGAGTGCATGAAGGGAACTAAGCTTCCGATCTGCACCATCGAAGAGCTGCGTGATAAGGCCTACGCGATCGTAGGAAAGCCTGATCCGGTCAAGTTCGGCGACAGAGTTGTCGGTGTCATCGAATCCCGTGACGGCACGATCATCGACGTTGTACGCCAGATCAAGGATTATGAGTGGGAAGACTGATTCCTGATGAGATAAGAAGGAGGGGGTGAACAGCCCCCTCCTTTTTCTGTCCCTGTTTTCAGGAAGAGACAGCAGATGCTGCAGCTGCAGGAAACAGACGGAGACTGTAAACGGGTTGCAATCCTCGTCTGTTTTTGGTACTCTTTGTAACTGTGGTCTTCCGAGAGGAGACAGAAGGAGATATCTATGAATTACTATGCAGAACGGCGGAAAAAGATCGCTGCTTCCATGAGTGACCGAAGCGCATTGATCCTGTACAGCGGTGTGGCACCGCATTTCAGCGAGGATGAGTACTATTTATTTGAGGTGAATCATCATTTTCACTGGATGACCGGCATGGACCGGCCGAAGCAGGCGCTCATGATCCGGAAGAACGCAGAGACAGTGACGGAGATCCTCTTTATAGAACAGCCGGATCCCGCCATGGAACGCTGGATCGGAAAGATGCCGACGAAGGAGCAGGCTGTACAGATAAGCGGCATCTCCGATGTACGCTTCATCGGAGATATGGACACTGCCATCGGACAGGCTATGGAACGTTTCGGTGTGGAACAGCTGTATATGGACGTCTATCGCCATGCGGTTTCCGATCCGGCAGACTATAATCTGGAACAGGCGCTGCGGCTGCAGCAGCTTTATCCGGCGGTTCCCCTGAGTCCGCTTCGCCCTTTGATCGCCCCGCAGCGGGCAGTGAAGGATGACGAGGAGCTGCGGCTGATGCGGAAGGCCGGGGAGATTACCAGACAGAGCCTGGAAGAAGTGATGCGGCGCCTCCGCCCCGGAATGAAGGAATATCAGGTGCAGGCTGTCTTCGAAGGAAGCTGCCGGTATCATGGCGCGGAAGCCCAGGCGTTCCCCACGATTGCAGCCGGCGGGAAGAATGCCTGCTCCATGCATTACGAAGAGAATCATGATGAACTGGCGGAGGGAAGCCTGATCCTTCTGGATCTCGGCGCGAAATACCGTCATTACTGCAGTGACATCAGCCGGACATATCCGGTATCCGGTACATTTACGCCGCGTCAGAAGCAGATCTATGAGCTGGTGCTTGCAGCCAACAAGGCGGTGGCGGAGGCGGCCGCTCCCGGGATACCGATTCATAAACTGAATGAAATTGCCGATAAAGTCCTTGCCGACGGTCTGATCGCACTGGGAATGATCGAAAAACAGGAGGAACTCCGGAAATACCTCCCGCACGGTGTCAGCCATCCGTTAGGAATGGATACGCATGATCTCATGACAGAGGATGGAATTCTGCAGCCCGGCTGGGTGATCACCGATGAGCCGGGACTATATATCGACGAGGAAGGATTCGGGATCCGCATTGAAGATGATCTGCTGATCACGGAGGACGGGTGTGAAGTGATCAGCGCCGGGATCATCAAAGAGGCGGAAGAGATCGAGGCGTTTATGAAAAAAGAGGATTGAGTCCTGTTTCAGGATCAATCCTCCTTTTCCTTATCTTGTTCCGTAAGTGATCGTGACTGCCGATGACATGTAATAATCCGTATGCATCAGGATCCGGTCAGTCTCCTTGCCGTCGATATAGACGACCTTCGTGAGTGTTGCTGTAACCTCCGGCCTTCTGGTACCGGACACATCGGTCTTGCCTTTTTTAAGCTCGTTCGAGTATTTGACTTTCTTTTCTTTCGGCCATTTCTCCGAAAGCGTTTTGGATTCAAAATCAATCGTTCTGTTCGCAGGACGATATTCCACACCGTAGATCTTGAAGGTGAGATAGTCCCCGTCGGCATTGCCGTAAATATAGACCGGATAATCCAGATTGTTCCTGAAAACAAGATCTTTTGAATTGTCCGCGATCGCAGCGTCGCTTCCCCAGTCGACATAGGAGATGACCATCGAATGAGGGTGTCGCTCCACGATCTCCAGTTCCGCTCTGATCAGCGCATTGTAAAGTGTGGTGGAGACCTGGCAGATTCCGCCGCCGAGCGCCTGCTCCGATTCCCCGGAGGAATACTGCGCGGCAAGCTCATAACCGTTTGCCTCTGTCCTCGGACGGATGGTCTCGCTGACCGAAAGCGTCTCGCCGGGAAGGACTACAGAACCGTTCAGAAATCCTACGGCTACGGAAATGTTGGTCTTTCTTCCGGATTTGCTGCTGGAGTAATCTGTTGTAAAAGTGCCGAGCTCATCCTTAATGGAGAGGAGAACATCTTCCGTGACTTTGGGCTTGTCTTCCTGGGTGAGGACTTCAATATGCATTGTGTCGGAGAGATTGTCTGCGAGCTGCTCGGTAATCAGCTTGACCGTTTCGTCCAGATTGGTGACGACGCCGTCAGAACCCTGCTCCGAGATCTTGAAAGTGCCGTCGTCCTGCAGTTCGATCGAAGCATTCTTCGCGGGATTGTCGTGCGATGCAACAGCAGATCTTAATTTGTCCTTGATGACTTCCGGCTCGAACTGTCTGGGTACATTCAGATAGATGCTGCCGTCCTTAAGGTCTGTGCGGTCTTTGAAACGATGGATGATATTGCCGGAAATGCCCAGGGACAATGCCTGTCTGACTGTCTCTTCGCTGTTCCAGGAAAAACCGAAACCGCCGACAGGGAGCTCTTCATCTGAACCGTCCATACATGTTATTGTAAAAGGCGATTCTGAAATATGCTCAAAATAGGCATCCAGAGTCTCAATGGCTTCCACGCTGGTCATGCCTGCAAGAGAGATGCCCTCTGCGTAAACGCCCTGCGGGATCGTCTGGCCATGGAAGGCGGCAGAAGCACTCCCGGGGAAGCAGAAAAGGCACAGCAGCATGAAGAGAAGCCCGCCTCCGGAGAGGAACAATCTTTTCATTTTGTTTCACCTGATCTCTTTAATGTCTGAAATAATAAAGGATTAATCGAACGTTTTTTCGAGAATCCGAAAGGACGTTAGCATATTATAGCACACTCTGGGTACTCTATGCAATCTTTAATAGCAAATAATAGGTTTTTTTCGTGTGTTTCAGTATGTTTCCACCACTTAAACGTTGAAGTACAAGTAAAAAGCGGGGCGTTTGCCCCACTTTTTGTCATTCTGAAGCTTTTATTCCAAGTGCAGACAACACTTCGGAAACCGTGCCGACCGGAATGACCGTCAGTTTGTCTCTGACTTCCTCCGCTACATCCCTGAGATCTTCTTCGTTATCCTTCGGAATGAACACTTTCGTGACGCCGGAGCGTTCCGCGGCCATCAGTTTCTCCGGCAGACCGCCAATCGCTTCGACGGTTCCCTGCAGCGATACCTCTCCTGTCATCGCGATATGCGGTGATACCGGAATCCCGGTGACCAGAGAGGAGAGGGCAGTCGTCAGCGTAATGCCGGCAGACGGTCCGTCCTTTGGCGTGGCACCGTCCGGAACGTGGATGTGCAGATCATTCTGTGCGAACTTTTCCGCCAGCTCCGGGAAACAGTCTTTGACCAGGCTGATCGCGATCTTCGCGGATTCCGTCATGACGTCGCCAAGCCTTCCGGTGATCGTAAGATTGCCTTTCCCGGCGGTAAAAAGTGTTTCGATCGTCAGGATCTCACCGCCGACAGCCGTCCACGCGAGTCCGGTGACATTGCCGGGCTTGGCGGAATCTTTCACCTGTCCGTGCTTTACCGGCCGGTCCTCCAGAAAGTCCCTGAGGTTCTCCGCGGTAACAGTTACCGGTTCATGATTGCCTCTGACAAATGTCACGGCAGCTTTTCTGCACAGTGTATCGATACGTTTCTTCAGTCCTCTGACGCCGGATTCACGGGTATAGTCGCTGATGATCAGCGGGAGGACTTCGTCGGTAAGGATCAGATCCTTCTCCTCAATGCCCATAGCGACACGGGCTTTGGGAAGCAGATGCTTCGACGCGATCGCCTCTTTTTCCAGCGGCGTATAGCCCTGGAAGGTGATCAGCTCCATACGGTTGAGAAGCGGCTCCGGAATCGTATCGAGTGAGTTTGCCGTGCAGATGAAGAGCACGCCCGAAAGATCATACGGAACATTCATGTAGTGATCGGTAAAGGTATGGTTCTGTTCGGGATCCAGTACTTCCAGCAGGGCGCTAGCCGGATCCCCGTTATAGGAAGCTGACAGCTTATCGACTTCGTCAAGCACCATGACCGGATTCGAAACGCCGCTCTTATGGATGCCGTCCATGATCCTGCCGGGCATGGCGCCGATATAGGTGCGTCTGTGTCCCCGGATATCCGCTTCATCGCGGACGCCGCCGAGGCTGACGCGGACATATTCCCGCTGCAGCGCTTTCGCAATGCTGGCGCCGATACTGGTCTTTCCGGTGCCGGGCGCGCCGACAAAGCAGAGGATCGAGCCGGACTGCTGCTTTTTCAGATTCATGACAGCGATCTGCTGCAGGATACGCTCCTTCACCTTCTTCAGGCCGTAATGCGCTTCATCAAGCACTTTTTCGGCTTCGTCCAGATCGATGAACCGCGGGGCTTCGCGTTTCCATGAAAGGCTGGTGACAAAGTCCAGATAATCGTAAAGCATGCCGGATTCGGCGCTGTTCTGTCCGTCCTGCTTCAGACGGTTCAGCACTTTTTCGGCTTCTTTCCTGGCCGTATCGTTCATCCCGGCTTCCTGGATCTTCAGTTCGAATTTCCGGATATCGGTCATGGTATCCGGATGGAGCTCATCAAGTTCTTTCTGCAGATATTCCATCTGCTTTTTGATGGCGGACTCACGGTAGATCTTCTGGTAATCCGCTTCCTGCGCGCTCTTGGCTTCGTTATGGATCCGCGACATCTCCAGGTTCTCATAGATCAGCTGTTCCAGCAGTTCCTCCCGCTTTGCCAGGGAATCCTCCGCAAGGATATGATAGCGTTCCTCGTTGGAGTTCATGATCCAGGGGGAGATGGCGGCAGCTGCTTCCGCAACGGAGTTCCATCTCGCAATGAATCCGCGGATCGCCTGCCCCCACTGGAAGCCTTCGGAGAACCGGGCAACCGCCAGCTTGATCTCCTTAAGCCTTGCCTCCGAAGCTTCCGGATCCAGATCATCCAGACCCGCCCGCTTGGAGATGGAGACATCGATATGATAGCTGGGATAGATAACGACTTCGTTGATATTGACGCGGTTGCGGCCCTGGACAACAATATAGCCTTCGTCATTGATCTCGGTGATAATGCCTGCCAGACCGATGGGATAAAACGAGTCGTTGGAGAGCTCGTCTTTATTCAGGTTCTGCCGCATCACGATCAGGACGACGCGTTCGTCCGTAACAGGATGTTTCCCGGTCATCTTTTCATAGTAATCCGTCTTGATATAGGTATTCGCGCCGGGGAGAATCAGTGAATTATATACAGGTACTACAGCCATATTACACCTCCTTTGTTATCAGCACTCGAAAAGACTGAGTGCCAATATGATCGTAAAAATTCGGGTTCCAAAACGGAACCCTGAATTAAAATTATTAATTTCACAAGCAAATTTTAACACCGGAGACTTCATTTGTCAACTGGAATAATTCATGATGCAGCAGCTCCCTCGTCCGATGCCGGTTCATCAAAGGCACGGTAATACTCCAGGTAACGGAACGCTTTGATCTTTTCATCTGCAGACTCTTCTTCGGGAGAGAGTGCGTGTCCTTCTGAATCGACAAGACGCTTGGTGGATATGACCGGAATTTCTTCTTCAACGCTGCGCATGGCCTGCTGGAAATCAGACAGCGGCAGTCCGGCTGTCTCCATTAAATGGGCAGCAAGATAATTGACGCTGGTATCGATGCCGGTCTTTTCTTCAATATCATAATTGGCCCAGATGATGAAAGGCACCTGATAGCGCAGATATTCTTCTTCTCCCAGCGTGGAAGAGGAGCGTCCGTGAAGTTTGAGTACAGGATCGACGACCACGTCATTCGGCTGATGATCGCCAAAGAAGATGATAACGGTGTCTTCCTCATAATCGGACAGGGCATAGATAAATTCATACAGTGCTTCATCAGACTGTTTCATCAGGGACAGATACCGGTCAAGGATCCGGGAATCACAGTCTTCGGCATGCACGTCGACGTCAAAATTGTCATAGTCATCGAAATATCCGGAATGATTCTGCATGGTGACGGCAAAGATGAAGGCCGGGTCGTCATCCTCCTTTTCCTCCAGGATATCTCCGATCTTACTGTAAACGGATCGGTCGTCAATATATTTCCGGAGGATCTCTGCATCCGGGAACTCATCCCGGAAGAGCTTCTCGTCAAATCCGAAATAGTCATAGACATGATTGCGGTTCCAGCCTTTTGCGATATAGGGATGCATGGCGATTGTCGTATAACCGTATTCCTTCATCGTCTTTACGATGGATGCTTTCAGACCGAACATGTACTGCTGGTAAGGAATGCTTCCCGCAGGGAAATACCGCATGGAGTTCCCGGTCAGGAACTCATATTCCGTATTGGCGGTGTTCCCTCCCTTGACGGAAACGTTCAGCATCCCGGAAACGGTATTGCCTGCGCCGCTGTATAGTGTACGGAAGAACGGCATGTAATCCTGATTGGTCTTAAAATCACCGAGTACGGCCGGATCCGAAAATGCTTCGTTCATGATCACGATGATATTCGGGCGGTCTGCCGGTACGCTGTCTGTCTTCCCGGCTTCATCGATCAGTTCTTCGGCGGCTTCCTTTGAATATCCTTCCGGCTGTTCGACTTTCAGATATCTCAGATCCATCAGGAATGCTGTGGTAAGTCCGTTCTTCCTGGCCATGAACCAGGGCGTGAAAAGCGTGTTGTCGAACTTCATGGCTTTGATAAATTTATCCTGATGCAGTGCATAGATATAAGAAGAGAGGCTGCATACGACCAGAAGAAGGAAGATCGCCCGCAGGCGGAAGCGAAGCACCGGAAGCTTAGCGAACAGGGCAAGGACCATCAGCAGAAACGTGACCGAAATACACCCGATCACGGTCGGTGTCAGCGTATAATCATAGTTGGAAGCGACGCCGGCAGCGGTTCCGGCCGAAAAGATATCCCACGGAACGATCGGCTCGGAACGGAATTCCATGACGAAATGGTTGACCAGGCCGAAAAGCAGAAAAAAGACATCTCCTGCGATCAGTGAGATCCGCAGCCTTCCGGTCAGAAAGAAGAGAAGCAGGAAAAACAGTTCATAAAACAGTATATTAAAAACAATGGTCGACACCGTCCATACGTTCATGGGGTTGTTCGCCAGGAATTCCACGCACCAGAACATGATGAAAGGCGAAAGCAGCAGTATAAATACCGAGTAAGCCTTCCGTATCAGAGACGATGCGGTTCTTAAAGTATCATTGTCCATCGGACACTCCTGTAATTTTTATTCCGGTAGAAAAGTATAGCACCAAATTTTTTCGGATTCAATATTCGGAATGGAGAACCGGACCGGCAACTGTTTCGTTTACCGGTGTATCTATTGTCTGTTTTATCAGGAAATGATAATATGAGATAATGAAAATGGATTACCGGCTGTTTACCTGACGTTCGTCACGGGAGATGCAGGGGAGGAAAAAATGTATTCTGATTATGAAGGCAGGGATCTGAAAGGGATGGTGCTCCGCCTGGAGAAAAGTTCGATCTATGACGGGGACGGGCTGCGCACGGTGGTGTTCTTAAAAGGATGTCCGCTCAAATGCGCATGGTGTTCTACGCCCGAAAGCCAGAACCGGGAGATCGAAACGACGAAAGACGGGAGCATTACCTACGGCAAAGAGATGACAGTTGAGGAAGTGCTTGTGGAAGTGCGCAAGGACTCGCTGTTTTATTTCTATTCCGGAGGCGGCATGACAGTCTCGGGAGGGGAAGTGCTTGCCCAGCCGGATTTCCTTCTGGCACTGCTCAGAAGATCCAGATTCGAGGGGATCGACAGTGCGATCGAGACGTCCTTTCTGGGAAAGTGGGAGGTCATCGAGCAGGCGCTCGGCACGCTTGATACGGCATTTGTGGATCTGAAAATGTTCCGCGAGGATAAGCACAGGTTTTATACAGGAGTATCCAACCAGGTGATCCTGGAAAATATCAGAAAAGCGGGATCAAAGGATTTCGACAATAAACTGATCATCCGCACCCCTCTGATTCCGGGCGTCAATGATGATCAGGAAGAACTGGAAAATATCGGCCGTTTCCTGTCCGAACTTCCCTATGTGCATCATCTGCAGCTGCTTCCTTATCACAGGCTCGGTACGGATACCTACAGAAAACTGGGAAGGGTCTATACATTAAAAGATGTCCGGGTGCCTTCGGAAGAGCATATGGAATGGTGCAGGAGCGTCATCGGAAAGTATTACGATAAAGTCATGTAAGGAACTTGCGGCAAAGTCATAGAAGGAACAGTTTTTTCGGCATACTGCGGGAGATCGGGAGCGGTCTTCCGCTTTTTTTTTGCATCTTTGCTATAAGAACAACTGATAACGCACGTTATTTCAACCGATGAATAACGACAATAAACCATATGGTTGTCTGAAACAGTTTTTATCTGTTTTATTTGAATTTATGTTTGTGTAATAATCACTTTGGAACCGGAAAGACTGTTCCGAATATCATTTAAAGGAGATCATTCAAAATGAGCATGGAGTACCTTAAGGAAAGACCCATAGCAGTTATCGGCGGAGGCGCCGTCGGCAAGACCATCGCAGCAGACTGCAAGCTCGCAGTGGGAGACGCACAGGAGGTACGTCTTTTTGATGCAATGCCTTTTGCAGCAACTACGCTCAAAAATCTTGATAAGACCGGAATCGAACTGGTCGGACCGCAGACGAACCGTGACGGATTTTACCGCGGCGGCAAGGCTTACCTTGACATGTACACCTCTGATATGGCAGAGGCCGTAAAGGGCGCCGGCATCATCGTGGTAGCCATGGGTGCTTTCGGACATGAGCCTACGTTCAAGAACCTCGTTCCCCTGCTGGAGGACGGACAGGTCGTACATATTTTCACTGACAACTACGGAACCCTGCTTCTGCGCAAGATGATGCGTGACATGGGATCCACCGCTGATATCATTGTCGGATCCTGGTCTTCCGCTCCTTACGGAACCCGCGTAAAGATGCTCGGCAAGGTCATGTATCCCCAGGTGAGAGCTTCCTACCGTGCCATCACTCTTCGCGGCGCTGCCCTTCCCATGAAGGATTGGGATAAGTTCGAAGAATCCACCAAGTATCTGCCCTGCCTGGACGCTGTAACGAACGGCGAGGGACCGGCAAAGGGAAATACCGTTCTCGATATCGGATTCTCCAACATCAACCCTGTTATCCACGTACCGGCATCCATCCTCGGCCTGTCCACCATGGAGAACTGGGGCGTGATCTTCGGCGGCTATGACCACAGGACCTACTCCATGTACAGCCATGGCCTTTGCCCTTCAATCTGCGAAGTACAGTATCAGTTCTATCAGGAAGAGATCGCAATCGCGAATGCGATCGGCGTAGATGTTCCCAAGTACAAATATAAATCCTTCTTCTCCCGCCGTTCCGTACTTACTCAGGAGTACATGGGACTGGATGAGAACGGTGATGACAACGTGGTATTCCCGCTTGATCAGCCCTGCGACGAAGGAAACATCGGACCCGATTCCATCTATCACCGCTACATCACCGAGGATGTTCCGGTCGGCTGCAAGATCTATCATGATCTCGGCGTGGCTTACGGCGTACCGACACCGATCATCGATTCCATGATCATTCTCGCCGGCGCTGTCCATAAGAAGAGCTGGTTCGAGACAAGCAAATACAATCTGGCTTATCTCGGCATCGACAACATGTCCAAGGAAGAGCTTCTTGCTTACCTGAACGAGGGCGTTTACAATCGTTGATTCTGCAACTCTACATAATCAGAAACACGCAGACGTGACGTTTTTCCGGCCACGTCTGCGTCCTGATTATGGAAAGCTGCTGCTTTTTATTATTTTCTACTATCTCATAAGGAGGATTTGCTTATGAAACTCAGGAAAATGTTCCTGAACATCAATGGGGTCGACCGCGTATTCATGTGTGATCCCGAGAACGACAAACTCTCTGACGTGCTCCGCAGGATCGGCCTTACCGGCGTAAAGGTCGGATGCGGCACCGGCGTCTGCGGATCCTGCTCCGTCATTCTGGACGGAAAAGTGATTCGCTCATGTACCAGAAAGATCACCTCTGTTCCTGAGTATGCAAAGATCACCACGATCGAAGGTATCGGTACGCCTCAGCATCTGCATCCTCTTCAGGTGGCATGGATGCACTGCGGCGCAGTCCAGTGCGGTTTCTGCGTACCCGGATTTATCGTTTCCGCCTACCAGCTCCTGCAGGAGAATCCTGATCCCACCCGTGAAGAAGTCCGTGACTGGTTCCAGAAGACCAGGAACGTCTGCCGCTGCACCGGTTACAAACAGATCACAGATGCCGTTATGGCTGCTGCAAAGGTCATGCGCGGTGAATGTGCGATCGAGGATATCATGTACAAGGCTCCTGAAGACGGCGAATACTACGGCACAGGGATCATTCGTCCCGATGCGCTCGGCAAAGTTACCGGTCTTACCGATTACGGCGATGATCAGGCTATGAAGATGCCGGAGGGAACCCTTTTCGCTGCTGTTGTTCAGCCCAGAGTTGCCCATCATGCAAAGATCCTTGCGATCCATACCGAAGAAGCAGAGAAGATGCCCGGTGTTGTCAGAGTGATCACGGCGAAAGATATCTATGCTTTCGGCGGAACCAACCTCATGGCAGAAGGCAACTTCCATGAAAGAAGCACCGTCCTGAAGCCGGCCCGTAAAGTCCTGCAGGATGAGAAGATCTACCGTTACGGCGATGTTGTCGCGGTCGTTGTCGCACGTACGAATAAAGAAGCGCGCGCCGCTGCTGCCAAGGTCACTGTAGATATTGAAAAGCTTCCTGAGTATACCAGCTATCTGGATGCTGTCATGCCCGATGCCATGCGCATCCATGAGGATACAGACAATATTTATGCGGAACAGCCTGTGCTCAAGGGCGTCGGCCTGGAAGACACAGAGCTCGTAAAGGAAATGATCGACAATGCGCCCAATGTTGTGGAGGGCAGCTTCTACTCGACCCGTGAGCCGCATCTGTCCATCGAAGGCTGTGTCGCACAGAGCTACTGGGGAGACGACGGAATGCTTACCGTACAGTGCAAATCCCAGTGTGCGTATTCCTCCATCGGCCGAATCGGTTCCACATGCTTCGGTGTACCGCGTGAGAAATACCGTATCATCATGAACCCGACAGGCGCCAGCTTCGGATGGTCCACCAATGCCGGTGATATCGCGCTTGTGCTTGCCTGCACGATTGCGACCGGAGAGCCTGTATCCCTGTCGATGTCTTATGAAGAGCATCAGCATTTCTCCGGAAAGAGATGCCCGGCCTACTCGAACGGACGTCTTGCCTGCGATGAGAACGGACGGATCCTGGCTGTAGAATTTGATTTCGGTCTGGACCACGGTGCCTATTCCTGGGGCGGAGACGATCTGATGACCAAACCTGCCCGTTTCGTGTTCTGGCCTTACTATGTGCCGAACGCGGCAGGACTTGCCCGTATTGCAAATGTCAACCATGCATTCGGAACAGCGTACCGTTCCTACGGATCTCCGCAGGCTTACACCCTTTCCGAGCCGCTGATGGACATGATGGCCGAGAAACTCGGTATGGATCCCTTCGAGTTCCGTTATCTGAATATCGCAAGACCCGGCGAGACCAACATCAACGGATTCCCGTTCAAGCAGTACCCTATGCAGGCGATGATGGATACCATGCGTCCGATCTATGAGGAAGCAAAGGCCAGAGCCAAGGCTGAATCAACACCTGAGAAACTGCGCGGCGTAGGCGTATCGTGGGGCGGATTCAATGTTACCGAAGGTGAAGCTGATTCCGCGGAAGTCGCACTGGAACTGAAGGAAGACGGAAAGATCTGGAAGTATGATACATGGGAAGCCATGGGCCAGGGCGGCACAGTCGGTTCCGTAATGGTAACACTGGAGGCGCTGAAACCCCTGCATCTGACGCCGGAAGATATCCATCTGGTGCAGAATGATACCAAGATCTGCCCTGACTCCGGTATGGCCGGCGCCTCCCGTTCCTTCTACATGAACGGTCTGGCAACAAAGATCGCGGGAGAGAAGCTGCTGGATGCCATGCGGAAGGAAGACGGTACCTACCGCACTTATGAAGAGATGGTCGCTGAAGGTATTCCTACAAAGGTCTTTGGAAAGCATGAGAACAGCATCGATCCTTCGCTGCACCGCTGCGATCCCAACACAGGCGTAGGCGATCCTTCCCCTGCATATACATACTGCCTGAACCTTGCGGAAGTCGAAGTTGACGCAAAGACCGGCAAGGCGACCTGCATCGGATTCACCTGTGTCGATCATGTAGGACGTGTCGGA
Source organism: Lachnospiraceae bacterium (assembly GCA_017431345.1). Classification (GTDB taxonomy): domain Bacteria; phylum Bacillota; class Clostridia; order Lachnospirales; family Lachnospiraceae; genus UBA3305. The sequence continues at coordinate 82,647 of JAFRLH010000042.1, read as the reverse complement.
AATATCCAGGCTGTCAACGGCCAGGCATATTCAGGCGTATCCCACGGTATCGGATTTGCTCTTTCCGAGAACTATGACGATGTGAAGAAGCATGCGAACATGCTCGGTGCCGGCGTGCCTTATATCAAGGATACCCCCGACAACATCACCATCATTCATATGGATGATACGATCGAGTCCGGTCCTTTCGGAAGCTCCGGCGCATCCGAAGCATTCCAGGCATCACCGCACTGCGCAGTGCTGAATGCGATCTACAATGCAACAGGCGTCCGGATCCATGAGCAGCCCGCTCTTCCTGCGAAGATCAAGGCCGGCCTGGATGCCATCGCCAGAGGCGAGAAGCCTTACGAGCCCAAGAAATACTATCTCGGACCGGATATGTACGAGCGTCTTGAAGATATCAAGGCGAACCCCGTACCGTTCAACAAGAACGAAGAATACTTCGTATCCCTTGATGACCCGAATGGCGTAAAACCGTTCTGATCCTCATGCCGGGCGGCATATGCCTGCAGTCCGCCCGGCTTTTTATCCATCCCGAAAACATATTAAAAGCAGCCGGTTTTGTGCGGCTGCTTTTGCTGTCTGATAAAAAGTGTTTCGGTGAAAGATTGCTCCGGTGTTCACTGTTCGGTGGAGACGGTAATGAAGAAAATGGTCCCTTCGTTTTCGACGCTTTTTACCCAGAGCCGTTCATTCAGTCCGGCGGCAATCTCCTGCGCGATCGCAAGGCCGAGTCCGGTCCCGCTCGGATTGTTGACAGATGTTTTAAAGAACCGTTCAAAGATATGCGGCAGGTCGGCAGCCGGTATGCCGCGGCCGTTGTCATTGACCCGAAGCGTTGCCTGGCCGTGTTTATACGTACAGTCAATGAAAATGACTCCGTCATCATTTACGAACTTAAAGGCGTTGTCCAGCAGGATCTGCAGAAGCTGCTGCAGCCGGTGTGTATTTGTATTTAAAGGAGGAAGTTCCCAGACACGGGGATCGACATAAAAATGAATATCAGCTTCTTCACAGCGGGAGGCAAACATTTCCGCGATCGGATCCAGCAAGTCATGGGTGCTCACGGTTTCTTTCTCAAATCCCTTTTCCATATCCTGCAGCTTGGAAAGCTCGATGATCTGCAGCACAGAGTGCTCCAGCAGACGGGATTCCCTGGAGAGGATCCCGTAGTAGCGGCTGCGGGATATCTCATCGTCTGCCCCGCCTTCATTCAGGATCTCGAGAATGGCCTGCATAGAGGCAATGGGAGATTTCAGTTCGTGGCTGATATTGGCGATGTACTGGTGATAGATCTGTTCGATCCGTTCCCTGTTCCTTCTCTGGGAGACAACAGAGTAGATGATCAGATAGTAAATCACAGAACTCAGAATAACATAGCCGATCAGCAGAGTGAGAATGTATTTCAGAGAGCGGATCACAAAGATATAAGCATCCGGATCTCCTTTCCCGCCGGCAGGATGACCTGCGATGCTTACCAGTTCGGAAGATCCGGGAAAGATCTGGAGGGCGTAAAAAGATTTCTGCTCCAAAACATATCGGTTGAATCTGTCGGTATATTCCTTTACCGGCAGTTCATGCTGACCGTAATAAACGCGAAGCGGAAGGATGTCTACGTCTTCCCTGCAGTATACACTGTAGGTAAGATATTGATCCGGATCCCGCAGTGTTCCGGCAGACTGCAGATCGAGGGCAGCCGTTTCTGCCATGTCACAGGATACCAGATTGATCCTGCATTGGACATAATAGATGGCAAAAACGCCGACGATCAGGATCAGAAGATGGGTAAACAGGATAAGAAGAATGCGTTCGGCTCTGGTGTACTTCATTCTTTTATGCTCCCGAGACGGTATCCGGCACCATAGACAGACTGGATGGCAAAATGAACACCTTCCGAAGGCAGTTTCTTCCGCATCCGTTTGATAACAGCGTCAACAGTGCGGGTGTCGCCGTAATAATCATAACCCCAGACCGCATTCAGGATCTGATCCCGGTTAAGCACCCTGTTCGCGTTCCGGATCAGGTAGAGCAGGAGACTGACTTCCCGGGCTGTCATATCGATCCGGCTGCCTTTAACAGTCACCTCCATCTTGTCCTCGCTGACGGTCAGCTCTTCAAAGGTCAGGATATTCTCCTGCTCCTGTGCGCTTTGTCCGTGGGACTGCGCGGTGCGGACAAGGAGCCGTTTTATGCGGAGCGTCAGTTCCTTCGGGGAGAATGGCTTGGTCACGTAATCATCTGCGCCCCGCTCAAGACCGCCGACACGGTCGTCTTCCTCGCCGAGCGCGCTTAAGAAGATGATCGGCACATTGCTTTCTTTCCGTATGGTCCGGCACACTTCAAAGCCATTCATATTCGGCATCATGACATCCAGTACAACAAGATCGATACTGTTTTTATGGAACAACGGAAGGACTTCGCTGCCATCATAAGCGGACACAACAAGCATGCCTTCCTTCTCAAGGAAAAAAGAAAGGCTCTCGTGAACTGCTTCCATATCATCACAGACCAGAATTGTGTACTGCCGCATTTTTATCCCGTTTTATAATTTTTTAACAAAAGTCTTTTTTGCCTTATTTCTGCCTTAATCTGTTTATAAAATGCTGATATAAAGAAAAGAACTTCTGCTTAACAAGTGTTTAAAAGACAAAATGATTATAACAATCCGTATTTTGTGCTTCAAACAACTTTTTGGTAGAAGTCCCGCAGAACAAACGGAAGGAGAAGGAACATGAACTCTGAAACAAACGCAAAAGCAAAAATGAGACCCATCGTCATGTCTGTTACAGTTGTTCTTTTCATAGCGCTGCTGGCTGCGATCCTGATCAATGCCGATGCGTTCTATGATTTCCTGTACAATGCAGTGATGAACAACGCAATGTGGGGACTGGGATGGTTCTCCAGCCTCGTCTGCTTTGCCATGGTCATCTTCTGTGTCGTCGTTATGGTAACGCCCCTTGGAAAGGTCAAGCTCGGCGGACCGAACGCGAAACCTAAATTCACGATGATGCAGTGGTTCGGCATCTCTCTGTGTACCGGAATCGGCGCAGGCGTCGTTTTCTGGGGCGCAGCGGAGCCGCTGATCTTCGCGATGGATATTCCCGCTTACACCGGCCTGGAATCGGGAAGCGACGGCGCCGTTCTCTGGAGTATGGTCAGATGCTTCCTGGAATGGGGACTTACTCCTTATGCTACCTGTGTTGTGACAGGTGTTATCCTTGCTTACCTGATCCTGAATAAAAACGCGCCTTTTAAGACCAGCTCCCTGCTGATCCCTTTGTTCGGAAAAGATGTTGTCAACAGCAAATGGGCAGACGCTTTTGACGCCTGGTCGGCCTTTGCGCTTACTGCAGCTGTTGCCGGCGGTCTCGGATATGGTGCCATGCAGCTGTCATCGGCTGTAAAGGCATTCGCCGGGATCGAGCCCAGCACGATAATCTATGTTGTTATCATTGTATTCATGTTTATCTGCTACAACCTGTCTGCTATTTCCGGTCTGCGCGCAGGTATCACCTGGCTTTCCAACAGAAATGTGCAGCTGTTCTTCCTGATGCTGCTGTTCGTTTTTCTGGCTGGCCCTACCGCTTATATCTGCAACCTCTTCACAGAGAGCCTTGGCGGGTATCTGGATCAGTTCTTCTATGTCAGCCTGAACACTGCTCCTTATCAGGATGCGGGAATGTGGCCTCAGAACTGGGATATGTACTGGTGGGTCGACTGGATGGCTTATGCGCCTCTGCTTGGTTTGTTCATGGTCCGCTGCGCTTACGGCCGCAATCTTCGTGAGTTCGTCCTCATCGAGTGGCTGCTGCCTGCACTGTTCGGCATTGTCTGGTTCGCGGTATTCGGCGGAACCATCCTTCATGCACAGCTCTGGGACGGCGTGGATTTCCTGACGATCTATCAGACGCAGGGTGCGGAGGCTTTGACATTGTCCATGTTCAACGTTCTGCCATTGTCAACCATAGCAAAGATCGTCATGCTGGTCATCATCACGATCTCTCTGGTCACCCAGTGCGACTCCATGGCAGTTACTCTTGCCGGCATGTGCTTCAAGGGCGCTGATGAGAACACGGAGCCGCCTGTATTCCTGAAACTGTTCTGGGGAACTGTTTTCGCAGTCGTTGCGATCGTATTCGTATCCCTTGGCGGGATCGGCGGTGTTAAGACGATCAAGTCCTTCGCCGGTATCCCCATGTGCTTCATCTGCCTTGCCTGCATGATCGGATTTGTGAAATTCATCCTTGCCCGTCCGAGGAATGTCGACGGATCCTTCAGGGATGAGCCCGAAGTCGCGAATGCGCCGGATAACGGCGAGCCGATGGCGCCCAAGAGCAAGATCAAGATCCTTGCAAAACTCGGTTGGTAATTTTACCGTATTGATAGTATAATAAAAGCAGCGGACGGCACTTTACCGCCCGCTGTTTTTCCTTTCCTTCGGAACAACAGGATATTAACGGAGGCTGAACGGTATGCTTATAAAGAACAATCTGGGAATCATGACGGCAGTTGTCACGCCCATGCAGGCGGACGGTGTGACTGTAAATGAGAATGCATTAAAAGCGATCATTGAATATCAGATCAAAAACGGCGCCGGCAGCCTTCTTTTCCTTGGCGGGACCGGAGAGACGCCTTCCGTCCCGGCAGAGGCGCGGAAGAAGATCCTCGAGATCGCTTCGGAAACGGTAGATCACAGGGTGCCTGTCGTCGCGGGCGTTTATGAATTGAGCGTTTTTGACGCGGTCCGGGAAGCAAAGACGGCAAAAGCGGCCGGCGCGGATATTCTTCTCGCCGCTCCTCCGTTTGCGCGCGGAACAGACAGGGAAGGGTGTATTGCCTTTTATCAGAAGATCGATGAAGCAGCCGGACTGCCGATCCTGATCTATAATTATCCGGACCGTTTCGGAAAAGACGGGTACTGCTGCACGCCGGATGATGTGGAAGCACTGATGACAGCTATCCCGAATATAGCCGGGATCAAGGAATGCTGCATGAAATTCGACCGTACGGTGGAGATGATCTGCCGTTTCGGGGACAGGATACAGATTTTGTCCGGAAATGAGGCATATGCGCCGTGGGAAATGCTGGCAGGAGCCAGAGGCGCGGTGCTGGCCGGCTCAAATGTCCTGATGAAGGAATACGCGGAGATCTATGATGCAGCCATGGCAGGAGATGCTGCAAAGACAACAGCGCTTGCATTCAGAATACAGGGCTTTCAGAGACTGCTGTTTCAGTCTCCAAATCCCGGACCGGTAAAATATGCCCTGACAGAGATGGGCTTTGAAGCGGGAGGACCGCTGCCGCCGATCGCTCCCGTACCGGCAGCGCTGAAAGAAAAAATAAGAGCCGGCATGGCGGCTCTGGGGATCCTGCAGATCTGAGATGGTTAAAAAAGGGAAAAGGCAGAACCGGAATCCGCCTTTTCTTTTTTTATAGGGTGATCATTTATTTGGAGAAGCGAAAAACTTATTTTTATTTTGGGCGATCCATTTTAAGGTAAAATCCCTGAATGCGATCGCTTCGGGGCTCAGTTTGCTGCCCCGGCGCTTTACAAGATATACGGATCTTGATTGTCCCGCACCTTCAAAGGGGATGATAACGGTCCCGGGGAGCGGATCGCTGTAAGCAATAAAATCCAGCGTGATCCCGATCCCGTGGTTCTTCGCGGCGAACTGGGGAATAATACTGAGGTTCGTCGTTTCAAAGTAAATATAAGGGTCGACCCCGATCGAAAGAAAGTGGTTGAGCTGCGATGTATAGAAGCCATATTCACGGCTGGGAAGGATCAGCTGTTCTCCTTCGAGCTGCTTCAGGGTAAGGCTTTTTTCTTTTGCAAGAGGGTGGTTTTCGTTGACGACGGCAACAAAACGCTGGCTGAAAAGGTTGTGGATCGCTGCAAAAGAAGTGGTGTCGATCGGACCGCACATGAAAGCCAGTTCGACTTCACCGGAACTGACTTTCTTCATGCCGGCGTAATCGGACAGTTCCACGAGATTCAGGATCACGTCCGGATGGGCGGCGTAATAATCCTCCACAAAGCGTACGGATACGAACTGAAGAAAATTCAGGGTGGATACGACAGTCAGTACATGCTTGCAGATGCTGGAGTCCGTAAGGCCCCGTTTGATCAGATCGTATTCATTCAGGATCTTTTCCGCACGCGGCTTGAGCTCGACTGCGGCAAGCGTAGGAATCAGACCCCCTGCTGTTCTGGTAAAGAGGGAAACTTCCAGTTCATCCTCAAGCTGACGGATCATTTTGGAGAGACCCTGCGAGGAGATGAAGAGCTCATCCGCGGTTTTCTTGATACTGCCGCTTTCATAGACCTTTAAAAAGTATATCAGATGTTTATTATTCACTGTTCTGTCCTCCGTGAAATGCTTACGGATCTTGGATGATGACAAAAGAGACGATATATTTAGACGATTTTTCACTTATTCATCATTATTTTATTATGATAATACATAGAATGCAAAACAGAAAGTTTATATCGTGATAAACCAAACGGTTGATATATCAGACCTTCCTTCTGCAGCGACCGGGAAAATGCACGGTTGAAAAACATCCCTGATGCGTTTATAATGGAAAATCAATAAGGAGAATATGATGGAACCTTTCATTAAAAAATATGAAAGAAAACGTCTTTCGACGCTGTATATTGCACCGGCGTTCATGTATGCGGGAACACTGCTTGCCTCGCTGATCTTCCTGGGTTTTGCCATGCTGTTCGCACCTGCTGCATCCGCAGATATGAAGAGAATCCTCTGGCTGGACGCGGCAGCGCAGTTCGCGATCGGAATGCCGCTCTGTGCGGTATGCATGCTGCAGATCCCGGCGGATCCGATGGAACGGTTCCGTATGCGGGCTTCAGATCTTGTAAAAGCATTTATGATCTGCTGCTTCTTTATGGTGCTCGGGTCGCTGATCGGTGCAGCGCTGGGAAAGATCTCCGGACTGTCTTCGGATGCGGGGATCGATAAAATACTTGCCGAATCCGGGCTTCCGTACCAGATCGTGAGCATTGTCATCCTTGCTCCGTTATGGGAGGAGTTCGTCTTCCGAAAGCTGATGGTCGACCGCATCAACAGGCTTGGAGACAGGGCGGCCATGGTCATTTCCGCATTTGTTTTCGCCGCTTATCACGCCAATCTGCAGCAATTCTTTTATGCTTTCGGCGCGGGACTTGTGTTCGCCTATGTCTATCTGAGAACAGGAAAACTCCGGTATTCGATCGTCCTGCACATGCTTGTTAATCTGATGTACGGTGTCCTGCCCGGCCGGTTCCTGCTGTCCGGAGACGGAAATCTGATCGTATCGGCAGTGATCGCGGCAGTTGAGTATATCTGTGCTTTAGCCGGATTCATACTGCTGATCCTTGAGAGAAAGAGAATAAAGCTTCTGAAAGGCTGGATCAGGCTGCCGAAGGCGTTCCCCGTATACGCAGTGCTGAATCCGGGTATGATCATTATGATTGCCTGCTGCGCAGGAATGATGTTTCTGAACAGAGGGTGAAGAGAGGAAGAATATGTCTGAATATACCAGAGTGGCCGTAGACGCCATGGGAGGAGACAACGCTCCGGAGGAAATCGTTAAAGGGGCGCTGAAAGCGTTAAAAGAGAGTGACAGCGTGCAGGTGCTGCTCGTTGGCCGGCCGGAGGTCATAGAGCCTCTTGCAGGGGGTGCGGATCCGGAACGGCTGTTCATTATTCCGGCATCGGAAGTGATCGAGACCGGAGATCCGCCCGTACAGTCGATCCGGAGAAAACGCGATTCCTCGATCGTGGTAGGGCAGCGGCTGATCAGGGAAGGAAAAGCCGATGCGTTTGTCTCCGCCGGAAGTACCGGCGCAGTGCTTGTGGGAGGACAGCTTCTGGTAGGCAGGATCAGAGGGATCGACAGGACGCCCATTGCTGCGCTGATCCCTACGACAAAAGGCGTCTCCCTGCTGTTGGATTCCGGCGCGAATGTTGACGCAAGAAGCGCCCATCTGGTACAGTTCGCCAGGATGGGTTCCATCTATATGGAAGGCGTGATGGGTGTTAAAAATCCCAGAGTCGCCATCGTGAATGTCGGCCTGGAAGAAGAGAAAGGAAATGCGCTTGTAAAGGAGACATATCCGCTGCTGAAAGCGGAGAAGGATATGAACTTTATCGGCAGCATTGAAGCAAGAGAGATCCCGCACGGATATGCGGATGTCATCGTCTGTGAAGCGTTTACGGGCAATGTCATACTGAAACTGTATGAAGGTGTTGCCGGCGCGCTGATCGGAAAAATAAAGGCCGGGTTAATGAGTTCATTAAGGGCAAAGATCGGCGCGCTTCTGATCAAACCGGCTCTTAAGGAAACACTGAAGGATATGGATGCAACGCAATACGGCGGCGCCCCGATGCTCGGATTGAACGGGCTGGTAGTAAAAACGCATGGGAATGCCAAAGCCGGAGAGATCTGCAATGCGATCCTTCAGTGCGTAACATTTAAGGAACAGGATATCACGGGAAAGATCCGCGAAATACTTTCTTAAGGAGGAATGGTATGGAATTTGAAAAACTTCAGGAAATCATCGCGATGCAGCTGTCAATGGAGCCTGCTTCCGTGACCGAGGAAAAGTCCTTCAAGGGTGATCTGGACGCAGACTCCCTGGATCTGATGGAGATCATCATGGCGCTGGAGGATGAGCTCGGGATCGAGATCCCGGACGATGAACTGGATGCGATCGTTACAGTGGGAGATGCGTACCGCGCCATCAGCAGGGCCGGAGGCGAATAAAGGAAAATCTGACGCAGAAATGCTGCGGACGGCCTGTCAGTTTTGCCGGGCCGTCTGTTTTTGAGATATGGATATGACGGACAAATTTGAAAAAACGATCGGATACCGCTTTCGGGACAGTCATCTCCTGACGCAGGCGATGACGCATTCTTCCTATGCAAATGAGCATGGCGGCAACAGGCTTACCTGCAATGAACGTCTGGAGTTCCTGGGAGACGCTGTTCTGGAACTCGTTTCCAGTGAAGTGATCTATGCAAATCATCCGGATATGTACGAAGGGCAGATGACGAAATTCCGCGCAAGCATCGTATGTGAGCCGGCGCTTGCCGAAGTGGCCAGGACCCTCGGGATCCCGGATATGCTGCTGCTTGGAAAAGGCGAGGAAGCGGCAGGAGGAAGAAAGCGGGACTCCCTGACTTCTGATGCGCTGGAGGCGCTCATCGGCGCAGTATATCTGGACGGCGGCTTTGTTCCCGCGGAGAGCTTTGTGAAGCGCTTCATCATGAGCGGGCTGGATAAACGGAGCCTCTTTAAAGACAGCAAGACCATTCTCCAGGAACGGATGCAGGAAATGGGACTGGGAGATCCGGTCTATGAAGTCCTGTCGGTCACGGGGCCGGAACATCTGCGGGTATTTACCGTGGCGCTCAGGGCAGGAGACGGTCTGGAATGCAGTGCCGAAGGCAGGAATAAAAAGCAGGCGGAACAGCTCGCTGCAGAGCAGATGCTGAAAAAACTAGAAAAACACTAAGGAACAGGACAGCAGGAATGTATCTGAAAAAGATAGAGGCCTACGGTTTCAAATCTTTCGCCAATAAGACGGCGCTGGAATTCAACCGGGGCATTATGGGAATCGTCGGACCGAACGGAAGCGGCAAGAGCAATGTCGCGGATGCGGTGAGATGGGTGCTCGGGGAACAGAGCGCTAAATCTTTGCGTGGCTCAAATATGCAGGATGTCATCTTTGCGGGGACGCAGAACAGGAAACCGCTGGGATACGCATCGGTCGCGCTGACGATCGATAATTCCGATCACATGCTGGCCATTGATTACGATGAAGTGACGGTCGCCAGAAGAGTATACCGCTCCGGGGAGAGCGAATATCTTCTGAACGGAAGCCTCTGCCGTCTGAAGGATGTGCAGGAGCTGTTCTATGATACGGGCGTCGGCAAGGAAGGTTATTCGATCATCGGCCAGGGCCAGATTGACAGGATCCTGAGCAATAAGCCGGAAGACAGGCGAGAATTGTTCGATGAAGCGGCCGGTATCGTCAAACTGAAGAAAAGAAAGCACATTACGTTAAAGAAACTGGAGACGGAAGAGGGCAATCTTCTTCGGGTGACCGATGTGCTGAATGAACTCTCCCGTCAGGTAGAGCCCTTAAGAAAACAGTCCGAGAAGGCGAAGGCTTATCTGAAGCTGAGGGACGATCTGAAGCGCTGGGACATGCGGGCATTCCTCATGGAGACCGGCGATTATACGAAAAAACGGGATGCTGCCTTAAAGAATAAAGAGACGGCGGACGCCCAGCTGGAGGAACTCCGGAAAAAGGCGGGAGCGGAAGCGCTGCGTTATGATGAACTGACGGAAAAGATCAGGGAACTCGACGAGGCGTTCTCTTCCGGGAATGAGGAACTGTCTGCGGGCAGGATCCGCAGGGAAACGATCGAGGGCCAGATCCTCCTGCTGACAGAACAGATCCAGTCCCAGAAGCAGAATGAGGAAAGCCAGCGGGCAAGGCTGCAGGTGCTGGAGGAGGAGATCGCAAAGCGCGGACTGGAAGCGGACGGGTTCCGGAAAGAGATGTCCGGCATCTCTGTCGAGCTTGGTTCCGCCAGGATGCAGGTGGAATCGTTGGAACAGGATCTTGTGAATACACAGGAAGAAATCCAGCGGCTGTCCGAAAGACAGCAGAAACTGCAGGCCGACCGGCTGAGACTGACGGATGAACGCGCGGAGACCCGGGCAGAATGGGAAAGGACCGAGGCGCTCAGAAAGCAGACGGAAGAGCGGATCAGCAGCCTGCTCACGCAGTCCGGTGATGAGCGGAAGGAGAGAGACTCTCTCAGCAGCCTGATCGAAGAAAAACGGGCGGACCGGAAAAAGCTGAACGAGGAAGAGGAATCCGTAAAGAATGCCATTAAGACAGCCGAGGAGAACGTGGCAGCGAGAAGAGCTGAACGGGCTGAAAAGGAACGGGAACTTGCCGGACTGCGGCAGCATTTTCAGGAAATAAAAGCAAGACGGGATTCTCTTTTAAATATTGCCGAACGGTATGAAGGGTACGGGAACAGCGTAAAACGTGTCATGGAGCAGCGGGATTCCGTGAAAGGCATCTGCGGCGTGGTCGCGGATCTGTTCCATACGGAAAGAAAATATGAAACTGCGATAGAGACAGCGCTGGGCGGCAGGATCCAGAACGTGATCACCGAAGATGAAGATACTGCGAAGAAGCTGATCGTTTTCCTGAAGGAGAACCGGTACGGAAGAGCGACGTTCCTTCCGCTTACCGCAGTGAAAAGCAGGGGAGAATTCCCTGACAGGAAGGCCCTGTCGGAAAAAGGCGTGATCGGTACAGCCGATTCTCTGCTGACGTGTGATGAAAAATACAGGGATGCCGCCAGCAATCTGCTGGGCCATACTGTTGTTGTCGACAGCATGGACAATGCGCTTGCACTCGCCAGAAAGACAAGATACCGTTATAACCTGGTCACGCTGGAGGGAGAACTGTTAAGCCCCGGCGGCGCCATTTCCGGCGGTGCTTATAAGCACAGCAGCAATCTGCTGGGAAGAAGACGCGAGATCGACGAACTGGAAAAGGAATGCACGGCAGAGGAAGCGCGTATTCAGAAAGCCGAGACGGCTGCGGCAGCGCTGAAGAATAAGGTGGCGTCGCTGCTTGATGAGCGGATCAGGCTTACGGAGAGACTGCACAGGATCGAGCTGAAGCAGAATACCATCAGGCTGGATCTGGCAAGATTCAGAGAGAGGGAAGAGAACCTGAAGGTGCTTCTCGGCAATCAGGATCAGGAAGAGAAAGTGCTGCGGGCGGATCTGGCCGGATATAACAAGTCGCTGGAGGCGGTCGAAAAGGAAATCGGGCGTATTTCCGAAGAGCTTACTTCGTTGGAGGAATCTGCGGGAAAGACGGACAGTGAACTGGAGCATTTAAGAGAACTGTCGGAGCAGCAGATGCAGGTGCTCTCGAAAGAGCGCAGCAGGGAAGCAACGCTTTCCCAGAAAGCCGGTTTCATCAAGGAGAACCAGGACCGTGTCATTGCAGAGCGCGAGACGCTGAAAACAGAGCTTTCCGATATCACGGAAGCACTGGAAGGCGCCGGCTCCCTGTATGAAGCAAAGAAGGAAAAAGTAAAGGAACTGAAAGCGGAAACAGAGACGCTGGATGCTTCTCTTGCGGCATTAAAGAGCAGCGTTGATAAGATGTCTGCCAAAAAGGATGCGCTGACAGCTGAACAGCAGGGGATCTTCGGGAAGAGAGAGGAACTCAACGAACAGATCAGTACGCTGGATAAGGAGGCTTACAGGCTGGAGAGCTCCGCCCAGAGGCTTTCCGATCAGATCGAAAAGCTGACGGAATATATCTGGACGGAATATGAGATGACGCCTTCCCAGGCGGAAGCGGCCGGTATGGAAGCGTCGGATGCTTCGCTTACGGAGAGCCGCCGCACGGTCAGCAGGCTGCGGCAGGAGATCCGGGAACTTGGTCCGGTCAATGTCAATGCGATCGAAGAATATAAGGACGTAAAGGAAAGATATGAATTCCTGCATGCGCAGCACGAGGATCTGGTAAAAGCAGCCGAGAGTCTGAAAAAGATCATCCGGGATCTGGATACGGGCATGCGGAAGCGGTTCCGGGAGAATTTCGCACGGATCCAGGTGGAATTCGACAGGGTGTTCAAGGATCTTTTCGGCGGGGGACAGGGAAGCCTGGAACTGGCCGAATCGGAAGAACTGCTGGAGGCGGGCATTATCATCAATGCACAGCCGCCGGGGAAAAAGCTGCAGAATATGATGCAGCTCTCGGGCGGAGAGAAGGCGCTTACGGCGATCGCGCTGCTGTTCGCGATCCAGAATCTGAAGCCGTCGCCGTTCTGCCTGCTGGATGAGATCGAGGCGGCACTGGATGAACCGAATGTGGACCGGTTCGCAGATTACCTGAACAGGCTGAAAGAGAATACGCAGTTCATCGTGATCACGCATCGCAGAGGCACGATGGAGATCGCGGACAGGCTGTATGGCATTACCATGCAGGAGCGCGGCGTGTCGGCACTGGTGTCGGTCGACCTGACCGATCCGTCGATCGTGGAGGATTAAGGATTAAAGAGGCTTCTTGAGTCCGATGTACCGGTCATGGTCAGCGGAACAGGGTCCTCAGATTGCTTCGATTCGAGACGAAATATCTGCACTCCTTCGATCAAACAAAGGACGCGTTTGCTCTCAGTCGACAATTTCGCTCGAATCTGTCGCTCTTCACACACAGTTCCGCTGACCATGACCGGTACATCGTGCCTGGTGAGCCGGCAATAGGAAATATAAGATGGTTTAGTTTAGTATCAGAAGGATGAACTGAGTTAACTGATTTCAGTCACCTTCCGTTTGTCATCCTGAGGGCAGCGCCCGAAGGATCCACCGCGTAAATTATGCGGTTTTAATAAATCCGGGATAGTATTATGAAAGCAGTTATTACAAGAGTTACGCAGGCATCCGTAACAATAGAAGGAAATACCGTCGGCAGCATTGGAAACGGTTATTTGATCCTCCTCGGTGTCGTGCCGGAGGACGATGAATCTACGGCTAAGAAGCTTGCCGATAAGATCGTCAAGCTGCGGGTCTTCGCGGATGAAGCAGGGAAAATGAATCTGAGCATCCTGGACGTCGGCGGCGCCGCACTGGTCGTCTCCCAGTTCACGCTCATGGCGGACTGCCGCAAGGGCAACCGCCCGAGCTTTGTGAAAGCAGCGGGGCCGGATATTGCCGTTCCGTTATATGAGAAGTTCATGGAACTTCTGCGCGGTTACGGCCTGCAGGTCGAACACGGCGAATTCGGCGCGGACATGCAGGTGGCGTCGGTCAATGACGGACCGGTGACCATTATTATGGATACAAAGGAACTGACAAGATAGAGCCTGAAGATCTGCTGCACACTGATGCGATGAGGGGGGGACAGCATGAAGGAGTTTATTCCGAAGGTTCAGAACAGGAAGGTCGAATATATCGAACTGATCTATGATCTGATCTTTGTGTATCTGGTGGGACGGAACTGTTCGCTGCTTTATACGACAGCGGTCGGTTTTATTATACCGCTCGACTACTTCTCCTACATGACTTCGACGATGGTGGCCCTGCAGATCTGGTATCTCAGCTCGATCTATATCAATCATTACGGCGACGGATCTTTACGAGAACATCTGATGATGTTCGTGAACATGTATCTTCTTTATTACATGGCGGAAGGGATCCGTACGGACTGGGGACCGGTTTATGTCAGGTATCATGTGACATGGGCGCTGCTCCTTCTGAACATGGCCTTGCATTACTATCTTGCCGCGCACCGGTATCCGGAGGAAGATGAGATCCTGCGCAGGCACAGATACCGCCGTACGGCTTCGCTTGTAATGCAGGCGTTTCTTGTCCTTGTCTCCATCCCGATCTATGCATACACCGGATATGCCCTCTCTCCCTGGGCGCTGGTCTTCGGCATTGCCGTAGTCTTTTTCACCAGGGGTACCGAGCGGAGGATGCTTGTCAATTTCCCGCATCTGGCCGAGAGGGTCATGCTGTATATGGTGTTCACGTTCGGAGAGATGATGCTGGGGATCACGGGGTATTTTAACGACGGGTTTTCCCTGCATGCGATCTATTTTTCCCTGATGGCTTTTGCGATTGTCGTCGGTCTCTTTTCGTCCTACGGGTACTATTATAACCATCTGCTGGATGAAGAAACAAAGACCTCCGGACTGGCGTACATGATACTGCATATCGTAATGATTTTCTCGCTGAACAATATAACAGCGGCGATGGAGTTCATGGAGAAACCATTGGTCCCGCGTCTGCCCAAGACAATATTCCTGGTCGTCTCTGTGCTGGTGTTCTTCATCTGTCTTCTGATGACACAGCGGTATTCGAAATTTTCGGTCGGAAAGCACCGGCATGTGTACCGGAAATTTGTAATCGGTGCAGCAGTCTATATTGCAGCAGCCCTTCTGGTCTACCGATGGGATATGGCAGGGATAGCGCTTACTGCTGCATTTATCTTCAAGCAGCTGTATGAGCTGCATTTCGGGGAAAGAGACTGAAGCAGCCTGTCCCGGAAGGGATAAACAGTTGACAAACCCTGAAGAAAAGGGTATATTTTCATTTGTTATGCAAAAGCGATGAAGAAGAGGAGTACGCATTTTCCCCGTCAGAGAGAAAGGCCCGCGGCTGGGAGGTCTTTTCGGAAGGAACCTGCGGAAGGTGGCTTCGGAGCCGGAAGGTGAACCGTCAGTAACCTTTCCCGTATCGTCCGCGTTAAGGATAAGATAAGACAGATAAAAGGTGGTACCGCGTATTTTCACGCCCTTTTCGCTTTTGCGGGAAGGGCGTTTTTACGTCCCGTCAGAAAAGGAGAGCACAGATGGCAAAAGAACTTGCAAAGACCTACGATCCCTCACAGATCGAGGGAAAGCTTTATGAGCGCTGGGAAGAGAAGAAATATTTCCATGCAGAGATCGATCAGGACAGGAAACCTTTTACGATCGTCATGCCGCCGCCCAATATCACCGGCCAGCTGCACATGGGCCACGCCCTGGACAATACGCTGCAGGATATCCTGATCCGTTATAAGAGGATGCAGGGGTATTCCGCACTCTGGCAGCCCGGCACAGACCATGCCAGCATCGCAACGGAAGTGAAAATCATTGCGAAGCTGAAAGAAGAAGGCATTGAAAAGGAAGATCTCGGAAGAGAAGGCTTCCTGAAGAGGGCTTGGGAGTGGAAGAAGGAATACGGCGGCCGCATTGTTTCCCAGCTGAAGAAAATGGGTTCTTCCGCTGACTGGGACAGAGAGCGTTTCACCATGGATGAAGGCTGCTCGAAGGCCGTGCAGGAAGTGTTCGTCCGTCTGCATGACAAAGGCTATATTTACAAAGGTTCCAGGATCATCAATTGGTGTCCTGTCTGTCAGACTTCCATTTCCGATGCCGAAGTGGCCTATGAGGAGCAGGAAGGCCATTTCTGGCATATCAAATATCCGTTCGCAGACGGCACCGGTTTTGTGGAGATCGCGACGACCCGTCCGGAGACCATGCTCGGTGATACGGCGGTGGCTGTGAATCCCGATGATGAGCGCTACACGGATCTCGTCGGCAAGATGCTGATCCTGCCGCTCGTGAACAAAGAGATTCCCGTGATCGCGGATTCCTATGTTGACAAGGAGTTCGGTACCGGCTGTGTGAAGATCACGCCCGCCCATGACCCGAACGACTTCGAAGTCGGCAAACGTCACAACCTCGAAGAGATCAACATCCTGAACGATGACGCGACGATCAATGAGAACGGCGGAAAGTATGCCGGCATGGACCGTTACGAAGCCAGAAAAGCGATCGTCGCCGATCTGGAAGCGCTCGGACTGCTCGTGAAGATCGAGAAGCATGTGCATAATGTCGGCACGCACGACCGCTGCAAGACCACGGTCGAGCCTATGGTGAAGAAGCAGTGGTTCGTGAAGATGGAAGAAATGGCGAAGCCCGCCATGGAAGCGCTCAGGACCGGCGAACTGAAGTTCGTGCCGGAAGCCTTCGGCAAGACTTACATGCACTGGCTGGAGAACATCCGTGACTGGTGCATTTCCAGACAGCTCTGGTGGGGACACCGGATCCCGGCTTATTACTGTGACGAGTGCGGCGAGATCGTCGTCAGCAAGGAAGCGCCCGCAGTCTGCCCGAAGTGCGGATGCACCCATCTGACGCAGGATCCGGATACACTGGATACCTGGTTCTCCTCCGCACTGTGGCCGTTCTCCACCCTCGGCTGGCCGGAGAAGACGCCGGAACTGGATTATTTCTATCCGACAGACGTTCTGGTCACCGGTTATGATATCATTTTCTTCTGGGTCATCAGGATGGTATTCTCCGCCTACGAACAGACCGGCGTGAGTCCGTTCCATACGGTGCTGATCCATGGCCTGGTAAGAGACTCCCTCGGCCGCAAGATGAGCAAATCCCTCGGCAACGGGATCGATCCGCTGGAAGTCATCGAAAAATACGGCGCTGATGCGCTCCGCATGACGCTGGTCACCGGCAATGCGCCCGGAAATGACATGCGTTTCTACTGGGAGAAGGTCGAGGCCTCCAGGAACTTCGCAAATAAAGTATGGAACGCTTCCCGGTTCATCATGATGAATATGGAAGGCGTGGATACCTCCGCGGTAACGCTGGCACAGCTCGAGGACGAGGATAAGTGGATCCTTTCGAAGGTGAACCGTCTGGCTTCCGAAGTGACCGAGAACATGGACAAATATGAGCTCGGCATCGCACTGCAGAAAGTCTATGATTTCATCTGGGAAGAGTTCTGCGACTGGTACATTGAAATGCTGAAGCCCAGATTTTACGGAGAGGCTGCTGCAGAAAGCAAAGCGGCTGCGTGCTGGACACTGAAGACCGTCCTGATCAACGCCCTGAAACTCCTGCATCCGTTCATGCCTTTCATTACCGAGGAGATCTTCTGCAACCTGCAGGAGGAAGAAGAATCCATCATGATCTCCACCTGGCCTGAATTTAAGGAGGAATGGGATTTCCCTGCGGAAGAGGATCAGATCGGCAGAATGAAGGAAGCCGTCCGTTCCATCAGAAACGTCAGAGCTTCCATGAACGTGCCGCCGAGCCGCAAGTCCGAGGTGTTCGTCGTCTCCGAAAAGGAAGAAGTCAGAAAGACCTTTGAGACCGGAAAGAACTTCTTCATGGCACTTGCAAACGCGAACGGCCTGGAGATCCTGGCGGATAAGAACGGCGTTCCCGAGGATGCTGTTTCCGCCGTTACACAGGATGCCGTGCTCTATATGCCTTTCTCCGAACTGGTGGATGTGGAAAAAGAAAAAGCCAGACTGGATAAAGAAGAGAAGCGCCTGATCGGCGAACTGAAGCGTTCCGACGGCATGCTTTCCAACGAAAGATTCTTAAGCAAGGCACCGGCGGCCAAGATCGAAGAAGAGAAGGCAAAGAGAGAAAAATACGCGCAGATGCTCGAGCAGGTGAGAGAGCAGCTGAAGATGATGAAGTGATGACGGAATCGTCGTAAAGATTCATACAAATTGTCCTGAATCAGTTGAAAAGTGTTGATTTGTCACAAAATATGACACAAAAAGTTCGTGTACAAACGGAAACCTTCGGAGTAAAAATGACAGCTCCGAAGGTTTTTTGTTTGCTTTCAACAAAGAAACTGATATAATTACGGAGGATTATGATGAAACTGAAAGTCAAGTGGGATGAAAAGAAAAACCAGGCTAATATTATAAAGCATGGCATTTCATTTGAACTTGCTGTAAATGTTTTCAGAGATAAGAACCGGCTGGATTTATATGATGAACGTCACAGCCGGGATGAAGACAGATATATTACAATTGGAATGGTTCAGGATCTGATCGTTGTAGTTTATACAGAACGATATGATGCTATTCGTCTGATATCTGCCAGAATAGCGAATAGAAAGGAACGGGAGAAATATAATGATCAAAACTTTTACTTTAGATTTGGATGAGGATTATAAACTCACCGAAGCCCAGCTTCGGGAGGTCCGGGAAGCGGCGAAGCGTCCTCCGGTCTATGACCCGGAGAATCCGCCGCTGACAGAGGAACAGCTGAAGAATATGCGCAGAGTCGGAATGGATCCTTTCCATAGTAATAAAGAACACAGAAAGGCAGATAAAGTATAATGGATGGAGAACAAAAGGCCACGGAGATCACAGAAGAACTGAAGAACCGGGACAGCATCATCGTCCGTACGAGCATCATCGGCATCACCGCAAACATATTTCTCGCGGCGTTCAAGGCTGCGGTCGGCATCCTGTCGCATTCCATCGCGGTCACGCTCGACGCGGTGAACAATCTGTCCGATGCGCTGTCTTCGGTGATTACGATCATCGGCACAAAACTGGCCGGAAAGCTGCCGGACAAGAAACATCCGCTTGGACACGGAAGGGTCGAATATCTCAGCGCGCTGATCGTATCAGCGATCGTTCTGTATGCAGGCTTCACTTCGCTGGTGGAGTCCGTCAAAAAGATCATCCATCCGGAGACACCGGATTACGCTCCGGTCTCGCTGATCATCATTGCATCGGCGGTGATCGTCAAGATCATTCTCGGAAGGTTCGTGAAGGCGCAGGGGGAGAAGGTCAATTCCGGCGCATTGATCGCATCCGGCGCAGACGCCATGTTCGATGCCGTTCTTTCGGCGTCAGTGCTCGCATCCGCTGTCATATTCATGATGACAGGTGTGTCGCTGGAAGCTTTTGTCGGTGCCTTTATCTCAGTCATCATCATTAAGTCCGGCTATGAAATGATGCAGGACACGCTGGATGACATTCTGGGAAAACGGGCTGACGCCGAAAAGGTAAAAGAGATCAAGAAAACGATCCTGTCCTTTGATGAGGTCCTTGGTGCGTATGATCTGTTCCTGAACAATTACGGACCGGATAAGGATTACGCTTCCGTGCATCTGGAACTGCCGGATACAATGACCGTTGACCAGGTGGATGTTCTCACAAGAAAAGTACAGGCAAAAGTGTATAAGGAGACCGGCGTGATCATGACCGGCGTCGGCGTATATTCCTATAATACATCGGATGATGAAGCCGCCCGGATCCGCAATCGGATACGGAAACTTGTCATGGATCATGAATGGGCCCTCCAGATGCACGGCTTCTATGCGGATGTCGAGCAGAAAAAGATCCGTTTTGATGTCGTTCTCAGTTTCGATATCAAACCGGAAGAAGCGCTGCAGATCCTGTATACGGAGCTTGCAGAAGCATTCCCCGGATATGAACTGCATATTGCTCCTGATGTGGATATCTCTGATCTGTAGGATCAGCCGCAGAAGGAAAAGATGAGGACCCGCGGGTCCTCTTCTTTTTCTTTTGCAATTTGTTATTTTTTGAGTTTTTTGTATATTTTCTGATATTTGGATTTCCGGACTTCTTTCATGATGCCGTCATATTCCTCCTGGAACAGGCTGATACCGTAAAAATCCACCCACAAGTTTCCGTCTGAAAGATAGGCTTCATGCCCTTTGTCATTCAGGATCTTTACGGCTGCTTTGACATCCTTTTCCCATGTCTTTATGTTCTTCCGGAATTTCTTCTCCGTATATTTGTAGGCGGCTTTAAAAGCCTTGTTGGCCATGATCTTCTTATAGTGCTTCGGATAATGCTTTTTTGCATAGTTCAGATAATGAAGAATGAAAAAGTTGAATTCGGCATACGCCTGTCTGTTGTTCGCGCCGCTGATAAAGAACGGCGACCAGTCATTATAATCCGATGCATATTTTTTGTAATACGGATACAGCTTTACAGTATTGTTCATGCCCCAGCTGTAAGCACAGAATTCATTCAGCAGCCCGTATACACCCTGGACATTGGAGGAGAGATTGGGCATCGGATCCGCGACGTAAATATTATACCTGCTGTAACGGCATGCTTTCGGTACGGAAGAAGCCGTCTTTTTCGTTTTGAAGACAGGAGTGTATTTTACGGTATAGAATTTTTTCTTCCCTTTATAAATGCGTTCGGAGGATCTGTCATGGAAAGTGTTCAGATGACACTGCTCATGCACGGCTGTATCGAGATCGGCCGTGATTCTTCCTCTTGTGAACCACTGCATGAAATCCATGCCGCGGTTTTTTCTCCCGTGTGTCAGAAAAAAATAACCGTCTTTGTCATAGGCCTTTATGAGCTTAAGAACATTTTTTTTGGTAACAGCCGCGCCGGGTTTCGGAACGGCCGCTTCCGCTGGGACTGCGGCAGACAGTACAAAAAGGACGAACAGCAAACTGAAAAGGCAGGTTATCTTTTTCATGGTTTCCTCCCGGGGCGGCAGCAGAGATCATTTCTGAAAATATACTAGCACGGAAAACGCGGAAATGACAGTCTGATTTGTATATTTTTTCAGAAACTGTCATTTTAAAGACGTTTTTCTGACGAGCGCCGCATAAAATGAGAGCAGAAACTGTAAATGTGTGTTACTGTGTTTCACACCAGACAGGAGAAAGACGGAAGATGAAGACGATAACCCTGACAGGAAATGATCTTACCATTGAAGATCTTGTCGCGGTCAGCAGAGAAAATGTGCAGGTAAAGCTCGATAAGGGTGCCAAAGAGCGCATTGCTGCTTCCAGAAAGATCGTGGACAGGCTTGTGGAAGAGAAAAAGGTGGTCTACGGCGTGACCACCGGCGTCGCCGGATACAGCGAGACAGCGCTTTCCCCGGAGGAATGCAGACAGATGCAGAGAAATCTGATCCTGACGCATGCCGTCGGTACCGGCGATCCCTTTAAGCGCGATGAAGCCAGAGCGATCATGCTGCTTCTTGCGAACAGCATGGCAAAAGGCTATTCGGGCTGCAGACTGGAGACTGTTCAGACGCTGGTCGACATGCTGAATAAGGATGTGACACCGGTGATCCCGCAGAAAGGCTCTCTCGGATCCTCTGACCTGAGCCCGCTGGCCCATCTGGTACTGTCCATGATCGGCCTTGGCGAAGCAGAGATCGGCGGACACAGGATGGCCGGAGAACTGGCCATGAAGAAAGCCGGCATTGCTGTTGTCGAACTGACATACAAGGAAGGCCTGGCACTGATCAACGGCACACAGGCCATGACTGCGGTCGGCGCACTCGCATTGTATGATTCCATTCAGATCATGAAAACAGCGGAGATCGCAGCAGCCATCAGTTTTGAAGCGAACAGAGGCGTGATCGACGCGCTGGATCCGAGGCTTCATGAAACAAGAAAACATATCGGGCAGCAGGAGTCCGCAAAGACCATTGCGATGCTTCTGGAGGGCAGCAAAAACATCACCCGTCAGGGCGAGATCAGAGTACAGGACGGTTACGCGCTGAGATGTGCTCCGATCGTTCACGGCGCTTCGAGAGATGCGATCCGTTATATCAGAAAACGCGTTGAAACGGAGATGAACTCTGTGACGGATAACCCGATCATCTTCCCGGATACCGAAGAAGCCATCACAGGAGGCAACTTCCACGGTGAACCCATGGCGCTGGCGTTTGACTTCCTCGGCATTGCGATCGCTGAACTCGGAAATATCTCCGAACGCCGCATAGAGCGTCTGGTCAATCCCGCGATCGGCGGCTTCCCGCCGTTCCTGGTCGAGAAAGGCGGACTCAATTCCGGTTTCATGATCGTACAGTATTCGGCGGCAGCGCTTGTTTCCGAGAACAAGGTGCTCGCCCATCCCGCAGGCGTTGACAGTATTCCGACAACAGCCAGCCAGGAAGACCATGTCAGCATGGGTACGGTCTCTGCCAGGAAAGCAGGAGAGATCATGCGGAATGTCCGCAGGATCCTTGCCATGGAACTGATGTGCGGCTGCCAGGCGATCGATCTTCTGGGCAATCTCGGATACGGTCCGGAGATGCTCGGAAAAGGGACAAAACCCGCCTATGAGACGATCCGCGAAGTCTGTGAAAGACTGGTGGAAGACAGGCCGCTGTACGGCGACATCAACCATTGTGAAGCAGTGATCACGGACGAAACGATCATCAGACGCGTAGAAGAAGCTGTATACGCATAAATAATTATCCATGAATAACCGGGACGGGATCCAGGATCCGCCCATTAATCAATCTATTATTCTTTATGAAAGAAAGGTGCAGATATGAAAAAAGTAATCATTACCGGTAATGACCTGACGCTTGAAGATCTGGTTGCTGTATGCCGTCAGAACGCTCCCGTAGCGCTTGCAGACGAAGCCAAGGAGAAGATCCTTGCCTGCCGTAAAGTTGTTGACGAACTGGTCGAAGAAGACAAGGTCGTGTACGGCATCACTACAGGATTCGGAAAATTCAGTGATGTTACGATCTCCCAGGATGAGTGCAAACAGCTTCAGAGGAACCTGATCGTGACGCATGCTGTCGGCGCAGGCGATCCTTTCCCCAGGGATGTTGCAAGAGGCATCATGCTCCTTCGTGTAAATAACCTCGCAAAGGGCTTCTCCGGCGCCAAGCTTGAGACTGTCCAGACCATCATTGCCATGCTGAACCGCGGTGTAACACCGATCATTCCTCAGAAGGGTTCCCTCGGTGCTTCCGGCGATCTCTGCCCGCTGGCCCACATGGTACTCCCGATGATCGGACTCGGCGAAGCGGAATTCAACGGCTTCCGTATGGCCGGTTCCCACGCCATGCTGCAGGCAGGCATCCCCACCATCGAGCTGACATCCAAGGAAGGCCTTGCACTGATCAACGGTACTCAGGCTATGACATCTGTAGGCGCCCTGACGCTGTACGATGCGATCCAGATCCTGAAGACGGCTGAGATCGCTGCTGCAATGAGCTTCGAAGCGAACCGCGGTGTCATCGATGCACTGGATCCCCGTCTGCATCAGGTTCGTCCCCATATCGGACAGATCGAATCTGCAAAGGATATCAGGACGCTGCTTGAGGGCAGCAGGAACACGACCCGCCAGGGCGAGATCAGAGTGCAGGACGGCTATTCCCTCCGCTGCGCGCCCATCGTTCACGGCGCAAGCCGCGACGCGATCCGCTATGTGAAGAAGCGTGTTGAGACAGAGATGAACTCCGTAACGGATAACCCCATCATCTTTACAGAGACTAAGGAAGGCATTTCCGGCGGAAACTTCCACGGACAGCCCATGGCGCTTGCTTTCGACTTCCTCGGCATCGCTCTTTCCGAGCTTGCCAATATCTCCGAGCGCCGCATCGAGCGTCTGGTGAACCCCGCGATCGGCGGATTCCCGGCATTCCTTGTTGAGAAGGGCGGCCTGAACTCCGGTTTCATGATCGTGCAGTATTCTGCTGCAGCGCTTGTTTCCGAGAATAAGGTGCTTGCACACCCCGCAAGTGTAGACTCCATTCCTTCTTCCGCGAACCAGGAAGACCATGTCAGCATGGGAACCATCGCTGCCAGAAAAGCCGGCGATATTATGAGACATGTAAGAAGAGTGCTGGCTATGGAGCTGATGTGCGGATGCCAGGCAGTAGATCTTCTGAAGAACCTCGGATATGGCCCGGAATTCCTCGGAAAGGGAACAAAGGAAGCTTACGACGTGATCCGTGAAGTCTGCGACAAGCTTGTCGAGGACCGTCCGCTGTATGATGACATCAACCGCTGCGAATCTGTGATCACGAACGAGACGATCATCGAGCGCGTTGAGGCTGCTGTGGGCGAGATCGGATCTCTGAGCTGAAAAAGCGGCAGCTGCTTAAAACAAAAACAACAACTTCATTTCTGAATAAGGGAGAAGACGGGCGCTTCAAAGGCGCCTGTCTTTCCGTGTAAGAAGGAACCGACGAATTGACTTGTCCATTACTGCCTGTTATAATCAGATTATATCCTGCCTCATAGCGGAATGTTCAAAAAATGAAGCCCGGGCGGGAAAATCTGCGGAGAAAATGAATATGGCTGAAGGTAAAAAACAAATCAGAGTCAGGCTTTTCGGAACCCCCGGCGTCTATGCGGGAGAAGGAACAGAGAGGATCCATTTTCCGTACAGAAAAGCAGAGGGGATTTTTTATTATCTGTGTGTGAATAAAAGTGCACTGCGGGATGAACTGATCAATGTGTTCTGGGAAGAATGCGACGAGCAGACCGGAAGGAAGAATCTCCGGCAGGCACTGTATGAGCTGAAAAAAGTCCTGCCTGTTGAACCGGTGAAAGCGGAAGGCCAGAACAGGCTATTTCTGGATGAAGATACAGTAAAGATAGAAGATGCGGCGATGTCTGATGAAGAGATCTTTCTGAAGGGAAAGGAATTTCTTCACTATTTTTATGTAAAAGGCGCACCCGGTTTTGATGAATGGGTAAATGACCGTAGACAGGAGATCCGGGACAGATCGCGGAATACCGCCAGGAAATTAATCTCCGAAACGGTACGCATCAGAGATATAAAGAAGCTGCATGAAGTGCTTACAGCCTGGCACAGGCTGGAACCGTACGAGGAATATGTGGTACGGGAAGCCATGGAAGCCTATTCCGCCTGCGGGCAGTACAACATGGCCATACAGACTTACCAGGACTATCAGGAACTGATCGCCAGAGAACTGGAGGAAGAGCCCGGAGAGGAACTCGCCTCCATGTACAGGCAGATCTTCCGCCTGAAGGAAAATGATACCGGTGCGGGAGCGCTTCCCGAAAAACGGTTTTACTGCAGATACCCTGAGATCTATGATCTGAGCAGGACGCTTGACCGGTTTACCGCAGGCACTTCCGCGGTATCCGTGGTGATAGCAGGAGAGTTTGGCGTAGGAAAGACTGCGCTGCTTACCCACATGTCCAAAATGGCGCCGGGCAAAAAGACAATGTATTTCCTGACGCACTGTTATGAGACAGAAAAGGAGTACTATCTGAAAGGCTTCCGGGAATGGTTCAAATGGCTGGAGAAGTACGATGACGAAGGCCGGCTCTCGCTTTCAAAGGAACATGAAGAACTGCTGCACCAGCTTTTTTCGGACAGATATCTGCGGGTAGATGAGGAGCGGCCGGCCGTATTCGGTGCTTCCACCTATGCGATCTGGGAAGACAGCGTGATCTCCATGTTCCGTGAGATCACGGACAGAAAAAAGATCGTCCTTTTCATTGATGATATGCAGTGGATGGATGATCTGAGCAGACAGCTGCTGTGGCGGCTCGTGCTGGAACTGGAAGGGAAGTTCTGTTTTATCGCCACCTACAGAACCGGAGAAGAAGAGCGCAATCTGGATTTTCTGCGAAGAGCCGAGCGGCGGGAACTTGTCCGGTTCATAAAGCTGATGCCGTTCACGGAAGAGGAGACAGCGGAGATTATCGGGAACGAGATCCCTTCTGCAAGCGCGGGTATGATGGCGTCAAAAATCTGGCAGCGGACGGAAGGGAACGCCCTGTTCCTGATGGATCTTCTGAATATGATCCGGGACGAAGGCTGGGATTCGGGATCCATCCCGCCGAAGAGCGAGTATATTATCCGTGCCAGACTGCGAAATATTACGCCGGTGCAGAAACAGATCCTGTGCGCTCTGTCGATCTTCATGGAGCATGCAGAGCTCTATGAACTGGAGATTCTTGTGGATATGGACAGACTTTCGCTCTGCGAAGAACTGGAAGCGCTGGAAAAGCACCGGATCGTCCAGGAACTGGTAGTCGGAGAGTACATCGCCTATGAATTCCGGCATCATTATTACAAGGAATATGTCTATAACGGCCAGCCGCTTGCCAAGCGCAGGCATATGCATTATCTGGTGGCAAAATCATATGAAAAACTGAAGGACAACAAGCGGTGGCTCGAACATCTTCCGTTTATAATTTACCAGTTCGAAAAAGCAGGAGAACAGGAAGCGGCAGACCGGTACCGCAGCGAATATGAGAGCGAATCCGACGCTACCGTCATATCCGACACGATCTGAAGACCGGAAAACAGGACCAAAAGGATAAGAAAAACAAAATAAATTTGACGCAATCATAAAAAAGTCGTGAAAAAAGTACACTTTTTTGACGTTTCACAATTAGAATATAGATATATATAAATAAAATTGCTCTGATCCGGAAGAAAGGAGTGAGGGGGAGGACTAACCGGACACGGCATTATCAGCAAGAACACAATTTATGCATTATTAAAGAAAGAGGTGTAATGTATGGAGAAAAAAGAAAGGCAGGTACGTCTGCCCAACATGATCGAAGCATTGATCCCCATTCTTACAATGGCCGGACTCATGCTCTATTGCCTGAACGTTGACAAGGGCTATGAAGATGCTCATATGCCGCTGGTCGTATCAATGTGTGTTGCCTGCGTGATCGGTGTTATCTGCGGCCACTCCTTCCAGTCGATTCTTGCCGGAATGATCGAGCGCGTCAGCAATACGCTGGAAGCGCTGCTGATCCTCTGCACGGTCGGTTTCCTGGTATCGTCCTTCATGGCAGCCGGTACCATTCCCGCAATGATCTATTACGGACTCGGAATCCTTACTCCCAAGCTTTTCCTGCCGGTCGGCTGTATCCTCTGCGCCATTACCGGTCTTGCCTGCGGATCTTCCTGGACCACAACGGCTACCGTGGGTCTGGCTTTCGTCGGCATCGGCGCCGGCCTTGGACTGAACCCCGCACTGACAGCCGGTATGATCATCTCCGGTGCTTATGTCGGTGATAAGTTCTCTCCGCTGTCTGACACGACAAACCTTGCAGCGGCTGTTTCCAATACCGGCCTGTTCGATCACGTACGCGCCATGGTCTCCACGACCGGTCCTACGCTTGTGATCGCACTGGTGCTCTACACCATCCTTGGCATGAATGTAGACGCCAGCACCTATGATCCCTCTGTCGCCAGCGCGATCAGAGAAGCGATCGTAAACAACTTTAACGTAAACATTCTGGTACTGATTCCCCTGATCGTTGTTATCGTGGTCTGCATCGTAAAGATCCCTGCGCTGCCCGGCATCATCGCTGCTGTAGTAGTTGCTATTCTTACTTCCGTTATTTTCCAGGGCGGCCATGTCTGGACGGACGGCGTCAGCATCGGCAGCATCTTTGATCTGCTTCACTATGGACTGTCTACTGTAGAGACAGGCAATGAAGTCGTCGATTCCATCCTCGGCAAGGCCGGCGGTATGGACGGAACAATGTGGACGATCAACCTGGTCCTGCTCGCTGTTGCTTACGGCGGCGCGCTGGAGCGCTGCGGCTGCGTAGAGAGACTGTTCGGCGGCCTGAAGCACAAGCTCCACAGCCCGGGTGCACTTGTGACTGCTACCATGCTTACCTCCATCTTCTGCGATGCTGCAATGTGCGACCAGTTCCTTGGAATCTCCGTACCTGCTCCCCTGTATGCAGACAAGTATGATGAACTCGGACTTGCCAGAAACATGATGTCCAGAACCCTGGAGGACGCCGGAACCCTGTGGTCCCCGATGTTCCCCTGGACCGGATGCGGTGCTTATCAGAGCGCGATCCTGGGCATGAGCCCGTTCACCTACTTCCCGTTCGCATTCGTGAACCTTCTGAACCCGATCTTTGCAGCCATCACCTGCTGGCTTGGCCGCAACATCTTCTGGGCTGACGGTTCTTATACCAACATCCTTGGAAAGACCAGAAAGGGTGATCCTGCCGGCGCTCCCGAAGAAGCGCATGCGATCGCCTGCAAGAACCTGGAAGCACTGCGTGCTGCCGGCAAAGCGCCGAAGATCAGCTGATAAAGAAGCCGAAGAATCTATGGCATTGTGCCCATAATTCTGTTATAATCCCCCATGGGCGGCCCGCTGCGGCCGCCCGTTTATTGAATAAGCGGAGGTCTTTTTTATGAGCCGGACTTTTCCCTGGGAAGGCATCACTTCCCCCATGTATGCAGCACATGAAGTCAAACCCAGAAAAAAATGGGTGATTTATTACGGGTGGGGACTCGCAGCCCTTCTGCTGGTCGGCGGGTTTATGACCCGGTTTAAGATCGCTCTGTTCTTTGCGGTGATCATAGCCCTGGCGCTGATCTCGAAAAAGACCGTCATGGTGACGGAGCGCGGTGTCGAAAGCTTTATGGACATGCGCTTTACTTCCTATTATGAGATCTGGAAATGGGAGGAGATCGAAGCGCTGACGCATGAGGTCCTGAAAGAGTTCCCGGGATCCTGGCAGCTCTATTTTACGAGGGGAGACCGTACCAGGAAGATCTTCTTTAAGGAAGCGGACGCGAAAGAGATCTTAAAGCTCGCCAAGAAGCAGAACAGTAAGATCCGCCTCTATGACGGAAATGTTTATATGGAAGAATACAGAAAGCAGCAGCAGAAAAAAGGGAAGAAGAAATGAAGCTGGAAGTCATAAAAGCGGATCCCGCCGGAAATATTACGCTGTTCGTCATGACGCCTGTGGATCCGGAAAAACGGGCCGGGATTGCCGAAAAGCTGATGGGGATAAAGGAATTTGCTGCGGAGCAGGTCGGCTACCGCTGCGATCCGGCCGAAGGCTATGACGGGCATATGATCATGTCCGGCGGAGAATTCTGCGGAAACGCCTCCAGGGCATATGGTATGCTCGTGGCGCTGGAAAAAGGCATCCGCGGGAAGGCGCATCTGGTACTTGATGTCAGCGGCAGCGATGTGCCGGTGGAAGTGGATGCGGATACGGAAGCCGGGACAGCAAGGGCAAAGATGCCGCTGCCGAAGATGGTAAAGCAGATGGAGGCAGGCGGTCAAGCCGGCATCCTGGTGCACCTTGGCGGAATTGCCCATTTTGTTGTTGACGGGATGGCGCCTTCCGAAGACTATCTGAAGACAGTGGAAAAGGAAGTGATGGCGGGGCTGAAAGGCCTGGACGCCTACGGCGTTATGTTTTATGACAGCGCTTCCGGAAAGCTCACGCCGCTGGTCAAAGTACCGGCCGCAAATTCCCTTTTCTGGGAAGGCAGCTGCGGGAGCGGAAGCCTGGCAGCGACGATCGCGCTGACAGCAGATCTTCCGGACGGCGTTTATGAGAAGGATATGATCCAGCCGGCCGGTGTGGTACATGTGACAGCCGAAAGAAAGAACGGGGATTTTACCGCCGCCTATATCGGCGGAAGCGTGACGATCGATCCGCCGGCAGAAGTGGAGATCTGAAAAACAGGAGCGGTCCTGATGCGTGAGGAACCGCTCCTGTTTTCTTGCTGCCTTTCCATTTGTTCCCCGGATATGATATAATCAGACCGGTGACCGGAATATATTCGGAAGAAGAAGGACACCGGCTCTGCCGGAGACGGCAGGACAGACTTTCGCAGGAGGACTCCCTTTGAAGACTTATACGACCAGTGAATTCTGCAAACTTTGCGGCGTAAGCCGGAAGCAGCTCCGCTATTATGAGGAGAGAGGCATCCTGTCGAATGTAGGCAGGGATGAAAATAACAATTACCGCGTTTATTCGATGGAACATATTTATGAAGTCGTGGCTGCAAAAGCGCTCCGGAACATCAATATGCCTGTTTCGGACATGCAGGATATAATTTTCGGAAAAAACGTGAACAGTATCCGTATGTCGCTGGAGGATCATCTGGATTTTGCCAGAGAAAATCTTGAACTGAGCATCCAGATGTATCAGCAGAGCGTGGCTGCTTATGCACGGCTGTCCGAGGCACTGGCCTATCTTAAACAGAGTCAGAAAACGCCGGAACTTTTATTCGATTATGAAGTGATCGACAGAAACGAACAGCTGGTCGTTGCCGTGGACTATGAAGCCGATTTTGAAGATGACGGCTATGAAGATGTCACGCACCTCCCGCAGATCCAGGAAATTGCAGATACGGTCAACGCCATTTCCTTCGGTTCCCTGATCTACGTGACCTATGATCATTTTGACAGCAGCGTACCGTCTTTCAACGAAGAGATCCATAAATACCATATTGCGGTTCCGGTCCTGGACCGGAAAAAAGCATGTCATTATTACATGAAAATTCCTGCCTTCAAGGGCTTTTCCGCCATTCATATAGGCACGCCGAAAAAAGGAAGACTGGTGGAAACGTATATGGGCCTGATGAACCGTGCGAAAGAGCTGGGCTATGAACTGGCAGACTGGTCGGTGGAAGAATGGCTGATCAGTCCCATGGTGACCAACAACAAGGATCTCTGGGTGATCCAGATCCTGATCCCGTTTAAAGAATATGAGATGTCACGCCCGATCAAGCTGCGCTGAACGGCAGCAATGCTTCAAGAGACGAAGCCGACAAATGTCCAAAACCTGTCCCCAGGGGCCGGGTTTTGGACGTTTTTTGATTTTATATGATGAAATATATTCAAAATATGAATTTCACTTATTATCGATTATTGGTAGAAATTTCATCAAAAATATAAAAATACGGTGTAAATTCATGAAAGATACGTTAAAATAATAACATTAATTCCTGTTGACTTTGCCCGAAGGGACGGATTTATCATGGTAGTGTACTAAAGTGCAGCCCTTAAATCAACGAAAGGAAGGTAATATGAAATGAAGGTTATCAAACAGGCTGTCAAAAAGACCTACCAGCGTGATACTGCCCTTACGGAAACCGTCATGGGGATCATCGATAATGTCCGTGAGAACGGCGACAAGGCTTTGATTGAATATGCCGCAAAGTTTGATCATATGGAGATCACAGGTGTAAAAGTCGGACCGGAAACTGTAAAGGCCGCTTATGATCAGGTGGATCCTGAGACGATCGAAGCGATCCGATTTGCTGCAGGCCAGATCCGTATTTTTGCCGAGAAGCAGCTCGACTGCCTGAAGAACCTGAATTTTAAGAGCACAGTCCCCGGACTGGAACTTGGACATAAGCTTGTTCCGGTAGAGCGCTGCGGCTGCTATGTCCCTGCCGGCCGTCATCCGCTTCCTTCGACCGCGCTGATGAGCATCCTTCCCGCCAAAGTCGCCGGCGTGAAAGAAATCGCGGTATGCTCACCGCCTTTTGCCGGATACGGAACGATCCATCCGGCTGTACTGGTGGCCATGGATATTGCCGGCGCTGATGAGATCTACTGCATGGGCGGTGCCCAGGGCATTGCGGCATTTGCTTACGGAACGGAATCGGTAAAGAAGGTCGATCTTGTAGTAGGACCCGGCAATAAATTCGTCGCAGAAGCAAAGAGACAGGTGTACGGAGATGTCGGCATTGATTCCATTGCCGGCCCCAGTGAAGTGCTTGTACTGGCGGATCATACGGCCAATCCGAAATTTGTCGCGATCGACCTGCTTGCACAGGCAGAACATGATCCGAATGCAAAGCCGATCCTGGTCTGCACAGATCAGGGCGTGATCGACAGGAGCCTTGCGGAACTTGACAAACTCCTGGAGACACTGCCTACGGCGGCGGTCGCCAGCCAGTCCTGGAACGACAACGGCCAGGTCTATCTGGTCGACAGTATAGAGGAAGCCTGTGCGCTCAGCAATCAGATCGCACCCGAGCATCTGGAAGTGGAAGTCGAAAATGAAAGGGAGGTCGCTGACAAACTGCTTCATTTCGGCTCCATGTTCGTCGGACATTATGCGCCGGTGGCGTTCGGAGACTTTGTTTCCGGAACGAACCATACGCTGCCGACGATGAGCACGGCCCGTTATTCGAGCGGACTCTGGGTAGGCGCTTACATCAAGGTGGCGTTCTAT
Source organism: Lachnospiraceae bacterium (assembly GCA_017431345.1). GTDB lineage: Bacteria > Bacillota > Clostridia > Lachnospirales > Lachnospiraceae > UBA3305. The sequence goes on along the minus strand of JAFRLH010000042.1, from coordinate 50,568 downwards.
CAGTTCGTATCGGAAGAAGGCTGCAGGAACATGGCGGATCCCTGCATGCGCTTTGCCCAGCTGGAAGGCCTGATCGCGCATCGTGATTCCGTGAGACTTCGTGTGGAAGAATGATCCTCTTTTGCTGTGATCCGCTGCCGCATGGCAGCGGATCATCTTAAAAGAAAGGAGGAGGAAGATATGGCTGAGAACGCGGCCCGCCATCCTTCAGGGGAAACCGTCCTTGAAATGCGCGGGATCACAAAACTGTACGCCGGAACCGTGGCGCTCAATGATGTCAATTTCAGCGTGGAGCGCGGAGAAGTCCACGGACTGATCGGGAAGAACGGCGCGGGAAAATCCACGCTCGTCAGCATCCTGTCAGGCATCATCCAGCCGAGCAGCGGGGAGATCGTGGTAAACGGAAAATCGTTCAGTTCCTTTACGCCGATCATTGCCAAACGCAACAAGATCTCGATCATCACGCAGGAGCCGCAGACGATCGCGGAAGGAACGGTCATGGAAAACCTTTTCATGCCGATCTACAACGATCACAGGAATACCATAAACTGGAACGCACTGCGGAAAAAGGCGCATGAGATCCTGACAAATGCAGGGCTTCCCATAGAACCGGATTATTATGTTCGGGATCTCTCGATCAGTGCGCAGCAGCTGATGCTGGTGGTAAAGACATGCTATGTCGAAGATGCGGATATTATTATCATGGACGAAGTATCCGCGTCACTGACCCAGGCGGACTCGGTGCTTCTTTACAAGATCATTGAGGACCGGGTCAATGCTGGCAAAACAGTCATTTTCATTTCGCATCATACCAAGGAACTGCTGAATGTGTGCGACCGGGTAACGGTGCTCCGGGACGGCAAAGCCGTCGGGACCCATAAAGTATCCGAACTGGACCTGCAGAAAATCGCTGCCCTGATCGTCGGAAAATCCAAAGAATCCGCGGAATTTACCGGACATCAGAACGTAAAGATCGACAGGACGAAAGAACCGCTTTTCGAACTCCGGGATTTTACCCGCCATGGAAAATTCACGAATATTTTTCTGAAAGTTCATGAAGGTGAGATCGTCGGGATCGCGGGCCTGCGGGGGGCCGGGCGGACCGAGATCTTCAAAAGCATCGTCGGTGCTGACCGGTTTGATGCGGGAGAGATTCTGTATAAGGGGAAATCAAAGCGTTACAGAACACCGGAAGCTGCAATAAAGGACGGCATCGTCTATATGGCCGAAGAGAGGGAACGGGAAGGACTGATCCCGATCGCGTCCATCAAGAGCAATATGTCGATCTCTGTGCTGGACCGGATCTCTTCGGCAGGCATTATCAGTTCAGGAAAAGAAAACAGGATGGTCGATGATCTGATAAAGCACCTGGATGTAAAGGCTTTCTCAAGGGAGCAGGAGATCAACCAGCTTTCCGGAGGAAACAAGCAGAAAGTCATGGTGGGCAAGGTCATCGCCCAGAAACCCGTGGTATGTCTTCTTGACGAGCCGACCAGAGGCGTCGATATCGATGCAAAGGAGAGCATCCTTCATTCCATCGATGAAGGAATGCGGGAAGGCTCCTGCGTGATCCTGAGCTCGCCGGGCATCGATGACCTGATGAAGATCTGTGACCGCATCGTGATCCTGTATGGAGGCCGCATCATTGATGCGTTCAGCCGCGGCGAATACGATGAGGAAGCAATCTACCGGGCCACGCAGGGTGAGGTCATTCATAAGGAGGAGGCGGACGGATGAGAACGTCAACAAAAATACAGCTGACCCTGCTGGACAATCTGGTATGGGTGCTGCTCGCGATATTCTTTGTCTTTAATGTATTTGTTACACCAAGCTTTTTCACACCCAAAAATATGATCAATATCCTGTTCCAGTCTTCCCTTCTGGGAATGCTGGTGCTGGCACAGGGAATCGTATTGATGGTCGGAGAGCTTGATCTGTCACTGGACGCCACACTGGCATTCGCTCCGTGTGCAACGATCCTGTTCGCAAATTCCATGGGCGGAATGAATCCCTGGCTCTGTCTTCTGATGACGCTGGCGATCGGTGCGCTGATCGGCCTGTTCTCGGGAACCATTGTGTCGAAACTGAAGGCGAATTCGTTCCTGCTTACGATGTCCATGCAGATCATCATGAGAGGAATGGTGCTCTTCCTGGTTCCCTTCTCGCTGACGGGACTGGATGAAGTCTATTCCTTCCTCGGACGCGGAAGGATCGGAAGCATTCCCTTTGCAGTATTTGTATTCCTGATCATCTTCCTGATCTTCGAATGGATCTTTCGCAAGACGATCTTCGGAAGAAAATTCAAGCTGACAGGCGGAAACCGCCAGGCTTCCTTTATCGCCGGGATCAACACCGACAAAGTCGTGATCAGGGCGTTCGTGCTTGCCGGCATTCTGGCGGCGACAGCCGGACTGATCGCAGCCGGACGTCAGAATTCCATTTCGAATACCATGGGAAACAACCTGGTGACATTCTCGATCGCCGGTGCGATCCTGGGCGGCTGCAGTTTCTCCGGAGGCGTCGGCAAGCCGATCGGTATGCTCGGCGGCGCGCTGTTCCTCGGTATGGTAGATAACTCTCTGACACTGCTGAACGTGGATGTCAACCTGGTCGCTGCAACAAAAGGCGCGCTGATCTTCCTGGCGATCATCCTTGACCGCGTAAGGGTAAAATACAGTGCACAGCTGATGTACAAGGAAAACCTGCGCAAGCTGGAACAGAACAAGAATACTTCCGAACCCGGCGCAGACACATTCATCAAAAGAGGATAACTGCCGGAAGCGGCATGAAAAAACAATTATTAAATAAGGAGGAGCTACATAATGAAGAAAGCGAGAAGGTTACTTGCAGTTCTGATGGCGGTTTGCATGGTGTTCGCTCTGGCGGCTTGCGGCAGCAGTTCTCAGCCGGCTGAAACGGAAGCGGCTGAAACGGAGGCGGCAGCAGCTGAAACCGAAGCGGCGGCAGCTGATACGGAAGCGGCAGTGGAGGCTGTAACGGAAGCAGCCGCAGAAGCGGCGGCTGAAAATGCGGATGGTGATGCGCCTCAGATCGGCATGGTCGTTAAGTACGCAAACATGGAGTTTATCCAGGCACTGATGATCGGCGTAAAGAACAAATGTGCGGAGCTGGGATATAAAGAGCCCCTGATCACGGATGCACAGGCGGATACTACGAAGATCCTTAACGCGATCGATAACTATATTGCGCAGGATATTGACGCTTTCATCCTCGGCGGTGCCGAAGACCTGGTCTCTCTTGTACCCGGCATTGAAGCGCTGAATGAAGCCGGCATCCCGGTCATGGCTGTGGATACCTGCCCCGAGGGAGGACATGTGGATCTGTTCATTACGAACGATATCGTGGAATCCTCCGAAAGAGCGGCTGCGCAGATGATCGAGGGAATCAAGGAAAAGCACAACGGAGAAGTACCCGAAGGTACGATCATCGAGATCACCGGCGCTCTTGTCGATATGTACACGACAGACTGCCATACCGGTTTTGAAAAAGTCATCAGCCAGTATCCGCAGCTGACGGTCGTACAGGGTGAAGGAAACTGGAACAATGATGATTCCTACAACCGCTGTTCAGACCTGCTGACAGCACACGAAGAAGACTGCGTAGGCATCTATGTCCATACTCCCGATATCATGGGCAGCGGCGTCGTTTCTGCCGTGGAAGCGCACAACCTGAATCCCGCGGATTACTGCATTTCCGGCATCTGCATCGGCATGGAAGGCATCGAACTGATCAAGCAGGGCAAGCTCTACTGCGTCGTGGAACAGCCGGCTCTGCAGGCAGCGGAGATGGCCGTGGAATATATCGATGTCATGCTGAAGGGCGGAGAGATCCCGCCTGTAGGGACCAAGATCGAAGAGGAAGGCGCACTGTGGTCGCCGGCTGAATTCATTGAGAACACCTACGCCGATTCCGGCGAGACCCTGATCCTTCAGGCGCCGCTCGTACCGCAGGAAGCACCCGCGGACAGCGACCAGATCTGGGAGAACGTTATTGAAAAATAATAGTAAATGCTGATGCTGCGGGCGGACGCACTGTTCGTCCGCAGTTTCCACAGGAGGAATACCATGGATAAGGTTATGAAAGACAAGAACCTGTTTGATATCAGCGGAAAGATCGCGCTGATCACCGGTTCGGGCACCGGACTGGGAGAAGGATATGCGCATGTGTTCGCAGAGGCCGGATGCACCGTGATTTGTGCGGATATCAATACGGAAGCGGCAAACGGAACGGTCGCAGACATCATTGCACAGGGAGGAAAAGCGGAAGCGCTGTTCGTTGACGTTACAAAGCTCGATTCCATCAAAGCCATGTGCAGTGAGATCATGGAGAAATACGGCAGGATCGATATCCTGATCAACAATGCCGGTGTGGAAGATATCAATAACTTTGTGGATGTGACGGAACGGCAGTATGACAAGATCCATGCCGTCAATATGAGAGGCGTTTTCTTTGTCGCCCAGCAGGTCGCCAGATGCATGAAGGAGACCGGCGGCGGGAAGATCATCAACATCGGTTCCCTGGGAAGCTATATCGGACTCGCGGAAAGCAGCGTTTACTGCTCGACGAAAGGCGGCGTTATTCAGCTTTCCAAGACAATGGCGATCGAACTTGCCGATGCCAATATCCAGGTAAACTGTGTGGCGCCGGGTTATTTCATCACGCCCATGACGCAGCCTTTCTTTGACAATCCCGAGCACAGAGCATGGATCGAAGGCAGGATCCCGCTCGGCCGCTGGGGCACTGTCGCCGATCTTGCCGGCCCCATGCTCTTCCTGGCGTCCCCCGCCAGCGATTATGTGACAGGCGTCACCATTAAGGTGGACGGCGGCTGGCTTGCAAGCTGACGGCGCGGAGGAATCGGATGAAAGCAGTAAGAAATTACGGGATCCGGGATGTCCGTTTTGAAGAAATTGAAAAAGTCGTTCCGAAACCGGAAGAAGCGCTGATCAAGGTGGATTATGCCGGGATCTGCGGATCGGATCTTCATATCTACCGGGAAGGCATGTTCGTGGAAGATCTCCCGGAGACCATGGGACACGAGTTTGTCGGCCATATCGTAAGCGCGCCGGACGGATCCGGCTTTAAAGCAGGCGATGCAGTTACGGGAGATCCCCGTATCGTATGCGGAAAATGCAGAGCCTGCAGTGACGGCGCTTATCCGCGATGTGAAAATCTGGCCTTTATCGGGGAAGCGAGGCCGGGATGTTTTGCGGAATATGTCGCTCTGGAACCGGAAAAACTCATTCTGCTGAAGGAACCGAAGGATCTGAAGCAGGCTGCCCTGATCGAACCGCTGGCCGTTGCCGTCCATGCGTGCAAGAGAATGGATGCGGCAGAAAAGGAAAAAGCATTGATCGTAGGCGGCGGGCCGATCGGTCTCCTGATCGCTGCGGTCCTGAATGAGGTATACCATCTGAAAAGTGTTGCAGTGGCAGATATTGATGAATACCGTCAGGGTGTGGCAAGAGCTGCCGGCCTTGCGGAAGTCGGACCGGATCTGACAGCTTATGCTCCCGAAGCAGATATTATCGTAGATGCAGCGGGATCAGGGCGTGCACTGGACCTGATGATACAGCATGCAAAGCACGGCAGCCGCCTTTATATTTCTGCAATCTATGAAAAACTGCCCGTCGTTGATCTCAATGCCGCCGTCAGCAAGGAAATGAAACTGATCGGCAGCAATAATTACGACAGGGAGGATCTAGAGGAAGCGGCAAGGCTGATCACGGAAGACGGCATGGATCTTTCCTGGATCATCAGCTCCGTGCTTTTCCCGGAACAGGCCGCAGAGGGATTCGAACGTCTTGCCGGTGCCGTGAAGAAAGACATGAAGATCCTGTTCAGGTTCTGATCCATGTATTGACAGCAGACAAGGGTATTGCCAGTACCTTCATCATAGAGCGGGGATGCTGGCGGTTTTCCCCCCGGAGCCGCCAGCGTCTTTTTTTTGTGAATCTTTTTGAAAATCGGCGGATCATTTTGATAAAAAGGACGTTTCTTTGACGGAACGTGTGTTAAAATGACTCCGGAAATGATAGTGGATGACGATGCGTCTTTAATCGGCACTCCCGTAACCAATATACAATATGAAAGGATGGTACTCATTATGAACCTCAATGCTGATTTCCTCCGCCTTGATGATGAACTCCCGGAATATCCCAAATTTGAAGAGGGATACCGCCGCGCTCCCCGCAGGGAATCAAAACTGTCCCAGTCTGACAAAGAGACTGCCATCATGAACGCGCTTCGCTATATCCCGAAGCAGCATCATGAGCAGATGGCAAAGGAATTTGCCGAGGAGCTCGAAGAACACGGACGTATCTACGGATACCGTTTCCGTCCCGAGGGCGCTCTGCATGGAAAGCCCATCGATGAATACAAGGGAAAATGCATCGAAGGCAAAGCATTCCAGGTAATGATCGACAACAATCTGGACTTTGACGTAGCGCTTTATCCTTACGAGCTGGTAACCTACGGTGAGACCGGCCAGGTCTGCCAGAACTGGATGCAGTACCGCCTGATCAAGAAATATCTGGAAGTCCTTACCGACGAGCAGACGCTCGTGGTCATGAGCGGACATCCGCTCGGACTTTTCCGTTCCCATAAAAAATCTCCCAGAGTCATCATCACGAACGGCCTGATGACCGGTATGTTCGACAATCAGGAGAGCTTCAACCGTGCGGCCGCCATGGGCGTTGCCAACTATGGACAGATGACAGCAGGCGGCTGGATGTACATCGGACCGCAGGGTATCGTACACGGCACCTTCAACACACTGCTGAACGCCGGCCGTCTTGAACTCGGCATCCCGCAGGATCAGGATCTTGCAGGACGTCTCTTCGTAACAGCCGGACTTGGCGGCATGAGCGGCGCACAGGGCAAGGCTGCCGAGATCGCAGGCGCTGTATCCATCATCGCCGAAGTCGATATCTCCCGTATCATGACCAGATACACCCAGGGATGGGTAAGCTGCTACACCGATTCCCTTGACGAAGCACTGAAGATCGCTCAGGAGAAGCTCGCTGAAAAGGCTCCGTGCGCGATCGCTTATCACGGAAACGTAGTAGATCTGCTTGAGTACCTGCTTGCAAAGAATATCCATGTTGATCTTCTGTCTGACCAGACTTCCTGCCATGTTCCTTACGACGGCGGTTACTGCCCGCAGGGTCTTACCTTCGAAGAGAGAACGGAGATGCTCGACAAGGATCCCGAGCAGTTCAGAAAGCTTGTTGACAAGACCCTCAGACATCATTTTGAGCTCATCTGCGAAATGCATGACAAGGGAACTTACTTCTTCGATTACGGCAACAGCTTCCTGAAGGCTGTGTTTGACGCCGGCGTAAAAGAAGTTTCCAAGAACGGTTATGATGAGACCGACGGATTCATCTTCCCGTCCTATGTAGAAGATATCCTTGGTCCCTGCCTGTTCGACTATGGCTATGGCCCGTTCAGATGGTGCTGCCTGTCCGGCAAGCCCGAAGATCTGGATGCTACCGATAAGGCTGCCATGGACTGCATCGATCCTACCCGCCGTTATCAGGACCGCGACAACTGGGTATGGGTACGCGATGCGAAGAAGAACAAGATGGTCGTCGGCACCCAGTGCCGTATCCTTTATCAGGATGCCATCGGCCGTATGACGATTGCCCTTAAGTTCAATGACATGGTCCGTAAGGGAGAGATCGGCCCGGTCATGCTGGGACGTGACCACCATGATACCGGCGGCACGGATTCACCTTTCCGTGAGACCTCCAACATCAAGGACGGTTCCAATATCATGGCTGATATGGCTACACAGTGCTTCGCCGGAAACTGCGCACGCGGCATGAGCCTTGTTGCGCTGCACAACGGCGGCGGCGTAGGCATCGGCAAATCCATCAATGGCGGCTTCGGCATGGTCCTTGACGGAAGTGAAAGAGTCGATGAGATCCTGAGAAACTCCATGCCGTGGGATACCATGGTGGGTGTTTCCAGAAGAAACTGGGCAAGGAACGAGAACGCCATGTCCACCGTGATCGAGTACAATGAACTCTACAAGGGAACAGACCATATCACAGTGCCCGTAGTGGCAGACCGTGAGATGGTCAAGAAAGTCCTCGGAGAATAATTATCTGATCAATGCCTTCCCCCGCCGCCGCGGCGGGGGATATGCCCGTCAGGGCAGAAGGGAATGCCTTCTCCTTCGTGAGAGGGCGGCACGTGAGTGCCGGGAGAGGTCATTATGAAACATCTTATCAAAAACATCGGACAGCTTGCGACACCGCTTGGCAATGCCGCCCACTGCGGTCCCGAACAGGCTGAGATCAAATATTATAAGGATGCGTGGATCGCTGTTGCCGATGACGGCACGATCGCTGCAGTCGGCGAAGGCGAAATCCCCGCGGAATATGCACAGGCGGATACCGTAACCGATGCCTGCGGCAAGCTTGTCACGCCCGGCCTTGTGGATGCACACACCCACCTGGTCTTCGGCGGATGGCGTGAGCATGAGCTTGCGCTGAAGCTGAAAGGCGTTGCTTATCTGGATATTCTCGCACAGGGCGGCGGAATCCTTTCCACAGTCAGAAATACCCGCAAGGCAACGGAAGAAGAACTGGCGGATAAGGCTGAGGAAGCGCTTGCCATGATGCTGGAGATGGGAACCACCACATGCGAAGCCAAGAGCGGCTACGGCCTTACGGTCGAAGATGAGCTGAAACAGCTTCGCGCAGTCAAACGTTTAAACGGCACGCAGCCCGTGGAGCTTGTACCGACATTCCTCGGCGCGCATGCAGTTCCGGAGGAATATAAGGAAGACCGCGAAGAATACATCCGTATTGTTTGTGAAGAAATGATACCGAAAGTGGCAGAGGAAGGCCTGGCGGAGTTCTGTGATGTGTTCTGTGAGACCGGGGTATTTACCGCTGAGGAATCGCGCAGGATCCTTGAAGCCGGAAAGCAATACGGGCTGATGCCTAAAATCCATGCGGATGAGATCAATCCCATCGGCGGCACAGAGCTGACTGCCGAACTCGGCGCAGTTTCCGCAGAGCATCTGATCGTAGCGACCGATGAAGGCATCGCGGCCATGAAAGCCGGCGGCACCGTCGCCTGCTGCCTGCCTGCCACATCGTTCTATCTCAATGCGAGCTTTGCCAGAGCCAGGGATATGGTCAGTGCCGGCGTCCCTGTAGCGATCGCTACGGATTTCAACCCCGGTTCCTGCCCGAACCTTTCCCTGCAGTTCGCGATGAACCTTGGCTGCTACAAGTACAGGCTGACACCGGAAGAAGTGCTGACTGCCGTTACACTGAATGCTGCCGCAGCGATCAAACGCGCGGAAAGCATCGGCAGCATCGAGCCCGGAAAGAAAGCCGACCTGGTCATCTGGAAGGCGGACAATCTCGATTTCATTCTGTACAGATTCGGAAACAATCTGGCAGGGACGGTCATCAAAGAAGGAAATACAGTTGTAAAACGTTAACTGCCAACTGCTGTTTTACCGGACGCCGGTCTCAGGCTTGCCTGCCTGAAAGACAGGGTCCTCAGATTGCTTCGTTCGCGGACAAAATATATGCACTCCTTCGGTCAAACAAAAAGCGCGTTTGCCCTCAGTCGACAATTTTGCCGTGAACTGTCGCTCTTCACACACAGTCTTCCAGGCAGGCAAGCCTGAGACCGCCTGTCTGGTGCTGATCCAGACAGATGTATAAAAAATTTATTCAGGAGAAAAAACATGAACAAAATCATCGAATGCGTACCGAATTTCAGCGAAGGAAGAGACCTCGACAAAGTCGAAAAGATCGTTGACAGCTTCAGGGGAAAAGAAGGCGTAAAGCTTCTTGACTACTCCTCCGACAAGGATCACAACAGAAGCGTTGTTACCGTCATCGGCGAGCCTGAGCCTCTTCGCGACGCCATGGTAGAAGCCATCGGCAAGGCTGTCGAGCTGATCGACATGACCAAGCATGAAGGCCAGCACCCCAGAATGGGCTGCGTGGACGTTGTCCCCTTCATTCCCGTAAAGAACGCGACCGTAGAAGAAGCTGACGCGCTTGCAAAGGAAGTTGCAAAGATCGCCTCCGAGAAATTCGGACAGCCTTTCTTCCTGTATGAGAGATCCGCCACTGCGCCTCATCGCGAGAACCTTGCCAAGGTCCGCAAAGGCCAGTTCGAGGGAATGGCCGAGAAGATGAAAGATCCCATGTGGAAACCGGATTTCGGTCCCGACACGATCCATCCTACCGGCGGTGTAACAGCGATCGGCGCCCGTATGCCGCTCGTGGCTTACAACATCAACCTGGATACCTCCAACCTTGAGATCGCCAAGAAGATCGCTGACAGAGTACGTCATATCCGCGGCGGATTCGCATACTGCAAGGCGATGGGCGTTATGCTTGAGGACAGAAATATCGCTCAGGTCTCCATGAACCTTACAGATTATACCCATACCGCGATCTACACTGTATTTGAGACAGTCAAGATGGAAGCAAAGCGCTGGGGCGTAAACGTAGTAGGTAGCGAAGTGATCGGCCTTGTTCCCATGCAGGCGCTGGTAGACTGCGCTGAGTACTATCTCGGCATCGAAGACTTCAGCATCAACCAGGTACTTGAGACCAGACTGTACGACTGATTAAAGAAACCGTGAAGGTGTCGCGTTAGCGACGGAAGGAATTGCCCTCTCCTTTACGAGAGGGCGGCACGTTCGTGCCGGGAGAGGTTATATGGGCAAATTAATCGATATGACAGTTACGGATTTCACCCAGCTTACATCCTCGGACGCTCCCGCCCCCGGCGGCGGCAGCATCTCCGCACTGGCAGGTTCTCTGGCTGCATCGCTGGAGGAGATGGTCGCAAGACTGACCATCGGCCGTGAAAAATATGCAACCTCCGAAGAGGATATGATCAAAGTCCGTGACGAAGCGATGGTCATCAAGGAAGAACTTCTGGCTGCCGTGGATAAGGATACCGAATCCTTCAATCAGTATATGGACGCGCTGAAGCTTCCCAAGAATACGGACGAAGAAAAGGCTGCCAGACGCGCTGCCATGCAGGAAGGCCTGAAAGCAGCGGCGCTTGTTCCTGTTGCAGCGGCTGAAGCTGCAGTGAAGATCATTCCGCTCGCGAAGATCGCAGTGGAAAAAGGCAATGCCAATGCAGTGACGGATGCGCTTGTCGGATGCATGATGGCAAGGACAGCCGTACTCGGAACAGCGCTTAACTGCCGCATCAACCTTGCATCCATTAAGGATGAGGCGTTTACCGCAGAGCTTGCAAAGAAGGTCGACGGACTGATCGCGCAGGCGATCGCAGGGGAGAAGGAAGTGTTCGCAGCCACAGAGTTGACTTCCGATTTCTGAAAAAACATCACATATAAGGAAATCCGCAGGACCACTCCTGCGGATTTTTTCATATCTTGATTTCAGAGGAAAGTGCGGAAAAACTATCTGAGATCCTGTCGGCATTGTCTCTGTAGTATTCCCATGGCTCCGGCAGGAGATCGGAATAATCTTCCGGCGATGTTCTTTTCAGATAGGCGGCAGCCCTGAAGAAATACAGCGCATCCCTTGGCGAACCGAGAACAGCATACGTCTGTTTTGCCATTTCAAGAGCGCTTCTGCTCTGCCTGATCCGCCCGGTCTTATGTTCCAGAAAGCATTCACAGATATAACTGAGGCTCCGGCACATCTGCACATCGGAGGAATCATACAGTGCTCTGCTCTTAAGAATGCACCGCCGTGCTTTTTCATAATCCCCGAGTGCAATATAGGTCCTGGTCATGTTGACATAAAAGGTCGGATTCTCCATCTGATCATTTTCGCGGCACAAAGCAAGAGCAGCCTGAAAATGCCCCAGCGCCTTTCTGTAATTCCCCTGTTTTCTGGCATTTTCCCCCAGATAATTGTAGCATGCGGCAATATTGATCGTATAGGACTGCAGCGTAAGCGGAGCGGACTGAAATTCCTTTACAGCGGTTTCCAGAAGCCGGTCTGATTCCGAAAATTCTCCCATCATGTTGTGATAGAGCCCCTGCAGACGGTGGTCGACTGCCAGTTCCTGGATCTCCCCGGTCGAAGCGTCTGTTCCAAGACAGTCCTCCAGCGCCTTTTTCATTACCGAAAGATTCCATGTCTGTATGCCGTAGTATACGAGCTGACGCCTGTATGCGCGGAAAAGACGGTTATCCTGACAGCCGGTCCCTTTTTCCAGCGTCTTCAGTCCGGTATCGTAATCTCCCTGCTGAATGGCGATGCGTGCAATGATCAGGTTCAGCCGGTATTCTGCATCCTCATAAGGGATCTGATCGGGATACAATGTATAGCAGCGGGAGAGTTCCTGTCTGAGAGACAGCAGTTCCCCGAGTACTTCAGCGGTGCTGCCGGTTTCCCCTTCTTCAGAGACCGGCAGAACGGGATAAAGGTCGTAGCTGTAGTTTGAATAGGCTTCCAACTGCAGGATGCGGTAATAGAGACTGTCCGCCGGCAATCCGCTCTCTTTATAGTGATGGATCAGGCCGGAATACCAGAAACTGTTGTGAGGCCGGCTGCTCTGGAGGATATACTCTGCGATCCTTTTGTGATAGAGACGGGATTTGGAAACGGAAAGATGCCGCCGGACAAATTCCTGCATGATGCTCTGCCGGAAACGGAATACGGACAGTTCTCCCCGTACTTCTTCAGTCATATATTCCCTGCTGATCAGATCGTCCAGAATATCGACCAGATGGATCGGATCTATGCCGGTGATAAAGGAAAGCGCGTCAACGTCTGCACCGTCCTGAAAAACAGAGATAAGATCCAGGATCCGGCGCTCATTGACAGGCAGCGAAGCTACGGAAGAATGAAGGATATCCATCGCGCCCGAAACGCGCCAGGTACTGTCCGGGGCGGCCATGTTTTCCGTGATCACGTTCAGAAAGAAAGGGTTGCCCCTGCATTCTTTAAGGACAGAATCTATCAGCGCGGATGTGATCTCCCTGTCAGGAAGCAGCTTCTCAAGATACTGCCCGACTTCATCCTGCGTAAGCGGGGAGAGAATGATTTTCTGTACGTTTTTTAAGCGCACAAGATTGCCGGTATATTTTTCCCACCACGGATTCATCAGCAGAGGGCAGGTCACGATGACCAGAATATCGCCCTGATTGTGTCTGATCAGGGAAGAGAGCCAGTCTGCGCTCAGCTGATCCATGTTGGTCAGATCATTGACATACAGGATCACGGGGATGGCTGATCCGATTGTGGAAAGAAGCTGGAGCACGGCATTTTTGACAGCTCTGTAATTATAAGCGGCAGAAGAACCGGGGACCAGCAGTCCGGGAGAACTGAAGGAATCGATCGTCGGGAAGCAGGAGCGTATGATCTCCATGCTCTTTCCGGGCACTTTTATGGAGGAAGTCTGCAGGAACCGGCGGATCTGTGAAAGAATGGCGTTCCATGGCCGCAGTGGGACCTGCATTTCCTGCTCAAAGCAGTCTGCGCGTAAGATAAGGGCAGTCTGGGAATCGAGCGTGCCCAGAAAGCTGTCACAGAGATACGTTTTTCCAATTCCTTTCTCACCGGATACAAATACGGTCCCGCCTTTATGGAGAAACAGATTGTGGCAGGCTTTCTTCAGAACGGACAGCTCACGTTCCCTTCCGATGAGCAGGTTCTCAGAGCGGTCTTCCTGCGGACCGGTATCCTGGTTCTTCCACTGGCGTTCCATTTCATGAAAGAGCAGAAGGGCTTCCCGGGAGGGAGAGATGCCAAGCTCTTCCCTGAGACGGGAAGAGAGTTCCTCATAACACCGGATTCCTTTCAGGAGCTGGCCATTCTCCTGGTATGTACGGATCATCTGCAGGTAGATCCGCTCATCCAGCGGATCGGCAGCCGTATATCTGTGATACACCTCTTCGCGTTCGGATACGCTGGCAGCAGGAATATCGAAAAAATGCTGGTACAGCTGCTGCAGATACAGGTCTGCAAAATGGGTCCGTACACCGTTCATCCATTCATCAAATTCATAGGAATCCTTCAGGGAAAATCCGCTTAAGAACTCATCCTGATAAAGATCAAGATTCCCTGATTCAGAAAAAAGATCGGTGTCGATCTCGAAGGAGACGCCGGAATTCAGCCGGAGGATCTGCTTTTTCGGAGACTCAAAAGGATCGAAGCCGAACGTCTGCTTAATGGCGTAGAGCGCGTTCCGCAGATTCTTTCTGGCTGCATCATCGGAAGCGCCGCCCCAGAGAAGGGAAGCAAGCCTCGTTCTCGTAGCCGACTTTTCGATGCACATATAGAAAAAAAGGGCGTCCGCTTTTTTCAGGGGAAATGTGATGACATTCCCGTCCAGTCTGATGACAGGCATATGAAACAGCTGTACAGTGATCCTGTGCATTATGTGTCCCCCCCCGGAGCAGCATAGTAAATATGTTGCAAATATACCATAGTTTTGACAAAGAGGCAATGAATTGAACAATAATGTGTGGATTTTAGACGTTTTCTAGTCTATAATAATATAAAATTTGTGTAAAAAGCAGCAAAAAATTATAACTGCGTCGTTTTTTGTCCTAATTATTCCAGAATTTTAGAGATAAAACGGCAGATTTCAGAAGGAGGAAACCATCAATGAAGAGCTGGGTTATGCTGGGAGAACCTCTCTCGCTGGAGGATTTTATTGAAGTCGTACGTTATCATGTGCCCGTGAACTTTTCGGAAGCCTATGAAGCAAGGGTAAAGAAAGCCAGAGGCCTGGTCGATCAGTGGACGGCAGAGGAAAAGCCGATGTACGGCGTGACGACCGGCTTCGGATCGCTCTGCTCCAAGACGATCAGCGCAGAAGAAGCTGCGACGCTGCAGAAGAACATCCTTCTTTCTCATTCAGTATCGGTAGGCGTCCCTCTTTCGGAAGAAGTTGTCCGCGGAACGATGCTGATGGTGCTCCAGAACCTCGGACAGGGTTACTCCGGCGTCCGCATGATCGTCCTTGAAATGTACCGTGAGTTCCTTAACCGCAATCTGACGCCCTGGGCGCCGGGAGACGGATCCGTGGGTTATCTGAGTCCGGAAGCGCATATGGCGCTTGTTCTCATCGGGGAAGGAAAAGCCTGGTTCGAGGGAGAACTGCTGGACGGCAGGGAAGCGCTGGCAAGAGCGGGACTGAAGCCCATCACGCTGGCTTCCAAGGAAGGGCTTGCGCTGGTTTCCGGTACTACTTCCCCCACGGCGATGGGCGCGCTGGCGGTCTACGACATGCTGGGAGCCGCGAAAACAGCGGATATTATCGGTTCTCTTTCCCTGGAGAACAGCAAAGGGCTGATCCGCGCGTTCGATCCCAGAGTCATGTCCGTACGTCCGCATAAAGACCAGGCTTCCTCTGCGGAAAACGTCCGCCGGATCCTGGCCGATTCTGCTGTCATCAAGGCGGCGGAAGGAAGCCATCTGCAGGACGCGCTGTCCCTGCGGTGCATTCCCCAGCTGCACGGCGCTGCAAAGAAGACGCTTTATGATGCAAAACGCACGATCGAGATCGAGATGAATTCCTGCTGCGACAATCCGATCATCTGGCCGGAGGACGGTGAGGAAGATGTGATCTCGGCCTGCAACGCGGATTCCGCCTATGTCGGTGTCGAGATGGATTCCTGCGCGATCGCGGCAACGATGCTCGCAAAGATGTCTGAGAGAAGGAACAACAGACTGATCGATGAAGGACACAGCGGATATCCGTCCTTCATGATCCGCAACCCGGGCCTGAATTCAGGTCTGATGATCCCCCAGTATACCCAGGCCGGCCTGATCAACAGCATGCGGATCCTTTCCCATCCGGCGACTGTTGACAATACGCCGACCTGCGTCAACCAGGAAGATTATGTTGCCATGGGCTACAACGCCGCAAAGAAAGCATACAATATCAGTGAAAAGCTGGAATATGTCCTGGCGATCGAACTGCTTTCCAACTATGAAGCCCAGAGCTTTGCGGATGAAGAAACGCCCGTTTCCTCCGTTTCAAAGAAGATCTATGACAGGATCGCGGAGGATGTGCCGCTGATGACCGTTGATGAATATCTGTATCCCCACATTCAGTTCCTCCGGAATCTGATCCACAACAGGGAACTGCTGCAGCTGGTCGAGGAGGAGATCGGAGAACTGCACTGACAGGAGAACGCTTATGACTGATTACAGATACGTAGGAAGATCCACAGGATCAGATCACGGATACGGCAAAGTCACCGGACAGATCCGGTATTGTTCGGACATGCAGTCCGTGGACATGCTGTTCCTCAAATACAAACAGAGTACGGTCGCGCACGGAATGATCAGATCGATCAATACCGAAAAAGCGTGGCTGCCGGGTGTAAAAGCAGTCTATACATACGAGAATACACCTGACAAATGGTTCGACCGCGGCCGCGTTTCCGCTTATGAACTGCAGTGGAGCCAGAACCAGGAAAAGCTTTTTGACAGGGAAGTACGGTTCTACGGCGAACGCGTGGCGGCTGTCGTGGCAGAGGATAAAGAGACTGCTGAAAAAGCATGCCGTCTGATCGAAGTGGAGTATGACGAACTGCCGAAGCTCCTGACGATGGAAGAGACGATGAAGGACGGTGCTCCTTCGCTCCATGTAAACGGACATGGAAATGTTTATCCGGCAAAGGGTGAGCCGTATTGTCAGGAATACGGCAGTTATGACGAAGCGGAAGGCGAACTGACATTTACGAATGAATCGCATATCAGCCGCATGACGCACATGTGCATGGAAACGCAGGCTGCGCGGGCAAAATACGACCGCGGTACCGGCAGGCTCACTGTGTGGACGGGAACGCAGACTGCATACGGCGTGCGCTCCACTGTCGCAGACCTGCTGGGACTTTCGTACAACCGGGTCCGCGTGATCAAGACTGTCATGGGCGGTTCTTTCGGTGTCAAACAGGAAATGGTACTGGAACCGCTGGTCGCTTATGCCGCCTATGATCTGAAAGCGGACGTGATCTGTCATTTTACAAGGGAAGAGCAGGTCACCGGTACGCTGCTCAGACATAATTTCGATACCAGGACCGAAAGCAAAGTCGACCGTGACGGCACTGTCCGGGGCGTAAAGATCCATATGGACCTGGACGCCGGCGCCTACCAGACCATCAGTCCGTCCTATCTGCGCACGGCAGGAGGCAAGCTCGGCAAGACGTATAATATTCCCGCGATAAAGTTTACCGGCTATTCGATCTGCACGACAACGCCCGTGAACGGAAGTTTCCGCAGCTGGGGTTCATCGGAAGAAGCGATCGCCCTGGAGCCGCACTGGGATATGGTGGCGGACGAACTGGGCATGGATCCGGTCGATTTCCGGCTGAAGAATATCAGGGAGCCGTATCAGACGGATGTGATGCACGGCGCAAGCATCTGCAATACGCATTTCCGGGAAGTGCTTACGGAAGGCAGGAAGCGCTTTGACTGGGACCGCCGGAGGGCGGAATGCGCAGAGAAGAATGCCGCGGGCGGACGTTACCGTTACGGGACCGGCGTGGCGCTGTGTTCGCACACTACCTCGTTCTACCCGTATATGGTCGAACTGGCTTCCGTTTCGATGAAGCTGCAGGACGACGGCTCGCTCATCGTGAATGTCCCGGTTCATGACCACGGATGCGGTACTACTGTTGCCATGAGGAAGATCGCCTGTGAGATCCTGGAGCTTGATCCGGACAGGGTGACCGTCCTCGAATGCGATACCGAGAACATGCCGTATGATTACGGCTGCTATGCAAGCCGGACCACGTATGTGTTCGGGCTCGCAGTGAAAAAGTGCGCGGAGGAGCTCCTTCGCCAGATCAAAGAAAATGCGGCTGCGCTGTTCGGATGCCTTCCGAATACTGTACAATATGAAAACGGAGTCTGCTATGTCGAGCCTGATCCGTCGAAACGCGCTTCCCTTAAAGAGATCTGGGAGTACACGATCTTTACACTCAGCAGGGATCTGAACGTTACGGTGTCCAATAATGCCGGTGAAAATCCCGGCACGCCGGCGGCGCATTTCGTCCAGGTAAGGGTCGATACCTTTAACGGACATGTCCGGGTAGAGCACTGTCTGAGCGTTCATGATATCGGAAAAGCCATTAATCCCGATATGGTAAAAGGCCAGATCGAAAGCGGCGTACAGCAGGGCATGGGCTGGGCGCTCTGCGAGGAGATCAAGATCGATCCGGCATCTGGAAAGACGCTGATCACGAATTTCAAGAACTACGAGATCGCGAATGCCTGGGATATGCCGGAAGTGGACGTGCTGCTGATCGAAGACCCCGAACCGACAGGGCCTTTCGGCGCAAAAGGAATCGGGGAAGTGGCTACGGCGCCGGTCGCGCCTGCGATCGTCGGCGCTGTCAATCACGCGCTCGGAACAAGACTGACACACTTTCCGCTGACGCCGCCGATCATTCTGGACGCGCTTGCGGGAAAGGAGGCCGGCCGATGAAAATAGCATTTGTTTTAAACGGGGAACAGAAAACGATGGATGTCCGTCCGGAAAAACGTCTTCTGGACTTTCTCAGGGAAGATCTTCATCTGACGGGCGCCAAGGAAGGCTGCGGCGAAGGAGAGTGCGGCGCCTGTACCGTGATCATAGACGGGAGAGCGGAACATGCCTGTCTGACGATGACCGGCCAGATCGACGGATGCGATGTGCTCACGATCGAAGGCCTTGAAAAAGACGGAGAACTGGATGCGCTGCAGAAAGCATTCATTGAGTACAGCGCCTTTCAGTGCGGATTCTGCACGCCGGGAATGATCATGTCTGCCAAAGCACTTCTGATGGAGAATCCGCATCCCTCAGATGAGGAGATCACGCGGGCGATCGCAGGAAACATCTGCCGCTGCACAGGATATTCCCAGATCAAAGCTGCCATCCGGTCTGTCGCAGAGGGCGGTCAGACTGACTGCAGCGCGAAGGGAGGGCTGTGATATGACGATCAGAAGATTTTTACAGCCGCATTCTCGGAACGAACTGACCGCTGCACTCGCAGAAATGACTGCGGATTCCAAAGTCATCGCCGGCGGAACAGATCTGATGCTGGAGATCAGGGACAGAGATCCGGAAATACCGGTTCTTGTCAGTCTCTGCAAAGTCCCGGAGCTGAAAGGGATCTGTGTGACGGAAACAGCCGCCGGTCAGGAACTGCATATCGGCGCGATGGAATGCCATGCTGATATCGCGGCGTCTGAAACTGTCAGGAAATACGCATCTGCCCTCGCGGAATCCTGTGACCATGTCGGATCCCGCCAGGTGCGGAATCGCGGAACGATCGGCGGAAGCCTTGGCAACGCCTCTGTCGCCGGAGATATGCTGCCGGTGCTGTATCTGTTCCATGCATCGCTTGCTGTCACCGGTCCCGACGGAACGGACCGGATGATTCCGGTAGAAGAACTGCCCGCCGGGATCGGAAGAACGTCCCTTGCGTTCAATGAGATCATCAAAGAGATCGTGATTCCTGTTCATCCCGAAAGAAGCAGCTGTTTTGTAAAGCTGGGCGGCAGGGAAGAAGTGACCATTGCGGAGATCTCGCTCAGCCTGTCCTGGGAGATGAGGGACGGAAAGATCGCTGCCGTGGAAGGTGTCATGGGTGCTGTAGACCGGGTCCCCGCAGTATTGACGGAGGCCGACGGGATCCTGGGACAGGGTACTGTCGGAACAGAAGAGTGTGAGCGCCTGTTCGGCTGCCTTTCAGAGAGAATTGCCGTGATCAGGAAGAACAGGAAGCGTCCGCCGAAGCTCCGGATCCGTGAAGGAGAGAAGGAGTTCAAGGAAAGAGCCGTCCGGGGCGTGGTCTATGACGCGGTCGGAAAGATGCTTGCGAAGGCAGGCATGACAGGTCCTGCAGGCGCCTGATTGGACGGAAATATTCACAAATCAAGATTTTTTGTGACATAAACAATGAAAATGGACGTTTTCTAGTCTCAGGGTATCTATTCTTAACTCATAATTAATATACATTTCTCGGCTGTCCTTTCCCGGGACCGCACGATCTGATCCGAACCGCAGGAGGGAACTTTTATGGAACGCACGGAATTACTTGCGGCACAGAAGCTCTTCGGAGTTCCTGAAGAGTTCTTTGAAGAAGCAAATGCCATGGTAAAGGAATCCGAATGGATCCTGATCCTGGCCATGGGCCCTGATCCGGTACCGGAGAAGGAACTGGAAAAGAAAGTTCTGGAAGCCGGTCTGGCGTGGAGCGCTCCTGATTTTATACGCGAGTGCTATCATCGCGCCGTGATCAATAAGGTTCCCCGTGAGGAAGGCATGTACTGGCAGATCAACAGCTTCTACGGAAGGTTCCCGTATTTTGCGCAATACGAGCGCTATGAATACGGAAAATTCCCGAAAGAGGTGAAGGAGGCGCTGAACCGCTGGGATTTTGAGGTCTATCTCGGGATCTACGGTGATGACGTCAGGATGAAAATGCAGGGGATCGATACGCACGTTCACAACAGCGATTATCTGACATTGGAGGAAGCTTTTGCTTTCGTAGACAGGCATGCGGATGAATGCGGTTTCCAGCCCTGCAACTGCAAGGCGATGATGTATTATCATGACAGACCGGTCGATGTGTGCCTGATCTTCGAGACGGGGCCGAATTCGGAAATGGACCGGGGCCATGGAACGCATGTTACGGCGGAAGAAGCCAAGAAACGGCTTCTTCAGGCGAACAGGAAAGGCCTGATGCAGAACGGAGAGGACTATGCGATCTGCAATTGTGACGGTTACTGCTGTTATCCCCTCCAGATGGCCAGGGCCTGCGGCTCGCGCGGCATCTACCCCAAGTCCCATTACAGTATTGTATGGGATGAGGAGAAATGTATACAGTGCGGAAAATGCACAAAAATCTGTAACTTTGGAGCCTTTTCGCGAGGCGAAGACAGGAAGGTGGGATTTGATCCCGAAAAATGCTGGGGATGCACCATCTGCTCGGCAAACTGTCCTGTCCAGGCCATCACGCTGGTTCCTGAAACCAAGGGACAGAGCTGAAACATCTCCCCCCGGTGCGGAGGTCCTGTCCCAGGCTTTTTGTCTGTTTATGCAAACAGTCAGTAAAACAAGGAGGAAAATCTATGCTGACTCTTGGTGACAACATTACGATCATCGTGTGTATCATCGCTGTGTTTGCTGCCGGCCGTCTTATGGGTAAGATGAGCGATGACATGGAGAGTTTCTACCATGCCAATAAAGCGCTTCCCTGGTCACTGGCAGTAGGTACCCTGGCTGCTTCCTGGTACGGCGGAAACGGTACGATCGGTACGGTCGGATACGCCACCACCATGGGTGTTGCCGCATTCTTCATCTGGTCGATCGGTGCCCATCTGGTACGTTTCCCGCTGGCCCTGTGGATCGCTCCCAAGATCTCCATCAAGGTGAATTCGACCATGACGGAACTGCTGGAGAGATTCTACGGCAAGTTCGCTGCCATCCTCGGCGCTATCGTTCTGGTCATCAGCTCCCTGTCTATTTCCGAGATCGCCGCTACCGGTTATATCGGAGAAGCTGCCTGGGGAATGAACAAGTACGTTGTGGCAACGATCGCCATCATCATCTCCATCCTGCTGACCTGTATCGGCGGTCTGATGGGTGTTGCCATCACCGATATGCTGTTCTTCTTCTTCATGCTGCTCGCAGTATCGCTCGTATTCCCGGGACTGTTCCGTGAAGTCGGCGGTTTCGCCGGCATCCAGGCTGGTCTTGACGCGATAGATCCATCGCTGATGACGCCGTTCGGAGGAATTTCCTTCGGCCGGGCATTGGTGCTGATCCTTATCTGCATCAACGTTTATAAGGATCCGGCATTCTATCAGAGATTTACCGCATCGAACGGCCCCAAGACCGGTAAGAGAGCCATGCTTACCTGTTTCTCCATCTGGATGAGTATGGACGCCTGCCTTATGTTCGCTGCTATGGTCGTACGTACCATCGATCCCGAACAGCTTATTCAGCCCGAGGTAGAGTATGTACAGCTCGTTCTGGCAAACCTGCCCGTTGTTATGAGAGGCCTGTTCATCTTCGGTATGCTCGGCGCCATCATCTCGACCATCGACTCCTACTATCTGATCGGCGGCGAGATCCTGTCGAACGACGTTATCAACAAGCTGCGCAAGGTGCCGCTTACGGACAAACAGTCCATCAGCATCACCAGAGTCGCCTGCGTGATCTTCGGTATCATCGGTCTGACTTCCGCTTTCATGTTCCCGCTGGTCTACGACGCCATGATCTTCCTGTCCAGTATCAGTATGTCCGTTCTGTTCTGGCCGGTCATCATCGCGATCATGTATGAAGGCAAGAAGACGAATGTCGCCGGTGTGGCTTCCATGGTCACCGGTGCGATCTCCTGGATCTTCTTCACCTATGTATCTCCGCTTACAGTCGGATTCCTGGGCGGCGAAGTAGACGCCATGCTGGCATCCCTGCCGATCTCCCTGATCGCGTTCCTGGTCGGAAACCGCTTCGGTACAGAGCTCAACCAGGGCTTTGCAGCTGTTGCCGGCGCAACAGGCGAGACAGTCGCTTACGGCGGCATGACTCCGGCAGAATATCATGAGCAGACAAAGGTCGAGTGGTTTGGTGTTGACGGCGCGCTCTGCCTGCTGTATGCAGTGCTTGCGATCATCTATTCATGGGGCATCATGAACCGTATTGACTGGGTCATCGGATACATGGCTCCCGCGGTAGCAGCCGGCATGACCATCATCATCTTCTGCCGCTATATCTATGAAGTCTTCAAGTTCGGATTCGGTGCAAAGGCACTGCAGGAAGAGAAGAGGGCTATGAGAGGCAAATAATGCTCCCTGAGAACAAGCTGCCGTAATTCTTAAAAGGAACGCGGCGCTTGCTGACGCAAGAAGGAAATGCTATAATGAGGCGGTCCGGTATCAAAGCCGGATCGCTTCTTAAAATGAAGCTTAATGCTTCACTGCGGCTGCGCTGTCTGACTGCGGCCGGGAAAGGAACGGGAAGGATATGAAGATCACAGCGACCCCTATCACCATGACGACTGCAGAGGCCATGAAGAAAGCAAGGCAGGGCGGAAATGTATTCGGGAAAGCAATGTATGGCGGCGGGGAGATCACACTGAAGCTGATCTATCTGGAAAGCCGCGAGGTGATCATGCGGCTGAATTATCAGCCGGCACCGCTGATCAAGTGGCTGGGTCTGTCGGAGAAGTTCAAAAAACCTTCCCAGAAGATCCGTATGATGGTGGAAGGGACCAGATGCACTGCCAGCTATGCGGAAGAAGAAGTAAAAACAGTCGAGATTGAGGTGGAGAAGGAAGAATCCATCCAGAAGACCGAATTCTCTGACGAGAAGATCTTTGATGCGGCAAAAAGAGCCGCGCTGCGCATGGTCAGGCGGCAGATCGGAAAGGTGGCCTACGCGGAACTGGAATCCATGCGTTCGATCTACAGGCCTTATTATGTTGCTTTCTACGGAAAGTATGAGATGGGCGCCAGGATCCGGTATCTGCCGATCGAAGCGGATGGCAACCGTGTACAGAAATCACTGTAAATAAGGATCAAAGAGTGCATACAGACAGGAAAGTTTTCCTGCCCGGAAGTGCTCTTTTTTCTTTTTTTTATCAGTTTGTTTTTCTTTTTTAGACTTTTTAATGACGCTGGAGGAGTATCATAATCCTATAAAATGATCATGGAGCAGTATTATGAAAATCATACGACGTGAGGAACTTACGGAGAAGGAATGGTCCGGCGGGACGACAACGGAACTGGCGATCTGTCCGGAGAGCGCTGTGTACGCAGACAGGGATTTTATCTGGCGGCTTTCCAGTGCGGTGGTAAGAGATGAGAAGAGCACTTTTACCGCGCTTCCTGATTATATGCGTCTGATCACGACAAGAAAAGGGAACCTGCGGATGAAGCATGACGCGGGGGAGTGGTATGAGCTTGCGCCCGGGCAGGCGGCTTTGTTTGACGGCGCGAGCGAAACAGTCAGCGAAGGCGTGGTCACGGACTTCAACCTGATGCTCCGGAAAGGAAAGGCGGAAGGAGCGATCGAAGCGGCAAAACTGGCTGCGGCAGGCGGTGCTGTGAAGATCGGAGATCTTTCCGGAATCTGGAGACAGCCGGAAGAAAAGGAAACAGTCGGAATCTTCGTGTCGGATCCGGGGACGGTCTGCTTTGAGGATCCGTCAGTACCGGAACTTCATGAAGGTGAGCTGGTATTATTTGATGCAGAGGATTCAGTCAGTGAACTGAAGGTCAAAGCCGGCAGCGATATGATGATCATCTGCATTTATATTAAACTGTTATTCTGATAGAACGTAAAACTCTTATTCTGAGGAAGTGTCGCTTCGTCTGCCGTTTCCTTAAGCAAATCCGAGTGACGCCCCGGAGCACGGACAGTGCCGGAAACAGGGGTCGCTCCGCCTGCTTCGATTCGGGACAAAGCCATATGCACTCCTTCGGTCAAACAAAAGGACGCGTTTGCCCTCCGTCGGCAGTTTTGCCCGAATCTGTCGCGCTTCACTCAACAGTTCCCGACACTGTCCGTGCTCCGGAGCTGTCAGCTCAAAGAGTGAAGAAGGGATAACGTTTTCGGGTGAAATTGCCGACGGAGGAACCGACACGTTTTTTGTCGGGCCGAAGGAGTGCAGATATTTCGTCCCGTAAACGAAGCAATCGGAGCGCCCTGTTTCAGGCAGTAAATATCTGCCGGAGCGTGACTTGAAAGGAATATATAAGAATTATAATAAAGCAGGAGATTGATATATGGACGTGACCGATATTCAGATCCTTAATGCGCTGCAGGAAGACTGCACAAGAACGCTGCGGTCGATCGGCGAGAAGGTCGGCCTGACGCCGCCCGCCGTCGGGGAGCGGATCCGTAAGATGGAGGATGAAGGCATCATCCGGTCTTACCGCATCAGCATTGACAGGACCCGGATCGACTGCGGCATCACAGGATTCATCATGGTGGCCTGCGAACCGGAGAAATATACTTCGTTCTGCAGGTTCTGCGAACAGTCCGTGATGATCACCGAACACAGCCATGTGGTAGGACATTACAATGCAGTCCTGCGGTTCGCGGTGCGGGATACGAATGCGCTTGATGAGCTGCTGACAAACATCAAGAAATACGGGGATTCCCTGACGTCCGTGGAACTGAAATCCTATTTTGACAGGAAGGACCTTCCTGTCAGATGAAACCTGCCGGTTAATAATTTTAAGAACAGCAGGATGAGCTGTTGAAAATATTGCACCAAATTACTGCAACTGTCAAAGATATGCCGGGTTCCGGATGCCTGACTTTCGTTTTTTCAGCCGGGGGCGATTATCGTCTTTTAAATGAAATCCGATCAGGCCATTAAAAATACGAAAATCATTTACATTGAAGGACCCTTCATATATAATGCACCTGTAAAAATAAGCAGACCGGCATGGAGTTGCCGCTTCCGGAAGGAGGAAGATTACAATGGGAGTTAAAACCGATATCGAGATCGCTCAGGAATGCAGGATGAAGAAGATCACGGAGATCGCAAAGGTCGCCGGAATTCCCGAGGATTATCTGGAGCAGTATGGAAATTATAAGGCAAAAGTCGATTACAGAATTCTGAAAGATATGGCTGATAAGCCGAACGGCAAACTGATCCTTGTCACAGCCATTACCCCTACTCCTGCCGGAGAAGGAAAGACCACGACCAGCGTAGGCCTTACAGACGGTCTGAGAAAGCTCGGAAAGAACGCTATGGTAGCGCTTCGTGAGCCGTCCCTCGGCCCGGTATTCGGCGTAAAGGGCGGCGCTGCCGGCGGCGGCTATGCCCAGGTCGTTCCCATGGAGGATATCAACCTGCATTTTACCGGCGATTTCCATGCGATCGGCGCTGCCAACAACCTGCTTGCCGCCATGCTTGACAACCATATCCAGCAGGGCAATGCCCTCGGCATCGATCCCAAGGCGATCACCTGGAAGAGAGCGGTGGATATGAACGACCGTCAGCTCCGTCATATCGTGAACGGTCTCGGCGGAAGAATGCAGGGCGTACCGCGTGAGGACGGATTCGAGATCACGGTTGCCAGCGAGATCATGGCGATCCTCTGCCTGTCTTCCGATATCAATGATCTGAAGGCACGTCTGGGCCGCATCATCATCGGCAACAATTACCAGGGAGAGCCTGTCACTGCCCATGATCTGAAGGCAGAGGGCGCGATGGCTGCCCTGCTGAAGGATGCGCTTAAGCCCAACCTTGTACAGACGCTGGAAGGAACGCCCGCCTTTATCCATGGCGGCCCCTTCGCGAATATCGCCCATGGCTGCAACTCCGTAACAGCTACCAGACTGGCACTGAAGCTTTCCGATTACACCGTTACGGAAGCCGGCTTCGCTGCCGATCTGGGTGCAGAGAAGTTCATCGACATTAAGTGCCGTATGGCAGGACTTCATCCTTCCGCTGTTGTTATCGTTGCGACCGTCCGCGCACTGAAGTATCATGGCGGTGTAGCCAAAGCCGATCTTAACAATGAGAATCTGGAAGCACTCGAGGCAGGTCTTCCGAACCTCCTTCAGCATGTATCCAATGTGAAGGATGTATTCGGACTTCCCTGTGTCGTTGCGATCAATGCATTCCCGACAGATACAAAGGCAGAACTGGATCTGGTCGAAGCAAAGTGCAAGGAACTCGGCGTAAATGTCGCGCTGTCCGAGGTATGGGCAAAAGGCGGCGAAGGCGGTATGGCGCTTGCTGAGGAAGTTGTCCGTCTGTGCGAGCAGCCCAACAACTTCAGCTTTACCTACGAACTGGATCAGCCTGTCCAGGACAAGATCAGCGCGATCGCCCATCGCGTCTATCACGCAAAGCATCTGTATATGCTGCCCCAGGCAAAGAAGAAAGCTGCGGAGATCGAAGCGCTCGGATACGGAAATCTTCCGATCTGTGTCGCCAAGACCCAGTATTCCTTCTCGGATGATCCCAAGCTGCTCGGCGCACCGAAGGATTTCACCGTCAATGTTTCGAACGTCAAGCTCTGCTCCGGCGCAGGATTCATTGTTGCTTACACCGGCGACATCATGACGATGCCCGGTCTGCCGAAGGTACCCGCTGCCGAGAGGATCGATATCGATGAGAACGGAGTGATCTCCGGTCTGTTCTAAAAGAAATTCCATAGAGTTACTGTCAGAGTAGGATGATCGCGTTAAGTGCTGCGGGATGGGAGGTTGCCCGCAGACGAAACGGAAGGGACGTGCGATGATCATCCGCATCCGCTGCCACAGAAGGTGCAGAAAGCTCCTTTCGTGGCAAACGTCACGAAAGGAGTTTTTATAATGTCAGAGAAGAAAAAAGGGTTCAGATTCGACACCAGAACACTTACGATGCTTGCGCTTCTTACCGCAATGGAGATCATACTCTCCAGATTTCTGTCACTTTCCGCATGGAATGTGAAGATCGGTTTCAGCTTTGTGCCGATCGTCATCGCCGCCATGATGTTCGGACCGGTCGGCGGCGGTGCTGTGGCTGCGGCCGGAGATATGCTCGGCGCGATCCTTTTCCCGATCGGACCGTATTTCCCCGGATTTACACTGACTGCGTTTCTGACGGGTGCTGTTTTCGGTATTTTCCTGCATAAGAAAAGAGATCTTAAGAATGTTCTTTTAGCGGTAGGGATCAATCAGTTCATTCTGAGCCTGTTCCTGAATACGTTCTGGATCTCCGTGCTTTACGGATCCCCTTACATGCCGCTGCTGGCTACCAGGATCTTTCAGTCCGTACTGCTGGCTGTCGTGCAGTTCGCGGTGATCAAAGCGCTTGATAAAGTACCGGCCATGTTGTTCAGGCAGGCTGTTGTGTGAACAAACATTCGATTTTGCGCCTGAATCCATTGACAAATACCTGAATAAAAGCTAATCTAAAAGCGGTCACGCACTATGCGTGACCGCCGATTTTTTACAGGGTTTGATATGGAATG
Organism: Lachnospiraceae bacterium; assembly: GCA_017431345.1. Lineage (GTDB taxonomy): Bacteria > Bacillota > Clostridia > Lachnospirales > Lachnospiraceae > UBA3305. Next base: position 22,645 of record JAFRLH010000042.1, on the reverse strand, counting down.
CTCAGGAAACCGGGCAGGAATCCTTGTTGAGACAGTCGGAATCGCAGGGTGAGTACGTAGTGGAAGTCTCTTTGATATGACGCTTGATGGCGTCAAACGTCTCTTTGCTGAGGACATGCTCCATACGGCAGGCGTCGTCTGAAGCGACCTGTGCGTCAACACCAAGTGTCTCCAGCCAGTGGGAGATGACCTCATGTCTTTCGTAGATCGATTCCCCGATGGCAAGACCGGTTTCGGTAAGCGTAATGAATCCTGCCGGGGATACCTCGATGTGTCCCTTCTGGCGAAGGTTCTTCATGGCCACACTGACGCTCGGCTTTGTAAAATTCAGTTCGGTCGCGATGTCCACAGAACGGACCACCGGAAGCTTCTTGCTCAGACGATAAATCGTTTCAAGATAGTTTTCTGCAGATTCATTGACGTTCATTGAAATGCTCCTTTGACTAATTTTAGTGAGTTACATCTGATTTTGGTTAGAGCATAGCATACATATCTAACTTTTGCAAGGAGGAACTTATGAGCCGGGAGGTTTATACCAGAAGCGATATAGAAAAAATGGAAAAGGAGATCGAACACCGCAGACTGGTGGTCAGAAAAGAAGCGATCGAGGCGGTCAAGGAAGCCAGGGCGCAGGGCGATCTCTCTGAGAACTTCGAATACTATGCCGCAAAAAGAGAGAAGAACCGCAACGAGAGCAGGATCAAATATCTGGAAAAGCTGGTCAGGAATGCGACCGTGATCGATGATACCTCGGCAGAGGACGAAGTCGGGCTCGATACGGAGGTGGAAGTGTTCATTCCCATGATGAATGAGACACAGACATTCCATCTGGTCACCTCGATCAGGGGAAATTCCCTGAAAAAATATATCAGCGTCGAATCTCCGGTGGGGAAAGCCCTGCTGGGGCACAGAGTCGGAGAGACGGTGACAGTCCATGTGAACAGCGAAGTGCAGTATGACATGGAGATCCGGAAGCTGACCAAAGGGTTTGATGACAGTGAGGATGAAATAAGGAGATACTGATCGATGAAGAAACTGATCTCATGGAACGTCAACGGGCTGAGAGCCTGTGTGGGCAAGGATTTCCTCCCGCAGATGGCTGCGCTGGATGCGGACTGTATCTGCATTCAGGAGACGAAACTGCAGGCCGGCCAGATCGATATAGCGATGCCCGGGTACGAGATCTACTGGAACTATGCCGAGAAAAAAGGCTATTCCGGAACGGCCATCTTTACAAGAATAAAGCCGCTGTCCGTGCAATACGGGATGGGGATCCCGGAACATGACCATGAGGGCAGGATCATCCGGCTTGAATTTGAGGATTTTTATCTGATCACCTGCTATACCCCCAATTCACAGGACGGACTGGCAAGGCTTTCTTACCGGATGGAGTGGGAGGATGCATTCCGGGCGTATCTGAAAGACTGTGAAAAGACAAAGCCGGTCGTGGTCTGCGGGGATCTGAATGTCGCGCATCAGGAGATCGACCTGAAGAATCCGAAGACCAACCGCCGCAATGCCGGGTTCACGGATGAAGAGCGCGGGAAGTTCACCGAACTGCTGGATGCGGGATTCATTGACACATTCCGGTATTTCTATCCTGACCGGACCGGTATATACTCATGGTGGAGCTATCGTTTTAAAGCCAGAGAGAAGAACGCCGGATGGCGCATCGATTATTTTGTGACATCGGCGTCGCTCGCGGACAGGCTTGTTTCCGCAGCGATTCATAATGAAATCTTCGGCTCAGATCATTGTCCGGTCGAGCTGGTGTTAAAGGATCAGGGAGAGTAAATTGTCAGAGATCAGATTGTTGGCAACAGATATAGACGGAACGATACTGCCGGCAGGGGATAAGGAGATTTCTGCAGGCGTTATGGAAGCGCTGAAAGAAGCCGCTGCGGCCGGAACCATCGTTGTACCGGCGACGGGAAGACTGTATTCCAACATGCCGAAGCAGCTTCTGGATATTCCGGATATCAGATATATCATAACGAGCAACGGCGCTTCCATCATCGACAGGGAAGCCGGTGGACCGGTCTATCAGCAGCTGATTCCTGCCGGACTGGGTGCTGAACTGCTGAGGCGGCTCAGCCATTACCATGTTTATACAAGCGTCTATCTGACCGACGGCGTGTATAACTGGTCGGTGCTTCCCGAAGAACTGAAAGAAAATTATGCGTACCGGATCCCGTTCTTCTCGCAGAATCCGAAGGAAGATCTGCCGGGCTTTGTGGCAGAGCACGGCGTACCGGTGGAAAAGATCTTTACGGCCATTTTTGATGAGAAGGACAAGGAACGCATACGGAGAGAGATGGGGGATATTCCCGGAATCCGCATTACCACCTCCACCAGATGGAATCTGGAGGTAAATGCTGTTCATGCAGATAAGGGAACTGCCGTGAAATGGCTCTCGGAAAAGCTGGGCATTGCCCGTGAGAATATTCTGGCGATGGGAGATAATGAAAATGATCTCACCATGCTTGCATATGCCGGCGTTACAGCCATTCCGGAAAATTCTTCTCCGGCGCTTGACGGCCTGGCATCCTATTGTCTGCCTGATCCGAGGACAGAGGAAGCAGTCCGGTTCCTGAAAACGATCCTGGCCTGACCGGAGGTGACACAGTGAGGCTTGCTGAACTTGCCGAATATGCAAAAAATAAATACGGCATCCGGGAAGAGCATAAATGGGCTGATTTTCCCGGATTTTCTGTACTCACAGATCCGTATACAGGCAAGTGGGCCGCGCTTATGATGCAGCGATGGGATCAGGAGACCGGGGAGATCACGGAATGCTGCGATTTAAAATGCGGCAGACAGACATTGTCCGAGTACAGGCTTCCGTATCTCACGGAGTCCTTCCGCATGAGAGGACAGAAATGGATCGGCGTCCGCTTTGAGGACAATACAGACCGGGATCTGATCTGTGCGCTGTTCGACCGGGCTGTCCGTTCAGGGGAACAGAGAGGGTACACCCTCTCGCTCGGATCCGGACCGGTGAAGCAGAGCGGCATGTTCGGTTCCGTGCCGATCCGCAGAGGACCCGGCGTAAGAACAGCACAGGATCCCGATATGCCGGACATGATCAGGGATATGATCAGGCTGTATGAATACGGCGACGGATCATTTCACCAGAAGTGCAAGAACTTTTACCTGCAGGGAATGTTCATGAAGGATTATGAGGACGACTATCCCTGGACCGGGCAGTTCGGCATGTATTTCCCGACTTATCATGATCTGAACTACAGGCAGCTGAGGGGATATTTTTCCTGGCGCAAAGATATCCGGAGGGGGATTTTCAAAGCGGTTCCCACCTCGGCTGCGTATATCTATATTTTTGAACTGCTTAACGGGATAGGCGTCTCATCTGCAGAAGAGAGCGTGCGGAAACTCAGCGAATTTGAAGCCGGCTTTATCGATGCGGGAATCGGGAACCCGGATATGAAGAAGAATATCCGGAGGTGGATGCTGGATCTTTCCGTTGTGAACGCGCTGCCTTCGGATCTGGCTGTGAAGAATGCCGATCAGGCTATGATCAGGCGGGACAGGGAGATTGCTGTCCTGAAAGAGCCGGAAAGGCATACGGATGCAGAGATCTGCGCAGCGATGGCTTTATTTGCAGGCGCAAAACCGGAGAACGCACCGGTGATCAGGCAGTATGGAAGCAGGGGAGAGCATCTGTTCGCGGAAGTCTGGAGGAATCTGTTCACAAAATACGGGAACCGGAGCGGTGATATCTTTACGCTGTGTTTCGGAGCCCGCATGCGATACCCATGGCATCCGCTGTCCAATGCGGTATTCTTTGACAGAGGCAGAAAACATGAGAATGCCGTCTATGAACTTGATGCATGCCGCAGATATCTCTGCAGGGACGGCCGGTGGATGGAAGAACGGTATGACGGCCTGCAGCTTGATAAAAAGAAACTGCATGAGATCTGGCATGAAACGGACCGGATGCTTCGGAAATATCTGAAGACCGGGCATTATCTGAAGGCAAAACCGGAAGAAGCATGGGTATCCGCTTATGTCGAAGCGGCTTCCGCAGCAGACAGAAAAGAGCAGGAAGAGGCAGCCAGGCCGAAGATCACGATCGATCTTTCCGGGCTTTCAAAGATCAGGGAGGATTCCCTCATCACAAGAGACAGCCTGCTCACAGAGGCGGATCTGGAGGAGGCACTTCCCGTTATGACAGAAGCCGAAGGCATTCCTGCAGATCCGGAGAGAGCGATCGCTATCCCGGATGCAGTGCCGGGACCTGCAGCGGACGGTCCCGGAGCAGCCTTTTCCGGACAGATTCCATCCGGGACAGTTCTCCTGTCGGGAATCACACCTGATCCGGTATATATAAGGATTCTTCAGAATCTGCTGGACGGGACAGATCCGGGACCGTTAATCCGGGAAGAACATCTCATGCCGTCTGTGGCCGCGGACGAGATCAATGAAGCGTTTTTCGATGATTTCGGCGACAATATTATGGAATGCGACGGCGGCAGACTGCTGCTGATCGATGATTATACAGAAGATGTAAGGGAATTGCTTGAGGAGTTGAATCATGGCTGATCGAAACGGAAGGGTGCCGAAGCGGATCGCCCAGACTGTCCTGAATTCTTTAAAAGGCGGCGTGGTGCCGAGGATCGGGCTGCCGTATATCGCGGTAGGCAGAAAAAATGAGATCGAAGCACTGCTTCATGATGTGGAGATCATTGCGGAAGGCGGCGCATCGTTCCGGTTCATCGTAGGAAAATACGGATCGGGAAAGAGCTTTCTGCTGCAGACCATACGGAACTATGTCATGGACAGAGGCTTTATCGTGGCCGATGCAGATCTTTCTCCCGAAAGGAGACTGCAGGGAACAAGGGGACAGGGGCTTGCGACGTACAGAGAGCTGATCGGCAATCTGTCTACGAAAACGAGACCGGAAGGCGGCGCGCTGACGCTGGTACTGGACCGCTGGATCAACAATGTACAGAGTGAAGCGGCGCAGGAGACCGGGCTGCTGCCGGGAGATCCGGCGCTTACCGCAGCAGTGGATCAGAAGATCTATGCGGTGACTTCTTCCGTGAGCGAGCTGGTACACGGATTTGAATTCGCAAGGCTTCTGTCGGCTTATTATCATGCCTACGTTGAGGGGGATGATGACACAAAGGCAAAGGTCGTCAGGTGGTTCCGGGGGGAATATGCCCTGAAGCGGGAAGCAAAGGAAGAACTTGGCGTAAATATTATCATCACGGATGACGACTGGTATGACTACCTGAAGCTCTTTGCGGTATTCTTCAGGCTGGCGGGTTATGCCGGAATGATGATCATGGTCGACGAACTGGTCAATATCTACAAGATCCCCCATACGATCACCAGGCAGTATAATTATGAAAAGCTTCTGACCATGTACAATGATACGCTGCAGGGGAAGGCACAGTATCTCGGGATCATCATGGGATCCACGCCGCAGGCGCTGGAAGACAAGCGGAGAGGGATCTACAGCTATGAAGCGCTCCGGTCCCGCCTCGCGGAAGGACGGTTCTCCAGACCGGGCGCGAGGGATCTGCTGGCACCGGTCATCCGTCTTGAACCGCTGACTGCGGAAGAGATGCTGGTACTGTGCGAGAAGCTGGCGGATATGCATGCGGGTCTGTACGGATATGACAGAAATGTTGATACGGATGATCTGGTAACGTTTATAAAGATCGAGTATGGACGGATCGGTGCGGACCAGAATATCACGCCCCGTGAAGTGATCCGGGATTTTATCGAACTGCTGGATCTGCTGTATCAGAATCCTGGGATGAAAGCGGCTGAACTGCTGGAATCGGAGGAGTTTTCCTATGCGAAATCGGAAGCCGTGTCGGATGATGCGGCGCAGGAGTTCGTGGAGTTTACCATTTGAGCAGGTGAAGGAATGAACGTTTTTGAGCGCTACGCGCCATTTATCCAGGATTATATTTACCGTTCCGGGTGGGAGACCCTGCGCGGCGTGCAGAATGCTGCCGGGGAAGCGATCTTCGGAACGGATCAGAACGTGCTGCTGACTGCTTCCACTGCATCGGGGAAGACAGAGGCAGCGTTTTTCCCCATGCTCACGCTGATCGACGAAGATCCGCCGGCGTCTGTCGGGATCCTTTATATCGCACCGCTCAAAGCCCTGATCAATGATCAGTTCGGCAGGATCACGGAACTGTGTGAAGAACGGGATATCGCTGTGTATAAGTGGCACGGAGACGTTTCGCAGTCCCGCAAGCGGAAGCTTTTGAAGAAACCGTCCGGCATCCTGCAGATCACCCCGGAATCCCTGGAATCCCTGCTGATCAACAAACATATGGAAATCCCGAACCTGTTCTGCGATCTGCGGTTCGTCGTGATCGACGAGATCCATTCCCTCATGCGGGCGGACCGCGGCTGGCAGACATTCTGCCTGATCGAGCGGCTCTGCAGGTCAGCCGGCTGCAATCCCAGAAGGATCGGCCTGTCGGCAACGATCGGGAACCCGGAAGAAGCCGGGAAATATCTGGCGGCAGGAAGCGGCCGCGGCACGATCATCCCGCAGTTCGAGAGCGGCAGGGAAGTATGGCGCCTTTCGATGGAACATTTCTACAATCAGGGACCGCAGGCGGATGAAGGAAAAACAGTAACAGCCCGGACGCCTGTCGAGGAACCGGTCACGGATACCGCACCGCTGGCTGCCGATCCCGGCATGGGGTATATTTTTGAGCATACCAGAGGGAAGAAATGCCTCATCTTCTCCAATTCCAGAGAAGAATGCGAGGCGATCTGCCAGAATCTGAGACAATACTGTGAGGCAAATCATGAGCCCGAGCGGTTTCTGATCCACCACGGGAATCTGTCTGCTTCATACCGCGAGAGCGCCGAAGAAGAGATGAAGGATGACGATTCCATGCTCTCGGTGTGTGCAACAGCTACGCTGGAACTCGGGATCGATATTGGAAAACTGGAACGGGCGTTCCATGTAGACGCTCCGTTTACCGTGTCGGGATTTCTGCAGCGCATGGGCCGGACGGGCAGACGCGGAGAACCGTCAGAAATGTGGTTCGTAATGCGGGAAGACCATCCGGAGCCCAGAGCCATGCTGCCGGAGATGATCCCCTGGTATATGATCCAGGGCATCGCACTCATCCAGCTGTATATTGAGGAGCGTTTTGTGGAACCGCCGCGGACAGAACGGATGCCGTTCAGCCTCCTTTACCACCAGACGATGAGCACTCTGGCTTCCTGCGGGGAGATGACGCCCGCCGAGCTGGCATCAAGAGTGCTCACCCTGTCGGCGTTTCACAGGATCACGCAGGAGGACTACCGTATCCTTCTGCGGCATCTGATCAAAACGGATCATATCAACAGGACGGAAAACGGCGGTCTGATCGTCGGGCTCACCGGAGAACGGATCGTGAACAATTATAAATTCCTGGCAGTGTTCCAGGAGAATCCGGAGTATTCCGTCCGGGCCGGATCGGAAGAACTGGGAACGATCGTGAAGCCGCCGCCGGTCGGCGACAAGATCGCCATCGCCGGCAGGGTCTGGATCGTGGATGATGTGGATCACAAGAGAAGAGAAGTGCTGTGCACGCTCGTAAAGGGAAATATTCCGGCGTATTTCGGAGATGTCCCCGGTGATATCCATACCCATATTCTGGAGAAAATGTACGGGATCCTCCAGGAAAAGAGGACGTATCCTTATCTGATGAAACATGCGGTCTGCAGGCTGGAGGAAGCCAGGAACAGCTTTATCCGCTCCGGGATGGCAGAGCATCCGCTGATCTCCCTGGGAGGAAATATGTGGGCACTGTTCCCGTGGCTTGGGACCTATGCATTCCTGGCGCTGGAGCGATTCCTGAAGCTGCGGTGCGGGGAAAGACTTGGGCTGAGAGGTCTGAACCCCTCCCGGCCGTATTATATGCAGTTTACAATGAAAGCGGATGAAGCAGCGTTTTTCAGCGTGGTAAAAGAAGAAGCGGAGAAAGAATTCGATCCGCTGGAGCTTCTGTATCCGAATGAAAATCCGGTGTTTGAAAAATATGATGAATATGTGCCTGAAGAACTTGTGCGAAAGGGATTTGCGATGGGCGTCCTGGATGTGCAGGGAATGAAGGAACGCATTCTCGGATGGAATGAAGATACCGGGAGAGGATGATCCTTTCCCGGTATTGTCAGCTGTTCTTATTCTGTTTCAAAGGAACTGTTATCCCTTGGCCTGCCCCGTCTGAAAGAATTTCCGGGATAATAGGTATTGCTCATGGTGGAATTGTGATAGCGGCTGTCCTGCGTCACATCTTCCCCGAACCATTCCGGCGGGACAAAATCCTCCGCTTCCCGGACGGACAGGAATTCGACCTCTGCCATCATCATGTCGTCAAAAGGCTCTTCAAAAATATCCAGCTCGATGGTAAACGGCGGATAAGGGATGAAGTATCTCTTCTTGCGGATGATATTGCCCTCCGTCTTCGCCATCAGATCATTATAGCTATCTTCGGTAAGGGGCATTTCGTGCTCCTCACGCGCCATTTTCCCGTTTCCTTTGACAGTAAGCAGGTAATGGTCATCGGCTCTTCTGATGCGGATCACGGGATCTCTTAAGATATAGGCCTGTTCAATGATCTTAGAGGGATATTCGTTGATATCAGCAGGAAGTTTCTCTATGACAAACTTTCTTTCGATCTCCATAAAAGGCTCCTCCGAAGGGATTTGTATTCTGCCTAGAGTATAATGGAAAAAGAAGGATTTGTGAATAAGAAATTATGACTTATTTTGACGCTGTTTGGTACTGGTGATATACTTTTCGTAAAAATAAGATCATTGCAGGATCGGAGAATGAAAAATGAGACTGTTTCACATTTCGGACCTTCATCTCGGCAGGAAACTGTACAATTACAGTCTCCTGGAGGAACAGCAGGATATGCTGCGGCAGATCGTCCGGTATGCCGGGGAAATGCAGCCGGATGCCGTCCTGATCGCCGGGGATGTCTACGACAGATCCATGCCTTCCGCGGAAGCGCAGGAACTGTTCGATGCATTCCTGACGGACCTGTCGGATTTAAGACCGCAGCCGGAGATCCTTGTCATTGCCGGGAATCATGACAGTGCCGTGCGGCTCAGTTATGCTTCGGGTTTCCTGAGAAGGCATCACATTGTCATTGCTGCGCTTGCGCCGGCAAAAGAAGAAGAGAAGCTCACGGTCATTACGCTGCACGATGAATACGGAGCGGTCGATTTTACGATGCTGCCGTTCATCCGGCCGGGTATGCTTCGATGGCTGCCGGACGGAGAACCGGAGGATTATCATGAAGCGGTCAGGGTTTTGCTCGAAAGACAGAAGCCGGATCTTTCCAGACGGAATGTGATCCTTGCACACCAGTTCTTCAAGGGGGAGAACACCGACCCGGAGCTGAGCGATTCCGAGACCAGATGGCTGTCTGTGGGCGGGCTGGATGTGATCGGCGCGGAGCTTCTTGACGCCTATGATTATGCCGCGCTCGGCCATCTGCACGGGCCGCAGAAAGCAGGCCGGGAATGCGTCCGTTATTCCGGATCGCCATATCCTTATTCGCTCAGTGAGGAACATCATACGAAAGGGATCGTACAGATCGATTTGAAAGAAAAAGGAAGCGAGCCGGAAATCAGCCTGCTGAAGCTGACGCCGAAAAGAAAAGTGAGGAGCATCCGGGGGACGCTTGCGGAAGTGATGGAAGCGGCAGGAGATGAGATCTGTGAGGACTACGTCGGGATCACCCTGACGGATGACGATCTGGTCCGCCCGGCGGATGTGCTGGCAGGACGCTACGCCCATGTCCTGGAGATCAGAGTGGACAATACAATGAGCCGCGGGCAGATCCCGAAAGACGAAAAGATCGGATCGGAGGAAGATCCGGCGGAAGCATTTGCAAAGTTCTATGCAGAGATGAACGCTGTGCCGATGACGGACGAAGAGCGGAAGATCATCGAAGAAATCATACGGGAGGCTGGGGATCTGTGAGACCGTTACTGCTTACCATGCAGGCCTTCGGGTCATATATAAAAGAAGAGATCGATTTTGAAAGCATCGGCAGCGGGCTGTTCCTGATCACCGGCGATACAGGCGCCGGAAAGACGACGATCTTTGATGCCCTCAGCTTTGCCCTGTACGGAGAGGCAAGCGGCGGAATGAAGAGCGGCAGTATGATGCGGAGCCATTATGCGCCGGACGGACTGCTTACCGAAGTAAGTCTGACGTTCGAGATCAGAGGAGAAAAATATACGATAAACAGGCGTCCGCTGCAGCCGAACTGGAAGAAGGATAAAAAGACCGGCCTCTATGAGCGGCTGAAGACCGATCTGCAGCCGAAAGCGCAGCTGATCATGCCGGATAATACGGAATTTCCCGGGAAGCTGCGAGAGATCAATCTGAAGATCGAAGAACTGACCGGACTTACCCACGCCCAGTTCACGCAGGTGGCCATGCTGGCGCAGGGCGATTTCATGAAGCTTCTGAAGGCGTCCTCTGCCGATCGGCAGGCAATCTTTGCCAAACTGTATGATACAGGGATCTACCGATATATGGAGGATGCGCTGGGAGAACGATTCCGTACCGCGGCTGAGATGCTGTCGGACAATGGAGAAGGAATACTTCGTGCGATGTCCGGCCTGCAGCAGGACAGGACCGTTCTTTCGGAAGAAGAGGGGGCTGCGGAAACGGATCAAGCTGCCCGTCAGATTCCGGATACTCCGTCCGGGATCCTTGCACTGGCAGACAGTGATCCGGACGGACTGATCAGGATCCTTTCGGATATTCTTGCGGAAACAGAGCGTGAATATGCAGTGCTTTCCGAAAGACTGAAGAAAACAGAGACAGAACTGGATCAGACAAGGACTGTCCTGAACGAGGAGAACAGGCTGAAGAAGCTCCGTGAAAGACTGGTCTCCGTTCTGGCGGAAGAAGAAAAACTGATGCAGGAGCTGCCCGCCTTAAATGAGAAGGAGGGTAAGATCGCAGAGGCGATCCGCGCCAATGCTGTCATTCCTTATTACACGGAATGGCGGACTGTCTCTGAACAGGAGAAGCAGTGCCGGGGCCGTATGGACAGGATCGGAAAAGAACTTGCGGAAAAAGCATCCGCGGAAGTCTCTGAAAACGAAACATACCGTTTGTTCTCGGAAGATGCTGATCAGAAGACTTCGGAACTGAAGATCCGGATCAAAGATCTTACGGACAGCCTGCCGCTTTATGATAAGCTGACTGCGCTGAAAAGGGAAGAGCAGGAGGCTGCGGTCCGGAAGGAGACCATTTCTGCAGAACTGCTTAAACTGGAGTCTGACATCGAGAAGGAGGAAGCGGCTGCGGAAGTCCGCATGAACAGGCTGCATGAACGGTTTGTCAATGCGCAGGCGGCATTGCTGCGCAGCGGTTTAAGAGACGGTGAACCGTGCCCGGTGTGCGGAAGCATCCATCATCCGGCTGCCGGAGAACTGCAGACGGAAGAAGAACCTGTGGATGCCGCCGCGCTCATTAAGGCCAGAAATGAAGCGGCTGCGGTACAGAAAAAGATGCGTGCCAGGAAAGATTCCCTGACCGAAAAGCTGCATCAGATCTCCGGAGAAATCATAAAGAATATTGCGGAACAGCGGTCGATCCTGGAAAAGATTCCCTATAAAACGAAAGCGGAGACCGCCGGCTGTCTTGCGAAAGCAAAAGCAGCGCTTGCAGCGCTCGGAACGGAACTGAAAAAGAAAGAGGCAGACCATAAAGCCTTTACAGAGCGCCTGACTTCCCTCCGCGCAGGAAAGCTGCAGGAGGAAAAAAATCTGACTGCGCTTGCAGCGCAGAAAAAGGAAGCGGAAACAGCGCTAGTAGCAGCCGGCAGAGAAAACGGATTCTCCGGAAGCGGGGAGTTCCTTGGGAAGGTGCTTTCCCCGGCAGCGCTTTCCAAACTCAGAAAAGAAGTCCAGGATCAGAAGCAGCGCCTTGAACTGCTGAAAGCAGAGAAGAAAACGCTTTTATCCGAAACAGAGGGGAAGCCGGCGGCGGATACAGCAGGATTATATGAGAAGGCGAATTCACTGGCAGAAAAGAAGAAGCTGCTTTCGGACAGGAGGATGAAGATCTATTCCCTCATGGAGAACCGAAGGAGGGCAGGCGCCGAAGCCGGATCGTACATCAGAGAGCGGACTGGTCTCCGGGAGCGTTTCCTGATGATCCGTCGGCTTTACTTTACTGCCGGAGGAAAGATCGAGCGCCGCCATATCAGGCTGGAAACATACATGCAGCGGCAGTTCTTCCGGAAGATCATCGAGAAAGCGAACCGCAGGCTTGTGGAAATGAATGGCGGGACCTTTAAACTGACATGCAGGGATATTGCCGATCTGGGCGCACAGGGACAGGTGGGGCTGGATCTCGATGTCTGGAGCATCATCAATTCACAGGCGAGAGACGTGAATACCTTGTCGGGGGGTGAATCTTTCATGGCTTCTCTTTCCATGGCACTGGGCATGGCGGACGTGATATCTGAAAGCGCGGGATCCGTGCGGACAGATGCCATGTTCGTGGATGAAGGATTTGGAAGCCTCAGTGCCGGCGTACGGGAGAAAGCTGTCGAGATCCTTTCGGAACTGGCGGGATCGGACCGGCTGGTCGGCGTGATCTCGCATGTGGAGGAACTGAAGGATTCGATGCCGGTGCAGCTGTCCGTAACGAAGGACAGGAACGGAAGTCATACGAAACTGGTGAGGATGTGATATTTACTGTCAAACTAAGCCTGCCGAAGGATGACAGTTCAAATAATGGTGCAGAAATCATTCTTGTTGAAAGGGTAAAAGAACATGAAGAAAAAAGAACGGATCGCGGCGATTCTCGACGCGCTCGACAATGAATACGGCCGGGATGACCGGTGCTATCTCATTCACGAAACGCCCTGGCAGCTGCTGATCGCGACCATCTTAAGCGCGCAGTGCACGGACGCCCGTGTGAACATGGTCACGGAAGATCTGTTTAAGAAATATCCGACCGTGGAAGCGTTTGCCGGTGCGGACCAGGAAGAACTGGAACAGGATATCCGGTCGATCGGGTTCTATCACATGAAAGCCAGGAATATTATCCAGTGCTGCCATGACCTGGTGACACGGTTCAGCGGGGAAGTGCCTTCTTCAATCGAAGATCTCACCAGCCTGGCCGGTGTCGGAAGAAAGACCGCGAATGTGATCAGGGGAAACATTTTCCACGATCCGAGCATCGTTGTCGATACCCATGTCAAAAGAATCTCCGGCAAACTCGGCCTGACAAAAGAAACGGAACCGGAAAAGGTGGAATACGATCTGATGAAGGTGTTGCCTAAAGACCACTGGATAAGGTATAATATGCAGATAATCACGCTCGGACGGACCATCTGCACGGCAAGAAAGCCTGATTGCGGAAGATGTTTCCTGGCGGAATACTGCCCGTCTGCAAAGTGATTTCATACGTAATTATTAGCGTAAAGAATACAGGAAACCGGAGGAAAAATAATATGATGAACTTCAGAGACAAAAAGAGCGGCCGTATCGTTGCGATCGTGATCGTGGTCATTATCTGCGTGGCAATGGCAGTGGGACTGATGGCCGGCATCACCGGATACGGCGGTATGTGATCTTGGTGAATGTAGTACTTCTGGAACCGGAGCTTCCCGCAAATACCGGAAATATCGGCAGGACCTGCGTGGCTACCGGATCAAGGCTTCACCTGATCCGTCCGCTCGGCTTCCAGATCAACGACAAAATGATCAAAAGGGCGGGGCTGGATTACTGGCCCAGGCTGGATGTCACAATATATGACGATCTTTCGGACTTCCTTACAAAGAACGGGAAGCCGGAAATCTATATGGCTACTACAAAATCCGAACAGCTCTATACAGAGCCGGACTATCCGGACGGCTGTTATATCATGTTCGGAAAGGAAAGCGCAGGCATTCCGGAAGAGATCCTTGTACAGAACAAAGAGAACTGCGTGCGCATTCCGATGCTTGATGACAACAGATCTCTGAATCTGGCGAATTCGGTCGCAGTCATGGTCTATGAGGCGCTGCGGCACCAGGGATTCGCCGGGCTGAACACCAGGGGAAGCCTGCACAGGCTGACCTGGTAAGAGAACGGGAGGAAAGGTTCATGGCGGTCCTTGCAGCATTTATGGTCCCGCATCCCCCGATGATCGTGCCGGAGGTAGGGAGAGGAAGCGAAGAACAGATCCGTGAAACAACGGCAGCGTATGAGAAAATCGCTGCTGAGACGGCAGCATTATGCCCTGATACGATCATCATTACCAGTCCGCATACGGTCATGTATGCGGATTATTTTCATATCTCGCCGGGAAGACGGGCAAAAGGTTCCTTCTCGGATTTCAGGGCGCCGCAGGTGAAGTTTCACGAAGAATATGACGAGGAACTGGCAGATGAGATCAGCGCGGCGGCAGCAATGGAAGGATTTCCTGCCGGCACCCTTGGAGAACGTGACAGCAGGCTGGATCACGGAACGATGGTGCCGCTGTATTTTATCAGAAAGCATTATAAAGGCGGAAAGATCGTCCGGATCGGCCTCTCCGGCCTGCCGCTTACCGATCACTACAGGCTGGGAGAATTGATCCGCGCATCGGTTGAAAAAACCGGCAGGCGTGCCGTGATCATTGCCAGCGGGGATCTGTCGCATAAGCTGCAGTCCTACGGTCCGTACGGTTTTGCCGAAGAAGGGCCGCAGTATGATGCCCGTATCATGGATGTCATGGGAAGAGCGGCGTTCGGTGAATTATTGGAGTTTGACGAGACCTTCTGCGACAAAGCTGCTGAGTGCGGGCACCGCTCCTTCGTGATCATGGCCGGCGCCTTTGACGGGCAGGCGGTGAAAGCGAAAACGCTGTCCCATCAGGATGTGACCGGCGTCGGGTATGGGATCGCGACATTCTATCCGGAAGGAACGGATGAGAGCAGACATTTTCTGGCAGCGCATCTTGTTGAGACGGAAAAGAAGCTTGCGGAAGCAAGGGACAGATCGGATGAATATGTAAAGCTTGCCAGAAGATCGCTGGAGCATTATGTGAGAGAACGCAGGATGATCAGCGTGCCTGTCAGTATTCCCGGCGCGGAGGAAATGCTGACAAAAAGAGCCGGCGCTTTTGTCTCGATCCATAAACACGGAAAACTGCGCGGATGCATCGGAACGATTGCGCCTGTGCAGACAAACCTTGCAGAAGAAATCATAGAGAATGCGGTCAGCGCCGCAGTGCGGGATCCCCGGTTCGATCCGATCACCCCGGATGAACTGCAGTGGCTGGAGATCAATGTGGATGTGCTGGGAGAGCCGGAGGATATCTCTTCCGAAGAGGAACTGGATGTAAAACGGTACGGCGTGATCGTGACGAACGGCGTCAGACGCGGCCTGCTCCTCCCGGATCTGGACGGCGTGGATACAGTGGAACAGCAGATCTCGATCGCAAAGCAGAAAGCCGGGATCGGTAAGTGGGAGAGTGTAAAACTGCAGCGGTTCGAAGTGGTAAGACACGTATGACGAATGGCTTATAACATTGCAGGAAATCTGCAGAAGGGGTATTGGATGGCAGTATGCAGCGTCTGTTTCAGACATTGTGATCTGAAGGAAGGTATGACAGGGGCCTGCGGTGTGAGGACCTGCAGGAACGGGGCTGTCTTCCCGGAAAACTACGGGAAGATCACTTCGCTTGCGCTCGACCCGATTGAAAAGAAACCGCTGCACAGATTTTATCCCGGGAGCATGATCCTTTCCGCCGGCAGTTACGGCTGCAATCTGAAATGCCCGTTCTGTCAGAACAATGAGATCTCATGGTCTGACCGGGCGATGCGGTACCGGGAGAAAGCGGAATATATTTCTCCGGAAGAACTGGCTGACACGGCGGAATACTACAAAAGCCGGAGGAATATCGGCGTTGCATTTACCTATAACGAACCGCTTGTCGGTTATGAATATGTCCGCGATACGGCGAAGTTGGTACATGAAAAAGGCATGAAAAATGTCCTGGTCACGAACGGGACTGCTTCCCCTGCAGTGCTGGAGGAGCTGGCACCGTATATCGATGCCATGAATATCGACCTGAAGGGCTTCACCGACAGGTATTATTCCGAAGTCCTGAAAGGCAGCCGGCAGATGGTCATGGATTTTATTGCACGGGCTGTACAGATCTGCCATGTCGAGATCACTACGCTCATCATTCCCGGGGAAAATGATACAGAGGAAGAAATGCGGGTGATCAGCGGATGGATCGCCGGTCTTGAGAAGGTATGCGGCGGAAAGTCCGGCAGGGAGATCCCGCTGCATATTTCCAGATTCTTTCCGCAGTTCCGCATGACAGACAGGCCGGCGACAGATGTCATGCTGATCTACAGGCTTGCAGATACTGCGCGGGAAAAGCTGGACTATGTATACACCGGAAATTGCTGATAAAAAACATCCGCTGCACGCAAATTGTGCGGCGGATGTTTTCAGATACATTTCAATGGTCATTCGGGATCAGCGTCAGGCTCTGAATCGGAAGTCCCGGAAGGCTCCAGTGCAGATTCAGGAGCAGGCTCCGGTTCGGTTCCGATCTCTGCCTCTGTCTCCGCAAGGGCTTCTTCCACCTCTTCCTTTGCTTTTTCGGCTTTTTCTGCATCTACCAGATCGTCCATCGTGATCGCCATGATATCCTCTGCTGTGGGATTCTCCATCGCGGCGATCCTGCGGGCCTGGTTCGTGATCACTTCTTCAAAAAGATTCCGGACTTCTCTGGCATTCGCAAAATTCTCCATCGTGAGAAGTTTTTTGGCGGCGATCATCCCGCGGATCTGCGTCAGCACTTCGTCGGAGACAGTATAATCATATTTCTTCACATTCATCATGAAGATATCCTGCAGCTCATCCAGCGTGTAATCCGGGAATTCGATATACTTGTTGAAACGGGATTTCAGGCCCGGATTGCTGGCGATGAAATGCTCCATCGGTTTGGTGTAGCCGGCGACAATGATGATCAGATCATCGCGGTGATCCTCCATCGCTTTCAGAAGGGTGTTGATGGCTTCCTGCCCGAACGCATCCTGATCTCCGCCGGAGAGCGCATAGGCCTCATCGATGAACAGCACGCCGCCCATGGCTTCCTGGATCTTCTGCTGCGTTTTAATGGCCGTCTGGCCGACGTATCCTGCGACGAGTCCCGAACGGTCCACTTCAATGAGCTGGCCTTTGGAGAGCACGCCGATCTTCTTGTAAATCCTGCCGATGATCCTGGCCACGGTCGTCTTTCCAGTGCCGGGATTGCCGGTGAATACCAGATGAAGAGAAGTGGGGACGGATTTCAGTCCCGCATCTTTCCGGAGTTTCTGGACCTTTACGAAATCGGTCAGTTCTTTTACATCGTGCTTGATGGTGGAAAGGCCGATGAGCGCATTGAGATCCTCGATGGGATCCGTCTCAGGTTCTTCCGGCTTCTCGGGCTCAGACGCAGGAGGGACGGGATCGCCCGTGCTCGCCTGCACCGGCGGCGTCTTCACATCCATACCTGCCGATACCGGCATGTCTCCGAAGAGTTTCCTGGCTTCATCGAGCGCATCGTTCGCGTTCTTCAGAGAGTTTTCCGCTGTCTTTTTGACAAGATCGGATGCTTTGTTCTGCTCCCGCACCTGCTTCAGCAGATCGAGATGCGCATTTCCCGCCGTATAAAGATCGTTATATAATCCTTTTAAAAGATCGCCCATGATAAGATCCTTTCGCAAGAGTTTTGATTTGCTATCAGTATAAGAAATATGGGATAAAAATGCAAGGGCAGGGGAAACAGCTGTCATTTTTCCATCCCTTGCCGCGCAGGGTATATTGTGTTACATTACTGCTGTATCAACTGGAAAAGGAATACTGCTATGAACAGAGAATTTCCGGAAAAACTGACGGTCATTCTTCTGCTTGCCGCCGTCTGCCTGTGCATCTTCGGCGCAGCGACAGGGGAGATGGAGGATGTCTTCATAAAAGCCGTCAATATCTGCATGGAGTGTATCGGCCTTGGCTAAGCATCTGCGAAAAATCATACAGGCAGGCTGGGGCCTGCTTTCGAATGCCTACGTAAGAGGGTTCCTGCCGGGGCAGCCGTTCATCTACAGCGGGGCCCTGAAGCATTTCTGTGTCCCGGGAATGAACTGTTATTCCTGTCCGGGCGCGCTGGGAGCCTGCCCCATCGGCGCCCTGCAGGCGGTGCTCGCGGGAAGGCAGCGGAAGTTTCCGGCGTATGTTCTGGGGTACCTTGCGGCCATCGGACTGCTTGCGGGGCGATTCATCTGCGGCTGGCTCTGTCTGTTCGGGCTGATCCAGGAGCTCCTTTATAAAATTCCGCTGCCGAAGATCGGGATTCCGGACAGGATCGACAGACCGCTCCGGTATCTGAAATATGCTGTTCTGCTCGTGCTGGTCATTGGACTGCCGCTGTTTTACAGAAGCGAATACGGTGCGGGAGATCCGTTCTTCTGCAAATATCTCTGTCCGGTCGGAACGCTGGAAGCGGGTGTCCCCCTGGTGCTGATGAACGATATGCTGCGGCCGGCGCTTGGATGGCTTTTCCGATGGAAAATGCTGCTTCTGATCGTTTGCATTCTGGCTTCGATCCTGATTTACAGGCCTTTCTGCAAATATATCTGTCCGCTGGGAGCCTTTTATTCCCTGTTCCGGAAGATGAGCCTGGTCAGGATGCATGTGGATACGGATGCGTGCGTGAACTGCGGCGCCTGCAGCAAAGCCTGCGGGATGAAAGTCGATCCGCATCTTGCACCGAACAGCGCGGAATGCATCCGGTGCGGAGAGTGTATGCGGGCATGCCCGGTGAATGCCTTGTCTTTTGCCCGTGCAGCCGGAAAGCAGGAAAAGGCAGCTGTCCGCTGATCATGGCGGGAATACATACACAAAACGTTTCGTGTTTTGGCACAAACAGGAAGCAGAAAACACATTGTGTATACTGTATAGGCATGGTATAATACACACAATGTGTTTTTTTGTGCCATGATAATTCAGAAGGAGGGCAATTCATGGATACAGCGGAAAGGATCAGGGAGATCAGGAAGAGCACAGGGATGAACAGAAGAGAATTCTGTGAATACTTCGGGATCCCGTACAGGACTGTTTCCGAGTGGGAGAATGACGGCAGACATGCGCCGGAATATGTTGTACGTCTGCTGGCTTATTATGTAAAGCTGAATCTGCCGGGAAACAGCTTCAGCGTGAAGGATAACAGCAGGTTCACGTCAGACACGGAATGGGAAGCCGGGGTAAACTATCCTGAAATGCTGCCGGACATGCCGCAGTACGATGCTGCCGAACCGGAATTTCCATACGGTACGGAAGCAAAAAAGGAATATACCATAGACGACTGGCTTGCGCTGCCGGACGATGTCAGGGCGGAACTCATCGACGGACAGCTGATTATCATGGAGACTCCGCTGATCATCCACCAGGAACTGATCGCAGCAATGCATATTCAGCTGTATGCCTGCATGAAAAAACATAACAGTCCGTGCCGGCTGATGTTCTCGCCGGTAGGCGTCCAGCTGGACTGCGACAACAGGACTGTGGTGGAGCCGGACCTTCTCATTGTCTGCGACAGGGAGAAGATCAGGGACAGGACTGTTTTCGGCGCGCCGGATTTCGTTGTCGAAGTCCTGTCGCCGTCCACACGAAAGAAGGATATGAACCTGAAGCTGTTCAAGTATTCGAATGCCGGTGTCCGGGAATACTGGATGGTGGATCCGAAGGACCGCAAGGTGATCGTGCATGATTTCGAGCATGATGAACTGCCTGTGATCTATGGCTTTGACGATACAGTCCCGGTCGGGATCTCCGAAGGAAAATGCGCTGTTGATTTTAAGGAGATCATCGGGGATATCGACTCGTTCTACGGAACAGAATGATCCTCTGCGCAGCAATGCCGCCGTACATTCTTTCTGCTGACGCTGTCTGGCTATTGCTTTTTTACCTTCGTTTTGGTAAATTATTCACGGAACGGTTAAACACGGCAAACCCAAGGGTTCTGACAGTGCCGTGCCGGGAAGGAGAGCTATAATGAAATCGCGTATTGACAGAGCAGTTGATGAGATGAAGAAAGCCGGCCTGAAGCAGCTTCTGGTCTCGGATCCCAAGAGCATCCGTTATCTGACGGGCATCTATCATGAGCCTTTTGAGAGGATGTTTTTCTTCCTTTTAAGAGACAACGGAGAACATGTCTTTTTCCTGAATCATCTTTTCTTCATCGGACCGACAGGGTTCAACGAGGTCCGGTACAGTGATATGGACGATCAGATGACTCTTCTGGTCGAACAGATCGATGAGAAGGAAGTCCTGGGCGTCGATAAAGTGATGACAGCGAGATTCCTGGTCCCGCTGCAGGAGCGTATGCCGAACCTGAAGACCGTTCTCGGTTCTGACTGTGTTGACAACTGCCGCGCCGTCAAGGATGAGGAAGAGATCGCGATCATGAAGCGTTCCTCCGAGATCAATGATCTTGTCATGGAGCGGGCGATAAAGCATGCTGCCGTCGGCATGTCTGAGAAAGAACTGGCGGATTATATTGATGAACAGTATGCTGCAGAGGGCGTTGTGCCGTGCTTTACCACGATTGTCTGCTATGGGGAGAATGCTGCGGATTCCCATCACGTTCCCAGCGCAGAGGTGAAGCTGAAGGAAGGCCAGTGCGTCCTGATCGATATGGGCTGCATCTATAAGAATTACTGCTCTGACATGACCCGTACCTTCTACATGCATTCTGTGGATGACGAGCAGGCAAAGATCTATGAGATCGTAAGAGAAGCCCAGCAGGCGGCGTGCGATGCCGTAAAACCCGGTGTGAAGATGAGCGAGATCTATGCGGTCTGCCGGAAAGTCATCGATGATTCCGGATACGGAAAATACTGGACCATCCGACTGGGCCATTTCATCGGCCAGGAAGATCACGAGAAAGGTGATGTCGGTCCGAATGACCATACCCCTGCCGCGCCCGGCATGATCTTCTCGATCGAGCCCGGCATCTATATCGAAGGCTTCACCGGTGTCCGGATCGAGGATCTTGTGCTTGTCACGGAAGACGGCTATGAGAATCTGAACGCAGTCGATAAGAAGCTGTTGGTGGTGTAAGGTGAATAACAATACAGAGGGCGGTCTGCGGGAGCTGGCCGCCTCTTTGAGCGGATGGAGGAACAGGAATGATACCTGCGGCGCCTATGCTGCGGCTGTGATGCTGGCCGGGCTGCAGGATACAGAGTATCCGGATCTTATTCCGGAAGAAATACGGAAGCCCGGCGATACCGACGGCGCAAAACTCGTGGCTGCCGTGACGGAATGCATGCACGGCGCGAAAAAGACGCTGCCGTTTCATGTGAGCATGGGCGTGAACCGGTTCATCAAAAAATATGCGCCGGAATATGTGCAGCTGAGCGTGAAGGCGCATTTCCGGCTGCTGCCGGGGAAGAAATTCCTAAGGGAAGAATTCGCGATAGGGCATTTCTGCTGCCTGGGCATCGTACGGTACAGGGGCAGTAAATATGGGAACCACTGGGTGGCTGCATATGATGCAAAGGAGACAGAACGGGGAACTGTCTTCCTGGCCCATGACAACTGGGGACAGCCGGAAGCGGAGATCCCGGCGGGATGGGTGAACAGCGCGGTATATATAAAATACGTGTAAAACGGGGAAGTATGCTGCAGAGGCAGCATCTTCGAACAGCATTAAGGAGAGGGAAAATGAAGACAGTAAAAGTAAGGAACATCGAGATCGGCGCGGGGATCCCTAAGGTGATCGTCCCGATCGTGGCAAAGGATGCCGATGGAATCGAAGCAAAAGGAAGAGAACTGACCAATTATACAATGGATGTTGTCGAATGGCGTGTCGATTTCTTTGAAGATGTGTATGACATTGAAAAAACGGTCGCTGCCGCAAAAAGACTCAGAGAAGCGCTCGGCGATACCGCGATCCTTTTTACCTTCCGAACGAAGATGGAAGGCGGGGAAAAGGGGATCGATGCGGATACCTATACTGCGCTGAACAAAGCGCTGGCAGAGTCCGGTTATGTCGATCTGATCGACGTGGAATTCTTCTGGGGGGATGATGTCATAAGGACGAATATTGACAATATCCACGCAGCCGGAAAGACGGTCGTAGGTTCCAATCATGATTTCTCCAGGACTCCTGATAAGGAGGAGATCGTAAGAAGGCTGAAGAAGATGCAGGATATGGGCGCGGATATCCCGAAGGTCGCTTTTATGCCGCAGAGCATTGAGGACGTCATTACCCTGCAGGCAGCGACCGATGAGTTCGCTCACGGGATCAGTGACCGTCCGATCATCACCATGAGCATGGGTCCCAAAGGCGTTGTCACACGTCTTGCCGGAGAACTTTTCGGGAGCAGCATGACGTTCGGCGCGGTGGGACAGGTATCGGCGCCTGGCCAGATCCCCGTAGAGAAACTGCAGACAGTGCTGCAGATCCTTCACGATGCGATCTGAGATCGTTCCGGGTATTATCGCATAAAGTCAGGACCACCGGCTTAGCCGGTGGCCTGCTCAGTCCCTATAAGGGACTATTACCAGCCTGCGCCCGGAAGGCGCACTGAAGGTCTGCTAACTGCACCACTTTCACAGCTGCCCCTTAAAGGGGCTTTTTCAGTGCTCC
>JAFRLH010000041.1 GCA_017431345.1 Lachnospiraceae bacterium | reverse complement strand
TGCCACCTTATGATACTGCCCACCATTGATTTCCAGCAGGTCTGTTTCCCCGCTTCTTGCTGTGCGATAAAGTGCAAATTTCGCACCGATAAGGGGCTGGTCATTAAGGTCCACTTTCGTGATCTGGAGGCCTTTTACAAACACGTTTATGATGTGTGTATTATCCTTTCTGATATTTCCGGCTCTTTTTCCGGACATTTCTGAACCAAATGACCCGGTATGCCAGTTGGAAATATTAGCACCGGCCGGCCTGTAGCTTACCGTAAGGGTATACTTTTCCACCTCACTTCCCGTAACGGTTGTATCATGCGGAGATTCCGACAGATCTTTTTCCCCGGTCTTTACTTCCTGTGTCAGGCTGATCTGGATCGTACCGACCGAAGAATGGTCATAGGCACTGTAGGGGAAGGTCTTTGAATTTCCTGCGATCAGTTCTTCCCAGTCGGCATCAGATAAGGTAATTCCAAGATCCGATATAGGGAACTCTTCTCTACCATTCACCTCCGGCCGGTTGTCACTCGTATTTGAAGCATATTGATAAGTCAGGCTGCCGTCAGAAGATACGCGATGATCCGAATCCGTCTTTGAAACGACCTCTTTCACCTTCACCTTCTCCCAGAGCGCTTTTACTTCCTTCAAAGGATCAACATTCGTGCCCAGGTAAACGGTCCACTCTGTATCATTTTTCGTGATATCCAGCTCATCAACATTTACATAAGGTGTTTCAAATGAAGTCGTTTGATCTCCTTCCGGAAGGTCATGCGGTGTTGTTTCCCCGCGTACAATAAACTTCGTTGCTTCTATCTGGCTGCCTTCTGCGTTAGTGCTGATGCCGTTTCCGCCGAGGAAGTCCTCTTTTGCCTTCACAAAGACGGTGCCATGCCACCCGGGCTCGGTTATCGCACCATTAGAGTCCGTGGTCGGCCAGTCGATACTCTGATTCTTCCATTCCACGTACCAGTTTCCTGTGGAAGCATCTTTTTTGATCTGCCCCGCTGCATCGTCTGCACCGGGGTTGGCTTTACTGCCATCCAGCTTTATCCAGTCGTTTTCCGCAAGGGGTAAGCCATTTGCTTTATTCACTGGATAGAACGCCGGGTCGATGACATCGGTCACATCCGCCACAAGATTAGCCTGGACGAATATCCCGTCCACAATTTTCGTAACGGCATTGATGATCTGGGCAGCATCCTCTCCGGCATATGTATAGCCCTCTCCCGAAGAAATATTGAACAGATTGCTCTGGTTGGAGCCGACATTCGAAAGACTCAGTCCCATCGTATACAGTTCTGTTTTATTGCCAAAATCATCTTCCAGGTTTTTCAGAGTACTTGCAACGTTCCCGATTGTAGTCCAGGTAACGCCGCTCTGGTTTGGCGCACCATCCGTGACCAGCACTACGACATGCTTGCGTCCTGCATAGTGCTCATTATAGAAAGCCTGATCCTGATATTTATCAATTGCTGTCTGCAGGCCGGCCTGATGGTTGGTTCCGCCAGCCAGACTGATGTTGTCAATATTATATAACAGTTCTTCTTGCTCGCTCTTTCCAAATGTTCCGTAGTCCGTAACATTAGCGTTAAATCCGATTAAACCTATCTGTGCATTTTCATCGACCGCATAGATGACCTGAGATGCAACGCGTGCACATTGCTTCAGGTATTCAATACGGCTGATCCATGTCTTACGGGTTCCGTAAGTACCATCCGACGTTCCGGTAATGCCTGTCGTATAGATCTTTCCGTCATCCATGTTGCCATAGGACCAGGAACTGAGGGGGTTGCCTGCATACCTGGAATCTGATGTACCGCCATTGGCTCTATCGTCCGGCGGATTATAGTTAGACGCATCGACCCACCGCCACTGGTTTTCATTCGAATCATAGAAGATCGCATACTGTGTCGCAGCGCCGTTCTTGTTCTGAATGACAAAATAGACCTGATCCTGATCCCCGTTAGCGTTGATCCAGTCTCTTACGTTCGACGCATCCGTTCCGGTAAATGTACCGGCTTCTGTAACACTGGTCGGGAAAAACATGGATCTTGAAGCATCCACAACAAATTCCAGGGCAATGCCCGGTGAAACTTCATAGTCAGAGGAGGAAGCAGTTATATCAACCTGATAGATCCTGTTTTCATAATCATAGACTTCTGCAGTCTTATCATAAGTTGCCTTCTTTGTTTTCTGCTCTTTCCACTTATTAATGATCGATTCCACTTCTACCTGCGTGAAAAGATCCGTTTCATTATCGTTGGCAGTAAACGTCGACGCAGAGGCAAAGAATACCGGAGAAGCGCTCTCAGAAGTCAGGGCTACACGACCAAGCTGACCATCAGAGGCGGATAAGGTTACCTGCGTGTAGCTTGAAGAACCCGGAAGCTGCCCGGAACACCAGATTTTTCCGTCACGGATCTGCAGCTGGCGGGCAGTTCCGCTAAAAATACTCTCATAATACGGATCAATAAAGGTCTGTCCATCCGGTGTATCGTTATACTCAATATACTCATCAGAAATCTTGCCTCTGTTTCCGCTTGAAACTACATACCACAGATAATCATCAATATAATCCGTTGTTGTCGTTCCCTCACCGATAAAGGAAACAGTATTGTTGAAATAACGCACCTTTATAAGAGTTCCGTCCTGGTTCAGGGCATAGTAATCATCACCATCCTGGAGAACAAGAACATACTGTCCGTTTGATGTGGGCCATCCGTTTTCCTTAACCGTAGAGACTGTTCCGATAACAGAGAAGCTTTCCTGTTCATAAACGATGTCCGTACCTTTTTCATCCCGATGGAGCTCATCTATGAATTCTGTCCCTTTATCGGCAAAATGGATCACGCTGAGAGATTCATCATTAAACAGCGTAAGGCCGTCCTCATGTTTGATCTCTACTTCTACCGGAGCCTTGGGTTCGATCGGCTTTCCGTCTTTTGTGATCTCAATATCAAAAAATCTGACTAAACTGAAATACCCTTCCCTGCCGGTCTTCTTCCAGTTATCCTCCGTTTCTTTCAGATACTTTTCGTATTTCTCCGACCCTTCCGGGATCTCTTCAGCTGTAAGCTTAGCGCCTTTCGGGATCTCTGCATCATCTTCATAATTAACCGTGATCCGGAAATGCTCTCCGTCGGCAGTCAGCACATTCGCACTGATCTGTGCATCCGTCACCTTTACAGCAAACTGCTCCCCATTCTTCATGGTAACAGTCAGTATCTCTTCACTCATAAACGGATGCAGGCTGATCAGAGCCCAGTCCCCGGCCTCTACCGTCTGCGCGTTGATCTCTGCGATCTGATCCCTGGTCATTTCAGTGCTGTATTCCACTTCCAGGCCGTTGGTTTCTTTCAGTCCTCCAACGGTACCTGCTTCACTTATCTTTCCGACCCATACCAGTTCCGGACTTGAGAAAGCAACTCTTTCCACGTCTGCCACGAACTTTCTGGTATCTTCACTGACCTCGATCTCATTCAGTCTGATGGCTTCATCAAACGCAGAAGGATCCTCTTCGGAAGGCAGCGCATCTTCTGAAGCCTTTGCTTCTTCTGTAATATACTCTTCCTCTGTGATACCCGCTTCTTCTGCGTGCTCTTCTACAGTGGAAGCTTCCGCTTCCTCCGCAGTTTCTTCTCCGGCAGTATCAGCATCCGCTTTTCCCATTCCCAGTACTTCCGCAAGGTGTTCGAAACTGACAAAACCGCCTCCGGGAATGCTGAATTCGTACATCCTGCCATTGACCGCGTACGAGAAGTCCACTGTATACACCACGCCATACACAGAGAATCCTTCCGCTGCAAAACTAACTTCATCACCATCCAGTTCCGAACCGACCATCTCGGGTTCATCGCCTTCTCCGAAGTGCAGCACCTGAGGTTCCGCCTCATCATCATCCTCAATATTTTCCTGCAGATCCGCCAGCTCAATCTTCACATCCACCGCTTCCTTCGGCTGGATCTCATTTCCGTCCCGATCCACGATCGTGATATCAAAGAATCTGGCGTAAGAGATATTTCCTTCTTCCACATCCAGTGTCTTTTCGGCATCGGAAACATACCCATCATAATCGCGGGAGTTCTGCTGAATCTCTTCTACTTTAAGGGATGCACCGGCGGGTACACATGCTTTCGCGCCGCAGCCGACAGTAATTGTATAATCGTCTCCTTCAGCCGTCAGTGTTTTCTCAAGCGTAGTCGAAGCAACTGCAAGCACAGCCGGATCATTCGGCCAGCTCTGATAAGTTACGACATCTTCTTCTGTATTTTCATTCTCTTCTTCATCGATAATGAGCAGAATCGTTTTCAGATCATTCTTTTCCTCGTCATCGATTTGTACCAGTTCGAGTTTTTCAGCATCCTTTACAATGCTGTCTTTGATATATACCTGCACTTCACGCAGCGGAACAACGGGCATACCGGCAGCATCGATGAATGAAATCTTTACAGCCTTGTATTCCAGCAGGCCGCCTTCCAGGGCATTATCAAGCGCATCCTCAAACGTTTCCTGATATCCCTTTCCCAGTTCGTACTGTTCAAGCTGCAGTTTGCTTCCTTCGGGCACCGCACCTTCCGGTGCATATACTTCGATCTCGATCCATGTCTCGAGCAGGTTTTTCTTTATCTTCTCTGACAGAACCATTTCCGGATACGTCAATTCCGGTTCAGACTCGGACATGGTCTCTGTTTCGTTTGTTTCTTCCGTGGATAATTCTTCGGTGGAATATTCTTCTGTGGAATTCTCCTCTGTGGAATTCTCCTCTGTGGAATTCTCCTCTGTGGAATTCTCCTCTGTGGAATATTCCTCTGTAGAATTTTCCTCAAGGGATGTCATAGCCGGCTCTTCAGTGGTACTTTCATCTGCCGGATCTGTTATATCATCCTCAGGATCTGATGTGCTATCATTTCCGGGATCTTCATAGTTGTCTCCCGGCTCTTCCAGATCTTCACCGCTGTCTTCCTGATCCGCAGTATCCTGCCCGTTCATCGGTTCCGGTTCCGCATTCGGATCAACAAAGCACTCGCTGTCATGGATATGTTCTTCCAGTGTGCAGGTCAGCTCCGATTCTTCCACAAAGCAGGAGTCAACATGCTTATGACCTTCCATTTCTTCCTTTTTACATGTCAGCGTCTTCCTGATCTCATAACATTTCTCATCATGGACATGATCCTCCTCTTCATTATCACAGATCAGGACCTCCTCTTCGGAATAGCAGTCATCCGTGTGCTCATGACCTTCGATCTCCTCCTGACCGCAGACACATACCCTGGTAACGGTATAGCAGCTGTCCGAGTGTTCATGTTCTTCCATCCCGCAATACGTCTTGTTTTCCATCGTTATGGCGGGAAGAACCAGCGCATAGGTCGTTACAAATACGACAATCACGGCTGCCGCAAGGAACAACCTCCTGAGTTTAAATACACTGTTTAATTTATTCAGCAGCTTCATGGATCCAACCCCTCGTTCTGTTCAGGAAATCCTTCCAAAGGATTCCTTTGATTCTGTTAAACAGTATGATCTTATTTATGCAGCAAACATTGTCTGCAGAAGTGTCTGGTCATATTTTATATAAAACAAATATTTCTCTCTACTTCCTTCAATTTTTTGAATTGTACGCAAAACAATGCAAACTCATTCGTTTGCATGAAGAGAACTGACACTTTATATTTGTAGTTTATATGCTTCCATTCTTTTTTTATATTACCATGTTCATAATACCCTACCATGTCCAACAGATGTCCAACAAATGCCGATAAAAAACGGCATAAAAAAACCGGAGCTTTCACTCCGGTATTGCCAGTGTAATTGTTGTTCCGCGGTCAGGGTAACTTTCGATCTCCATCTCACCGTCGCACATGCTCTCGATCCTGTCTCTCACATTCCTGAGGCCGATATGCGATGCTTCCAGCTCATCAATGTTTTCCGCATTAAAGCCTTTTCCGTTATCCCGGATCATGACTTCATGAAACCCGTCCACCTTCCTGGTCGCCACGATCACCCGGCCGTCGTTTCTGCCTCTGACACCATGCCGGATCGCATTTTCCACAAGCGGCTGGATCGTCAGCGTAGGCAGGTTGAAATCCTCATCTTCTATGTAATATTCGACCCGTATCCTGGGGAAACGGATCATTTCGATATCCGCATAGATTTTCGTATGCTCCAGCTCTTTTCTCAGCGGGATCAGTTCCGATTTATTCAGGGATTCAATATTATTTCTGAGATAAGTACCGAACTTCTCTGTCGTTTCAAACGCCTTCTCCGGATCGATCCGGCAGAGTGCCTGGATCGTCGAGAGCGTATTAAACATGAAATGCGGCTGGATCTGACTGATCATGATCCGGATCCTCTGCTGCGCCCGCAGATCCTCTTCATGTTCCCGGACGAACCGCAGATGGAGCCATACATAATAGAACACTGCAGCGCTGCACATTGCAATGGTCAGGAAAGACACCGGAGTGTCCAGCCTGCCGAAATGATAATCCGCAAAAATCGATCCGACGACCAGAAGCACATTCATGGTCGGTATGAATGAACCGGATACTCCATCACGGCTCTTCTCCCTGATCGTCTGGAACAAAAGTGCAAAGAGCAGAACAATACTGATAATATGGCAGGTATATCCGAGCGGTCCCCTCTGAAATGTATTCTGCGGAGTAATGCTGAAAGCGATGCCCGTAAAAGCCGAAACGAGGAAGACGATCGTATTGATCCCAACGAGTATCCATACCGGAACGGTATTCCTGCTCTTATCATTGCTGACATGGAAGAACAACGCCAGAACGATCGGACGCATGATATATCCATAGGTATCAACAACAACTCTCTGCTGGATATTGGCGTGCAGTTTCAGATTATAATCAAGCTGCCCCTGCAGAACAAGGCTGAGGATCAGTTCAGTGATGACAAGCAGGATCCCTCTGTGCTTTCTGCTGACATAGGGATCCACCATGATCGCAATCGTCAGGCCGATCAGATGGAGCACCAGAGGAGAAAGCATCATCAGGTTTAATATGATCTGGTCACTCATCAGTGCTTTCGTCCTCCTTTCTCCAAGATGCAGTACTTAATCGATATTATCTGCAGTTATTATAGATCGCAGCGATATCATCATAATCCAGACTTGCAAAACTTCCGATCTTACGGGTCTTTCCGTAAGTGCATTCTGTTGCAAGCGCTTCAATTTCCTCGTCCGACGGCGCATGTCCGAGAAGCTCGGTGAGGGAAAGCGGCATTCCCAGGCTCCGGAAGAATTCGTTCGTGCAGACAATGCCCATCTCTGCGGCGATCTCATCGTCGCATACATTGATCCCGTACACCTTCCTTGCGAACTGCGCGAATCTGGCGATATTATTCTTCATGACATACCTTGACCAGGCAGCCCATACTGCTGTAAGCGTCGCGCCGTGCGTGGAATCATAAATCGCGGAAATGGCCATGCCAAGCTGATGGCAGGCCCAGTCTCCTTCGCGGGCTGTATCACCCTGTGCGCCGATTCCAGTAAGGCCGATATGGGAGACGGAACCGCACCACATGATCTCACTCATTGCTTCATAGTTGTCCGGTTCCTTCACACCGACGGGACCGTATTTGATGATGTCACGGAAAAGGCCCTCAGCCATCTCATCCGTCAGATGATTCCCGAGTACTGCGGCAAAATAACGTTCATGCGTATGCATAAAGATATCTGCAGCGCCGGCTCCGATCTGATATTTCGGAAGGGTCATCGTGAGCTCCGGATTCATGATCGCGAATTTCGGACGGTTCAGCTCGGTCGTGATGCCGCGCTTTGTAGGCGTTTCGATCGTATCATTCGTAAGCACGGCCGAATTGCTGGTCTCGCTGCCTGCAGCTGAGATCGTAAGCACAGCACCAAGGGGAGTGGTCTTTTCCACTTTTGTCCCTGTCCAGAAATCCCAGATATCATGTTCCGGAGACGCCACTGTATGGGCGACCGCTTTTGCGGTATCCAGCACGCTTCCGCCGCCAACGCCGAGGATAAAATCGGCCTTGAACGCCAGCGCTGCCTTCGCCATCTCCCGTGCAGTGGAGACCAGCGGATTGGGCACTACGCCGCCCATAGCCTGGTTTTCAATGCCCGCCTCTGCAAGATTGCTGCTGATCCTGCCGATCAGACCGCTTTTGACAGCAGACTGTCCTCCGTAGATAATGAAGACTCTTGTTCCGCCGTTCTCTTTTACAAGACCGGCAGTCTTCTCTTCGGCCGCTCTCCCGAAAACGATCTTAGTCGGTGAACAATAGACAAATTTCTCCATGATTATCCTCCGTATATTTTAAAGTTTTATGACCAGATTCCTGTCGCCGGAAACGTACTGACGGTATTTTACACCGGCCATGTCGAACATGCGCTTGGACGCGATCGTAGCGGCTGAATCCATATACTTGTCGCTCTTATAGATAATTTCCTTTATACCGCACTGAATAATTGCTTTAGCGCATTCATTGCAGGGGAAGAGTGTAACATACACCTTTGCACCTTCCAGGGAACCGCCGCTGTAATTCAGGATGGCGTTCAGTTCAGCATGACAGACATAAGCATATTTTGTGTCCAGCACTTCACCTTCCCGTTCCCAGGGCATCTCATCATCATTGCAGCCCCTGGGCATGCCGTTATATCCGATGGAAAGGATCTTGTTGTTCTGATCTACGATACATGCTCCGACCTGTGTGTTCGGATCCTTACTTCTGTGCGCAGACATCAGCGCGATCCCCATGAAATACTGATCCCAGGAAATATAATCTTCTCTCTTCATCGGCTGCTCCCTTAATTATTTACGGAATGATGCACTTCCGGCGTATTCCTCGAGATCGGCAGGAATTCGTAGCCGTTCTCCTTCCCGTAATCAATGATGGCCTGCAGCGCCGCTGCAGTCGTTTCCTTGGTATCGATATCGTGGCAGAGCACGACGTTTCCGCGGCCTTTCTTAAAGCCGGATGTGACATTCTCGACGATCGTTTCCACCGGCCTGTTATTGCCTTCGGCATCCGTCGAATCCACATTCCAGTCGTAGTATTTAAAGCCTTCGTCGTGCATCTTCTGCGTCAGATACGTCATAACGCCTTCGGTGTATTTCCTGCTGACGGTATTGGAACTTCCGCCGGGGAACCGGATGCAGTAAGCGTCATAGCCGAGATCGCTCTTGATCTTCTCTTTCATTTTCTGGACGCCTTCATAGTAGGAATCCTTCGTCCCATAGCATTCGGCATATTCATGGCTCCAGGTATGAATGCCGATCGTGTGTCCTTCCTCGACCATGCGCTTCAGGAGCGGAATACGGTCGTCAGGATAGTTTATAATAAAGAATGTTGCTCTGACATTGTTCTCCTTCAGTGTATCCAGAATTCTTTCTGTGACGCGATAGCCGGGACCGTCGTCAAAGGTCATATAAACATAGCTGCCGTCAGGATCCAGCGGCTCGCCGTCCTTATCCACCACGACTGTTCTGGTCATCTCCGTCTGATTGCCCGCAGTGTCCGCAACGGAATAGATGATCGTATACGCGCCCGGACGGGTGGTATCCACTTCGCCGGACACCGTGACGGAATCCGTGATATCTCCGTCCGCATCATCGAAAGCAGAGTATCCGGGGTCGATGTAATTATCACCCTGAGCGACTTTCATTTCATTGTTCCCTTCCAGAGTGATCTCGGGAGGAACGGAATCTTTTACTGTGACCATTCTTTCCGCCTCTGCTGTATTTCCGCTGCTGTCAGACACTTTATAAGTGATCCTGCGCGTACTGTCATTAATGATCTCTGTATTGATTTCCACACTGTCCGTCAGATCTCCGTCAACTGCATCGACAGCTGAATACCCGGGCTCTTCATAGAGTTCGGCCGCGGAGACGGAAATATCTTCCTCTGCGTCTTCCAGTTTCAGTTCCGGCGGCGTGGTATCTGCGACATGGACTGTCCTGGTGATCTGGAAATCCTGCCTCCTGTAGTTTTTCAGAGTGTACGTAACCGTATAGTCTCCCGGTGTCTGATCATCCACTTCCCCGGAGATCACCAGCTGTTTTGACAGATCACTGTCACCGACTGTCGCGGAGGCACCCTGTTCCTCATATTTTTCGGGCATCTCCAGAGTCATTTCCGCCGGACCGTTCACCGTCAGCACAGGCTTTTCATTCCATATATAGGTGAACCCGTACGCGATAAAGAGGCCCATACCGATACACAGGACTGCCAGCAGCATCCAAAGAAAGACAGCCAGCGGACGCAGTCTCCTGCGTCTGCGGTGTCTTCTGTACGAATTGTAATTATTCCCTCTCTGCGCCATAAACGCTCCTCATCTTCCCTCCGAAAGCGGACAGTATCATTCCGCCAGGCTGTATGTGCATGAACCACTGCCGCATCCGGCATCGCCCGGTTCAATCCGCCAATACTTCATATCCGTCTTCCGTTACCAGCACGGTGATCTCCCACTGGGCGGAATCCTCGCCGTCCCAGGTATAGATGGTCCAGCCGTTGTCCTCGTCTTCACAGAATTCATCTGTCCCTGCGTTTACCATCGGCTCGATCGTAAATACCATACCGGGCACGAGCAGCATCTCTGTTCCGCGTTCCGTGACATAGCTTACGAAAGGTTCCTCATGGAACTCATTTCCCACGCCGTGTCCGCCGATATCCGCGACCACAGAATAGCCGTTCTTCAGCGCATGCTCATGCACAGCCGCACCCATATCTCCCATGAAGCCCCAGGGCTTTACCTGCTCAAGGCCTTTGTATACGCACTCCCGTGCGACACGGACAAGGCGTTCGCGTTCCGGGCTGACTTCTCCGATCATGAACATCCTGGATGCGTCGGAAAAATAGCCTTTATAGATCGTGGAAACATCCACATTGATGATATCGCCTTCCTGCAGGATGATATCCTCCGAGGGAATGCCGTGGCAGACTTCATCATTGATCGAAGTGCACACGCTCTTCGGAAACCCTTCGTAATTCAGCGGCGCAGGGATCGCGCCTGCTTCTGTTGTCACTTTATATACAATATCATCGATCTCCTGTGTACTCATGCCGGCACGGATCTGCGCGGCGACCGCATCCAGCACAGCGTTATTGATCTTCGCGCTCTCGCGGATGCCCTGAATTTGCTCCGGCGTCTTCAGAAGATCGCGTGTCGGCACGATATGTCCTTCATCTGCAGCTCTGCGGATCTTTTCATCGATCGCTTCGTGGCAGTGCTTATATTTCTTCCCGCTGCCGCACCAGCACGGTTCATTTCTTCCTATCTTCTTTTCCATCCTCAGCTCCCGGCGTCTGGTTCTTATCTTTCCAGAGCCCCTGTTTCCGCAGGTTCCTGTATTCTTCGTATGCTTTCTCAAGCATCTGTTTTTCATTTGCAAACTTGAGAAGGTGGTAGGCCTCGTGATACTTGTAATAGCCCGAATCCTGGAAATACTCTTCTCTCTGCGGCCTGCTGTAATAGCTGCCGGCCGTCATCAGGTACCAGTGGACGCTTTTGCTGATCTCATCCTGCGATACCTGGAATGTGTAATGGCTCTCTCCAAGATATTTCACGATCTCCCCGCTGACGCCCGATTCCTCTTTCACTTCTCTGAGCGCAGTCTCTTCGTGGGTCTCTCCTTTTTCAACAGTACCTTTCGGAAGCACCCATCCTTCATATTTCCCTCTGATATTCTTATATAGCAGCAGGATCTTACCACGATATATAACAATACCGCCGCAACTGGTTGCTTCTATCATTGCAAACCCTCCTTCGGTCGGATCTGAAAATATTCCAGTAGTTAATCGTATCACCAAACCATGATTTAGTCAATGAAAGCGGGGAGCTCTTTTGACGTCCGGAAAATGTATGCTATAATCAGGATATCACTGTTCAGGAAAGGATCCGCCATGCACAAAAAAGATGAGATCATAGTTTATAAAAAAATAGAATCCGGGGAGTACACGTACTGTCTGGAGGAATACTGGGAAGAAGACGATGCCGGCTACTGTGTCAGCGATTTCGTACTGGCAAAGCACACCAGACTGTCCGTATATGACAAAAGCGGCGCCAGGATCAAAGTATATGATCTTGACAGCCGCGAATATGACAAAGATATGTGGCAGGATGGCGGTACGCTTTATGTACGCTGGCACCCCGCCTTTGACAGGGAAGAAATTACACAGATAAAGATCTGACCGCCGGCATTATTTAATGACCAGTTTGCAGGTACTGTGGGCAGGTGTCGCCTGATAATACATGTAGATCACCTGTCCTTTTTTCAGTTTGACTTTACCGGTGCGGGTCTGCAGCGGGCGATTCTTCAGTTTTCCGCCCTGATGCTCGATGCCGTTGATCGCAAGCCAGAGGGTGTCCGTCTTTCCGCCTGCTGTGCTGACATTAAATGTCTGTACGCTGTTATTGGACGCTTTCTTGTAGAACTGGACATATCCTTCCATGGTATATTTGCCGGTCATATCTGAAAACGTGAACTGATAGGTCTTCGTCGACGGCGCAGTGAATTTAAGATATCCTTCTCCCATACGAACAGTCAGATCTGTCGTGCCTTTCTTGACCGCGGCGGCATTTTTTTTGACCTTCTTAAGGGATTCCGTATGAACACATTTCTTCGCGGTCGTCTTTACTGCGGCAAAAGCAGCAGGCGTAAACAGAATGGAGACAAATAAGGCGGCTAAAAATACGATCGAATATCGTTTTAAGACTTTCATGTTCTTTCCTCCTGACTAAACAGCAGTCTTCTTCTGATTCTTACAATCTAAAAGTATAACAATTATTTTAGATTTTTGCAATACCGGAATCAGTCCGCTGCGAAACCTTCTCCTTTTTTGCTTCTCAGCACTCTCTCCGTATAATCATCCTGTACAAGATGGAGATGAGGATAGGCGAAATCAAGATCGGGATCCTGTTTAAAACGCGCTACCAGTTCCCTGCGGATATCGCTGCAGGCCTGGAAATTATCTTCTACCGTCAGTGTCGTCACAACAGCGCGCAGATAGATCGCCGAATCCCCGAGTTCTCTGACCATCGGATTCAGAGACCCGGTGATATGCTTCTCTTCCCTGGTCTTTTTCACCATCGGATGCGACAGGATGACTTCCTCCAGTACTTTCAGCGCTTTTTCAAGATCACATTCATACGTCACGGAGATATCCATAAAATTGGTGCTGAAATGCTCTTTTCCGTAATAGTAGTTGTCGATCACGCAGAGATCCATCTTCGAATTCGGGACCACTACGCGGGAAGCATTCATGACATTATTGATGATCGTATGCCTCAGGTCGATCGTCTGGATATAGCCGGTGATGCTCACACCATCGATCGTGACATGCACTCTGTCTCCGATATTAAAAGGCTTGAAGATCGAAATGATCACGCCATGGACGATATTGCTTAAGCCTTCCTGGAAAACGAAGCCGAGCACGACGACGATCAGCGAGGAGGACATCAGGATCTGGCTTGTAAAATCGTCCATGCCGGGAATAAGTCCCAGGATCTTCACGCCCAGGACGATGACGATAAAAGCCTTTATGCACAGCTTGATGAAGTTCAGCGTAATGTTCTCCTTGCCCGTCTTTCTTAGCGGCCAGAACATGATGTCGATCAGATTGACTGCAATGAACATGATCACGAGCAGGAAGATGCCGTAATAAAGATCATTTGACGTCACTAAAGCAAGAAAGCCTTTGATTGTCCATTTCATTTCCTGATAGTTTTCAATATTTTCCAAAGATTCAGCGAGTGTATCCATTTACAAACTCCCGTAAAAACGTAAACCGGTTCATCATCTCTGTAATTCTCAGGATGACTTCACTGCCGGATTCTTTTCTGTCAAGAAAATCTATTCGTCTGGTTTCGAAATCCACATTATAGAAACTGTTCCGTAATTGTCAACAGGTAAAGTGTGTATCTTTTGTGAAACGCCGTTTTCCTTCCGCGGTGTCGGAAACCGGAAGTTACATGGTATCTACATTGAATTCCGTCACTGTAGAATGGCTGTGAATGAAATCGATCGCTTCCTGATAGGAAACAGGATTTTTTGCGCGGACATACAGGATCATTTCGATCCGGTCCTCATTTCTCTGTATATTGCTTTTCTCGATTATGCATTCATGCTCTTCGATCAGCCGGTTGAAATCCTCCCGTTCTCTGGAACCGAGAACGACGCTGATCTCCTGTTCGGTAAACATATCGCTGCCGGTCTGATGCTTATGGAGAATGGTCTGGAAGATCAGCAGCAGCGCGCATTCCGTCACGGCTACCCAGTAAAGGCCGGCACCGCACGCCATACCCACAGCGGCGGTCGCCCAGATCCCGGCGGCCGTCGTCAGGCCTTTTACGGTATTCTTGCCATGTTTGAAGATGATGCCGGCGCCCAGGAAGGATATACCGCTGACGACCTGCGCGGCAATACGTGCGGGGTCGGCGACCTTTGCGCCTTCAATGACCGCGTAATCGATAAACGCATACTTTGACAGGATCATAAAAACCGCGGAAGTCATTGCCACGATACAATGCGTCCTGATGCCGGCTTCCTTCAGTCTGCTGGCACGCTCAATGCCGATCAGCATGCCCATGACTGCGGCAGCGACGATGCGGATCACAAATTCCAGATTATCCGCCGCCGTAAGGATCACTTCAGGATTGAATCTTGTCATTTCTCCGAACATGTTTCCACCCGCCTTTCGAAGTTCTGAAGTTCACAGCTGTATTTGACATCTGCGGAGAAGAATCCGCTGCTTTTCGTCTTCGTCCCGAATCCCCTGCCGCATCCTCAGGACTGTGAAATCAACGCCAGGAATTCTTCCTCTGAAATAATCGGAATGCCGAGCTCCTTGGCCTTCCTGTTCTTGGAAGAATGTGACTGAATGTCATTGTTGATCAGATAATCTGTCTTTGACGTCACACTTCCGGTCACCTTCCCGCCGGCAGCCTCGATCATTTCCGCGGCAGCCTTGCGGTTCTCGAACTTTTCAAGCGTTCCGGTGATGACGAATGTCTTTCCGGAAATGCCTGCTTTTTCCGAAGCGGATGTATCTTCCGGGGGCGCGATCGTAAGGACGCCCAGCAGATCTGTCAGTTCTTCCTGCCTGCTCTGGTCTGCAAAGTAAGCGCTGATATCCCCTGCAAGCACATCGCCGATTCCGGGAACGGCCATCAGGTCTTCTTTCGAAGCATTCCGCACCTTTTCAATATCCGCCCCGAAATATCTGCTGACCGCTCTCGCATTTGTCACACCTACACCGGCAATGCCGAGCCCGTAGATCAGCCTCGGAAGTGTTGTATCTGCGGCTTTATCTGCGGCTTTTACAAGATTGGAAGCGGATAATGCCCCAAAGCCGTCAATCGCCGCGATCCGATCCTGTTTGTCGTCCATGCGGAAGATATCCGCAAGCGAACCGATAATGCCTTCCTGGATCAGCTTTTCGATCGTCGCTTCGGACATGCCGTCGATGTTCAGTGCATCGCGGCTGACGAACAGCGTGAACCGCTTGATCTGCTTCGCCTGACATTTTTCATTTGGGCAGAACAGTACTTTCGCTTCTTTATTCTGCACGATCTTAGTCGGTGCGCCGCACACAGGACATACAGCAGGCGGCGTATCCGGGCCGGTCCGCGTCAGATTCTCTGCGATCTGGGGAATGATCATATTCGCTTTGTAGACAGTGATATGATCTCCCACGCCAAGCGCCAGTTCTTCCATGATGCTGACGTTATGAACGCTCGCCCTGCTCACGGTGGTCCCTTCTAGCTGCACCGGTTCGAAGATCGCCACCGGATTGATCAGACCTGTTCTTGACGGGCTCCATTCGATGCTTTTCAGCACGGTCTCTTTCTGCTCGTCTGCCCACTTAAAAGCGATCGAGTTTCTCGGGAATTTTGCTGTCCTGCCCAGTGATTCTCCGTATGCTATATCATCCATCAGAAGGACAAGACCATCGGAAGGCAGATCGTTTCCGGCGACCATACCGGCAAAATTGACTACCGCGCCTGGAAGGGTGAGCGATTTTACTTTTTCATAGTATACCACATCGAATCCCTGCCTGCGCAGCCATTCAAACTGTTCCGCGCGGGAATTTTTAAAATCAACACCGGGCGCCGACACAAGCGAGAATGCATAGAATCTTACATGTCTTTTCGCTGTTACGGAAGAATCCAGCTGTCTGACTGACCCGGCGCAGAGATTTCTGGGATTCTTGTACTGCTCTTCCCCAACAGAGATCTGCGCATTGATCTTCTCAAAATCCGAATAGCGGATGACAGCTTCTCCGCGCAGGACCAGTTCTCCGGTATACGGAATCACGAGCGGCACATTGTCGAACACCTTCGCGTTCGGCGTCACGACTTCTCCGATCTCGCCGTTGCCGCGGGTGACCGCCTTAAAGAGTTTTCCCTCCCGGTATGTCAGCACGACTGTCAGGCCGTCCATTTTCCAGGATAGCAGGCCCTCCTGGTCTCCCAGCCAGTCGACAAGATTTTCCACATTTTTTGTCTTGTCGAGCGACAGCATAGGGGAAGCATGCTGTTCTCTCGGAAGCTCGCTGACAAGCTCGTAGCCCACTTTCTGCGTGGGGCTGCCGGCCATGACGATCCCCGTCTCCGATTCCAGTGCAGCCAGTTCGTCATAGAGAGCGTCATATTCGAGATTCGGCATGATCTCCCTGCTCTCCTGATAATAAGCCCTGGCCGCTTCATTCAGCTTGTCCGTGAGTTCCTTGATTCTGGCTGCTTTTGTCTGTTCCATGGGTATTCCTTCTGGTGTGTATTTTCAAAACTTCATCGACTCTCAGTTGCTGAATTTCCTGTCGTTCCTGACCTCTGCGAGCAGGCTGTCAAGCTCTGCGCCACGGATCTCCCGGTACTGACCGGACGGAAGCTCCCCAAGCGTGATATTCGCCACCCGCACACGCACAAGTTTCCGGACGCGGTAATCGAGCGCTTCGCACATCCTTCTGATCTGGCGGTTCAGGCCCTGGGTAAGAATGATCGAGAATTCGCAGGAGGAAAGTTTCTTCACCCTGCACGGCCTCGTAACAGTATCCAGGATCGGAACGCCTTCTGACATCTTTTTTACAAATTCTGCGCTGACTGGTCTGTTGACGGTGACAATGTATTCTTTTTCATGCAGGTTCCTGCTCCGCAGAAGCTTGTCCATCAGATCGCCCTGATTCGTCAGCAGGATCAGGCCTTCGGAATCCTTGTCCAGACGGCCGACAGGATAGATCCTGACGGGATAATGGATCCGGTCAATAATATTGTCCGGCTCATCCTTCGCGGATGTGCAGACTACGCCGCGCGGCTTATTGTAGGCCAGCAGGACTGGCTTGTCTTCTTTCTGCACAGGCTTCCCGTTTACGAAAATGTCGTCTTCGTCAGAAACCGTCATTCCCGTGACCGCAGTCTGACCGTTTACAGTGATCTTCCCGGCTTCTATGAGCCTGTCCGCTTCGCGGCGGGAACAGACACCCGCTGCACTGAGGTATTTGTTAATACGTACTTTATCAATCATATCAAAAACCGCCTGTTAGCCGGCGTGGATCTTTCGACAGGATCAGATGACAGAATCGTACTGTTTGACTGACAATTCTTATCTGATGAACATCGCATCCCCGAAGCTGAAGAACCGGTAGCGCAGTTCGACCGCTTCTTTATACGCCTTCATGATATTCTCTCTCCCGGCAAGTGCCGACACCAGCATCATCAGCGTCGATTTCGGCAGATGGAAGTTCGTGATCAGTGCATCGACAGCTTTGAACTTGTATCCGGGATAAATAAAGATCTCCGTATTATCGCTTCCGGCATGAATAACGCCGTTCTCATCCGCCGCAGATTCCAGCGTCCTGCAGCTTGTGGTTCCTACGGCGATAATGCGGCCGCCGGCTGCTTTGGCTTTATTGATCTTCTCTGCTGTCTCTGCATCGATCTTATAAAATTCGGAATGCATGTGGTGATCTTTCACATCATCCACTTTGACTGGCCGGAAAGTTCCGAGTCCGACATGCAGCGTGACCTCGGCGATCTCAACGCCCATCTCCCTGATTTCCGCAAGCAGTTCCGGTGTGAAATGCAGACCGGCGGTCGGCGCAGCTGCAGATCCCTTATATTTTGCATATACCGTCTGATAGCGTTCCGGATCAGCAAGTTTATGGGTTATGTACGGAGGCAGCGGCATCTCGCCCAGCTCATCCAGGATCTCTTCAAAGATTCCGTCATACTCGAACCGTACCAGCCTGTTTCCGTCATCGACGACCTCAGTCACTTCCGCCGCCAGCTTATCCGAAAAGACGATCCGCATCCCCGGCCTTGCTTTTTTTCCCGGTCTTACCAGCGTTTCCCAGATGTCTCCCGTAACGCGCTTCAGGAGAAGCAGCTCGACCGCACCTCCCGTTCCTTCCCTTGTTCCGAACAGCCTGGCCGGGATCACTCTCGTATTGTTGATCACAAGGCAGTCGCCCGGACGCAGTTCGTTCTTAATATTCCGGAAAACCTCATGACGGATCCCTCCTGTCTCCTTATCCAGGATCAGAAGCCTGGACGAGGATCTGTCCTCGAGAGGGTCCTGCGCAATGAGTTCTTCCGGCAGTTCATAATCAAAATCACTTACTTTCATTCTCTGCAAGTTTCCCTTTAACACTCAGAAACGGGCCGTAAACAGCCCGTTTCTGTGATTGCCTTTTAACCGTATCCGGATCCTCTTTACCATTCATCAGGCGGAAGGATCGTCAGATACTTCTTGTAGATATACCCGGATGTGCCTTTCGAATCGAACAGATAGACCTTGCACCACTCATCAGATACACCGACAACATGGACTTTAGTCTTCGCATCGACCAGAATATAGTCTTCGGATTCGTCATCGATCACAGGTGTCTTACGGCACTTGACCTGCGTCTTTACATACTGAATATCGTCCACATCCTTGAACTGGACATTTCCGGCGCTGCCGGCCTGCTGTCCGGCACCTTCCGTGGATTCGGCAGGCTGTGTTTCCTGTGCGGCAACGGTCTCGCCGGTCGCTGTAGACGCGCCGCCTGCATTGTCCGTACCGGATTCATTTCCGGAAAGCCCTTCCACGAAGGTCTTCAGGTTCTCGTCTGCTGCCTGTGCATCCGCAAATGCCTGGTTGACTTCAGCAGCCAGATCCTGAACCTGCTTGGACTGGGAGACTTCTCCCATGTAAACGCTGATATCGTTGTCAAAATCCTCGTATCTGAGGAGTCTGAGTTCTCCGTTGCCGTCCAGTCTCACATAAGCCGGAACAAGTCCGGGAGCCGGCGTCTCGATATCCTTGAACTTCATGGCATACTGGATATATACGCCGTATTCGCCTTCCTGTGCCCCGTTAATGACATAGGTAGAGATATCCTGGTATCCGTCAATGAAAGTGGTCTGGTTGGTGACAGCTTCTTCATTGATGACAGCTGTATCGTCCAGCGCCTTCTTCATCTCCTCGATATTGCCTTCGCTGAGTGCAAGGTAATAATTGGAAACAAGCTTGCTGATATCGGGATCCTGATCCTTCTCCCAGGTGATCTCAGCGGGAGTGGTCTCAGCGGGCTCTGTCTCTGCAGGAGCCTCTGTCTCAGGCTCGGTCTCCACAGGAGCTTCCGTCTCGGTCTCGGCGGCTTGTGTCTCTGCAGGTTTTGAAGAACCGCTTAAGAAAGGAATCTTATCGAACATACCGTTCATATAAGCATAGGCACCGCATCCGATCAGCGCTGCCAGCAGCAGGCAGATCAGAACTGTGATGATATTCTTTCTGCGCCTTGCAGCCTGTCTCTTTCTGCGTCTCTCCGCTCTTGATTCCTCGCCGTAATCGCCCAGCGTATCGGACATCATCCTGTCGCGCTTTGTACCGCCGGTATAGATTCCCCTGTCCGAAGTATCTCTGCGGTAGTTTCCGGAATAGATATCCTCCGTGGAATCGGAATCCGCAAGAGGATCATTGAGAACATTCCCGTTTCCTTCTTCGGCCGTGGATCCTTCGGCTTCGCTCTCCGGTACGTCTGTCACCTCCGACAGAGCGGCATCCAGATCGTCGGCAGCCTGGTCAAGATCCTCCACAGACTCCCTGACAGGATCCGTATCGATCAGTTCTTCGACCAGATCTTTCTTATCGTCCAAATCTTTAGCCATAAATCCTCCTTTTGCTGCGGGGTGGTTTTCCGCAGTCCGCACTGCGGGTTCCGCATCTTTAAGGGAAATGCGTCTGAGAGGAATCGAACCTCCGCACGCGGCTCCGGAGGCCGCTGCTCTATCCACTGAGCTACAGACGCGTATACGTACACTTTTTACAGTATACCAAAAAACGGCTAAATTGCAAGCAAATTAAGAAAAAGGAAAGATTATGACTGATCCACGGAACGGAATATATTATCCGTTTTCAAAAAAGAATGCTCCTGAAACAGAATAAACAGTTTCAGAAGCATTCTTTTCGGAAGCCCATTTGCCGGGCAATTGATCATTCCGTAAACAGCGGTGTTGAATAGTATCTGTCTCCGCTGTCAGGCAGCAGTGCTACGATCACTTTTCCTTTGTTTTCGGACTTCTTCGCGTATTCAATGGCTGCATGCAGTGCCGCGCCGGAGGAAATGCCTACCGAAATGCCCTCCGTCTTCGCAAGCAGCTTTGCGGCTGCGAAAGCGTCTTCGTTTTCCGCTTTGAAGACTTCATCATAGACCTTCGTATTCAGCACATCCGGTACAAATCCTGCACCGATGCCCTGGATCTTATGCGATCCGGCTCTCCCCTCGGAAAGCACCGGCGATGTGGCAGGCTCTACAGCCACGACTTTGACTTCCGGTTTCTGCTCTTTGAGATACTCTCCTGTTCCTGTCACCGTTCCGCCCGTTCCGACGCCGGCAATAAAGATATCCACTGCCCCGTCCGTATCTTTAAAGATCTCGGGACCAGTCGTCGCTTTGTGGATCGCCGGGTTCGCAGGATTGACGAACTGGCCGGGGATAAATCCGCCGGGAAGCTCCTGTGCAAGCTCTTCCGCTTTCGCGATGGCGCCCTTCATTCCCTTCGCGCCTTCCGTCAGGACGATCTCCGCACCGTAGGCCTTCAGGATATTTCTGCGTTCCACGCTCATGGTCTCGGGCATCGTGAAGATCGCGCGATAGCCTTTTGCGGCAGCGATCGAAGCCAGGCCGATGCCTGTATTCCCGCTGGTGGGCTCAATGATCACGGAACCTTCTTTCAGGAGCCCTTTCTCTTCAGCATCTTCGATCATGGCTTTTGCAATACGGTCTTTTACGCTGCCGGCCGGATTGAAATACTCCAGCTTCAGCAGCAGTGTGGCTTCCAGCCCCAGCTTCTTCTCGATATTGACGGCCTCGACAAGCGGTGTGTTCCCTATAAGCTCGATCGCTCCTTTATAAATGTTCGACATGGTTTTTTCCCCTTTCCTTTTCATTTATTTTATATCGCGGCAAATCCTTTTTCAAGGTCTGCGATAATATCATCAATGTGTTCTGTTCCGATGGACAGGCGGATCGTGTTCTGATAGATCCCCTGATCCGAAAGCTCTTCCTCTGACAGCTGCGAGTGAGTCGTGGAAGCCGGATGGATCACCAGGCTCTTCACATCAGCAACATTGG
The DNA here is from genome assembly GCA_017431345.1 of Lachnospiraceae bacterium. Taxonomy (GTDB): domain Bacteria; phylum Bacillota; class Clostridia; order Lachnospirales; family Lachnospiraceae; genus UBA3305. The sequence continues at coordinate 45,319 of JAFRLH010000041.1, read as the reverse complement.
CGAGAAGCGAGAAGATTTCCAGTGCGTCAATGAACTTCCAGGCTTCTTCCTTTCCGCCCTTGATCTCGAAGGTGAAGATGGAAGCGCCTCCATTCGGGAAATACTTTTCATAAAGCGCATGATCAGGGTGATCCGGCAGCGAAGGATGATTCACCTTTTCCACCAGCGGATGGCTCTTCAGATAATCGATTACTTTCACTGTATTTTCCGCATGTCTGTCCAGTCTCAGCGATAATGTTTCCACGCCCTGAAGAAGCAGGAACGCCGCAAAGGGTGAGATCGTCGCACCGGTATCACGCAGCAGGATCGCACGGATGTAGGTCACAAAAGCGGCGGGACCGACTGCCTCATAGAAGGATACGCCGTGGTAGCTGGGATTGGGATCTGCGATATTCGGATATTTCCCGCTTGCCTTCCAGTCAAATTTTCCGGATTCCACGATGATGCCGCCGAGTGTAGTACCGTGTCCGCCGATGAATTTCGTAGCGGAATGAACAACGATATCTGCACCGTGTTCGATCGGACGGATAAGATACGGTGTACCGAATGTGTTGTCGATTACCAGAGGCAGTCCGTGTTTATGGGCGATCTCCGCAACGGCGTCGATATCCGGAATATCGCTGTTGGGATTTCCGAGCGTCTCCAGATAGACCGCTCTCGTGTTTTCCTGAATCGCGTTCTCGACCTCGGCAAGATCATGCGCGTCAACAAAAGTTGTTGTAATACCATACTGCGGAAGCGTGTGCGCCAGCAGATTGTAACTGCCGCCATAGATCGTCTTCTGTGCTACGATATGCCCGCCGTTCGCTGCGAGTGCTTCTATCGTATAAGTGATTGCTGCCGCGCCGGATGCAAGTGCCAACGCTGCGCTTCCGCCTTCCAGTGCCGCCAGTCTCTTTTCAAGGACATCCTGTGTGGAGTTCGTCAGTCTTCCGTAAATGTTGCCGGGATCGGCCAGGCCGAAACGGTCTGCAGCGTGCTGACTGTTATGGAAAACATACGATGTGGTCTGATAGATCGGAACGGCGCGGGCGTCTGTGGCCGGATCGGGCTGTTCCTGTCCTACGTGAAGCTGCAGTGTTTCAAATTTGTATTTGCTCATTTTATTTCTCCCTTTTCATTTTGTATTGATGGATATTCTGTTTCAGAAATTTTTGTTTTTACAAGTCTTCTTTATCTGTCATTCTGAAGGCTGTAAGCCTGAAGAATCCACCGCTTTACGGCTTCGGTTTTAGCAGAACCGCTTGCTTTACAACTTCGGTTTTCGTAAAACCGATCGTTTTACGGCGAGGATCCTTCGGAACTGAAGTTCCTCAGGATGACAGTTATTTTCACTTCCCATCCCAAAACAAAAGCCCGGAGGCTTCTGCTTAAGCTCCCGGGCAATCGGCTGATCTCTGGATTTGGTCTTTCAGATCATTTTGCGGCGTTCTGCGTGCAGCCGAACACCCCAGCCATTTTATCTGCCCGGGAGTTAAGCATTCGACACATCATGCAGAATGTATACGCTGATCTGAAATTCCTGAACATTTGTCTGTCCTCCGTCTGGTTCCGGCAGAGGACTTTCATCCCCCTGTCCTCTGCCGTTTCTTTGTTTTTGCTTGCCGTTACTTTATCACCATCCGCCTACTATGTCAATAGGTTTTAAAAATATTTTTTCGGGACCCGGACTTTTCTCATCCGGATCCCGAAGCCATCACTCATTTATTCCGCTTTTTTTCTGCTCTCATAATCCTCCAGGGCTGACTGGATCGCCTCTTCCGCCAATACGGAACAGTGCATTTTGTAATCTGGAAGACCGTCAAGCGCCTCCGCAACAGCCTTGTTCGTCAGCTTCATCGCTTCGGCCACCGGCTTTCCTTTGATCAGCTCAGTCGCCATGGAACTGGATGCAATGGCGCTGCCGCATCCGAATGTTTCAAATTTTACATCCTGAATGATATCATCTTCGATCTTCAAATACATTTTCATGATATCGCCGCATTTTGCATTACCCACTTCCCCGATGCCGTTCGCATCTTCGATCACGCCGACATTGCGCGGGTTGCGGAAATGATCCATTACCTTTTCACTGTATAATGCCATGATTTATACCTCCGGCAGTTGTTCTTTTTTATCTTTTTATCAAACCGTTTCAGATCCCGGACTTACAGAATGAATTCTTTCCTGCCGGCCATGAGATCTCTCCAGATGGGAGAAAAACCTCTCAGATACGTTACTACTTCTTTTACCGCATTGATGATATAGTCCACTTCTTCTTCGGTGATATCCTCGCCGAGACTGAGCCTTAACGATCCGTGTGCTACATCATGCACTCTTCCGATCGCCAGGAGAACGTGGCTAGGATCAAGGGAACCGGACGTGCATGCGCTTCCGGAGGAAGCCTGCACCCCCTTGTCATCGAGGAGCAGCAGCAGGGATTCCCCTTCTATGCCTTCAAAGCAGAAATTAACATTTCCCGGGAGACGCTTTTCGGCGTCACCGTTGAGCGCCGAATGAGGGATCTCCTTCAGACCGGCGATCAGCTGGTCTCTCCTCGCTTTCAGATGCGCTGCGTTCCTATCCATATTTGCGGCAGATTCCTTCAGCGCCGCGGCCATTGCCGCGATTCCCGGAATATTCTCAGTGCCTGCTCTCTTTCCGCGTTCCTGTGCGCCGCCTTCGATCAGATTCGTCAGTCTGATCCCCTTCTTTACATAAAGGAAACCGACGCCTTTCGGTCCGTGGTACTTATGGGCGGACGAAGAAAGCATATCGATGTTGTCCGCTTTGACGTCCACCGGGATATGTGCGACAGCCTGTACCGCATCCGTATGGAACAGGACGCCTTTTTTCCTGCAGATCTCTCCGATCTCCCGGATCGGCTGGATCGTCCCGATCTCGTTATTGGCATACATGACCGTGACCAGGCAGGTATTGTCGCGGATCGCTGCTTCGACCTCCTCCGGACGGACGATCCCGTTTTCATGGACGTCCAAAAGCGTAATCTCAAATCCTTCCTTTTCCAGCGCATTCAGCGTATGCAGGACCGCGTGATGCTCGAATGCTGTGGAAATGATATGGTTTTTTCCCTTCTGTCTGCCGAGATAAGCAGCCGAGCGGATCGCCTGATTATCGGCTTCACTGCCTCCGGAAGTAAAATAGATCTCTCTCGGATCCGCGTTGATCACGGCGGCCACATCTTCCCTTGCCTGCTCCAGCACCTCCTTCGCATTCTGTCCGATGCTGTAAAGGCTTGAAGGGTTCCCGTAGGTTTCATTCAGGTGCTTTATCATTGTCTTGATTGCCGTTTCGCTCATTTTTGTCGTCGCGGCATTGTCTGCATAGATCACGTTCGTACTCCTTTCTTTTGTACTGTCAGCATTTTACACCCTTTTACCTACTGTGTCAATAGGTTTTTATTCATCAAAACACTTGATTTACCTATTTAACCTGAGGTATAATAGGCGAAAAGAAAGGGGGCGGTGATGTTTTGATCTCGACAAAAGGACGGTACGCACTCCGCGTGATGATCGATCTTGCCGAAAATGAAACGGACAGCTATATTCCGTTAAAGGATATCGCTGCCAGGCAGGGAATCTCGAAAAAATATCTGGAGATCATCGTGAAAGAAATGGTCACGGGCGGCCTGCTTACCGGCGCCAGCGGAAAAGGCGGCGGGTATAAGCTGTGCCGGCATCCCGAAGAATACAATGTCGGCGAGATCCTGGAGCTGATGGAAGGCACGCTCTCCTCTGTTGCCTGCCTTGCTGCCGGGACAAATGAGTGTCCGAGAAAAGAGGCCTGCCAGACACTGCCGATGTGGTCGGAATACGACGAAATGGTCCATAACTTCTTTTACGGAAAAAAACTGAGCGATCTGGTGAAGTAAATAAGACAGGGGACGGGTTCCTGTGAAACCATCCCCTGTCTTTCCTTTCCGAGGCTTTTTTACGCGGTAAATTTTCCGGTGATTATTTTATACTTTTTTGTTCCATACGGCGCTGCCCCGGTGATCTTATAGCGGTATACATTTCCTCTCTTTAAGCCTTTCACCCGGACTTCGATCTCATCTTCATCCTTCTCCACGATCTTTACGACATAGTCTTTTTCGTCTGCCGTAATCATTACGCGGGGATCCTTCCACGTTACATCTTTCCTGAACTCAAAAGACACTTCGCTGTCTTCTTCGTCGAATTCGACTTTTTTCACCTTCGCCTTTTTTGCGGCGGGCACTTTAAAACTTCCCTTCACGGTATAATACTTTTTTGTGCCCTCCCGTCGGACCTTTGTGATGCGGAAGGTGTACTTTTTCCCCGGCGTAATGTTCTTTACTGTGAAATCAAGATCGTCTTCGTCCTTTTCTGTAATGACTGCCTTGTAAACCTTGCCGGAGGAATCCTTTACCTTTACTTTGGTTTTGCCGTACTCTACGTCATATTTAAAGTCTACATCAACTTTTCCGCTGCCTTCATATTCGGTCTTTTTGATCTTCGGGGCCTTCTTTTTCGCTGCCAGAGCGGGATCTGCGCCGGCAAAGGCAAGCACGAAAACCGCCAGTCCCATAATCAATACCGATAAACGGATTTGTTTTTTCATGGTATTCCCTCCTTCTGTTTGGGGTTCTTGTATTTCGTTTTAAAACCGCACGTTTTACGGTGTGGATCCTTCGACAGGCTCAGGATGACAGACGCAGCAGGCAGCTGCGTTCATCAGTCATCATCATCGTCATCGCTGTCATCGTTGCGGTCGTCATCATCATCGTCGCGGTCGTCATCATCGTCGTCGCGGTCATCATCGTCATCGCCGCGATCATCACGATCGTCATCATCGTCGCGGTCGTCATCGTCATCACCGTCGCGGTCATCGTCATCACCGTCGCGATCATCATCACGATCGTCATCATCATCGCGGTCGTCGCCCTCGTCGAACACGGCAGACGTCTGTTCCTGCCGGTTCGTTTCTGTCTTATTTTCTGAAGAAGTCTCCTCACCGTCACGGTCTTCGTTCTCCCAGGTCCTGATCTGCTGCTTCAGCACCTTTCCGCTGTATGCATCGATCTCGATCTCATATTCCCGGTTCCCGCAGATGAATTTCACTTCATAAAGCGTTTTTCCGTCATCCGTATCGAGGCTGGTACTGTAGAACGCAGCGTCATCCACAGAAACGCCCGCTTCCGAAAGAGCAGCTTTCTGCGCGTTTTGGACGCCGATCAGTGCCTCTGCGCCTGTATTCTTCTCCGTGTCTGACTCTTCCGTTCCAGGTTTTTCCGTATTTTCGACCACAACTTCCTTCAGGACAGTCACTTCTCGCTCCCTGACCGCGCCTGTCCGTGCATTGATCTCATATTCATATTCCCGTTCGTCCGTATAAAAATCGATCTCATACAGCAGGATCCCTTCTACCGAATCCAGCTTTGTTTTCGTAAAAGTAACGTCTTCGACCGCAGCGCCCGCGTCGGACAGCGCAATCTGCCTGGCCTGGTCAGACGAAACATCCGGCTCCTTAATATCTGCATGGACATTCCCGTAAAACAACGCGGCTGCGGAGATCAGTATGAGCATCATCAGTGCACCGGCCAATATATAAAAATGCTTTTCCTTTCCCGTGGAATCACCTCCTGTCAGAACAGGGAAATCTTTTCTGCATGCATGCCTTTTCCCTTCTCTGACCGTATCATACATCCTGAAGATGAATGTAAAATGAATACTGCTGCATCAATACGGAAAAAAGATTATAAATGCAGTGCCTTTCCCCAGTGCAGAAACTGCTTTCACAGTACCGCCGTGCTCTCTTACGATCCACTGTACCATCGGCAGTCCAAGTCCCATGCTGCGTGCATCCTCGCCGGCACTGTCTGTTCTCCTCTCCCGGTCTGCCCTGTAGAATCTTTCCCAGATATGATCCAGATCCTTCTCTGCGATTCCGATACCATTATCCGCGACCTTTACTGCTATGCCGGCGTCCTCTTTTCTGACGATGATGTCCACGGTTCCGCCTTCTGTTCCGTATTTCACAGCATTATCGATCAGATTGTCGAACATTCTTCCGATAAAAACCGCGTCACACGGCATATAGCAGCCCTCTTCAGCATCTGTTCTGATCGTGATATTTTTCGTCCGGGCATACTGCAGATGCCGGCTGGCGGCTTCCTCCGCGATCAGGGAAATGTCTGCCGGCTCCTTTTTCAGCTGTTCGATGCCTCTGTCAGCTCGGGAGAGCCGGAGAAGCTGTTCGATCAGGGAAGCCATGCTGTCCGCCTGCTTTTTGATCTCCTGCAGCGATTCCCTGATTTCTTCGGGGTCGTCCGGATTGTCAAGCGCATATTCACTCTGCGCTTTTATGACGGCGACCGGCGTACGCAGTTCATGACTGGCATTGTTGGTAAAACGCTTCTCGTTCTCAAAATCGTTCTCGATCTGATCCAGCATCTCATCGAACACTGCGGCTGTACGCCGGATCTCGTCGGAATCATGAACATCACCCAGTCCGATCCGGGCGCTCAGATCTCCGCCCTGCCGGATCGATTCCGCCGTGTCAATGATCCTGGATAACGGCGCGAAGGCCTGTCTCGTGATCATCCATCCGCCGGCCATTGCCAAAACGAACAGGACAGGAAGCGCGATAAGAAACCCATACAGCATTTTCATCGCTGAAGGTGCCATATCGCTGAGCTCTGCAGAGGTCATGCCTCTGACCCAGATCCTTCCGGTCTTCCGGTTCTCTATAAGACGGTCATAGGTGTAGTAATTTCTTCCGTCTCCCGGCACCTTCCTTATCTCATTTTCGGAAAAATCCGAAAGCGGCGGAAATCCTTCCATCAGAAGGCCGGAGATCACGGTACCGTCATCACGGCATACGACCACATACGCGCCGTCATTATAATAAGTAATATCCTCGTCTATCGAAAGCGCGCCGTCGGTGATCCGCACGTCTCTGACTGCTCTGTCCGTCAGCGACATCAGGTTCTTTTCCGTCTCGTCCAGGATCAGACTGTCTCCGACAGCAAGAAGCAGCGCCATCGTCAGCAGGATGATCGCCAGGATCGAAAATGCATACCAGAGCGCCATTCTGTTCTTGATCGACAGTCTTTTCAACGTTCCTCCCTCATGACATAGCCTCTGCCTCGAACCGTATGGATCAGTTTCACAGCATGCCCTTCATCCACTTTTTTCCGGAGATGCCTGATGTAAACATCCACCATATTGGAGGCGCCTTCGTAATCAAAATCCCACAAATGACTCAGGAACTGCTCTCTCGAAAGCACTCTGCCCTGATTTGTGATCATATACACAAGCATGGAAAACTCTTTCGCAGAAAGAATGATCTCCCGTCCTGCGCGCACAGCGGTATGCTTTTCCGTATCGACAGAGAGATCCCCTATCGTAAAGACATTGCTCTTGTTCCCTGTCCGTTTCCTGGTGATCAGCCTGATCCTGGCCAACAGTTCTTCCAGCGCAAACGGTTTTGTCAGATAATCATCCGCCCCGAGATCCAGTCCCTTCACTTTATCTTCCGTGGAATCCAGGGCTGTAAGCATCAGCACGGATGCCTCCGAGCCGCCGGACCGCATCCACTTCAGGAGTTCAAAACCGTTCATTCCCGGAAGGATGATATCAAGCACCACAAGATCATACGCATCCGCCTGAAGATGCTCCCTGGCTGAATCACCATCAAAGCAGGCATCCACGGAATAACCGTGCTTCTTCAAATGTTTTGTAAGCACTCTGTTAAGAGCTGCTTCATCTTCCACGACCAATATCCTCATAGCATTCTCTCCCTGTGTTCCGGGCAGATTACAGTTCTTCCTGTATCATTGTAAAGGATAAAGATGAAAATTGCATTAATGGATTCACGAAACACAGGGGGACGATTCTCTTGTCATCGTCCCCCATCTTCCAAAACAAAGAAGAGAGTCCGGCAGAACTCTCCTCTTTGTCAGATATGCTCTTCTGTTTGTTCATAATACCCGGGGTGTCGTTCCCGTCTTTTGAGTCCCAGCCGAAAGCCAGGTGGGTATCCGCAGGCGGACTTACTGCCTTCCACTCGGAGGAGGCCTGACATCCATCAGCCGATTTAGGAATCCCGTAAGTAAGAATGTAGGTTCAAAATAATCGGGTCCTCGAGCACCCCAGGCTGATTGTTCGATATGATTATAACATTAACCATAGGAAAATGGCAAGTACCGATAACTGTCCTTTATAAGGAAAAGCTCTCCGGAAGCAGTTCTGCCAGGCTATAGCGGACGAGTTCCCCGCCTTTTTTCATGATGATCTGAAGGGAAGGGCCGCCGAACTCCGCCATCACCTGCCTGCAGATCCCGCAGGGCGGGGTGTAGATCCCTTCTGCCTCTTCCGGTCCGCCCGCAATGGCGATCATGGAAATATGCCTTTCCCCTTCGCTGACTGCTTTGGAGATCGCTGTTCTCTCGGCGCATATTCCGGCGGGATAGGAAGCATTTTCAATATTGCAGCCTGTAAAGATCTTCCCCGATTCCGTCAGGACTGCTGCGCCCACCGAAAAGTGAGAATAAGGACAGTAAGCCATCTTTCTCATACGTGCAGCAATATCATACAGTTCCTTCTCGTTCATGAGATCCCTCCCGAAGACCTGCTTACAGACTGCCTTTTGTCGAGAGCACGCCTTCAATTCTCGGATCGGTGACCGTTGCCATATCCAGTGCTCTCGCAAACGCCTTGAACATTGCCTCCATGATATGATGATCGTTCTCTCCGGAGATCACTTTTACATGAATATTCATCCCTGCCGAATAACTGACAGCATAAAAGAATTCCTTTGCGAGCTGCGTATCCATCGATCCGATCGAATCTGCGGTAAACGCTGCATCCCAGGCGAGATAAGGCCTGCCGGAAAGATCTACCGCGCACAGCACCAGGGCGTCATCCATCGGAACAAAACTGTGTCCGAAACGCCTGATCCCGGCCTTATCGCCCAGGGCCTGTTTGATCGCTTCTCCGAGAACGATACCGCAGTCTTCCACCGTATGATGGCCGTCCACGAAAGTATCTCCCTGGCACTCCATATTCAGATCAAAAAGACCGTGTCTGGCAAAGCCGTCCAGCATATGGTCGAAAAAGCCAATGCCCGTATCGCGTTCTCCGGATCCTGATCCGTCGATCGAAAATGTGCATTTGATATCGGTCTCCCTGGTTGTCCTTCTTATCTCCGCTGTCCTGCTCATATTCATCCTTCCTTAAAAGATAATCCTGTTTACTGTTCCGTCGCCGCCCTTCCCTGAACAGCGGCGTTCTATTTCATGAAATCATAAATCGAATGGGTGATCAGAAATTCATATAAAGTACAGATCTCCTCCAGGCTCATTGCCTTTTTCCCGCTTTCGATCCAGAACCTGATCACATGGGCCAATCCGATCGCGTAATACATTGCTGCCATTTCGGAATTGACCGGTGCGGATCTTCCTTCTGCTTTGAAGGCCGTCTCACACTCTTTTTTAAAGTTCAGGAACAGGATCTCGAAAAAGCCGTTCTGTCCTGTGACTTTAAACGCCTTCTGATAAAACAGGCGGTCATTATCAAAAGCGGAAAAGATCTGCGTTACCGCAGCAGAATTCAGGCCGTCCTCTGCGATCATCCGGGACGCCGGATCGATCACATCCCTTTTCAGGATATATTCCAGAACATCATATTTATCCTGAAAATGATAATAGAAAGTAGGTCTGATGACTCCTGCCCGGTCGGTGATATGCTTTATCGTGATCTTTTCAAAATCACGGTGCAGCAGCAGGTCTCTGAAGCTCTCTGCCAGAAGTTCCTTGGTAAGATTGCTTTTTTCCATCCGCTCCTCCGCTCAGAAGATCAGTCCGGCCAGAAGCTCCACGCCGGAAAAAACCATCATTGCGCCGCCGACCTGATAGGCCAGGCGCCGTTTTTCACTCCCCATCCAGAATCCTGTATAGGTTCCCAGGACCACTGCAAGCATTGTGATCAGAACAAAGCAGAGTGCAGAAACACCAATACGGGAACGGAGAAAGCCCATGCCGATCCCCACCAGAAAAGCGTCAATACTGATCGTGATCGCCAGCAGGAACGCCTCCTTGATCCCATAAACATCTCTTCTCCGCTCCATAAGCGCGCCGGCTCTTGACGACCGGAAGAACATATAAAGGCCAAGTCCCATGAAGATCAGGACAGACAGCCGGCTTCCGGAACCTGTGAGAAATGTCGTATTGCCCTCAAAGATGGGAAGATTCACCACGCCCCTGCCAAGAAGCATGGCGCCGCCCTGCCACAGCCCGAGAAGGAGCGTGACCAGGACCAGCCATTTTTTATTGATCGCGGGAAGTACTGCTCCCCAGCATATGGATACCGCGAATACATTCAATGCAACTCCTGCGGAAACCAGGATGATCTCCCAAATATGCACTTAACGCGCCTCCTTCTTATCATTCCTGCAGAGATCCATTTTAAACCATTTCATCCGGAATAAGTATTTACAATCCTGCGGATCTGTATCAGAAAACCTGGTTGACCGGCTCCTTTCCTTCTGCGATCCGCGCGGCATTCTCCCACATCATCCTGTGCGCACGCCTGAATGTGCCTGCCGTGATCCCGCCGAGATGGGGCGAATAGAATACTTTTTTCATGGTTTCCGCCGGCAGCGCGACAAGCGGATTATCCGCCGTTACGGGCTCCGGTGCTATAGTATCCGCAGCAAACCCCGCGATCTTTCCGGTAAGGAGCGCTTCCCGGAGCGCTCTGTTGTCGACCAGTTCTCCTCTGGAAGTATTCACAAGCATCGCTTCCGGCTTCATTTTAGAAAGGAATGCCGCGTCCACCATACCTTTTGTCCCGGGATTGACATCTGTATGAAGGCTGATGAAATCGCAGGTGCTGACCAGATCATCCGGCGCCAGCCAGCGGACGCCGTATTCCTCCTCCGTCTTTTCATCCCGCCGGCGCCGGGCTGTATAGTACACGCTGCACCCAAAAGGGGCCAGCCTCTGTGCCGTCGCTTTCGCAATATCCCCGAAACCGTACAGTCCCACCGAGCATTCCGACAGCTCGATGATGCCTTCCGCCATCCTTCGCTCCTTCATCCGGATCTGCTGTCCGGAAACGACCGCTTCCTGTCCTTCGACCGCATTCCTGAGAAGGCCCAGCATCAGAAAAATGGTATGCTCCGCGACCGCACCGGCATTGCAGCCTTTATTATTGCAGACATAAATGCCGCGTTCCTTTGCTGCCGCCAGATCGATCCTGTCATAAGCAACGCCTTCGGAATGGATCATTTTGAGCCTGGGAAGGTTCTCTGTCAGATGCCTGCTGACAGGACTGATGGCATCGGCAAAGAGCACTTCTGCTCCCGCGCCTGCAGCGATCAGTGCCTCATCCGGCGTACCTCTGTCGGCAAAAACGATCTCTGCACGGTCCTTGACGGGCATATCCGGATCGTATTTGTCATATCTGTCTTTACTGCCGATGATCAGTATTTTCACGGCTGGTATTCCTCCAGTGTCACCTCTGCTTCGGGTGATATTTCCACATCGCTTTCGATCAGCATCTCGTCACGCATTTCATGAAGCAGCTTGTAATAAAAAGCCTGTCCTCCGTGCACGATATCGAACCGCTTTCCGCCGGTCCTGAGCTGCTGTCTGCCGTAGCTGCAGTCGGCAATGTCCTGCGAGCCATAGTAAACATGCTTCATATCCCTGACGGTGCCGTCTTTCATAATGCAGTGCGCTTTAAAGACATGTACGCCCGGTTCCCCGTCATAACTGATGCCCATGGCGTTGATGATCTCCCTGCCGAGCTCCGTATTGCAGGTATAGATATGGGTATATCTTCCTGCCATCTTTGTAAAATCGGCAATACGGAAATGATCGAGCCATCCTTCGTCGAGCCAGCCGTTCTCTTCCTTTGAAATGAACAGGCAGACCGGGAAGCTTCTCTTTGAATGCCGGATCAGATCGATGATCTTGTTTACCTGTTCTGTCTTTATCACCCTTCTTACAGAAGAGCAGTATCTGACGTCAAAGACACCGATCCTGTCCGCAATATTGGAGTAGAATCTCGGGCAGCTGAAATATCTGTTCAGATAATTTCTGCGTTCTTCCGCCACGGCGTAGGAATTTCTGACATCCAGCATCTGCCAGCGCTCTCCCGGGAAGCATTCCGCTTCAACGACCCAGACCTGACCGGGGGCTTCCAGATCGATGTTGGTAACGTACATCTTCCAGTACGATCTTTCGGGCTCATACGTAAACCGCAGACGGTAACCCAGGATCTCCTTAAAGACGTTCTGCGGGCTCCTGGGGAGTTCCTTGAACAGGCTGCCGTATTTTTCGATCATCCACTGCCAGGTCAGCCTTGCGGCTTCCTCACAGCCTTCATGGGCAGAGTATTTAAAGGTCGACAGATGTACTTTCGCGTGGAAAACGGTGTTCTTCCTGAGCGGTTCCATCTGCCGGAAGGATACTTCCTCAACGATATGATCCGCGCCGTCATTGAATACGTCCTTCTCATGAAACAGCCTGTCCAGCCTTTCATCATGGATCACACAGTTATTCACCAGCGCAGTAATGGTATTGATATTGATCGGTATTCTTCGGGGAAGGCTTAAAAGCTCCCTGATCAGCACCTGCCGTTTTGTCTTGAACAGGAGTTTCCCGATGTTCTGTTCCCTGTGATCGTTGTCCAGGATCTCTTCCAGTTCAGGATACATCGGACGGTCATCGATCTTCAGCCGGTAATGGGCTTTCATCATGCCGGCCCAGTTGCCTTCCTTGTAAAGATCATGGCCCAGATTCTCGAACAGGCTTACAAGCGACTTGTCACACAGCTCCAGCGTAGCAAGGATGCTGTTGAAATACCTCGCAGTACTCTTCTTCCCTTCCCAGAGCTCGCCGCCCTTATATTTCATATCATGCTCGATCTCATGCCAGCCCTCGAAGAAAACCGTTTTAAGCTGGATCTCCATCGTCGTATCGATACACATATCCCAGGTGTCATCGGAGATCTGTTTCTTCAGATACTCGGGCAGGCGGAACACGCCGTTCTTCTTCATCGGCCGGAATTCATCATCATTCTGTTCGGATTCCGCCCATTCCACGAGCTGGAACATTTCTTCAAGGAAGTCCTGGCAGATGCTCAGATCGTCTTCAAAATAGACATCGATCCGGAGCCCGATCAGATCCTGGATCTTTTTGGATTCGCTGTATTCCTTGATCTGATATTTTCTGGCGAGGGACGCGGATGTCTTGATACGCGAAAACAGGCGGTAATACATGCCGCATTGTTTAAGCCGTTCTTCGATCAGATGCCGCAGCTCGATCTCCACGATCTGCGGCACATCGACCCGTTCCTCGATCTCTTCCCTTGAATAAATCACACGTTCTGCCATAAGGCGTCCTCCTTCCCATCAGACAGCGGTCTGTCAGATGCTCCCCGGTCTTTCCGCAGCAGGTTCACTGATCAGATGGTCCATCCGTCCCGTCTTCTCCTTCTTCCTCTTCCTCCGCACCGTTATCTAAAAGCGGCCCGGTCTTAATATCGACATACATGATCCCTTCCAGATGATCGGTCTCATGCTGAATGCATCTTGCCAGAAGATCCTCGCCCTCCAGTTCAAAAGGAACCATGTTCCTGTCCAGGGCTTTCACTTTTACCCGCTGTGCCCTTTTTACCTCGGCATGCTTTCCGGGGACGGAAAGGCACCCCTCCGAACCGGTCTGTTCGCCTTCGGTCTCCAGGATCTCCGGATTGATCATAACGATCGGCTGATCGCGTTCCCCGCTGACATCCATGACCACGATCCGCTTGAGCACACCTACCTGCGGCGCGGCCAGGCCGACCCCGTCAGCGGAATACATCGTTTCAAACATATCGTCGATCAGCGCACTGAGCCTGGGCGTCATCTCCTTTACGGGCTTGCTTTTCTTTCTTAAAATATCGTCTCCAAGTTCTCTTACGTTCCGAAGTCCCATCTCCGGTGATCCTCCTGTCCTGTTAAGTGATATCGATCTGTCTTAAGCAGCCGGGCAGCAACTGGATCCTGTCCCTGAGTTCCAGCAGGATCTTTCTGTCCGGATGTTTTATAATGAACTGTTTTCTGTAAATGTCTTTGATCTTTGAAACGCCTGTATCCACGGGACCGATGACCGTCCCCTTTCCGGCAAGAAAAGACACGGAGAATTCATAAAATGCCTTGATCCCGGCTTCCGCAGCGTCTTCCTGCTCATCCATGGCTACGACGTTCATCATGGCGCCTGCGGGAGGATAGGAAAGCAGTTTTCTGTATACAAGTTCCTGCTTGTAAAAAGAGAGATAATCCTGTGCCGCCGCTGCGGTGACCGCATAATGATCCGGTGAATATGTCTGGATCATCACTTCACCCGCGGAGCCGGCTCTTCCCGCTCTTCCGGCCGCCTGGGTCAGCAGCTGGAACGTCCTCTCTGCTGCTGTATAACTGCTGACATTCAGTGAGAGATCCGCAGCAAGAATGCCCATCAGCGTTACATTCGGAAAGTCATGGCCTTTCACGATCATCTGGGTGCCGATCAGGATGTCGGCCTTTCCTTCCCCGAACGCCCGCAGCAGCTTCTCGTGCGCATTCTTTCTCGCGGTAGTATCCATATCCATCCGGAGCACGCGGGCTTCCGGGAATTTCTTCTTCACCAGGCTTTCGATTTTCTGCGTGCCCGCGCCGAATCCGGCGATATACGGCGACCCGCAGGAAGGACACCGGTCAGGCATATTCATGGTGAAGCCGCAGTAATGGCACTTCAGGATATTGCCCCTGTGCGAGGTAAGGGAGACATCGCAGTGCGGGCATTTGATCACTTTTCCGCAGGATCTGCAGGAAATCGAGCCGGAATAGCCTCTCCGGTTCAGGAACAGCATGATCTGCTCTTTCTCCGCAAGCCGCTGCCTGATCCCGGCTTCCAGCTTTCTGCTGAACATTCCTTTGTTGCCGTCTTTCAGCTCCTCGCGCATATCAATGATATCGACATGCGGCAGACTGCTTCCGGCTGCTGCGCGGTGCTTCAGAAGAAAGACCGCATATTTCCGGTCCATAGCCGTATGAAATGTTCTCACGGACGGCGTCGCCGATCCCAGCACGACACCGGCACCGGCCAGTTCCCCTCTTTTCACGGCAGCATCGACCGCGCTGTATCTTGGCACGGAATCAGAGAGATAGGCGCCGTCATGTTCTTCATCCACGATGATCAGGCCAAGATCCGAAAACGGCGCGAACAGCGCTGACCGGGGACCGATCATAACCGATATTTCTCCCTTCCGGGCCTGTTCAAAACATTCGTATTTCTCTCCTGCAGAAAGTTTTGAATGGACAATGCCGACCTGTTCGCCGAATACTTTTGTGAACCGGGATAGATTCTGATAGGTGAGCGAGATCTCCGGAATCAGAAGGATCGCCTGCCGGCCCGCATCCAGCGTACGCCGCATGAGTTCCATGTACACTTCGGTCTTCCCGCTGCCGGTCACCCCGAAAAGGACAGCAGGACGCCTGTCCGGCCTGCCGAATTCCTGCAGGATCCCGTTTACGGCAGCAAGCTGTTCCCCGTTCAGGATCTTCGGCGGTTCCTTTCCGAACGGCAGCACGTCTTCCGCTTTTGTCCTGGCCTTCACCTTTTTCTTTACCGGCAGCACCGTTTTCAGCGCCTGGTTCATCGTGCAGCCGTAGGTATCCTTCATCCAGACAGCAAGCTGCATCAGCTGATGCTCTATGGAAGCTTCTTTTGCATTGACTGCCTCAATGGGCTTAAGCTTCTCAGGAGAAACATCCGTGGTATCCGTGATCTCTGTTACAAAACCGCTGATCCTCCGTCTTCCGAAGGGCACCGTGACCGGTGTTCCGATCTCAATATCTGAACACATCTCCTCCGGGATGATATAAGTGTAGCTTTTATCGACGTCCTTATGGGAAATATCAACGATAACACCGGCAAATTTCAATGGTTTACCTTCCGCTTTCTGTATCTGACAGGACATCCTCCCAAAGAGGATATCAGTCTTTATCCGCCTCTGTCAGCGCATGCAGCACTTCCAGAAGGTTCATTCCGTGCGAACCTTTCAGCAGGATGACATCCCCCGGCTTTTTGAACCCGTTCAGGAATTCGATGGCCGATGCATTGTCCTCAAAACTGCTTACGGGAATATTATGTTCCGCATAAGCCTTTCCGATCTGCTTCGCGAGTTCACCGATCACGACAACATGATCGACCTTCTTCGAGGCGCCGTACACGCCCGTCTCATAATGCAGTCTGGCTTCATCCGGACCAAGTTCAAGCATATCGGCAAGCACTGCGATCCTGCGGCCGTCCGTCTGCATGTCTGAAAGGACGCCAAGCGCTGCTTTCATAGACGCAGGACTGGCATTGTAAGTATCATCCACATAAACAGCTGCCGCTGTTTTTATGATCTCCAGTCTGTGGGAAAAGCCCGTGTAGGAAGCGATGCCTTCCGCTGCTTTGTCCCAGCTGACGCTCATCACTTCGCATACAGCCAGAGCCGCCAGTGCATTCATCACCTGGTGTTCTCCGGGGACCGAAAGCCGGATCTCCTTTTCCTTCCTGCCGAGTTTTGCGGTAAACACCGTTTCATTTACTTCCCGGTGAATATTCTCTGCTCTCAGGTCATTCGTCTCCGACAGGCCGTAATACAGTACTCTGTCATGGTAATCCCTGCCCATTTTCAGGAGCATATCATCATCGCCGTTCAGGATCAGGCAGCCCTTCGGCGGCATCAGATCCGCGATCTGCAGCTTCTCTTTCGCAATGCCTTCCCTGGAACCGAGATTCTCGATATGGGCATCGCCGATATTGGTGACCACGGCATGCGACGGCCAGGCGATCCTGTTGATCCGGCTCATCTCTCCCGGCTCGCTGACGCCCATCTCGATGACGGCAGCGTCAAAAGAATTGGAAAGCTCCGTGACCGTGATCGGAACACCGATCTGTCCATTGTTGTTCCCGGCCGTACCGGTCACCTTCATGGCAGCTCCGAGCGCTGCCATGATCATGGCTCTGGTGCTGGTCTTTCCGACACTGCCGGTGATGCCGATCACCATGCCGCTGTATCTGCGTCTGTACCAGGCGCCGAGAGCCTGTAAGGCTTTTAAGGAGTCCTCCACACGGATGAACGGATGCGAATCCTCCATCTCCTCATGTTCCATGGTAAATGCGGCTGCCGCGCCTGCTTTAAAAGCGCCGTCAATGAATCTGTGGGCGTCCACTTTTGCGCCGATGAACGGCAGGAAAATATCATTGCCCTGCATAGTCCTGGAATCGATGCTGACATGTTCTATGATCGTATCCGGATCACCGCAGAGGACTGTTCCCTGAACAGCCTCCGCAATCTCCTTTATTGTAACGTTTACCAAATCCGCTGTTCTCCTTATCAGATTAATGCTGTATTTTTATAATTGTTATCTGCGCATTCTCAGAAACGCGTTCATATTCCCCCGTCTTCCGTTAACTGCACGATGCGAAAACAGATGCTCTCTGTTTTCGTCTGTACAAAGTCCCGAAAAATGGATATGATCCGGTCTGACGCCGGCCTGGACCAGTGTATGCCAGATCGCTGCGGGAAGATCCACGAACGAATGCGCATCATCCATTCTTTTTATTATATCAGAACATGCCTTCTCTTTAAAGACTGTTCTGAACACTTCCGTACCGGCCGTACTGAACTCATAACGATCCCCGGAAATACACGGCCCGATTACGGCAATGATATCCTCCGGCGCGCAGCCCATCGCTTCCATCGCTTCTGTACCGCGTGCTGCGATCTTTTCCACGGTCCCTTTCCATCCGGAATGGATGAGCGAAATGCATCTTCCGTTCCTGTCCGCAAGGAACACCGGCACACAGTCCGCAAATGTCGCGGAAAGGATCAGCTCCGGTTCATCGGCAAACAGTCCGTCCGTCTCTCCGGCCTTCCGCGTCAGCGTTTCGCCGACCGTCAGTGCACGGGAAGCTTTCACCAGCTTCGTCTTATGCACCTGCTGCGTCATGACCACGTCGTCAAGACAGCCGTCCAGCCTCCTCATCACCCTCTGATAATTGGTCAGCACATTTCCGGGCACGTCGCCGCGGTCAAATCCCAGGTTCAGCGACGAAAGATATCCTGTGCTCACGCCGCCGTATCTCGTGGTAAACGCCGCATCAATACCTGGGAGCACATCCAGGCTGTGAAACCGTAAGAGCGGCAGTCCGCTGCCGTCATCCTCGAGATAAGCATCCCGGATATCTTTATCTCTGTAGAATGGCGATGACGGTGTCATATATTTCAGTTCAATCATAATCCACCTTTATCAGACAAAGCCCTTTTGCAGGTGCAGTCACGCCGGCCAGCGCTCTGCACTTCGCTTCCAGAAGATCCTGCATGCTTTCCGGCGTCCGCTTTCCCGCGCCGACTTCGAGCAGGGTCCCGGTAAGGATCCGCACCATATGCTGGAGGAATCCGTTCCCGTGATAATAAAAAGTAAGCCACGGTCCCTTACTGACGATATCGATCTTATCCACACATCGTACCGTGCTCTTCTTCATCCTCGGATTGCTGCAGAAAGAAGCATAGTCATGCGTGCCTTTCAGATATTCCGCGGCAGCCCTCATCTGTTCCACATCCGGCCGGCATTCCGGCACATAAACAAAACGTCTTTCAAAAACAGGCTTCTCCTCACCGATATAGCAGGTATACCGGTAGGTCTTTCCCGTCGCATTGTACCTGGCATGAAAACGGTCTCCTGCCTGCACCAGCTCGTTTATACTGATATCTTCCGGCAGATATCGGTTCATGTACGCTTTCAGTTCCGTTTCAGACAGTTCCGTATCGAGCCTGAAGTTCGCGACCATGCCAAGTGCATGCACTCCTGCATCCGTTCTGCCGGCGCCCAGCACTTCCACCGGTTCTCCGGCAAGCCTGGCAAGAACGCTCTCCAGCTTCCCCTGGATCGTCATCTCCCTGTCCCGCTGATGTTCCCAGCCGTAAAATCTGGTACCGTCATAGGAAAGGATGATCCTGTAATTCTTCTTCATATTGCTCTTCCCCGATAGTATAGCATCTGCAGGGCCGGATCGTCATCCGCTGCAGCCCCTCTGTTACGACAGTTTGTGTCTTCTGTATATCTCCCCGTCCAGCGTCTTCCACAAAAATTCGCTTCCGTCAAAGGTCATATAGCCATGCGGATGGTCTTCTTTCGGCAGGGAGACCGAGCCGGGATTCATATATACATAGCTGCCATGATCTTCACAGACAGACAAATGGGTATGGCCGTGCAGGAGAATATCACCGTCCATTAACGGCGGAAGCTGTTCCGTGTTGAAAAGATGTCCGTGTGTCATGAAGATCATATGCGAACCCGCGGCGAGCAGCGCATAATCTGCCATCACGGGAAATGCCAGCACCATCTGATCCACCTCCGCCTCACAGTTCCCGCGGACGCACAGGATCTCATTTTTCATGGCGTTCAGCATCTTCGCGACCGCCGGCGGATCATATTCCTCCGGAAGCGGATTTCTGGGACCGTGATACAGAATATCTCCCAGAAGAAGCATTCTGTCAGCACCTTCCCTTCGGTAGGCTTCCAGGGCTTTCCTGCAGTAAAATGCCGATCCGTGGATGTCCGATACAATAAAATATTTCATATTCCTGTTTTCTCCGTTTCAGTGAGATTCCGATTCATTATACCTGAGGATTCCGGATTACGAAAGATAAATTTTACCATATCTTTCTTATCTTTGACACTATCCTTCCTTTATGTTACACTATATTATGCAAATTTTCCATTTCCAGGAGGAAAACTCATGAACGAAACAAGTGAATTCGACAGGAAGTATCTTGAAGCGCTCTCTTACCGTTTCCCGTCGATTGCCAAAACGAGCACGGAGATCATCAACCTGTGCTCCATTCTTCAGCTCCCCAAGGAAACCGAACATTTCATGACTGATATCCACGGCGAATACGAGCAGTTCGTTCATATCATGAAGAACGGTTCCGGCGCCGTAAGAAGCAAGATCGAAGACGAATTCGGCTTTAATCTTACCCCGCAGGATAAGAAAGATCTCGCGACCCTGATTTATTACCCCAAGGAAAAGATCGCGCTTGTCAAGGAATCCGGTGAGAACATGCATGACTGGTACCGTACCATGCTGCTGCGTCTCATCCGTATGGCAAGACAGTCTGCCAAGAAGTACACCCGTTCCAAAGTCCGCAAATCCATGCCGGAAGATTTTGCTTATCTGATCGAAGAACTGATGAGTGAAACGGATTACGCCGACAAAGATAATTATTACGACAGGATCCTGGAAGCGCTCATTCAGACCGAACGCGTTGAAGAGTGCATCGTGGCGTTTTCCGAGACGATCCAGAGACTGACGGTCAACCATCTTCATATCATCGGCGACATCTACGACAGAGGCCCCGGTCCGGATATCATCATGGACACGCTGATGGGCATCAAGAACCTTGATATCCAGTGGGGAAATCATGATGTGGTATGGATGGGCGCCGCCTGCGGCAACCTTACACTGATCGCCACCGCCCTTCGTCTGACCGCCCGTTACGGCAACCTTGACACCGTGGAGAACGGCTACGGCATCAATCTGATCCCGCTGATGCGTTTTGCCATGGAGGCATATAAAGATGATCCCTGCAGCTGTTTCGGACTGAAATATGATGAGAAAACATATGACATCAACGATCTGGAACAGGATATCAAGATGCATAAGGCGATCGCTGTTATCCAGTTCAAGCTCGAGGGACAGCTGATCAAGAGACATCCCGAATGGCATATGGAAGACCGTCTGCTGCTTGACAAGATCGACTGGGAGCGCGGCGTTATCAACTGCTACGGCAAGGAATATCCCATGAAGGAAATGGGCTTCCCTACAGTGGATCCCAAAGATCCTTACGCGCTTACTGCAGAGGAAGAAGACGTCATGCTTCATCTTCAGAAGAGCTTCATGAACAGCGAAAGACTGCAGCGCCATGTCCGCTTCCTGCTGAACAGAGGCAGACTGTACCTGATCTACAACCAGAATCTTCTCTTCCACGGCAGCATTCCTCTTACGGAGGAAGGAGAGCTGGCTGAGGTTCCGCTTGGGAACAAATGCTATAAAGGCAAGGAAGTAATGGATGTGCTGGATAATTATGTCCGCAAGGGATATTATCTTCCCGCCGGTCCGGAGAAGGATTACGCAACGGATGTCATTTACTTCCTGTGGACACATCCGCTGTCTCCGCTGTTCGGCAAATACAAGATGACGACTTTCGAGCGCTACTTTATCGCCGACAAAGAAACGCACAATGAACCGAAGACGCCTTATTACAAACTGTACAACAACGAAGAAGTCATCAAACGCATCTTCGATGAATTCGGCCTTGACTGGGAAGAATCCCATATCATCAACGGTCACGTACCGGTCAAGCAGAAGAAAGGAGAATCTCCCATCAAGTGCGGCGGCAAACTTCTGATGATCGACGGCGGTTTCTCCAGAGCCTATCAGAAGACCACCGGTATTGCGGGTTACACGCTGATCTCCAATTCCTACGGACTGAAGCTGGTCTACCATGAGCCCTTCACTTCCAAGGAAGACGCGATCAGGAACGGAAGCGATATCCATTCCGAGACGATGGTCGTGGAAGGTGTCCGCAAACGCAAATCGGTCAGGGATACGGAGCACGGGACCAGGATCCGGATGCAGCTGAAAGATCTCAAGGCCCTCCTGGAGTGCTACAGATCGGGACTGATTCCGGAGAAAGAATGATCGCGTTAGCTGAGAGCAGTGCATAATGAAAAAGGAAGGCCGGGAGACAAGTTTACTTGAATCCCGGTTTTCCTTTTTCATTATATACGGCGACAGCCGTGTTGAGAACAAAAATCTCTGATTTTTGTTCGAACAACTGCTCTCAGCTTTTTCCGCTCTCAGCATGTTCCGCTCTCAGCATGTTCCGCTCTCAGCTTTTTTCCGCTCTCAGCTTTCTCCGCTCTCACCCAGTCCTGCTCTCCTCTTTTCTCTCCCATAAAAAAGAATGTGCAGGTCATCCTGCACATTCTTTTTCGCTAATTTATTTCCGTCTTACGGCAGATCAGCCCCGCTCCGACTGTTCCATATAACGTCCGTAAGCAGCCAAAAATGTCTTTGAAGCTCCTGCACTCCAGAAATCCGCCATTCTTGCGGCGTAATCTTCAAGAAACTCTGTCTCGCCCACACACGGAGAGAAACGGGAAGTTCCCTTTTTATAAGAGCTTACATATTTTTTGTCTTTCAGTCTCTTCAGAAATGTATAAACCGTCGTTTCCTTGTAAACAATGTTATACGCTTCTTCTATACTGATGATCAGTTCTCCGACTGTCATCGGAGAATCCGACTCCCAAAGACATTTCATAACCATTAGCTCGCGATCGGATAAATCGGTAAAATTCATAGCAACCTCCAGCTATATGTATTTTTCCCCCCGACTTTCCAACAAGATTATAGTTTATATGACGAATTCTAGCAATTTAGAATATTATTTTTATATTTTATTCCACTGTTTCTTTTCTTTCTTATGATAATCCCTTAATGATCAGCGCAGCAGCCCCTGTCATTCCGGCATCATTTCCCAGCGTTGCGCCAATGATTTCGGTATTCTTTACTGCATGAAACGCTTTTTCCTCATAGGAGGCCCTTATTTTTTCCAGCAGCCACTCTCCGGCACGGCTCATGCCTCCGCCGATAATGAACACTTCCGGATCAAAAGCGGCGCCGAGAACAGAAAGCGTTTTTCCCAGTGTTTCGACCATCTCATTCACGACAGTATTGGCAAGTTCGTCTCCGTCTTTTGCAAAATCGAAGATATCTCTTGCGGTGAATTCCCTCAGGAAAGATAATCCGGAGCGCGACTCTCCGCCTGCGATCAGATGCCTGGTATAGGAGATCATCCCTTTTGCGCCGGCGATCTGTTCAGCACAGCCTCTCTTTCCGCATCCGCAGTAATCGACTGCTTTATCAAACATAGGCATATGTCCGAATTCACCGGCAGCGCCATGCGCTCCCGCATGAATGTTTCCGTCGATAATGACGCCGCCGCCCAGGCCGGTTCCCAGCGTCAGCATGACAACATTCCTTCTTCCTTCTCCGGCACCTGCAACAGCTTCTCCGAGAGCAGCCACATTCGCATCATTTCCGGCCTTTACCGGAAGATAATACAGCTGGGAAGACAGCTCCTTCTTGACGTTTACCACGCCCCAGCCGAGGTTGACGCAGTTGTTGACGACAGACTCCTCCAGTACCGGTCCGGGGATGCCGATGCCGATGCCGAGCACATTTTCCGGTTTCAGTTCCTTATCCTTCATCTCCTGTTTGATCGAATCCGCGATATCAGGGATGATATTTCTTCCGTTCTCTTCCGTCCTGGTCGGGATCTCCCATTTGCTGACCATCTGCAAATCGTCCCGAAAAAGACCGATTTTGACCGTTGTTCCCCCAACGTCAACGCCAAAACAATATTTCTCCATTTGCTGTACTTCCTCCCCTGTATATATTGCAGCAGAGCAGAGATTGTATTCTGCTCCGGATTAAATGCGTGTATCCACAAAGATGGAATAGATCGCCCTGATCGCGGCTTCAAAATCATCATTCTTGACGCCGATAATGATATTCTCCTCGTCAGACCCCTGGTCGATCATCCTGACATTGATCCGTGCATGGGCAAGCGATGCGAATACCCTTCCGGCTGTTCCTCTGGCGTCCTTCATAGAACGTCCTACGACCGCGATCAGCGCAAGATCCGTATCGATGGTAATTACATCCGGCGCTGCCATCCTGTTGATCGCCGCCAGTACAGCCTGCTCCTTGGGCTCAAACGCTTCCTGTTCCACAAATACGCTCAGCGTATCGATTCCGGAAGGCATATGTTCAAAAGAAATACCATATTTTTCAAACGCCTCCAGCACCTTCCTGCCAAATCCGATCTCGGAATTCATGCGGTCCTTTTCCACGTTTACCGCGACAAATCCTTTTCTGCCGGCAATACCGGTGATGGTATATCTGGATTTCGCCCCGGTCGTCTTGACGATCATGGTGCCCGGTGCGTCCGGATCGTTCGTATTCCTGATATTGATCGGGATACCGGCTTTGCGCACAGGGAAGATCGCTTCATCATGCAGTACGCCCGCGCCCATGTAGGAAAGCTCTCTGAGCTCTTTATAAGTAATGATATTGATGATCACCGGATCCTTTACGATATGAGGATCCGTGAGCAGGAATCCGGAAACATCCGTCCAGTTCTCATACAGAGAAGCCTTGATGGCCCTGGCAACAATAGAACCGGTTATATCGGAGCCGCCTCTTGAAAACGTACAGATCCGGCCTTCCGGATCCGCGCCGTAAAAGCCCGGAACGACTGCTTTTTCAATGCCGGCAAGTTTTTCCGCCAGCACTTTGTCGGTGAGCTCGGGATCGAATTCACCGTCTTCATTAAAATAAATGACTTTGGCGGCATCCACAAAAGTGAATCCCAGATAGGCCGCCATGATCTTTCCGTTCAGGTACTCTCCTCTGGAAGCGGCATACGCACGTCCGGCGCGGGCATCGATCTTGCGCTCGATCTCGGCAAATTCTTCCGTCAGATCAAGATCCATTCCGAGTCCGCGGATGATCTCATCATATCTGCCCCTGATCCTGAAAAGCTCTTCGTGATAGTTTCTGCCCGCTTCCGCAAGATCATAGCACCGGTAGAGCAGATCCGTTACCTTGGTGTCCTTGGGATCCCTCTTTCCCGGCGCAGAAGGAACAACGTATCTTCTGGAAATATCCGATCTGACTATGTCAGCCGCCTTCCTGAACTGTTCCGCGCTTGCAAGTGAACTGCCGCCGAATTTGACTACTTTCTTCATGTTTCCTCCTACATCTGCGGAGCAACCACCCGCAGGATATATCCGGTCATTCTCTTTATGAACGGATAAGTGTTTACATCTTCTTCAGTGATTTCCGTACATTTCCGAAGCGTCTCCTGAAAATCGGTTTCCACATCAGCGACCATAGGATGGGCTGACGCATAAACACCGCATTCAAAATGCAGATACAGGCTCCGGAAATCCATATTGACTGTTCCGACCGTACAGCATCTGTCATC
The DNA here is from genome assembly GCA_017431345.1 of Lachnospiraceae bacterium. Classification (GTDB taxonomy): domain Bacteria; phylum Bacillota; class Clostridia; order Lachnospirales; family Lachnospiraceae; genus UBA3305. The sequence continues at coordinate 20,222 of JAFRLH010000041.1, read as the reverse complement.
GGAAACAAAGCATTTGGAATGGATGAACCCGGGTTCATATTCAAAGATCCTCACTCCTGCCGGGATCAGCTCTTCATAAGAGATCCGGGCTAGGAGATAGGTATATTTTTTATCCGGAATATGCGGCACGATGAGCTTCACATCCACGCCTCTTTTGGATGCGAACTTCAGTGCGCTCATCATCTCGTCGGGAAGCACCAGGTACGGAGAAAAGATATGCAGATATTTTTCCGCATGATTGATGATGTCCAGATACACATACGCTCCGACAGGTTCATCGTCAAGAGGGCTGTCCGCATACGGCATCACGAACCCGCCCTGCCTGTCTCCCGCAGGCACGGGAGGCATGATATATTTACTGTAGTTTTCCTGTTCGGTCCTGTCATGCCACATCTGCAGGAACATGACTGTAAGGCTCTTGACAGCATCTCCTTTCAGCATCACTGCGCTGTCTTTCCAGTGACCGAACCGTTCCTTCCTGTTGATATACTCATCTGCCAGATTCACGCCGCCGGTAAAACCGGTCTTGCCGTCGATGACAACGATCTTCCGGTGATCTCTGTTGTTCTGATAAGTCGAGAACATCGGGATCACCTGGGAAAAGACCCTGCAGGATATGCCGTACGCCTTCAGTCTTTCGGGGTAGTTGAACGGAAGCAGGCTGAGCGAGCATGTTCCGTCATACATGATCCTGACATCAACACCGTCTTTCGCCTTTCTCCTGAGGATATCCAGCACGGCTTCGAGCATCTCTCCCCGGTCCAGGATAAAGAACTCCATGAAAATGAAGGATTCTGCTTCCTCCAGTTTCTCAAGCAGATCCGGGAAGAAATCATCTCCCAGCGGATAATACTTCAGATCCGTATTTGTATAAGCCGGGTATCCGCCGAACCGGTCCATATACAGCGCAAGACCGATGCTGTGCGGTTCCTCCTCATTCATTTCCCGGATAACAGACGGATTCTGTGTCAGATAGTCTTTTGTCTCTGCGATATTGTTCCTGAGCCTTTTCTGGATCCGCCTGCTGCCGGTCTGGCTTTCCACAAAGAGATAGAAAAGCACGCCGACCACAGGAAGCGTCATGATCAGCGCCATCCAGGACATCTTGAACGCAGCGTCGCTGCCGCGTCTGTTCATTATAAAAATGACAAGGGCAAGCTGAATGACCAGGAATGCACCATATACATAGAGAACGAACTGTGAGAGCCAGGCAAAGAGAACCCACAGTGCCGACACCTGCAGAAGGACCAGAAGGATCATGATCACCTTCCGGCTGAATATGATGCTGAATATTCCTTTCCGACCTTTCTGAAAACGCTGTCTGTATAACGTCTCCATCAAATCTCCTCTCATGCTCTCATTTTTGCATAGACTAATACAGTATACCTTTATTTCTCGTTCCGTGTCAATAAAACTTATTCTTCCGATTTGCAGCCGTCTGTGTTAAACTGACAGGGATAAAAGAATTGTACTTAAAAGAGAGGAAGCCATGAATATTATTGCTGCAGTATCGGAGAACTGGGGAATCGGATCGGATAATGATCTCATTTTTCACATTCCGGAAGATATGAAATTTTTCCGTCAGATGACGAAGGGAAAGACCGTGATCCTCGGGCGAAAGAATCTGGAGTCCTTCCCGGGCGGAAAACCGTTGAAAGGAAGGAGACACCTGCTGCTGACAAACAACCCGTTCTACAGTGCTGAGGGCGTGGAAGTATATCACAGCGTTCAGGACGTCCTTGCAGAGGCCGGTCAGCTTGCGCCGGATGACGTCTGGGTGATCGGGGGCGGAATGATCTATGAACAGTTCCTGCCATACTGTGACAAGGCCTACATTACAAAGGTGCATGCGGAAAGGCCGGCAGACGTGTTCTTTCCCGATCTGGATGCGGATCCGGCATGGGAACTGACGGAGCGGGGCGAAGATGTGATCATGGAAGATCTTTCCTACTGTTTCTGCACTTACACGAGGGTAAAGAATAAGGGATGACGGTGACCGTCATCCCTTTTGCATTTTTAAGTCTTATTTCTCGATCGGCGCAGGGCCGGCATTTACGATCTCCTTCGGCATGTTCGGATACTTCTCGGCGAAGTTCTTCTGGAACAGGCCTGCCAGCATATTTGCTGTCTTGTCGTATGCGTCCTTGTCAGCCCATGTCCTTCTGGGATTCAGGATCTCTGAAGGAACACCGGGTACCTCGTGAGGCATATGGAGTTTGAATACTTCATGATAATCATAATTGACATCATCAAGAAGCCCTTCCAGCGCAGCCGTGACCATCGCTCTGGTATAATGAAGGTTGATTCTCTTTCCTACGCCGAACGATCCGCCGGACCAGCCGGTATTGATCAGGTAGACCTTCGTATCATGGGCGTCGATCCTCTCACCAAGCATCTCTGCGTAATGACTGGGATCCATCGGCATGAAGGGCTCTCCGAACAGGGTGGAGAACGTAGGCACAGGCTCCTTGATGCCGCGCTCCGTACCGGCAAGCTTTGAAGTAAAGCCGGTCACGAAGTGATACATGGCTTCATTTCTGTCCAGTCTGGAGATAGGCGGAAGCACGCCGTAAGCATCGGCAGTCAGGAAGATCACGACCTTCGGGATACCGCCCATGGCAGGCTTTGCGATGCCGGGGATGTACTCTACCGGATAACCCGCACGGGTATTCTCGGTAAGAGAACCGTCTTCAAAATCCAGTTCTCTGGTATTCTTGTCTATCACAACATTTTCCAGCAGTGTGCCGAAACGGATGGCATCATAGATCTCAGGCTCTTCGTCGCGGTCCAGACCGATACATTTTGCGTAGCAGCCGCCTTCGATATTGAAGATGCCGTCGGCAGACCAGCCGTGCTCATCGTCACCGATCAGAAGACGGTCGGGATCGGCGGACAGAGTCGTCTTTCCTGTTCCGGACAGGCCGAAGAATACAGCGGATTCCTTTGTATCCGGATCCATGTTGGCAGAGCAGTGCATGGGAAGCACATTGAATTCCTTCGGAAGAACATAGTTCATCGTGGAGAACACGCTCTTCTTCAGCTCTCCGGAGTACTGTGTTCCGGCAATAACGATCATATGGGCTTCATAGTCGATCATAATCGCCGCTTCGGAATGTGTGCCGTCGATCTTCGGACTGCACTTGAATCCCGGTGCAGAGATCAGGGTGAAATCTGCATGGCCGTAATTCTCAAGTTCTTCCTCGGTAGGACGCAGAAGGAGCTGATGCATGAAAAGGCTCTGGCTTGCAAGCTCGGTGATGATACGGAATTTTTTCTGGTACTTGGGATCAGCGCCTGCCATACCGTCAAAGATGAACACTTCGCGGTTCTGCAGATAAGCAGTGATCTTTCCTTTGATTGCATTGAACTTTTCTCTGGAGATGGGACGGTTCACATTGCCCCAGGCAATATCATTATGCACGCCGGGCGTGTCGACGATAAATTTGTCTTTCGGGCTTCTTCCGGTATATTTTCCGGTCGTAACGACCAAAGCACCAGAGGTGCTCAGCATTCCTTCTCCTCTTCTTATAGCGGCTTCCGTAAGTTCAGCGGGTGAGAGATTACGATAAACTGCCTTTGCTCCGATTATACCCAGCTTTTCGATGCCGTATGTCTTCATACAGACCCCCTTTATAAATACTGCTTTGCTGTGATAGGATGCAGAATATAGTTAGATTCTGCACTTTAATTATATTAACATAAATACACTCTTTTGTGGAATACACTTTTTGTCTTTCAGTAAACTTTTTTTATATATAATAAAATTATGGATCTGAAATTGTTTTCCTTCTTAATCGGCTCAAATTGTTACATTTTTTCAGTTCATTGAAAAGTGTTAAGATGTTTTAATAAAAAATCCGGATAATTTATCCGGATCAGATTTTACTTATGAAGTTCTTTTATGACCGCTTCCGCTTCTTCCCTGTCGGAGAAGTGCGTCCGCACACCGTTTACCTCCTGATAGGTCTCATGTCCTTTGCCGATAATGGCGATCACATCACCATGCTGCGCATTCCGGATCGCATAGGCGATGGCTTCCCGCCTGTCCGGAATATCGATGCTCTTTCCCCCTGTCGGATCGAGGCCGATATGAATATCGGCCATGATATTCTCCACTGCTTCATTTCTGGAATTATCTGCCGTAATAATGCTGAGATCCGATAATTCCCCGGCAGCGGCGCCCATTTCGTATCTCCGGTGGGGATCCCTGTTTCCGCCGCAGCCGAATACCGTGACGATCCTTCCGGGTTCGTACTCCCTGAGCGTCTTCAGCAGGCTCCTTGTGCTGACGCCGTTGTGTGCATAATCCACGATCACGCTGAACGCATCTGAAGACCAGACCAGTTCCATTCTGCCGTTTACACGGATCTCTTTCAGTGCGTCAAGCGTTCTTTCATTCAGGAGTCCCATTTCAGCCGTCACCGCCAGTGCTGACAGCGCGTTGTACACATTGAAGACGCCCGGGATCCCGACTTTCACATGCGCCTGCGCTTTTCCGCTCAGTTCAAACGCTGCGCCCATGAACGGACCGTTTTTCTCCGGACGGATGGCTGAAGCAGTATAGTCCTCCTCCCGGATCCCGTAAGTACAGATCTTACAGGTGTGTCCGTCAAGGAGCGCTTCTGTCTCCGGATCATCCGCATTCACAATACCGATCCTGCACTGTTTGAACAGCGTTCCCTTCCAGTATCTGTATTCCTCGAAGGACGCGTGCTCATTCTTTCCGATATGATCAGGCGACAGATTGGTAAAAACGCCGTAATCGAAGGTGATCCCTGCCACACGGTCCATCATCAGTCCCTGGGAGGATACTTCCATGATCGCCGCGTCGCAGCCCTGCTCTGCCATCTCATGGAAATACCGCTGCAGTTCATAGGATTCGGGCGTGGTATTTTTTGTTTCAAAATGCTCCCTCCCGATCACAGCGCCGTTCGTCCCGATCAGGCCGACCTTCTTCCCGGCAGCTTCGAGCATCGTCTTGAGCATATAGGTGCTGGTGGTCTTCCCTTTTGTTCCGGTATAGCCGATGGTGACCATTTTTTCCGTAGGATAATCGAAGAAAGCCGCTGAGATCATGGAAAGCGCCTTCCTGGCAGACGGCACCCGGATGACCGATACATTTTCATATTCCGGCACTTCCTTTTCGACTACGATCGCCGCAGCGCCCTTTTCTATGACCTGCGGAATAAACTTATGCGCATCGACTGTTGTTCCGCTGATGCAGATAAACAGCGCATCTGTACAGTCTTTTCTGGAATCATAGACAATAGCGGATATATCCGCATCCGCAGGTCCGGAAACATGTGTATACTCGATTTTTTCCAATAATTCAGAAAGTTTCTTCATACTATCCTCGAATCTCCCGCAGACTTTCCTGCAGGGCATATTGTAAAAAAGCCCGGGCGGGTTCTCCGCCCGGTCAAAATCGTTTTCTTACAGCAGATGGCTCCGGAGTTCTTCGGCAGACAGCGGTGACAGATAAGCGGGCGCAATATCAAATACTGTCATTGCACCGGTCTTTCCTTCATCATACAGTCTTTTAAGCGCTCGTGCATAAGCGACCAGGACACTCGCTGTAAACTCAGGGTTGGAACCCAGATTCAGCGAATACTCAATGTGCTGCTTTGTTGCCTTTCCGGTAATTCCGCTCCTCATTACGAAACCGCCGTGCGGAAGCGTTGAATGGTCTCTTACGAACTCTTCATCGGAGATGAAATGTACGGTGGTATCGTACTCGTCGAAATAATTCTTCATTGTGACGATCGCTTCGGTGATGGCTTCTTTGTCAGCGCCGTGCTCCGGGACAACAAAGCATTCTCTTGTATGCTTCTGCCGTGTCGTAAGCTGCGGATTCTTTCCCTCTCTGACGGCATCAAGCGCTTCCGGAACGGGAATCGTGTACTGGATGCCTCTCTTCACGCCGGGGATCCTTCTGATCGCGTCGGAATGGCCCTGGCTTACGCCCTTGCCCCAGAAAGTATAGGTGTTCCCGCAGGGAAGGATCGACTCCGCATACACCCTGTTGACGGAGAACAGGCCCGGATCCCATCCGCAGGAAATGATTGCTGCCGTGCCGGCAGCTTTCGCTGCCTCATCGACATTTTTGAAATGTTCCGGGATGTTCGCATGCGTATCGAAGCTGTCGATCACATTGAAGACCGAAGCAACTTCCGGCGTCTGGTGCGGCAGATCGGTCGCGCTTCCTCCGCAGAGAATGACGACATCCACTTTATCCTTCCATGCGGCCATTTCGCTCATGGAGACCACCGGCACGTCCCCTGCGGGCTTTACCGATTCCGGATCACGCCTTGTAAATACACAGACGAGCTCCATGTCATCCGCTCTTGCGATCGCTGCTTCCACACCTTTGCCGAGGTTCCCGTACCCCGCAATTGCTGTTCTGATCATTGTATAATCCCCCTTTGATTATGATTCACCCAGTTCTTCGAGAAGTGCCCCGAATTGTTCCATGCTCATCAGGATCTCTCTCGCTTTGGTCCCGTTATCCTCACTGACAACGCCGTAATCCGCCAGCTGATCCATGATCCTTGCCGCGCGGTTGAAACCGATCCGGAACGCGCGCTGCAGATTTCCGATCGAAGCCTTTTCCTTTTCAATAATGAACCGGCCCGCCTGCGCGAACAGTTCATCCCGCTCACCGGCGCCTACCGTTCCCGCATCCTTGGCCGTGGCGGCCATATGCTGTTCAATCGCCTTATTGGAGACAGGCGTATCATCCGTCTGATCCTGGAGGAATTGAATGACCTCCGCGATCTCCTCATCCGAGAGGAAAGCGCCCTGCACTCTGACAGGCTTCGGATAGCTGGAGGGATAGAAAAGCATGTCTCCGTTCCCGAGAAGCGTTTCGGCGCCGCTCTGGTCAAGAATGATCCTGGAGTCGATCGACGACTGCACCGACAGCGCGATCCTGGACTGTACATTTGTCTTGATCAGGCCGGTAATGACATCTGCCGAAGGTCTCTGGGTGGCGAGCACCAGATGAATGCCGGCCGCTCTTGCGAGCGCCGCCAGACGGCAGATGGCGTCCTCGACTTCTTTCGCCGCGACCATCATCAGATCCGCCATTTCGTCCACGACGATCACGATCTGCGGCAGCTTCGGATGATCCGGATCCTCTTCTTCCATCGCTTTTTTATTGTAGCCTTTAATATCCCGCACGCCGTAATCGGCGAACTTCTGATAGCGGTCTGTCATCTCCGCCACAGCCCAGTTGAGCGCCCCGGCAGCCATCTTGGCGTCCGTCACGACAGGGATCAGCAGATGCGGGATCCCGTTGTAAACGGATAATTCGACCATCTTGGGATCGACCATGATGAATTTTACATCATCCGGATGTGCTTTGTAAAGGATGCTCATGATCAGCGTATTGATGCAGACGGATTTTCCCGATCCGGTCGCGCCGGCGATCAGCAGATGCGGCATCTTTGCAAGGTCCGTCACAATAATATCGCCGGAGATTCCTTTGCCGACACCGAAAGTGATCCGGGAAGCCGATTTTTTGAATTCCGGAGATTCCAGCAGTTCCCTGAAACGGACCATCTGTTTTGTCTTATTCGGGACTTCTATGCCGACCGCGGCTTTTCCGGGGATCGGCGCTTCGATCCTGATATCCGAGGCGGCCAGATTCAGCTTGATGTCATCTGCCAGCGAAGTGATCCGGCTGACTTTGACGCCCTGGTCGGGCTGCAGTTCATACCGTGTGATCGAAGGGCCGCAGCTGATGTCGGTGACCGTCACGCCTACACCGAAGTCCCGCAGTGTCTGCTGCAGTTTCAGTGCCGTAGCCTTCAGCGAATCCGCCGAAATGTCCGCAGACTGGTCCGCAGATTTCAGAAGGCTGAGCGGCGGGAAGACATATTCTCTCTTCACGACCGGCTTCTCAGGCTCTGCCGGCTTTACCGGTGCCGTAAATGTCACACCGGAATTGCCGTCCCTGGCTTCCCCTTTCCGCCAGATATCACCGCTGTTCGCCGAACCGCTGCGGGTTCCGGTGCTGCCTGTTCTTCCGGCATGGCTGTTGGAGGACACATGAGCTGTCGGCCTGCCGGTATTCTTAGCAGCCGGAGGCTCCGGTTCTTCTCTGTTCGCTCCGGCTTTTTCGATATCTTCTTTTGTCGGAACAGGTGCCGCCGCAAAATCATCATACGCAGCCATGCTGTCTTCAAGATCCGGTTCCTCTTCAGCCGGATGGGCAGGCGCAGGCATATGAATGACCGGTTCGAATTTCACTTCCGGTTCCTCTGTGAATACAGGAGCCTGGATCTCTTTTTCCGCAGGCGCGGCTGCCGGCGTCTGTACAGTCCCGGATTTCCTTCCGAAGCTGCTCCCTGCGGGTGTTTCACGCTCCGTTATATCCGTGAACAGCGGCCTGCCGGCAAACCCTGTGAGCTCCGCTTCCGGCTCTGCTTTCCGGTCCAGCGATTCCAGTTCCGCAAGCGTTCTCTTGTCCCTCTTCGGCAGGTCTCTGGGATCGATCCCGTGTTTTTCCGTTCTGTCCGCCGGTCCGGACACAGGTATGCTCTGCTGTTTTTTCTTCCCGCCGGCAATCTTCGGCTCGGGGATGCGCTGTTCGGTGATCTCATCCTCTTCCAGCTTTGTCTCTTCCCCGAAGGCCAGGCTCTTTACATGGAGTTCTGCCCGTTTTGATTCGATCTCTTTCAGCCGTTCTTTTCGCTGCAGTTCCTCCTCTTCCCGCTTCAGGGCCCTGATCTCTTTTCTGACTTCCCGTTCGGACTGTGCTTCTTCATACATCTCCAGTCCGCGTTCCCTGATCGGTTTGATCAGCGAACGCCCTCTGGCAAATTCCAGCCCGATCAGCAGCAGAACGATCAGCACCAGATAAGTCCCGGGAATGCCGATCAGCGGATACAGCATTGTATAAAAGAATCCGCCGAAAAAGCCTCCGCCAAGTCCGTCTCCGCCATAAACGTAATAATCCTTCAGGGTCATCGTCACCTGGCTGCTGTTTCCGCTTATCAGTTCCAGGATCCCGCAGGCAGAAATAAGCACAATGAAAGCCGACAGGACTTTCAGGATCGTAAGGCCCGGTTTTTCCTTATAATTAATGTGGATCAGAATTGCCGACCACAGCAGGAAAAACGGGAATACATATCCGCAGGTCCCGAAAAGCCCCATCTGTATATTCCGGAGTCCCTTGCCTGCGCTCCCGGCCAGTTCAAGATCTCCCAGCAGCAGCAGAACACAGAGCGTTATGAACAGCAGAAGAACGACATCCGTATAAAGCACCGGCCTTGCCGATGATGTGCCGGATGTCTTTCCCCTCTGCTGTTTTTTCTTTTTTGCCGACGCAGTCTTCTTCTGGGCGTCCGCTTTTTTTGTCCTGTTCTTTGTTTTTGTCAAACTGATTCCTCCGCGCAGGCCTTTCCCGGTCCGCATTTGATGTATTATAGCACGATATTTATGATTTGGCAAAAAAGAATCAAACATATGTTTCCTTCGCTGTTTCTTAATAAATGAATTCAAATCAGACAAATAATAAATCAAAAAGCTTGCTATGAAATGCCAATTGTTGTATTCTATAAGGTATGATACGGGGTATTTCTGCCTCCGGCAGAGCACCTCAAAATATAGAGAAAGGTGTATCAGTTATGCAGAATCTTATCTATGCAGCACCTGTCTGCGCAGTCATCGCGCTGCTGTTCGCGCTTTACAAAGCAAACTTTGTAAACGGACAGTCCGAAGGCACAGACAGAATGAAGGAAATCGCATCCGCCATCAGTGAAGGCGCCCATGCGTTCCTTTTCTCGGAGTACCGGATCCTCGTGATCTTCATCGTAGTACTCTTCGTTCTTATCGGATTGGGAATCGGAAACTGGATGACAGCCATCTGCTTCCTGATCGGTGCGCTGTTCTCCGTAGCAGCAGGCTATGCAGGCATGACCGTCGCTGTTAAGGCGAACGTCCGCACAGCCAACGCAGCCAGGGAATCCGGAATGAACAAGGCTCTTTCGGTAGCCTTCTCCGGCGGCTCTGTCATGGGCATGTGCGTTGTCGGACTCGGCCTGCTCGGATGCTCGCTCATCTACCTGATCACAGGCAATTATGAGATCCTCTTCGGCTTCTCGCTCGGCGCTTCTTCCATTGCCCTGTTCGCCCGTGTCGGCGGCGGCATCTATACAAAGGCTGCCGATGTCGGCGCTGACCTGGTCGGAAAAGTCGAAGCCGGCATTCCTGAAGATGATCCCCGTAATCCCGCAGTTATCGCCGATAACGTCGGTGACAACGTCGGCGACGTTGCCGGTATGGGTGCTGACCTGTTCGAATCCTATGTCGGATCCGTCGTTTCCGCGGTCACGCTTGGCGCCACTTCCGCCGCCTTCGTTCAGGCCGGTATTGCCGGACAGGCTGCGATTTTCCCGCTTCTCCTGGCCGCTGTCGGCATCATCGCTTCCGTGATCGGAACCTTCTTTGTAAGAGGCGGTGAGAACGCCAACCCGCAGGCTGCTCTGACCATGGGCTCCTATGCTTCCGCTGTTGTTGTCGCGATCCTGGCGCTGGTATTCTCCATGCAGACCTTCGGCGGCATCAATCAGGGTGTCGCGGTGATCGCAGGCCTGATCGTCGGTCTTATTATCGGTAAGATCACAGAGATCTATACTTCCGGAGATTACAAGTATGTCAAGAAGATCGCCGAACAGTCCGAGACCGGTTCCGCGACCACGATCATTTCCGGTATCGCTGTCGGCATGATGTCCACCTGCGTACCGCTTCTGCTTATCTGCCTCGGCATCTTCATTTCCTTCAAGACCGCTGGTCTGTACGGAATTGCCCTTGCCGCTGTCGGAATGCTTTCCACCACGGGAATCACCGTTGCGGTCGATGCTTACGGCCCGATCGCTGACAATGCCGGCGGCATCGCCGAAATGTCCGGTCTGGATGAATCCGTCCGTGAGATCACGGATAAGCTCGATGCTGTCGGAAATACCACCGCTGCCATGGGTAAGGGATTCGCGATCGGATCCGCTGCTCTGACCGCGCTGGCGCTGTTCGTATCCTATGCACAGGCTGTCGGCATCAGCGAAGCAGGCATCAACATCCTGGATTCCAATGTTACCATCGGTCTCCTGATCGGCGGCATGCTTCCTTTCGTATTCTCCGCCATGACGATGGATTCCGTTTCCAAGGCTGCCTATAAGATGATCGAGGAAGTACGCCGTCAGTTCCGTACCATCCCCGGCATCATGGAAGGTACCGGCAAACCCGATTACACCAAGTGCGTTTCCATTTCCACACAGGCTGCACTTCATGAGATGCTCGTGCCCGGCCTGATGGCTGTTATCGTTCCCGTAGCGGTCGGCATCCTTCTCGGACCGGCTGCCCTCGGCGGACTGCTTGCCGGAGCACTTGTAACAGGCGTTATGCTCGCCATCTTCATGAGCAACGCCGGCGGCGCCTGGGACAATGCGAAGAAGTTCATTGAGGAAGGAAATCACGGCGGAAAGGGTTCTGACGCCCACAAAGCCGCTGTTGTCGGCGATACCGTCGGCGATCCTTTCAAGGATACTTCGGGACCTTCCATCAACATCCTCATCAAGCTGATGACTGTTGTATCTCTCGTTTTCGCTCCTCTGTTCATGCAGATCGGCGGACTGCTGATGTAATCATGAAAAGAGGATGGCAGCTGAAACTATGACTGAAAAAGGGAACACCTCCGGGTGTTCTCTTTTTTCAATGAAATTTTGACAGATGCGGACAGTTGATATACAATCTGGGTATAAACTTCTTCAGATAGGAGATTGACCATGAAAAGATTCGCTGCAGTGATACTTGCACTTGTACTGGCTGCTTCCATGACCGCCTGCGGCGGAAGTTCCTCTTCGGCCGGGGAGACGGAAGCTGTTTCTGCAGAGACGCAAGCCGGAGAAGAGACCGAACAGGCTTCTGCAGAGGAGACCGAAGCAGTTCCGGAAGAGACAGAGACAGCGGAAGCGGAAACCGCATCCCCCGCCGCTGACGGAGAAGCCCCTGTGCTGACCAGTACCGATCAGGTGAATATTATCTGGTGCCACAATTCACCGGAGTCTTCAGCAATCAATCAAGCTGCACTGATGTTCAAAGAGAGAATCGAGGAACTGTCGGAAGACAGGATCACTGTAACAGTATATTCCGGCGGTCAGATGGGATCTGCCGCTGAAAATATCCAGGGCGTTCGTGACGGAACCATTCAGATGGTGACCGGCACTGCCGGGAACTTCATCGATGAACGGCTTGCGTATTTTGATGCTCCCTGTCTTATGACAGACATAGAACAGGCTTACCAGCTGTTCGGACGCGGTACGGAACTCCGTCAGTACACGGAAAACATTATCGAACAGAAAAACGATATCAAAGTCCTGTCTTTTGTCCCCGCCGGATTCCGGGAGACATTCTCCAGTAAAAAAGCCGCAAATTATGAAGCACTGAAAGATCTCCAGCTGAAGATCCGCTTCTCAGAAAGTCCTTTGACGACGGAATACTGGAAAGACTGGGGATGCATCTCTACGCCTACCGCCTATGCAAACATCAGCACCGCTCTGCAGGAAGGGACACTGGATGCGCTGGAATCCCCCTATGAATCCATCGTTAACGCGACCTTTTTGGAGCAGCTGAACTATGTCATTCGGACAAACCATGTTTTAACCTGGGCCGGCGTATACATGAATCAGGATTTTTACGACAGCCTGCCGAAGGATTATCAGGCCCTGATCGACTGGCTCTGGGAAACGGAACTGGATGGTTATACCTATGAAACATGCAGGCAGAAGAACGAAGAAAATCTCCAGGCCCTTGCCGATGCAGGTCTTCAAATGATTGATCTTACGGAAACAGATTATGCAAAAATGCGGGAAGATGCAGGACCGGTCTATGAGATCATTCAAAAAAGTGCCGGCAGCGAAATTATGGACATGCTTTATAATGCACTTGACATAAAATAATCCGGCGGAAGCAAAAAAGAGGACTCTGAGCGGCGGTCTTATACTGCCATTCAGAGTCCTTTTTTCAGCCTGTGAAAGCGGTTTTGCTTTCCGTTGCACCGTATGCTCAGAATACCTGTTTTATTTCCAGAAATCCTTTAAACGTTCCGCTGTCATTTTCGCCTGTTCTTCGGTCATGGCAACAGCAAAGATCGTATCCTCTCCCGCTATGGTGCCGAGAATACCATCCCACTTTGTCCGGTCCAATGCTGCACAAACTGCCTGCGCCATGCCTGCGCCGGTCTTTATGACTACCATGTTTCCGGCGCTGCTGACGGAAAGCACAGCGTTTCCGAAGGAAGGGAATGCACTGCCGTATCCGGTCACGGTTTCCGGATTCCGCACTTCCGGTACCGAATATACGGATCTGCCGTCGGCATCCGGTTTTTTGACCAGTTTGAGTTCTCTGATATCTCTCGATACAGTAGCCTGCGTAACAGCAAACCCCCGCGTCTTCAGCAGCTGCATCAGTTCCGTCTGTGTGTAGACTGCTTCCTCTGCAATGATCCCGAGAATCACTTCACGCCGTTCATTGATTCCCTGACGTCCTTCCCCCATCTTTTCATCCTCATTTCAGCGTGGCATACATCACCGCTTTAATGGTATGCATGCGGTTCTCAGCTTCATCAAAGACAACGGATGCTTTGGAATTGAATACCTCATCCGTCACTTCCATTTCATCGATACCAAACCGTTCACTGATGGATTGTCCGATCGTTGTATTCAGATCGTGGAAAGAAGGCAGGCAGTGCATGAAGAGCGCACCGGGCGCAGCAAAGTTCATCACCTTTCTGTTCACCTGATAGCGCTTCAGCAGAGAGATCCTCTGCTCCCATACATCATCCGGCTCACCGAGAGAAACCCATACGTCCGTATAGATGACATCTGCGCCGCCCGCGCCTACCGCGACATCGTCCGTCAGCCGGATGCTTCCTCCGGTCTTCTTTGCGATCCTGCGGCACTCTTCCACCAGCTTTTCATCAGGGAAGAGTTCTGCCGGTGCACAGGCCGTAAAATGAAGCCCCATCTTCGCACAGCCGACCATCAGAGAATTTCCCATATTGTTCCTGGCATCCCCCATGAAAGTAAACCGGACGCCCTTTAATCCGCCGAATTTTTCTTCAATTGTCAGCAGATCAGCCAGGATCTGTGTCGGATGAAAACTGTCGGTAAGGCCGTTCCAGACAGGTACGCCGGAGCTCTTTGCGAGTTCTTCCACATGTTCCTGGGAAAAGCCGCGAAATTCGATGCCGTCATACATACGTCCCAGTACTTTTGCAGTATCGGAAATGCTCTCCTTCTTTCCCATCTGTGAACTGCCGGGATCCAGATAAGTGACGCCCATTCCCAGATCCATACCGGCCACTTCGAATGCACAGCGGGTTCTGGTGGATGTTTTTTCAAACAGGAGAACGATATTCTTCCCCTCCAGATATCTGTGCGGTGTGCCGCAGCGCTTCATCCTCTTAAAATCTGCCGAAAGATCCAGCAGATATCTCATTTCCTCCGGCGTAAAATCAAGAAGTTTCAGAAAGCTCCTGCCGCTAAGATTTATTCCCATAAAGACCTCCCTGTCAAATCATTAATATTTATCAGCGATTTTATCACTTATGCCCCGATAATTCAAGAGAGAATGAATATTTATTCAAAAACTGCATCACAAAGAAACTCCTTTACAAAAAAAACGCAAGACTTTATAATTTTTAAAACAACATCAGGAGGTGCTCATGAAACATCTGATCGATCCCACTGATCTGACCTTGTCTGAAATCGATGATATCCTTACGCTGGCAGAAGATATCATAAAGAACAAAGAAGCATACGCCCATGTCGCTGACGGCAAAAAGCTCGCCACCCTTTTCTACGAACCCAGCACCCGGACACGGCTCAGCTTTGAAGCGGCCATGCTGGAGCTCGGCGGCTCTGTCCTTGGCTTTTCGACCGCGGATTCCAGTTCCACCGCAAAGGGCGAGAGCGTTGCAGATACTGCAAGAACAGTATCGAAATATGCGGATGTTATCGCCATGAGACATCCCAAGGAAGGTGCACCGCTGGTAGCAGCCATGAATGCGGATATCCCCGTCATCAATGCAGGCGACGGCGGCCATCTACATCCTACCCAGACCCTGACAGACCTGCTTACCATCAAGGAAGAGACCGGAAAACTCTCGGATCTTACGATCGGATTCTGCGGAGATCTGAAATTCGGCCGCACCGTACACTCACTGATCAAACAGCTTTCCAGATATGAAAACATCCGGTTCATCCTGATCTCTCCCGCCGAACTGCGTATTCCTGATTATATCAAGGACGAAGTACTGGATGCCAAGGGAGCCGATTATACTGAAGTCGAGCGTATGGAGGATGTCATGCCCGAACTGGATATCCTGTATATGACAAGAGTCCAGAAAGAGCGGTTCTTCAACGAAGCGGACTATATCAGGCTGAAGGATTCCTATATCCTGGATCCCGAAAAACTCGTGCACGCAAAGGAATCCCTGAAGATCCTGCATCCGCTTCCCAGAGTCAACGAGATCTCCGTGAAAGTCGATGCCGATCCCCGTGCGCTGTATTTCAAACAGGCGGAATACGGCAAGATCGTAAGAAAAGCACTTATCATGAAGCTGCTCGGGCTCTCTCTCTGATATTCTTCGCGCTGCGAACGTTTATTTATTCAATTCGGAAAGGAAACAGACATGCTTAAAGTTGACTCCATAGAAAAGGGAATCGTTCTGGATCATATCAAAGCCGGAAAATCCATGCAGGTGTATGAATACCTTCATCTGGACGATCTGGACTGTACAGTCGCCATCATGCGCCGCGCCAAAAGCACCAAATACGGCACGAAGGATATCATCAAGATCAACGATCGTATCGATGTAGATCTGGATGTGCTCGGCTATCTGGATCCGGATATTACGGTTAACATTATCGAAGACGGAAAGACCGTTGAAAAAAAGAAGCTGGAGCTTCCCGAGAAGATCGTCAATGTCGCGAAGTGCAAAAATCCGAGATGCATCACTTCCACCGAGCAGGAGATCGATCATATCTTCCGTCTGGTGGACCGGAAGAACCGGGTCTACAGATGCATTTACTGTGACCAGAAAGCAGGAAGGTAAATCCGCCTTCCGTCACTGCAGCAAACCAGCGGATCCTGTGATCCGCTGAAGTTTTGGGAGAAATACTATGTGCAGCATTAAAGTATCAGTAATCATTCCCGTTTATAATGCCGAAAAACACCTGCGGCAGTGTCTTGACAGCGTTGCGGCCCAGACACTGCAGGAAATCGAGATCCTCTGCGTGGATGACGGTTCAACGGACGCTTCTCCTTCCATCCTTGAAGAATATGCTGCTTCTGACAACCGTTTCCGGATCTTTCATCAGCAGAATCTATACGCCGGTGTAGCCCGGAACAACGGCATGAGCCATGCCTCCGGCAAATATCTGGCGTTCTGGGATTCAGATGATTATTTCTATCCGGAAGCTTTGGAGAAGATGTACCGGAAGGCGGAAGAAGATCAGGCAGACATCTGTCTTTGTGATGCGAATCAGTATTATGATGGAATCGGTTTCGAAACAACCGGCGGAATGTATCTCTCTAAAAAGCATAAACCCGCATCCATTCCTTTCTCCGGCAAGACCGAATCGGATATCATCTTTAACATTATCAATACCGCTCCCTGGAACAAACTGTTTCTGCGGGATTTTGTACGTAAGAGCGGACTGCAGTTCCAACCTGTCCGCAACGGGAACGATATGTTCTTTGTTGAATGCGCTATCGCGATTGCTGATACGATCACGATTGTCAAAGAGCCTCTGATGGTCTACCGGAAAAACCAGGAATCCTCATTGGTCGGTTCGACCGGAAAAGCTCCGGAGGATGCCATTAATGTTCTGATCGACATCCATGATGAATTGATCAGACGAGATATATTCCCGAAAAAGAGTTTTTTGAACAGGGCTATGGTAAATATTATTTACATGCTGCGGAATGGAAGCAGTTCCTCCGAATCATTTTTCAGGTCTGTACAATATCTGAAAGAAACAGGGATCGAGCGGCTTTCTCTCAATGAGGTATCCCAGGAAGATTTTTATAATCCCTGGCATTATGAATGTCTCCAACATTTGAAAACTGATTCTCCCGCCGATTTCATGGCTTACCTGTTTCATTACACCTACATCAAATTAACAGAAGCAAATGCCAAAAGAATTCACCAGAAACAAAAAGCCGCGAAAGCGGGAAGCGATCTGAAAACGGCCGGAAAAGCCCTTAAGGAGGCTGAAATACAGCTGCAGGAGATGAACAGGCTGAAAGAAGAAAATCAAAGACTCCGTCAGGATCTTGAAAAAGTTCAGAAAAAGCTCGAGGATACGCTTCAGTCAAATTCATACCGTCTCGGGCATGCGCTGATGTGGCTGCCCGGAAAACTGAAAAACGGATAAAAGAAAAGAACGGACGATTGTTTACCCGCTTTCCCGAGAAATCAGGAGGGAGGTACCTGCAGTCATCCGTTCTTTTTTATTGTTCAGAGTATTTGACAGGGAATCAGCAGACGACAACTGCGCCGGCAATCTTCTCATGAAAATGGAATATTCTCAGCAACCCTTTCTCCAGTCTGGAGAAAGAGGTCTTTCCTGCCGGTTCCATAAGCACGATGGCTTCTGCTTTCTCCAAAATATCCCTGCAGTCTCCTTTCAGCAGATCATCATAAGAAAGGACTTTAATAGCCGACGCAATATCTGAAAACTGTTCTGAAAAGGATACGGCAAAAGCAGAATCACGGGAAAATGCATCCGAGATCACCAGCAGTTCCCCTGTCTTATCCGGCAGAAAACTTTCAAGCTGGAATTTCAGTTCCTCATCTGACAAGATCGAGTTGCGTTTTAAAGTGCTGTCTGCTTTCCACAGGAACCTTCCATGCTTATGCACTTTCTTTTTCCGGTCTGCGCTCCACTCCCCCAATCCGGGAATGCTGAAGGAATCCGTAATATCGTAAATGCTCCAGATCTTATTGCTGCACCAGAACATAATGGCAAACAGGATCATGGCTGCGGCAAGTCCTGCCGCTCCGACGCGGATCCCTTTCTTTACCGCTTTCCGTTTCGATACAACAGGAAGATCGATCTTTTCCTTTACGCTGACCGGCTCCCCAAGAGCCACATCAGAATCCACCCACTTTTTATAATACTGTTTCGGATTGCTTTCGATCTGATCCAGTATATTGGCGACTTGAGTTGAGAATGAATTTGCCCTGTTCACGTACGCTTCCTGGGTATCTCTGACAGACAATGTGGAGGCTGTATAAGAATAGGACTGGAGTTTTTTCAAAACAAATTTTCCTCTTGCCTCCGACACCTTTGTGACGACCGTACTGCTAAGATACAATAAGGTTGAGGAAAACAGCTCTTCCGACGCTTCTGCGTCCGGCGTCATGACCGTAACGACAAGATTCTGCCCGTCTTTGGCAAAGGTGACCAATTCCCTTATATTTGACGCACCGTAATCATATCCTTTGTTGTTCATCATCTTTGAAATCGCCTGCATAACATCATTCGATTTCATATAGCCGATCAATTCTGTGACTGCCTCATCATAAGTAAAATTCTGAAGCGGTGTCTTAATGGAAAATCTTCCGGTCACATAAGGAATATTCCGATAGTCTATGTTCATGAAAACGGCTTTCTTATTGTACTCTTCCTGCTTATCCAGCCTCGTTTTCTGGGTAACATAATTCTGCAGCGTCGATTTCTCCAGGGCATCCACCTTATAAGTCACAGTTTTATAGCCGTCCGGATATTTCTCCTGCATCACCGCTCTTTTGATCTTCGTATCGCGGTAATTTTTAGCAGCGGCAAAGAAAAAACATGCGCCGGCGATCAGAAAAATCACGATCCAGTGCAGGGCAATAAACAGCAGGATCCGTCTGTGATGAATGTATTTTCTGTCAAATTTATAAATCATAGTTTCATCCTCTGCTCATTTTCAAACAGACTGCTTACATAAAAGATAAACGGATTCCATCGGATATCCCCCAGCTCCGGATCAATGAGACCGTGAAGAAGCATGGCGAACAGCGCCAGAAGCAGCGCCCTCTCATGTTGTTTGCAGAACCTGTAGATTGCCTTGGAAAAGCCTCCCCAGATAAACAGGGGGAAGATCAATCCAGTCTTGAATATCGTCCGTACATAATAATTATCTATAAAAAAGTATTCTCCATTTAGATTGTGATATGTTTTCTGACCAAACAGCATGTAGGGATAGTAATTCATGGCCCGGTTGCCGAACATGAGCCTTTTGTTCAGCAGCTGATTTGCAGCAGCAAACAGCTCATTTTCCTCATTATAGAAATAATGCGCAGAAAACGATATCACAGCAAGCAGAAATGGCATGACAAAGAACAAGACCGGAAAGCCATCCATTAACGGTTCAAGCTTGATATGCAGCAATAAATACAGAACCGGCAGAATGCTTACGGCAAGGACAAAATCCACCCTGGTATCAGTAGCTTTAAAGACTGCATAATTTGCAAGCAGAAGCAGCGCCAGTTCAGGGTATCTTACCTTTCCCCTCACAGCTACGAACAGGATCGAAAGAAACAGAACATGATGACTGCAGAAACTTGTAAAATTATAGCCCAGCTCCATTCTTGTCCTTGTAAGGGATTCTTTTACAATACTGGGAAGGATCCCCAGGAGAGAGCCTCCGACAGTTAATACAACACAGCTCAGCATGATCCAGAAGGAAACCTTCAGGATCCGCTTTTTATCCACATAGGAAGCAGCCACGATCCACATACTGTAGGCAGGCATTTTATGACTTCCGGAATGGTACGCGACCAAAAAGGAAACAGCAATAAAGGCAATCGCAGGCAGCCATTCGGACAGTGTAAACAGTTTCCTGTTTACGACTGCTCTGTAAACCAAAAGCGGTGCGGAAAGCCAACAGAGCAGACTGCCATACTCGGCGATCGGAAACATTTTCCTATATTTTGTAAAATACAGGCAACAGAAGAAGAACCATACTCCATAGCATAGCAGGAACAGCCATTCTTCTGTTGCGATCTTTTTCTTAGTCTCTTCCATCTAAGTGATCAACCACCAGTTCAACTGGTGGTTTCTTATAAGCCCTCAAAAGGGCTTTTTTCTGCTTGCCCAAAAGGGCAGTGTCGCAAGCATTCTTCCTGGTCCGCTAAAAAGCGGTACTTCGGGTATCTTCTTTCCTGGATT
>JAFRLH010000040.1 GCA_017431345.1 Lachnospiraceae bacterium | reverse complement strand
TTGCATCCCGTTTCGGCTTTTTATGCCGCAGACTTATCCAAAAACGTAGAAAAAGAGCGTCTTTTTACTATTTTTGCTATTTTTCTATTTTTGGCACAGGTTTTGCATACAAAGGAAGTGGATCCTATCGATAAGGAATAATAGTCTGACCGTGGTCGTGCCGGCCGACATGCGGTTCACGGAATACAGGCTGAGTCCATAAAAAACGGAGGAAAAACAATGTACAAGGATCGTAAATTCAAACTGGGTATGCACACCTACACGCTTCATGTAAACGGGTTCGGTCAGAACTGGGGATTCGTCGGCGATACGTTCAATCAGCCGCATGACATTTTCTGGCTGATGGACAAGGCTGTCGAGTGGGGTCTTGATGGGCTGCATGTCACCGCGGTTGATCTCGGAAGCAAGGATCCGGAGCATCTGGCAAAAATCAAAAAGGCTGCCGAAGAGCACAATCTTTACATGGAGTACAACTGCTCGCTGGATGAAGAATTCGATAAGAGACTGAATGAGACCTTTGAGAGCGCCTGCAAGGTGGCGCAGGGCTTTGGCGCAGACCTCGTAAAATTCTCCCTGGATATCCGCCGTCCGAAGCCTCTGTACGGCAGTCAGTTCCATCCGCAGGTAATGCGTCAGCTCTGTGATGTCGTGGACGGCATCAAGAAGGCTCTTCCGCTTTATAAGGAAGCCGGCATCAAGCTCTGCGTAGAGAATCATACCGAGACATTCGCGGATGAGATCGTATGGGTCGTGGAACAGGTCAATGATCCTCAGGTCGGTGTCTGTGTCGACAACATCAACTCCATGTCCGTACTGGAGTCTCCGGAATATTCCGATAATCGTCTGGCACCTTATGCGTTCTGCTGTCATTTCTGCGACAATGTGCTGATCCGCGACCATCTGGGCGCGCATTTCATCGGCGTAGCGCTTGGGCAGGGCGATATCGACTGCAGGAAGACCCTGGGCGCGCTGAAAGAGTATGCGCCTGCGGATTTCGACAGAATCAATTTTGAGGTTGAATGGGCAATCGGCGATGATGATCTCGAAACCGCACAGGCGAAAGAGATGCAGGCATGTATTGATTCCATCAAATATCTGAGGGAAGAGCTCGGACTTGGCGTAAGGACGCCCGGTGTTATCTGAAATCCTTTTTAGCAAGAGATATTTAGTATATAATTAGCCTGCGATGGTTCGCACCGCCGCAGGCTGCTGCTCGATGAAGAGCGGCAGCCTGAAGCAGAGTGGGTGATCACAAGCTTCAGGCAGGTTATGGCCGCTGTACAGCATTTGTTCAAAAATAAAGAGAGAGGGTTGTATGAAAAAGAAAAAATATGAAATCGATCCCGGTGTCTTTTATCCCGGTGCCGGAATACTGATTGCCATTATTATCTGGGGATTTCTGCGGACGGATCAGTTCACAGCGGTTATGAATTTCCTGTTTACATGGACGACCGATTCTACCGGTTGGTTTATGATGATCATCTCGGCGCTGATTGTTATCCTCTGTTTTGTGATCTGTCTGACGCCCGTCGGTGATAAGAAGGTCGGCGGACCCGATGCACAGATCAAGCACAGCATGTTCACATGGATCGCCATGATCACCTGCGCCGGTACTGCAACGGCTGCTGTTTTCTATGCAGTGGCGGAACCGATCACCTATTTTCACAATCCGCCCGCATGGTGGACGGGATATGAGCCCGAAACCATGGATACGGCTGTCCGTTCACTTTCTCAAGCCGCGTTTCACTGGAGTTTTATCTATTATGCCATGTATGCATTCTGGGGATTCATTGCCGGATATATGATTTACAATCACAAGCTTCCCGCCCGTCCCTCGTCTGCTCTGTATCCGCTGATCAAGGATAAATGTTTCGGCCCGATCGGCAAAGCGTTTGACGTCATTTCCATCCTTGGTCTTGTCGGCGGCATGGTAACCTCACTTGGTCTTGGTGTTACCCAGTTTGCGGCCGGACTGAATTATGTATTCGGCATTACGCCGTCGAACTTCATGTATGCAGTCACACTGATCGTTGTTATCGCCTCCTTTACGCTGTCTTCTATCCGCGGCGTCAAGAAGGGAATGGCGATCATTTCCGATATCAACGCCTGGATCTATCTCTTTGTTATTGTGTTTCTGGTCATTGCCGGTCCTACCCTGTTTGAAGCAAAAATCTTCACGCAGGTGACCGGTGAGATCTTCACAAGGTTCCTGCCCAATGCGCTGGCAGCTGATTCCTTCAACGTCGGAGGCGGATGGGTGCAGAACAATACGATCTTCTATCTGGCATGGATCATGGCTTATGCACCTCTGATGGGCGTCTTCGGCGGAAGAATTGCTACCGGTTATACCTGGAGACGTTATCTGCTGGTTGGCGTGTTAGGCCCCGGTATCTTCAATATCGTATGGTTCACGGTTTTCGGAAGCAACGCGATTTATCTCGATGCTTTCAAGAATGCGGGAATCTATAACGAGATCGTTGATAAAGGCGTGCAGGTCGGCAACTAT
Source organism: Lachnospiraceae bacterium (assembly GCA_017431345.1). Taxonomy (GTDB): domain Bacteria; phylum Bacillota; class Clostridia; order Lachnospirales; family Lachnospiraceae; genus UBA3305. The sequence continues at coordinate 4,818 of JAFRLH010000040.1, read as the reverse complement.
GCACTGCTGAAATACCTTCCCTTTCAGGGCATTATGATCCCGCTCGTCGTGGCAGCCCTTTTCTTCGGGTTTATCACACTCGCAGATGCTATGACGGGAACGCTTGCAAAGAGTACGATCAAAGCGGATACACATTCGGATGCAGAAGCTCCCATGAGTATGAAGGTCGTATGGGGAGCCATCGTAGGTTTCGATACTTTCCTTTGCCTCTTTACACTGGGTACGAATGGAATGACCGCTCTGCAGTGTATGTCCGTTTTCTTCGGACTTCCGATGTTCATTGCCAGTCTGCTGGTTATTATCCAGCTGCCGAAGATGTGCAGCCTGAAGATGGATAAGGAAATGGAGAAAATGACGCCGGAGCAGCTGGAGAATCTCTCCCTTGGAAAACCGGCGGGGAAGGTCGACGGAAAGACCTGACAGCATCCGTGTTTTGCGGAAGGAACAGATGGAAGCGGTTACAACTCTCTCTTTGTAACACGTATATCAGATGGGACTGCAGGGCAGACTGGGATCAATAAAAGGATTTGACAGCAGGGGGGCCTGCGCCCATCTGATATACATAAGAGATCCGTGAGATCATTCTTCAAGAGAGTTTATTTATAATAGGAAGAAAAAGCAACTACACAGGACTGTCGGAGAACAGAGGATTTTATTCATCATTTGAAGCCGGCAGGGGTGTTTTCCCAGGAGGTAAAAGGATATGAGAATCACCGACCATCCCGTGCTCGAATTTGAACATGGACCCAAAGTGCAGTTCACGTTCGAGGGCAAGACCTACGAAGGATACGAGGGCGAACCGATCGCCGCGGCGCTTCATGCAGCCGGCGTTAAGAAGCTGAGAGAGCATGACGGACGGCCCAGAGGGCTGTTCTGCGCGATCGGGAACTGTTCTTCATGTCTGATGGAGGTCAACGGAGTAACCAATGTCCGTGTCTGCATTGAGCCGTTAAAGGCCGATATGGTCGTCAGGCTGCAGACCGGTCACGGAAGACTGGAATTCTGAGAGGGAGGTGCCTAAATGAAATTTTCGGATATAGTCGTGATCGGCGGCGGCCCCGCCGGAATGAGCGCGGCCCTCGCAGCAGCTGAAGCCGGCGTCCGTGTAACGATGATGGACCGCGGACAGGTCCTTGGCGGACAGCTGATCAAACAGACCCACAGATTCTTCGGATCGGAAAGGGAACGTGCAGGTACCCGCGGTATTGAGATCGTAAAAATCCTTCGCCAGCAGATCGCTGAGAACAAGAACATTGAAGTGCTGAAGAATACGGAATGCCTGGGCATCTATTCAGACGGCGTCATTTCCTATGAAGCAGACGGAAAATACGGCCTGATGACAGGTGAGAAGGTCATTATTGCTACCGGCGCGGCGGAGAAGATGCTGCAGTTCGAGAACAATGACCTGCCCGGCGTTTACGGCGCGGGCGCAGTCCAGACGCTCATGAATGTGTACGGCATCCAGCCCGGACAGAAAGTCCTGATGATCGGCGCCGGCAATATCGGCCTGATCGTCTCCTACCAGCTGATGCAGGCCGGCGTCCAGGTGGCAGCCATCGTGGAAGCCATGCCGAAGATCGGCGGATACAAGGTGCATGCTTCCAAGGTCGCCAGGATGGGCGTGCCGATCCTGACCAGGAAGACCTGCAAGGCCGCCCTCGGAACGGATCATGTAACAGGCGCGGTTCTTGCGGATATGGATGAGCATTTCCAGATCATCCCCGGCACGGAAGAAGAGATCGAAGTCGATACGATCTGCCTTGCGGTAGGCCTTGCCCCGCTCTCCGAACTGGTCTCGCAGACACGCTGCAAGATGCGCTACATCCCGCAGCTCGGCGGATTTGTTCCGGAAAGGGATGAGAACCTCGAGCTTACGGCGAAGGGCTATTATGTAGCAGGCGACGTGTCCTGTATCGAGGAAGCGACAGCCGCGATGATCGAAGGAAGCATTGCGGGACTTTCCGCAGCGATCGCGACCGGAATGAATCATCCGGAGATCATCGGAAAGAGAGACGAATGGATCAAGCAGCTTGAGAATCTGAGATCCGGCAAGACCGGCGCGAAGATCCGCAGCGGCTTTGCAGTGATGAATGGAGGTAAATGATGGAATCTTATGAGATCTTAGAGAGCACCGGTGTCGCGACGCGGGATATGTTCGAAAACCTTCTGCCCTCTAGTGAGCGCAGAGCCAAAGGCCCCTATATCGTCATGGAATGCTATGAGGAGATCCCCTGCAATCCCTGCGTGACAAGCTGCAAATTCGGCGCCGTACAGATGGAAGAACTGAACAAATGTCCGCATGTGGATTATGAAAAATGTGTAGGCTGCGCCAACTGTGTAAGCCATTGCCCCGGCCTTGCCTGCTTTATGATCAATGAGACGGTGGGAGACGGCAAGATCGATATCACCTTCCCTTACGAGCTGAAGCCCGTTCCTGCAAAGGGAGATATCGTAAACGCGCTGGACCGCAAAGGCGCTGTTGTCGGAAAGGCCGAGATCGTACGTGTACTGTCCGGGCCGAGAATGGATCATACCAATGTCATTACGATGCGCGTCGATCAGGAACTGATCTACGACGCCCGCAACATCAGTCTGGAATAAGGAGGTGCGTACGATGGATGACAGCAAGATCATTCTTTGCAGATGTGAAAATGTTACCCGCGCCGATATACTGAAACTTCTGGAATCCGGCATGGATTCCATGCAGGAGATCAAGAAGGCCTGCCGCTGCACGATGGGACCCTGCCAGGGACGCACATGCAAGGAACTCGTGGCAAGGGAAGTCGCGGCTTATCTGCATAAACCGGTGGAAGAAGTGGATATTCCCGTGAGCCGTATCCCGATCAAGCCCATTACGCTGGGACAGATCGATGAGTTCAACGGAGGTGTATAAATGAGAAAAACAGCTGATGTTGTCGTAGTGGGCGGCGGTATCGCCGGAACTTCGACAGCGTATCATCTTACCAAACTGGGTGTGAAGAATGTGGTCCTGGTAGAGCAGCAGTACACCCCTTTCGGCGGATCAGGACGCTGCGCAGCCATGTATCGTCAGCAGTTCGCTACGGAGTCGAACCTGTGGCTCGCAAAGCTCTCCAGTGAAGCATATTATCGATTTGAAGAAGAAACAGGTGCCGATGATATTGAACTCAGCAAATGCGGATATCTGCTCCCGGCCTACAATAAAGAGAACGAAGAGCAGTTAAAGAGCAACGTGAAGATCCAGAAGGAATTCGGCTTTGATTCCTATTACCTGGATCCGAAAGGCTGCAAGGAGGTCTCTCCTTATCTGAACACGGATGAGATCATCGGCGGTTCCTACAATACCGGCGAGGGATGTCTGAATCCGATGAAAGTAGCGCTCGGCTACAAAGAAGCTGCGATCAGAAACGGTGCAGAGTTCAACAACTATACCCCTGTGACCGGTTTTGATGTCCAGGGCGGAAAGATCAAAGGCGTCAAGACACCGAACGGCGATATCGCGACGGACTGCGTGATCAACGCGGCAGGTGAGTGGGGCAAGTTCATCGGCCGTATGGCCGGCGTCACCATCCCGCTGGAGCCCGAAAAGCACCAGATCGTCGTTACGGAGCCGGTCGAATACATCAAGGCTCCCATGATCTATTCGCTTTACAAATACTTCACCTATATCATTCAGGTGAAACACGGCGGCTTCCTGATGGGATGGTCTGATGCAGATGTAAAAGCAGGCGTCATCGATTTCGAGCCGGAGTGGAAGTTCCTTGAGAATCTCGCAAAACGTATTGTTCCTCAGGTCCCTGCACTCGGCAATCTGAACGTGATCCGTCACTGGGCCGGCCAGTACGGCAATCTGCCGGACCATGGCATCCTGGTCGGCGGCGTACCGGAAGTGGAAGGCTTCTATATGGCGCTCGGCGCCACGAAAGCGACCATGTTCGGACCCGCGCTCGGTCTGCTGGCATCAGAGGCAGCGCTTGGCCTTACACCCAGTGTGCCGGAAGATATCTTCAAGACCTATCTCATTGACAGATTCGCGAAGGGCGAGCTGATCTTTGATAAGGCACTGCTGTAACAACAGCTTTTGACGATATGGTTTAATAAAAGAATGCTGTCTGAATAAACAGGCAGCATTCTTTCGTGGGAGATGCCAGATTATAGTTTGGCTGAAAAGCATTGATAAATGGCAGTTGAAATAATCGATATTATTGATCGATTATATTTATACCATTCGTTTTACAAAGCGATCCTGCTGCGTTATTATCACAGCAGTAAAGGAAAGCAGTGCAGAACGGAACTGTCTGTATCGGCTGAAATCCATTCATACACAGAATCAAAACGGAGGCAGAAATCATGAGTATGGAATACCTTAAAGAGAAACCCATTGCTGTGATCGGCGGCGGTGCCGTAGGCAAGACGATCGCAGCAGACTGCAAACTGGGCGTAGGCGATGCGCAGGAAGTAAGGCTGTTTGATGCAATGCCTTTTGCAGCAACCACACTGAAGAATCTGGACAAGACCGGTATTGAACTGGTCGGACCGCAGACGAACCGTGACGGATTCTACCGCGGCGGCAAGGCTCACCTTGATATGTACACCTGCGATATGGCTGAGGCCGTAAAAGGCGCCGGCATCATCGTGGTAGCCATGGGCGCTTTCGGACATGAGCCTACTTTCAAGAACCTTGTTCCCCTGCTTGAGGATGGACAGGTCATCCATATTTTTACAGACAACTACGGAACCCTGCTTCTGCGCAAGATGATGCGTGAGATGGGATCCACCGCTGATGTTGTTGTCGGATCCTGGTCTTCTGCTCCTTATGGAACCCGCGTCAAGATGCTT
>JAFRLH010000039.1 GCA_017431345.1 Lachnospiraceae bacterium | reverse complement strand
GTGCGGGAGGGTCACCAGCGCTTCAAGAAAGAATTGACGAAATAAAGATGCATGGTAGAATGAGTGTATTCTAAATCACATCCATTAGCTCATCAAGAGGTCTCTCATTCCCCATCAACTGATGATTAGTTTACGCCGTCCCGCAACAGATTATAATTGCACGGTATTATTCTGTATGATATAATCATATAGAAATTTATACCCATATGAGTAGATACATATGGAGATTTCATGAAATCAAAAGGAGAAAGTTATGAAAAAAAAGATTCTGTTCTCTGTCGTTGCATGCCTGCTTCTGACGTTTACTGTTCTTTTCCATGCAGAAAAGACCATGGCGCAGCCTGAATCCAAATCTGCCGTTTCCATCCCGGTCGGACAGGCTGTTTCCGGCCAGAAAAATTTATTATCTGCCGGAGCAGCTTCTGTCGTTTCCGCCGGAACAAAGATCACGGTCAAAGAAATACTTAAAAATCCCCCCGTATATCAATCCCCTGTCTACACCTCCTCTGCCACCATTAACTACAAGATCGTGATGCCCAAAGCCGGAGCATTCTATGTTGCCTTTGGCGCTTCCGGCGGAAATGCCTATGCTTATTTTAAGAATGCCGCAGGGACAGATCTTAGCGCTTCCAGAACAAACACCAAAGATGAGGTAACCGAAAAATATTATTTATGCAGTGCGGGCACTTACACGCTTTCGTTCAATCTCTATCCCACCAGAAGCGGAACCCGCTCAGCAGTGGTCTTTTCCCCTGCATATGTTTCCTCCGGCAAGACGATCCCTGCAGATGGTTCAGAACGGTACTGCGGTCACGCCGCGAACAATGGTCTCAGCACTTTCAAGATCAATGTGCCCTCTGCAGGTTATCTGAGACTTGCAATGGGGGATGCCAGCGGCGGATCTTACAAATATCCCATCAATGTAAAAACAAAGGGATTTACGGATTTTGAATATCTCTCTTCCTCTGACAATGTCAGATTTATCGGTGTAAAAAAAGGCATTTACACATTTACGGTGAAAACATCTGCACCGGTGTACGCCATCAAAGCGTCATTCACAAAAGTCAAGGAATCCAAATACGGAAAGAAAAAATCAAAAGCCGTATCTCTGAAGAAGAAAAATACAGTCAAGGGACTGCTCCCCGCCGGCAAAGCAAAAGCACACTGGTACAAGATCAAGCTGAAAAAGAATCAGAAAGTTACGATTAATTTCAAGACATCACTCTGCGGGGCAGGTTCTGCTGTTGGCGGAATGAAATTTACGCTTTATGCATCCTATGATACCGGTACAGGAACAATCTACAGCGGATTACGCACCACGCCCTACAAGCCTTATACGATCGGAATGAGCCCCAAGCTGAAAAAAGGCACTTATTATCTTAAGATCGAGAGCTATAAAAAAGGAACCGGCTATTATACGATTAAATGGAAATGATCATCCGCCAGGATTTTGGGGGCATGATGCTCTAATCGGAAAAGCTGCACGGAGAAATATTCCGTGCAGCTTTTACATTCTGTCCTGTATCTTCCATTTACTTTATATACAGCATGCTTCCGTCTATCTCCGAAAGGGTTCCGCAGCCGGTCGATATCATCATCTTTTTCAGTTCCGCGGTCGTCTTCCTGATATAATCCGCAACGCTTTCCGCGCCGTTTTCTTTGATGGCAGCGATCAGCGGCCTGCCGATTCCTGCCGCGCAGGCGCCGCAGGCAATTGCCTTGAACACATCGCTCCCGCTCCTGAGCTCTCCGTCTGCGAACAGCGGCACCGGGTGCTTCAGGAAGTCCTCGTTCTCACTGATCAGTTCCAGTGCGTAAAGCGGGGGAATCGCATATTCCGTCGTCCCGCCATGATGAGAGACCATCAGCCCGGCTGCTCCGCATGCCGCTGCAGTCAGTGCATCCCGCTCGCTCAGGATTCCTTTCACGATAAAAGGGATCCTGCTGTAATCGCAAAGATCGTAAAGCTCATCCTGCGTGATCTCCTGCAGCGGATACCCATGAAAGACCCTCTCCTCTCCTGCCGCGTCATAGACCATATCGATATCGATGCCTGCCGCCAGATGGCCCAGATCTGCCGCCAGATCCAGCCGGTGCCTGATCAGTTCCCTGTCTTTATACGGCTTGATGATCTCGATGACAGATGCTCCGGTCCGAGCAATCTTTTCCGCTTCCTCATCTTCCGTCATGCCCATCCACATGACTGCACCGGCTGCAGCCGCGCCTTCCGCCAGTTCGATCATACCGCCGGGCCTGGCAAATGTATTCAGATGCGACAGGGTGCCGGTCATGACCGGGGTGGAAAATGTTCTTCCGAACAATGAAAAAGCAGTATCTGCTTCTCTGCTTCCGATCCATCTGGTCTCCACCAGCAGGGAATCGATATATTCTCTCGCAATACGGTTGGAATCTCCTGGTCTCAAACTGTTTTCTGACATCATAAAACCTCTTTTCTGTATGCTGCTGCGCATGTGCTGTAATTATTATAGGCACTCCGTATCCGGAAAACAACCTCCCGGCTGAAGCAAAGCGGATCCTGTCATTTTTATCCTTGAAATATCCCGCATATATGATATGATAGTTTTACACCGCGCGCCCTGACGTGCCGGGAAAAGGAGGAGAAAAATGCTTATGAAAAAATATACCCGTATCCTGCTTTTTGCCGCAATGCTGGTCCTTATGTTCTCCACAGTCACAGCATTTGGTGCTTCTTCCGGCAGCGATAAGAAAATGATTAAAGCACGAGCCGGGAAATTCATGAAAGCAGCGAAGAACTATAACAAGAAAAAGCTGGGACAGAACATCGTATCAACAAGCACTTACACCTTTATCTCGAATCCCATTGGGAAAGCTGTCAGACAGATGAACAAAAAACATCTGAAATATTCCATTGGCAAGATCACCATCAAAAATCAGCGTGCTGTCGTGAAAGTAAAAGTCACCTACTTTGACGGATATGAGATTTTCAAAAAAGCGTTCAAATCCACAATAACCTGGTACAGCAAGAATCGAAAAGCCGCTGCTGCACAAATCAATAATAAAGTCTATTCCTATGCCAGCGCTTACTATAAAAAAGCGTCCAAATCCAAATATACAAAGCGTACTGTACTGACCATAAAAATGAAGCATTATGACAGCGGATGGCTGATCACTTCTGCTTCAGATAATTATAATAAAGTCGTAAACGGAAATTACCTGAAAGCTTATAATGCCGTATTTAAAAAGTGACCGGAAAAGAGAACCGATTTCTCCCGATAAAAAGATCCGCCGGATGTCCGGCGGATCTTTTTATGATCTTATTTATTCTTCAGCAGTGAGATACCGCTTGCGAGCACCAATCCTCCGCAGACAGCGCCCATCACGATCATTAAGCTGCCCATCACGATGTCCAGAACACCGTTTCTGTGCATTACTTCTTTTCTTGTCATGGTCATAAGATCTCCTTTCCCGGCGGAACCGGTCCGCCCGAATGCTGCTTATCTTACTTCTGAACGATATTTACAAGACGTCCGGGCACATAGATCTCTTTTACGATCGTTCCGGTAAGTTTGTCGGCGACAGCTTCTTTTCCAGCTGCAATAGCAGTATCCTTGTCGACATCCTTCGGAACCGTGATCTTCGCTCTGACCTTGCCGTTGATCTGAACAACGACCTCGATCATGGCCTCGACTGTCTTTTCTTCATCATACTCCGGCCATGCCGTATTGTAAAGTCTTCCGGCAAATCCCATTCTCTCCCAGAGTTCCTCCGTGATATGCGGGGCAACGGGATTGAGCAGGACGAGGAGTACCTTATAATCGGCTTTCGTGATGCTTCCTGCTTTGTAGAAATCATTGACCAGCGTCATCATGGCAGCGATGCCGGTGTTGTACTTCATCTCCTCATAATCATTGGAGACTTTCTTGATCGTCTGATGGATCCTGGTCTCAAGCGCAGGCGTATAAGCATCTCCGTCTTTCACGATATCCTGCAGTTTCCAGACTCTCTCCAGGAATTTTCTGCAGCCTTTCACGCCGTCCTCCGACCATGCTGCAGCAAGTTCGAATGCACCGATGAACATTTCATAGGTGCGAAGCGTATCCGCGCCGAAATCGTTTACAACATCATCCGGATTGACAACATTGCCGCGGGATTTGCTCATCTTCTCGCCGTTCGCGCCGAGGATCATGCCGTGGGAAGTCCTCTTCTGGTAAGGCTCGGGAGTCGGAACAACGCCCTGATCATACAGGAATTTATGCCAGAAACGGGAGTACAGCAGATGCAGGGTGGTATGCTCCATGCCGCCGTTGTACCAGTCTACCGGCAGCCAGTACTTCATGGCTTCGGGATCTGCAATGCAGGTATCGTTTTCAGGATCGATGTAACGCAGGAAATACCAGGAAGAACCAGCCCACTGCGGCATGGTATCGGTCTCTCTCTTTGCAGGACCGCAGCAGCAGGGACAGGTGGTATTCACCCACTCTGTCATATGGGCAAGCGGAGATTCTCCGGTATCTGTGGGCATATAGCTCTTGACATCCGGCAGTTCCAGCGGAAGCTCCTCTTCCGGAATCGGCACGTAACCGCATTTCTCGCATTTTACGATCGGGATCGGCTCGCCCCAGTATCTCTGACGGGAGAATACCCAGTCGCGCAGCTTGAAGTTCGTCTTCGGCTCACCGAGTCCGTTCTTGTGCAGGAACTCTGTGATCGCCTTCTTTGCTTCTTCCACGGACATACCGGTCAGGAAACCGGAGTTGACCAGCGTGCCGGTCTGCACATCCGTAAAGGCGGCTTCGTCCACATTTCCGCCGGCAATAACTTCGATGATCGGAAGATTGAACTTCTTCGCGAACTCCCAGTCTCTGTCATCATGTCCGGGAACGGCCATGATCGCACCGGTACCATAGGACATCAGTACATAATCGGAGATCCAGACCGGGATTTCTTCTCCGTTAACGGGATTGAAGGCGGAGATGCCGTCAATGCAGACGCCTGTCTTATCCTTTGCAAGCTCAGTACGCTCGAAATCGGACTTGCGGGCAGCAGCTTCACGGTAAGCGACGACCTCGTCCCAGTTCCTGATTTCATCCTTGAACTGTTCGATATAAGGATGCTCGGGAGAAAGCACCATGTAGGTCACGCCGAACAGGGTATCCGGACGTGTCGTATAGATACGGAGCTTCTCTTCTTTTCCTTTCAGTGCAAAATCAACTTCCGCACCGTGGGAACGTCCGATCCAGTTCTTCTGCTGGATCTTGACTCTCTCGATATAATCCACCAGATCCAGATCATCGATGAGCTTATCGGCGTAAGCAGTGATCTTCAGCATCCACTGGCTCTGCATCTTGCGGATGACAGGGGAACCGCAGCGCTCGCATACGCCGCCGACGACCTCTTCGTTCGCAAGGCCGACCTTGCAGGAGGTACACCAGTTGATGGGCATCTCTGTCTTATAGGCAAGCCCGGCTTTGAACAGCTTCAGGAAGATCCACTGTGTCCAGTGATAATAATTCGGGTCTGTTGTATTTACTTCTCTGTCCCAGTCAAACGAGTATCCCAGGCGGTGAAGCTGTGCCTTGAACCTGGCAACATTGTTCTTCGTAACGATCTTCGGATGAATATGGTTCTTGATCGCATAGTTCTCGGTCGGCAGGCCGAATGCATCCCATCCCATCGGGAACAGGACATTGTATCCCTGCATCCTGCGCTTTCTGGAAACGATATCCATCGCCGTGTAGGGTCTGGGATGTCCCACATGCAGGCCCTGGCCTGACGGATAAGGGAACTCTACCAGATTATACATCTTGGGCTTGGTATAATCATTCGGCGCATGGAATGCTTTCTCGTCATCCCAGATCTTCTGCCATTTTTTCTCGATCACTTCGGGATTATAAGCTTCACTCATAACTGTAACTCCTTTCGGCTGCCGGTATTCAGAGGCTGCCGCTGATGTTTATCTGTAATTTTCGCTTTTTTCATAGTACGTTTGCGAAACGTTTTTGTCAAGCAAAAGAACTGTCAGAGGGCCGGGAACACGGACTGCGGGATGTTTTTTCCGCCCTCATTAAAAAACCTCCCGGAAAAATCTCTTCCGGGAGGACTCTGTTCTGATTATGACAGATCAGTCGTCTTTCTCTGCCGCTCTTGCAGCGATCTCCTTGGCCTGTACATCAGCCGGAGCCTGCTCATAGCGTACGAACTCATACTCAAAGCTTCCGATACCGCCGGTCATGGAACGAAGATCGGTATTGTAACCGAACAGCTCAGCGGTAGGAACATCCGCTTCCACGATCGTGCCGCCCTTGTGATCGGGGTTCATGCCCAGCACACGGCCGCGTCTCTTGTTCAGATCACCCATGACATCACCGGTGAACTTGTCCGGTACTCTGACCTTCAGGTTGGAGATCGGCTCAAGCAGCACGGGCTTGCTGGCCGGATCTGCGAATGCATTCTTAACAGCCAGAATGGTCGCCAGCTTGAATGCCATTTCGGAGGAGTCTACCGGATGGTAGGAACCGAATACGAGGGAAGCCTTCATGCCAACGATCGGATAACCGGCAAGCGGTCCCTTCTGGACCATTTCCTGGATACCCTTTTCAACAGCGGGGAAGTAGTTCTTCGGAACAACGCCGCCGACGATCTTCTCTTCGAAGACATAAGGGGTTTCCAGATCGCCGCTGGGCTCGAATTCCATGACGACATCACCATACTGGCCGTGTCCGCCGGACTGCTTCTTATGCTTACCCTGTACCTTGACTTTGCCGCGGATGGTCTCACGGAAGGCAACCTTCGGCTGGTCAAGCACGATCTCCGCTTTGTAGCGGGAAAGGATCTTGCTGGCAACGATCTCCAGATGCTGATCGCCGATGCCGTAGAGCAGAAGCTGACGGTTCTCTTTGTCATTGACCATCTTGATCGTAGGATCTTCTTCCATGATCCTGACAAGTGCCTGGTTGATCTTATCTTCTTCGCCCTTCTTCGGAGCGGTATAAGCCATGCAGGTGTAAGGAACGGAAATATCCATCGGCGGATACTTCACCATGAGGCTCTTCTCGCAAAGCGTGTCGCCGGTCTGGGTGACGGAAAGCTTCTGGGCTGCGCCGATATCGCCGGCCTTCAGCGCGGGAACTTCGATCGCCTTGTTTCCGCGGAGCACATAGACCTTGCCGAGCTTCTCGTCGGATTCCTTGTTTACATTATATAAAGGAGTATCGCCTTTTACGGTGCCGGTGCAGACCTTGAAGATCGTATACTTTCCGATGAAAGGATCGACCAGGGTCTTGAACACGCGCAGGGAGGCGGGCTTGTCATTCTCATAATGGCAGACGAATTCGCCGCCGTTCTTAAGATCTTCACCAACGATCTCGTGATCATCCGGTGCGGGGAAGTAGCGCTCGATGACTTCCATCAGCATCTTGGTGCCGTTTCCGTTGATACCGGTTCCAAGCAGAACGGGAACAACATCGCCGGTACGCACGCTGCCCTTTAAGGCATCCACGATCTCTTCATAGGTGAATTCTTCTCCGCCGAAGTACTTCTCCATGGCTTCTTCGCTGGTCTCTGCGACCGCTTCCATGAGTTCTTCACGTACTGTCTCCAGATCATCCTGGACGTCAGCGGGGATATCGATAGGGGTATATTCACTCTTCTCGGTGAACTTTCTTCCGCCCATCTTGACAACATTGACGAATCCGACGAACTTCTCGTTCTCACGGATCGGCAGATGGAACGGAGCGATCTTGTTTCCGTAGAGCTCCTTCAGCTGCTCAACGACATTAGAGAAATTCGCATTGTCATCATCCATGCCGGTCACGAAGAACAGGCGGGGCAGATGCTTCTTCTCGCAAAGATCCCATGCTTTCTGTGTGCCGACCTGCACGCCTGCTTTACCGTTGATAACGATAACAGCTGCACCGGCAACGCTCATCGCTTCTTCGACTTCTCCGACGAAATCAAAGTAACCGGGGGTATCAAGGAAGTTGATCTTTACATTGTTATGCTCAATCGGAACGACAGATGTGCCGATCGAGAACTGACGCTTGATCTCCTCTTTATCAAAATCACTGATGGTGTTGCCGTCGGTGACTTTACCCATACGGTTGGTAACACCGGTAATGTTTGCCATTGCTTCCACGATGGTCGTCTTTCCGGCTCCACCGTGGCCCAATACAGCTACATTTCTGATGTCCTTTGTTTCATAAACTTTCATTTTGGTTCCTCCTTGTGCACAGGTTATCAACATTTTACTAAATCCTGTCTGCTTTTTCAATACCTTAACAGCTTTCCGAACACAAAAATACATACCATTCTGTTTTCTTTATGGTATAATGCAATCGTTTACCAACCCTTCCGTCAAGGAGACCAGAAATGAAAAAGATAACCGACCTTTCCCGCGAAGAACTTCTTCGCGAACAGGAAATACAGCTTGCACACTATCGGGATTTCAAAGCGCGGAACCTCTCCCTGGATCTTTCCCGCGGCAAACCTTCTCTTGCCCAGCTGGATCTGTCTGAAAAGCTTTTCTCGCTTCCGGCGCCCGGCGATTATTTCAGCGAGGACGGCATCGACTGCCGGAATTATGACGCGGATATCCACGGCCTGATCGAAGTCCGCAGGCTCTTCGGGGAACTGTTCGGCGTCGCGCCGGAGCTTGTCATTCCCGGCGGGAATTCCAGCCTTGCGATGCTGCACGATGCGCTCTCCCGTGCATTCATCTTCGGTCCGCTCCCCGGCTTTACGCCCTGGGGAAAACTGGAGAAGGTAAAGTTCATCTGCCCGGTGCCGGGCTATGACTGGCATTTCCATACACTCGACCAGTTCGGGATCGAAATGATTTCTGTGAAGACATTTGATGACGGGCCGGATATGGAAGCTGTACTGGAAGCCGTGAAGGATCCTGATGTGAAGGGCATGATCTGCGTGCCGCAGTACGGAAATCCTTCCGGCGTCACCTATTCCGATGTAGTCGTCCGCACGCTGGCTTCCATGGAAACTGCAGCGCCGGATTTCCGTTTGTTCTGGGACAATGCTTATTGTGTCCATCACCTGTACGACGAGCCTGAGAAGCAGGATCATCTTCTGAACATCTATGAGGAATGCGTAAAATGCAGCCATGAAGACAGGGTACTGATGTTTACGTCCACCTCCAAGATCACGCTCGCAGGGGGCGGAGTGGGCGCCTTTGCCGCCAGCCCGGCGAACATTGCCGAAGCATTCCGTATTCTCACTTATCAGCTGGTCTGCTACGACAAGATCAATCATCTGCGCCATGTGAGATTTCTTCCGGACAAAGCAGCAGTCCGGGAACACATGAAAAAGCACGCAGCGATCCTGCGGCCGAAATTCGAATATATTGAGAAAGTGATTTCCGAAGAGCTGATCCCGGGCGGGTACTGTCATTGCCGGTTCCCGAAGGGCGGATATTTCATCTGCTATTACGCGATGCCGGGCTGCGCGAAGAGAATTGTGGAACTGTGCAGCGAAATGGGCGTTACCCTGACACCCGCCGGGGCGGCTTACCCGCACGATCATGACCCGGACGATTCCGCGATCCGGCTTGCGCCTTCCTTTGCGGATATGGAGAATATCCCGCTGGTCATGGAAGCTTTTGTCATCGCCGTCAGGCTCGCCGCGGCGGAACTGCTGTTAAAATAAAAATAAAGATTAAATACGGACGCATGACTGTAAATCACTTCATGCGTCCGTATTTTTGCTGCTTTATCAGGATATTTCCTCTCCATCCCCGTCCAGCGCCTTCCATCCGTAACGGATCACGGATATGGCAATTGAACAGAGCGTGAAGGATTCGCACAGCACACCGGGTATCGAATGGGAATAAAAATTGTAGATCAGCCAGGACGGGCAGCACACGAACAGATTCGCGATGCGCACCCTCTTCCCGTTGCCTCCCCAGCCTGCGATCGTAGTTCCGACCGTTCCGAAGAAGGGAAAGATACTCATAAGGTTCCGCCATGTCAGGACAGCGACCAGCACATTCAGGCCGGTCAGGATAAAAGGCCATGCTTTCCATTGCGCCCATTTATGCTTCCCCTGCGAATACACAAAACCCCTGATCATGCTGGCAGTGATATTTCCGCAGCCGGAAAGTGCATCCAGGAGGAAGTAGTGGATCAGATACGTCAGGCTGGAGCACATCTGCATGAGGAACATCTTCCGGCTCTTTTTGCACTGAAAAGAACCGATCAGCAGCCCGGCAGCGATAAAGCCGATGCCCTGTATGATGACCGTTCTCATCCTCTCCTCCTTTCCGGATATTCATTTTCCCATACACAGCAATACTTCTATGACAGCGGAGGATCCGGCATCCACCTGCCCGTATGATAATAGATCAGGAAAAGCAGCGATGTAGCAGACCATGTCACCGGATATGTCATGACCAATGTCAGCAGGGAATAATGTGCAGGCAGGACGAACATGATCCACAGGATCCGCAGCACACAGACGCCGAAAGCCGTAAGTACAGTCGGTATGAATGTATTGCCCACCCCCCGCATGGCGCCTGAATAGATCTCCACGAATATGAATACAATATAAAACAGACAGTAATGCCGCATCAGCCAGACACCGATTTCCCGCACTGATTCATCCGGCGTGAACAGAGAAATAATGAAGCCGCAGCCCGCAAACAAAAGAAATGACATGGCAGCAGTAAGAACAGTGTAGATCACAAGGCCGTCTTTTATGCTCCGTTTCACCCGGTCGATCTGCCCTGCCCCGAAATTCTGCCCCACGAATGTGGTGACGGAAATGCCTAAAGCACCTGTGATCATCCAGAAGACGGAATCCATCCTCATATAGACCGCCCATGCCGCTACGGTATCCGTTCCGAATCCGTTTACAGACCGCTGCACAATGACATTGGATATCTGATACATTGCCGCCTGCAGGCCGGCAGGAATACCGATCCGCACGATCTTCATCAGGATCCATCCGTGAAAACGGATCTCCCCCGGTCTGAAACGATAAGATTCCCCTGATGCCGCAAGAAGCATCAGGATCAGTACCGCGCTGATGGCCTGCGAAAGGATCGTCGCAAGGGCAGCACCGGCCACGCCCAGATGGAAGCCGCCAACGAACAGAAGGTCCAGCAGAATATTGAGCACACTGGAGAATATCAGAAAATACAGCGGACGTCTGGAGTCTCCGACTGCCCGCAGGATTCCCGCGCCGATATTGTAAGTGAGGACCGGGATCATGCCCAGAAAACACACCCTGGTATAAGTTACCGCCTGATCCAGCACATCAGCAGGCGTATTCATCACCCGCAGCACCCGGGGCGCCAGCACATAACCGAGAGCCATGATAGCAGCGCCGCAGGCAAGCGACAGCGCAATGGAGGTGTGCACTGCCTTCCTCACATTTTCATCATGTCCCGCTCCATAATATTGAGAAATGACCACCGTTCCGCCTGAAGACAGACCCAGGAAAAAGCCGACGACCAGCATCTGAAAGAATCCTGTCGATCCTACCGCTGCCAGCGCCCGCGTCCCCACGAACTGCCCGACAATGATCGTGTCCGTCGTATTGTAGACCTGCTGAAAGAAGCTCCCTATCAGGATCGGGAAGAAAAAGAGCAGAAGCTGCTTCCAGATCGTCCCCGTGATAATCTCATTCTTCTTCATTCTTTCCATTTTGTGAGCCGCTGCAGCCCCTGCCGGGGAAGGAAATCAATAGCCTGCTTTTTCAAGAATTCTGTCCATCAGTTCTGCATTCTTTAGTGAGAACGCCGGCGTGATATGCGGTTTCTCTCCATTCAGGATGCACCGTCCGAACTGCTCGATTTCCAGCGCATAGTTATTACGGACGGAAATGGTCTTTTCCGTCATGCCGTCCAGTGTGAAGATCCTGTAACTTATATTCCCTTCCTGGTTGTATTCCGCATCAGATCTGACGCAGCCCTTATTTCCGTGAATGTAAAGCCTGTCAAACCGGAAGTTCGTGTTCTTTCCAAGGATCATGCCCACGTTCAGGGAAGCTCTGACGCCGTTCTTAAACCGGATCAGACCTGCTGTCATTTTATCCACGCCCAGTTCCGAAAACTCTGCGCTGCGTTTATAGCAAGCGGTTTCTCACACAGAACATGTTTCCCTGCCTGCAGGGCTTTGATCACCCATTCCCTGTGGAGATTGTTCGGAAGCGGGATATAGACCGCCTGGATTTCTTCATCCGCAAGCAGTTCATCATAGCTTCCATAAGCCTTTTGAAATCCGTAGTCCTCCTGATACTTTTTCGCCTTCTCAGCATTTCTTCCCGCAATGGCATACAGTTCGCAGTTATCCGCCTGTTTCATCCCCGGGATCACGCCCCAACCGGCTACATTAGCTGTTCCCAGAATACCCCATTTCACTTTGCTCATGATCTTTCACCCCCGCTGATAAAGATAGAACATCTGATGCAGGATTCCGCATGACATCCTGTTCATACAGTATAATTCTTCCCCTGTTATAATTCAATGGGCCGGCTTCCTGCACCGCTGTTATTTCCGGTCCTCCTGCCCCGCCTTTTTCTTTCGTCTCGAAACACCGATCCCGGAAAAATCGATGCTGCATTTTCCGCCGGAGATCCCGACCGGTATCACAGCGTCAAAACCATACTGTTCCGGGGCGTAATCTGCCTTCTCAAAGCAATGCACATACACTCTCTGATACAGCGGATCGACGATCCAGTATTCTCTTACACCTGCATTCTGGTATTTATAGAGCTTCAGGACCATATCCTTTTGTCTGGTCGAAGGGGACAGGATTTCGACCGCCAGGTCCGGCGCGCCTTCCACCTGTTCATAGTATCCGTCATCCTCCGCACAGACGACCAGAAGATCCGGCTGAACCATTGTGTAATCATCCCTATCCAATCTCACATCACAGGGAGACAGATAAACATCACATGGCATATCATGCTCTTCTGCGCATCCCCGGAATTTCGCATACAAATCTCCCAGTATGAGCTGATGAATGGTGGACGGTGCCGCCATATCATAGATCACGCCGTCGATCAGTTCTGCACGGCGGTCTTCCGGAAGTGCGTAATAATCCGCGACCGTATATTTCCTTTCAAAATGATAAGCCGGTGCAGATTCGTGCAGTTCCATGCCGCCATTCCATGGATCGGAGGAATGTTCCAGCGCCCTTACCAGCGCATCCATCGTCAGTTTTCTGGGTGCTTTTGTTTCTCCGCTGAAGATCTTCTGCACAGTCCCGATCGGCACACCGGACAGGGCAGCGATCATTTCATTTGTGAGCCTCAGTTCCTTTTTCCTTTCTATCATTTCTTCCAGTGTCAAATTCCGCACCTCCTCGTCCATCAAACGGATCCTCCGCCTTTACCCGTTTTCCACACTTTTACAATACCATTTTTACAGTCTTCCGTCAACCGTTAAACATCCATTTGGATTGTTTTATATCCAATTGGATGAATCCGGAAATCCTGCTGCAGTCAGAATATCAGCATCACAGAGGCAGGAACTGAATGTATTCGGACATGAAAAAAGAGCCGACACTGCTGTCAGCTCCTTTTTACACAGCGATCGCCTGTTTCGTTTCTTCTTTTTCAAGACCGGAATCCACGTTTATATTGTGTGCTGCATCACACCTTTGCATCAGTTCTTTACATACTTTTTCAACTGTACACAATCACATCACGAACATCGTGAACGCCGGCCAGTACGTGACCATCGCCAGCACGATCAGCAGCGCGAAGATAAACCAGATCATGTATTTCATCATCTTTCCGATCGACACGCCCGAGATGGCGGAAGCCACGAACAGGTCGATGCCGTAAGGCGGTGTGCAGAATCCGATCGCCAGGTTCATGGTAAGCATGATACCGAAGGTGATCGGGCTCATGCCGAGCGATGTGACAACCGGCAGAAGAATCGGCGCAAGGATGATCGTTGCGGGGATGTTATCCACCAGACAACCGACCACCAGCAGGAACACATTGATAATGACCAGAAGAAGGATCCTGTTGCTCGTAATGCCGAGCATGGCGGATGCGATCTGCCTGGGAATGCCCGCAAGGCTCAGATATGCAGCGAAAGCGGAGGACAGCCCGACCATGAAAGTCGTGGCGCCGTTTACGATGATAGTGCTCCTCAAGGCTTTATAAGCGCCCTTCAGATCCAGTTCATGGTAAACAAATGTACCGACGATATAGGAATAGACTACGCTGATCACGGCAGCTTCTGTAGGGGTAAAATACCCCGAATAGATTCCGCCGAGAATGATGATCGGGGACAGCAGCGCCCAGAAAGCCTCCTTGAAACTCACCCAGACAGCCTTCAGGCTGAACTGCTTGGTTTCTCCTTTGAAGCCCTCTTTCTTACTGATGATAAAACAGCAGATCATCAGTGCAATGCCCATCGCAATGCCGGGAAGAAGGCCCGCTTTGAAAAGATCCGTAATGGAGGTTCCGGTAGCAACGCCATAGATAACGAACGGAATGCTGGGCGGAATAATAACGCCGATCGTACCGGCTGCCGCGCAGATGCCCGCGGAGAAGCCTTCATCATAGCCATGTTCTTTCATGGCGGGTATCATGAAGGATCCGACCGCCGATGTCGTCGCCATGGCGGAACCGGAAATGGCAGCAAAGAACATACAGGTGATCGTGGTGACCATACTCAGTCCGCCGGTAATAAATCCCATGAACGTATCAAAGAAATCCAGGATACGCTTGGCGATTCCGCCGCCGCTCATCAGATTGCCCGCGAGCATGAAGAACGGGACAGCCATCAGCGGGAAGGAGTCGCAGCCCGTGATCGCTTTCTGGGCGATCATCAGCAGCGGGATCGATCCGTCGCCGCCGAACACGAGCGCGATCAGCGTTGCGATTCCGATGGAATAGCCGATCGGAACCGCCAGGATAAGAAGGATGAAAAAGCTTGCAAAAAGAATGACCGCCTGCATTACGCTTCCCCTCCCTTCTCACCTTTTCCCATCAGATCTTTTACATCATTTACCAGGTCTCCTATAAGACGCAGGCAGAAGACGAAGGAGGAAACCGGAAGGGCCAGAAATACCAGCCACATGGGAAGACGCATGGCACCGGAGAGATTGCCTCGCTGGATCATCTGCAGAACGACTTCCCTGCCGTAAATCACTAAAAAGATGTTGAATCCGATCAGTATAAGGGTGGCAATGATCTCGATCACATCTTTGAATTTTTCATTTTTAAAAACAGAGAACAGCAGCTCCACACGGATATGCTGTTTCTCTTTCTGGGCAATACTGACGCCCAGCCAGATCTGCCAGATGAAGATATATCTGGTCAGCTCCTCACTCCAAGTAAGGGAGGAGTTGAATACGGAACGCATGATGATCTGCGCAAAAATGATAAGCGTCGTAGCGACAAGGCTCAGGCACAGCACGCGTTCTTCAAGCTTGTCATAGCCGTAAACAAGCTTTTTAAAAAAGCTATCCTGTTTCATGACGCTTTTTCTCCTTTCAAAGTCAGACAGAAACGCGGGGCGGCATGCGCCGCCCCGTTGCGCCAAAAAACCGGCAATTACTTATTGAAGGACTGTGCAAGATCGAAGATCTCGGTGCCCCATTTTCCCTTGTACTCATCATACATGGGCTGTACCTTGTCAACAAACGCCTGATACTGCTCGTCTGTCAGGTAGTTTACTTCCATTCCTTCCGCTTCCAGTTTGGAAACGATATCCTCGTTGTCTGCAAGCTCCATCTCACGCTGTTCGGTAACGAACTCTGCGCAGCACTGCTCAAGGATCGCTCTGTCGCCTTCGCTTAAGGAATCAAGCCAGGCCTGGTTCGTCAGGATCGGCAGGAAGTTATGTACATGCGCATCCATGGTCAGATATTTCTGCACCTGCTGGAATCCGGATGCATAGATCAGTGTCGGCGGGTTCTCCTGTCCGTCAACAACGTTCTGCTGCAGACCGGTGTACAGTTCAGAGAAACTCATGGGCGTAGCGTTTGCGCCGAGCGTATTGTACATCGTGATGAAAACAGGAGAGTTCATGACACGCATCTTCAGGCCGGAAAGATCATCGGGCGTATAGATCGGATGCTTGTTGTTCGTCGTGCTTCTGGGTCCGTTGTAGATGTAGCCGAGGGATACGAATCCGCTGCCGGCGATCCACTCGTCGATCTGATCTCCGAGTGCTCCATCAAGAGCATCGAATGCGCACTGTGCATCATTGAACAGATACGGCATATCCAGAACACCGATCTGCTCGTTGTATGCGGTGAGAACGGAAGTGGACGGAAGCGCCATCTGGATGGTGCCCATGGCGACCGCTTCGCAGAGTTCCTCGTCTCCGCCAAGTTCGGCGTTGGGATAGATCTCGACTTTGATGCGGCCTTCAGTCTGCTCTTCCAGTTTCTGCTTCATGTTAAGCAGTGTTCTGTGAACGGAACGGTCTTCCGCCTCAACATGTCCGATCTTCAGTACAGTGGATTCTCCGGCTGCAGCAGGCTCTGCTGCCGCCTCGGTTTCTGCTGCTTCGGTTTCAACCGGCGCTGCTTCGGTTTCAGCCGGCGCTGCTGCTTCGGTTTCGGGTGCAGCAGCCTCTGTTTCTGCAGCTGCTGTAGTCTCTGCCGGTGCGGAAGATCCGCCTCCGCAGGCTGCAAGGCTCATTACCATTGCCAGCGCGACTAGGATTGCCAGTGTCTTTTTCATAAAGCTACCTCCTTTAAATTGTATCACCTGATTAGACCGGTGATATGATCTTAAAAAGAATCTGTCTGCAGGATCCCCCGACGCCTGCGAACATACACCATGGGGTATTATACCACATCAATCGAATAAATTAAACATTTTCTCTTTATTATCAGTTTATTTCCACGTACCCTTCATCTGCATTGACGGTTATGATGTCATCATCCTTCACCGCTTCGTAGAAATCATCCCCCAGTCTGTCGACCATCGGGATCTCCATGATGATCGCGCCGGCTACCAGCACCGGATCAGGATTCTTTACGATCAGGGCAGACGGCATGTTCCCGTATTTGTCCAGATGATACAGACCGTCCTGCTGTACGACCGAACTCCCCTTCCCGCCGGGGAAGATCAGCACTTTCTTCGCAATGATCTTTCCTCTGATCTCATGGTTCTTCTCATCCATCATACCGTCTTCCGGACGGACCTGATAGAACATTACGCGGTCATGGGTAATGATCGCCGGCGCTGACGCGCAGCCCTCTGAAATCTTATGGCACGGAAATCTTTTTCCCATCTTATTTCACCTCCCCTGTAAGAGCCGCTTCGATACAGTCATCCAGATCGCGCAGGACAAAGTTTATGCCGCGGCGGCGCGGATAATAAGCACACTTGGGAGACTCTGTAACGCCCACTTTACCGATGAGATAATGCCAGACCGGCTGGTCGGGACATGTATCCGGAATCAGATCCGCTCCTGCATCCGTCAGGATCTTATCAATGCCCATGCGTTCCGCCATCTGCTTCGCATGGCTGGATACCAGAATATACATCGGAACAGCCAGCTTCTTTCCTTCGATCGCTTTCGCGATATGCATTGCTTCTTCCAGCGTAAAGTGCGGGCATCCGAACATGGCGAAATCAATCTTTCCGTCTCTCGTTTCATCGCTGAACTTTTCTTCAAAATCCTTCAGATCCTTATCGGTGATGACCACTTCGTGTTTCGGCTTATTTCCGCCGAGCGCCGTCTCAAGATCCGGTGCTTCCGGGGTAAAACCGACAATATGATACATTCCGTAGGCACCGGAAGTGTTCAGCTGCGCGCCGAAGTTTCTGAGTGCTTCCGGGGTAATGACTTTCGGAAGTCCGGCAAATACCGGGATGCCTTCTCCGATCAGATCTCCCATCATACCGAGCAGGTGATACTCATAAGCAGTCTTCATGTCCGCTTCCACATGGACAACGATATCGCCCTTACGGTTCTCATCCAGCAGCAGTCCGTATTCCGGAACACATCCGGTAATCGCAGCACACAGCGCGCTGTTCGCGCTCTCGCGGTTCGACCTCGCACCCCAGACAGCGTTTACATAAGGCGTTGCGCTGGATTCTGAGAACGCGCACACCTCTCCGAAATTCGGGACATTCGTGGCAATATAAGGCGTGCAGTTATAGGAAAGCACGGCTCCCAGGGTACGGTAAGCATTATCCGTTCTCTGCATATGCTCGTAATCCGCTTTTTCGACCGGATGCGGCCAGCTGCCGCAGAAATACGACAGGCAGAAACCGGGATTTACAGTCGGCGCCACACGGCATTTCGCGCCGGCCTTGACCATCTTCTCCGCGAACCACAGGTCCCCGGCCTGATTGCTGAGCGCGACATGGGCGCGCTTGATGGGGACCATCCGGGGCGCATCGAAGCACTCGCCGATACCGACCTGGATCTTCATGGCATAGGCGGCGCCTTCGCCGTATTTGCCTTCCAGCATGGCTTTTTGTTCATCTGTCAGGATCATAATGCATCATCTCCTTTTTAAAACGCTTCTCCCTTATTCACCCGCGACGGACAGTCCGGGCGTTTTATATACATCCGGCAGCAGCGCCGGTGTAACTTCTATATATTCCAGATGCAGTGTACTGTGGATCCGGATGATCTTCGGATCGTCCCTGTTGATCCCCCGGCAGCATTTCAGTGCCACACGGACTGCCGTCTCTTCATCCTCTACCGTGCAGGGAATGCTTGCATCCAGCAGGCAGTTGCAGGCGATCGCATTTGCATACATGGATTCCAGATCCAGCTGATCCGCGACCTTCTTCGTAATCACATCGAACAGGCCTGCACCGATCCCGTTGCCGTGGCTCGACGGCGTAATATCGGACAGGACCAGTCTCTGGTACTTCGGGATATGCAGCACGAACTTCTTCAGCAGTGTACTGCGCCCGAGAATGTTCGGATCAAAACCGGCACCGGAAATATCCTTCCCGATATACTGACAGACGATCACATCCGCTTCCGGAAGCATAATGTACGGCATGTTTCCTTTCGCGGTCTGCACCAGTTCTTTTTCCCGCTCCACCAGGCTGTCTGCCGGGACTGCTTCCACCGCATATGTCTGATCATAGGCGTTCTCCAGGATTGCCACACCGAACCCGACCGGTGCCTTTTCCAGGATCAGTCTTGCTGTCTCTTCAATGATATCGGCAAAATGCTCCGGATCCTCTTCATGGACAGCCGAACAGCCCTTGTGATTGCCAAGGCCGATTACGAGCATCTTGCACAGACCGCTCTGCAGGGGGCCGACAAAATCGGTGTGGAGCTTCACCCGGTTCACCGGAACGATCATATCTGCTTCAAATGCCGCTCTGTCGAACCATACCGGACGCCCGTTCGCACAATCGCCCAGATGCACCGTATCCACTGTGGTCACCACAGGCACGCCCAGTGCTGCTTCTGTGATACCGTACCCTGCAAGCACCTCACGCTGCCCCTCTTCCGTACCTCCGCCATGGCTTCCCATGGCCGATACGATAAATGGTTCCGCACCCATATCCTTCAGGCAGTGCACGGTCTCCCGGATGATCGGGAACAGATTCCTGATCCCGCGGCTTCCTGCTGCAACGGCAATGCGCATGCCCGGTTTCACCAAAGCAGTGATCTCCGGCTTTGCCAGCTGCTCACGCACTGCACCGGGAACATCTGCGTCTTCAATATGCGTACTGTCAAAATGCTGCCTTACACGTATATATTCCGGCAGCGGTCTTTTAAGATCGGAATCAAGCAGGATCGGCATATACTGCACCTCCCATACTGAACGAAAGAATAATCCGCCTGCTGCTATCTGAAATGCAGCAATTTCACTGCTGTTTGACAATCTTATTTGGCGGAATCGTCCAAGATAATCTGCTAATCAATAGTTTTCTTCCATTATGTCTGATAACTTAATTATAAAAACTGATTTTGCATCTTTCAACTTGTTTTTTTATAAATACAGGTTCAACTGCACACCCGGACCATTCAGGCCTGTAAGAACAATATGATGTATCTGCGCGTCAGCGCCTCCGGGATTTTTTGTATGAACAGTCGGGCGGTCACTTAACAAACGCTTTCTCATGTGGTATATTGATAGCGTTCCGGAATGGCTGTCCTATTTGATCGAAAGGTTCTCCCGCAGAAAATGAGCAGGAAAAGCACAGGGTATTCTCTCTCGGAAGAGGCTTACAACAAAATCAAGAACGCGCTCTGCCAGGGGGAATTAAAACCCGGTACTGTCCTCAGCGAGAACAGTCTGGCAAAGGAATACAGCATGAGCCGCACGCCGGTCCGTGAAGCGATCCACCGGCTGGTACAGGAAGGCTGGCTGGAAGTGCAAAGCGGCGTCGGCACCTATGTAAAACAGCTGTCCCCGAAAGATATCGCAGATCTTTTCGAAGTACGGCGGCTCCTGGAATCACAGGCTGCCAGAACGGCAGTTTTTGAGATCACCAATGAAGAGATCGATGATTTCGAACGGCGCTTTAAAGCACTCTGTGAAAATATGCTTGACGGAGAAAGCGATGAACAGCGGTTCTTTGATCTGGACTGGGCGTTCCACTCCCTCATCATCAGCCGCTGTCACAACAGATATATCCGATCCATTATGGAGACCAATAATCAGAATCTGCGGACATACCAAAGACTCTCTGTCGACACCCTGAACAATATCAGAGAAAGCACGGAACGGCATCTCCTGCTTCTTGATCTCATACGAAAAAGGGATCCCGATGCTTTAAGTGAAGCAATCATAGAACATATTGAATGGGCAGCAGGACTCATTCCATCTTCTGACGGGAACTGAGAAGAAAAAAGACATCCTCCGGCATTTGGAAGATGTCTTTTCCTTTGTGATCCTATATTGTCTTTGCGCTTCAGGCGCCTCTTTCCTTGTAATGGTGCGCTTGTTCGAGCACCATCTCCTTCACCTTCATGAGCCTTACTTTCGTAGAGTTCTCATTCTCGGCAAGCTTCATGGTAATATACTTGATATTTTCCTGGAGCTCGGGGATCATGACATATTCCAGCGCGTTTACACGCCTTCTTGTCTTTTCGATCTCCTGGGCGAGCAGCTGCATGGATTTCTCCACCTCCGCCAGCTCCAGCATGTCATTGAACACCGACTGCAGTGAAGTCATGGCATCATCCAGTTCACCTGATGTCTGCAGGAAGCTGTAGGGATGGATATCTCCGCCCTCCTCTTCCCCGCCTGTCGTAAAGGAATAGCGCGGCACATTGACCGACATTACATTCTTATAGGCAACGTCCAGCTCGATATGCTGTTTGGTATAGATCAGTGCCTGCTCCATCATTTCCGGCGTCATAACGGCGGATGCCACGGACTGCGCGGCAAATGCTTCGGATAAGCCGGCTTCCACCTTGTCCCTGAGCTCCTTGTTCAGACGGATCACATCCATGAACTGGCGCATCAGCTCGTCCCGCTTGTCCTTTAAGAGCTTATGCCCTCGGACAGCGGTCCGCAGCCGGCCTTTCATCTGATTCAGGACCATTCTGGTCGGGGTTATGGTCGCCATGCATTACTCCTTCGCTTCTTCCCTGGGAAGATATTTCTCAATGAATTCGGGCTTGATCCTCTTAAGTTCTCTCTCCGGCAGGATCGACAGCAGCTTCCAGCCGATCGTCAGGGTATCGATAATGCTGCGGTCCGTCTCATTGCCCTGGGAGACATACTCCTTCTCAAAGGCATCAGCGAATTTCGCATACAGCTTATCATCATCCGACAGCGCGGCTTCACCGAGGATGGTCATCAGCTCTTTGGCTTCCTTTCCTCTGGCATAAGCTGCGAACAGCTGGTTCATCGTGCCCGCATGATCGGCTCTGGTCTTGCCTTCGCCGATACCTTTATCCTTCAGTCGCGACAGGGACGGCAGTACATCGATCGGCGGCACGATTCCCTTTCTGTGAAGATCACGGGAAAGGATGATCTGCCCCTCTGTAATATATCCCGTAAGGTCGGGGATCGGGTGCGTCTTGTCATCTTCCGGCATTGTCAGGATCGGGATCATGGTGATGGATCCGGGATTCTCCAGTCTTCTTCCTGCACGCTCATACATGGTAGCAAGGTCGGTATACAGATAACCGGGATAGCCACGGCGTCCGGGGACCTCCTTCTTTGCTGCCGAAACCTCACGCAGCGCTTCCGCGTAGTTCGTAATATCCGTCAGGATAACAAGTACGTGCATGCCCTTGTCAAAGGCCAGATACTCAGCGGCAGTCAGCGCCATACGGGGCGTAGCGATACGTTCAACAGCCGGGTCATTTGCCAGGTTGGTGAAAATGACCGTTCTGTCGATCGCGCCCGTGCGGCGGAAATCGCTTACGAAGAATTCCGCTTCTTCAAAAGTGATACCGATGGCGGCGAATACAACAGCGAAGTTCTCTCCTTTTCCAAGAACCTTTGCCTGTCTGGCGATCTGCGCGGCCAGATTGGCATGCGGCAGACCGGAAGCAGAGAAGATCGGCAGCTTCTGTCCGCGGACCAGGGTATTCAGTCCATCGATTGCGGATACACCGGTCTGGATGAACTCTGCCGGGTAGGCTCTTGCTGCAGGATTCATGGGCAGTCCGTTGATATCCCGGTAATCATCCGCGATGATCTCTGCACCGTCATCAATCGGCTCGCCCATGCCGTTGAAAACACGTCCCAGCATGTCTTCCGATACGCCAAGCTGCAGCGGATGTCCCAGGAAACGGACTTTGCTCTCCGCCAGATTGATGCCCTGTGCTGCTTCGAAGAGCTGCAGCACAGCATGTTTTCCTTCCACCTCAAGCACTTTGCAGCGTCTTACGGAACCGTCGGGAAGTTCGATCTCGCCAAGTTCGTCAAAGGTAACGCCCTCAACATTGTCAACGATCATCAGGGGATTGGCGATCTCTCTTATGGTCTTATATTCTTTGATCATTCGTCTTCACCTCCCGCCTTGACTGCATCGATCTCTGCGTTCATCTTTGCAATGATCTCATCGTAAATTTCTTCATACTTATCAGGATCGGCCATCTTCGCACGTCCGATCGCCTCACGGGAAGCGATCGCGAACAGCGGCTGCAGTTCGGTGCCCGCATCCAGCGCCTCACGGCACTTGTCCTCATATTTCAGGACCAGATCCAGCAGACGGTACTGCTTTCCATAGGTGGAATACGCATCCTCCGTTACGAAAGCATTCTGCTGCAGGAAGTCCTCACGGATCATACGCGCAACTTCCAATGTCAGCTGGTCTCCTGCGGAAAGCGCATCCTGACCGACCAGACGGACGATCTCCTGCAGTTCGGCTTCTTCCTGCAGCGTTCTCAGCGCTCTGTTGCGGTTCTGCATATATTCCGGACCGAATTCCTTCTCATAATACGGCGACAGTGCGTCCGTATACAGGGAGTAAGATGTCAGCCAGTTGATGGCAGGGAAGTGTCTGGCATAGGCCAGCGAGCTGTCCAGCGCCCAGAACACTTTTACGATACGCATCGTAGCCTGTGATACGGGTTCGGAAATATCTCCGCCGGGCGGGGATACAGCACCGATCGCGGTGATCGATCCCTTTCTGTCATCCGTTCCCATGCACTGCACGCTGCCCGCTCTTTCATAGAACTGGGCGATACGGCTGGCAAGGTAAGCGGGATATCCTTCTTCACCGGGCATCTCCTCCAGACGTCCGGACATCTCACGGAGCGCTTCTGCCCACCGGGATGTGGAGTCTGCAAGAACGGCAACGTCATAACCCATGTCA
The DNA here is from genome assembly GCA_017431345.1 of Lachnospiraceae bacterium. GTDB lineage: Bacteria > Bacillota > Clostridia > Lachnospirales > Lachnospiraceae > UBA3305. The sequence continues at coordinate 37,099 of JAFRLH010000039.1, read as the reverse complement.
CGGAAATATTCCGCAATGGTAATTCCTGTATAGATAGACGCCTCACGGGCGGCCACCGGCATATCGGAGGTATTCGCGATCAGCACGGTCCTCTTCATCAGGGATTCGCCGGAACGCGGATCCTTCAGTTCCGGGAACTCGTTCAGAACGTCTGTCATCTCATTTCCGCGCTCGCCGCAGCCGATATAGACAACGATGTCCACATCAGACCATTTTGCAAGCTGGTGCTGTACGACCGTCTTTCCGGAACCGAACGGGCCGGGTACGGCAGCTGTTCCGCCCTTTGCCACCGGGAACATGGTATCGATGATACGCTGTCCGGAGTTCAGAGGACGGGCAGGTGTGTATTTCTGCTGATAGGGACGCCCGATTCGCACCGGCCAGCGCTGCATCATGCTGACTTCCAGCTCTTTGCCGTCCGCCAGCGCAACGCATGCGACCGTCTCATCCACATGGAATGCACCCTGTTTGATCCATTTCAGCGTGCAGTTTCCCGTTCTGGGCGGAAGCATGATCTTGTGAAGGATTGCGCTCGTTTCCTGCACGGTTCCGATCACATCGCCGCCGATCAGCTTGGCGCCTTCCTGTACCGCGGGGACGAATTCCCATTTTTTATCTCTGTTCAGAGCCGGTATGCTGATACCTCTTGCAATGGTATCGCCGGTCGCCGCCTTGATCTCCGGCAGCGGTCTCTGGATACCGTCGTAGATATTCTCCAGCATGCCGGGTCCCAGTTCCACCGACAGGGGAAGTCCTGTGGTGACCACCTCTGCTCCGGGGCCGAGGCCTGAGGTCTCTTCATATACCTGTATGGAAGCGGAATCACCGCTCATATTCAGGATCTCGCCGATCAGGTTCTGGCTTCCGACACGGACAACGTCCGAAACATTCGCTTCGGAAAGTCCGTTCGCCACAACAAGCGGTCCCGAAACTTTAACAACTTTTCCCAAAGTCTCACCCTTCTTTCTTACAAGATGTCAATACCGACAGCCCGCTCAACAGCCGACTGCAGCGCCTCTTTGCCGATGCCCAGGGATCCTTCCCTTCCGGGGATCAGGATAATGGCAGGCATCGGACTGTCCTTGAATCTGTCGATCTCGCGTTTCATGCCGACAGCCAGATTTTCCGATATGTAAATGATGGCGTAGGAGCTCTCCGGCCCTGTGATCTCCTTTAAGATCTTTCTTCCTTCTTCAGGCTTATCTGCCGCGTAGACATCAAGCCCGAGCGCCTTAAAGCACAGGATCGTATCTCTCCCGCCTATTACCGCTACTTTATACATAGGTCTCGCGCAGCCTTTCTTTCAGTTTTTCGGCAGATACGCCGGCGATCAGGCCTGTAAGCAGCATACGTACATTCAGTATGTTGGCGTCCACGGCCGTAAGATACCAGATCACGGCTCTGGCATCGAAATACATCTTCCTTAAGTTTGCCAGATACTTCAGCCAGGCTTCGGCGCACTCTTTTTCAAAAGGTGTGATCGGCCCGCCCTTTACCGTATCCTGCGCCATCTGGGCCGCTTCAGAGAGGAACGTATCCTTGAATACTCCTGCCAGGCCGTCTCCTCCGAAGGCTGCCGCCGCAAGCAGGTCGGGCGAACAGGTGCCGTCTTCGATCAGCACGCTCTTCAGATAATCCTGGCTCTTTCCCATCCTCATGACACGGACGCAGGTGATCAGATTGGCTCTGTCGATCAGCTTGCGGATCAGATCCACCGCATAATGCTCACCGGGTTCCGGTGCCATCATGGGCGTCTCCGGCTCCACCTTGGGCTCCAGTTCCGAAGCCAGTTCAAACATTTCCTTAAAATACATCCGGTCGATGTAAAGGTCCACAGCCGTCGGATTCTGGGTCCTGGCCATCATCTCCCGCGCGTCCCTGATGGTTTCCGCCATCATGGAAGTCAGGTCCCGGTAATCATTGTTCAGATAATCCTCCCTGATATTTTCCGGAGTATATCTGCCTGCCGTGATAAAAGCCTGGTCGGCATCCGTGCCGGCTTCCGCGCCCTTTACCAGCGCCTTGATATTGTGATAGTCATATTTAAGACGCATCATCTGGACGACCTGCTCTTCCGGACAGACCTGCTCGATGTCTTTAAAGATGCTGTTCCTTCTTTCGTTAAGGACCGCATCTATCTGCGGAACGCTCATCCCGGCCATGTTCGGCCATCCGGCTTCCGCAACAAGACGGGCCGCGGTCTCCGCGTCTTCCGTCATGGCAGCCTGTTCAAGCCTTTCATACCGGATCATTGTCTGCAGCCGGTAATTCAGCTTCGACGCCATGAACATATAGTCCCTGAAGGACACATATCCGACCGGATCATATGCGATCTTATTTACAAACATGTTCTATGTTCCTTTCGTCTCTGCTTATCCGAACAGGATTCCGGCCACAGATCTGTCCAGCTTCTCGCAAAGCGTATCCACGAGTACATCAATGGAGCAGTTCACGGAAATGTCATTCTCTGTAAGAAGCAGGCCGCCGTCTATATCTACGGCACGGTCATCCAGCGTAAGCCCGGCAGGTCTGCCGGCTTCCGCAAGTCGGGCATTGACCTGTCTGATCAGTTTTTCTCCGAGGCGGGCCCTGTCCTTTTCGTTCAGCTGCACCTTTTCATTTCCCGACGACGATGCCTTTAAGGCATAAGAAGTCAGAAGCTCCAGATAGTCCTCTTCGGGAAGATCCAGGATCTCCTGGTGAGCCTGCCTGTAGGCATCTTTTACAAGGACATGCTTAATACCCAGCGTCGCTTTCCTGGCTCCGAGCTGATCGTTGCGGATCTTTCTTTCCGCAGAAGCAGCTGCTTCCGCCAGTCCGGCCTCGTGCAGCTCATTGTAAAGCTGCTTTGCCTGCTCCCTGTATCCGCCGAGGATCTCTTCCGCTTTCGCATTCGCTTCCGCGATCACGGCGGCGGCATCAGCCTCGGCTTCTTCACGGATGCGGTTCGTTATTTTTTCAATACCTTTCATCGCTTACCTCCACGAGCTTAAGCTCAGGCTCCGAGGTTAAGGTTCAGCAGCATAAGGAACGATGCAAGCAGGGAAAGGATGGCGTAGAACTCAACGGTAATACACATAACGATACCCTTTGCCCAGTCGTCAGGGCGTCTTGCCATCAGGTTGATGGCTCTTGCCGCGGCACGTCCCTGTGCGGGAGCGGAGATGCATCCGCCGATCATCATGGGAACGCAGGCGCCGAATACGCGAAGGCCGTCCGCCACGGAAAGGGCCGTGGGATCTCCGCCGAAGACGCCCATCTGGATCAGTGCAAAGAACCAGATGACCAGACCGTACAGGCCCTGTGTACCGGGAATGACCTGCAGGATCATGACCTTACCGAAGTAAGAGGGATCCTCTCCCAGAAGTCCGATACCGGATTCACCGGCAAGTCCCGTACCTTTGGCAGAACCGGCGCAGCAGAGACCTACTGCCAGTCCGCTTCCCAGAAAGCCTATTGCCAAACCTCCGAAATCAGCAAAAAAATTCATTATCTTTCCTCCTAATGTGTAGTATTCTCCTCAGTTGCTATATCGAAATATTTAGGTTTAATCCCAAGCGGCCGGAATGCCTTTCCGCCGTCTCTGTACCATTTCCCGAAGAATTCCAGATACTGCAGACGCAGGGTATGCACGAAGCATCCGATGATGTTCAGCAGGAAATTCAGTACATGTCCGATCAGGAATACCGCGACAAACAGGATCGTGCCAGGTATGGTCGGTCCGTTCGCGTTTCCAAGAGAGCCGAGCTGGTTGAAAACGCTCGCGATAACGCTACCGGCAAGCATCAGCGCCATCAGACGGGAATAGGACAGGAAGTCTCCCAGATAACCGGTCGCCCCGTTGTAAAGACCGCTGACGATGCCGGTGATCTTGCCGAATCCCTTGTTTGTAAGAATGGAACCCAGGATCATCATTGCAAATCCGATGATCAGGACGATCTTGTTCCCGGCGAGTGCGAATACGCCGATGCCGGCAATGATCACCCACCACGAGAAATCATTGAAGATCGCATCGATCCACTGTCCGTCCCTGATCTTCAGGTAGCAGCCGATGCAGACGCCCACGAACAGGTGAATGCCGCCCAGGCAGATCGCACCGATCAGGACGATCAGGGGATTGTTGCCCTCCAGAAGATTGAGCGGAAGCGTCAGCGTCATGCCAGCGGGAAGCGGGATGGAAGCGAAATTCGGAACAAGCTGGATATCTTTTCCGAACCAGCTGCCGACGACCGTGACCAGATCTCCGAAGAAGCCGTTGATCAGGAATCCCATGATGAATGTCGAAATACCGCATTCGATCAGGAGCCCGGCCATGTAGCCCATCGTGCCTTTCGGTTTTGCTTTCCTGCTCCACACCATGCCGGCGATGAACATCAGCAGTCCGTAGGCCATATCCGCGAACATGATGCCGAAGAACAGTGCGAAGAACGGCATGATGAACGGATTCGGATCCAGTCCGTTGTAGGCAGGAAGCGAATACATTTCCGTGACCACGTTGTATGGTCTGGTCAGCCTGTTGTTCCGCAGCTTGACGGGGACTTCTTCCGGTTTTGCGGGATCCGGATCCTCTGTCTCCCAGGCGCAGGTATATTTTCCGAGCACTTCTGCAAGTTTCTCCTCTTCCGGGGCCGTGATCCAGCCTTCCATCCGGAAGGTGCTCTTTGTTTCCAGAGACTTTTCCTTCGTCTCTTCTCTGTCAATGACCGTCTGCAGCGTCTCAAGTCCCATCTTGAGATCCTGACGGTGCTCAGCCTGTGCGGCGATGGCCGCACTGTGTTCCTCCCTGCTCTTTGCGAGCTCCACAAGAGAGTTTTCCGCTGCCTTCGTGATCTCCTTCGGCGTTCCCGAAAGGCCCGTCATGGCGATCGCGGAGAAGGAAGCCGGCCGCAGCGCATTCCCGACTTCTTCCGCCTGGCCTTTGTAATAGACCACGTTCACAAAGCGGAACTGTTTGTCCTCCGAGATCACGGTGATGTCCGCATCCAGATCCGCGAGAAGCGCTTTCGCGTTCTCAATGTTCTCGCTTGCCGGGATCGTCCCGTAAATGATCTCGCAGGTCTTTGTCGTACTCTGGCCCAGATCCTGGTTCATTTCAAGCCAGGGCTTCATCGAAGCAATGACCGCCTGTTCCCGGTTCTCCTGCGCCTGTATGCTTCTGATCTTTACATCATTGTCCAGTATGAACTGGGCAATCTCAAGATCACGGGCAATGGCGCCTTCCTCCAGGAACGCATCAATGCCTGCTTCGGGAAGCGGATCCAGAAGCCCCTTCTTATCGGGCGCGTATTTGTTCAGACGGGCGAGCGCGTTTGTCAGCGTGGACTTCTGCGACCGCAGAGCGATGAGCGGGGAAGCTTTCTGTGCCTGAGGATCTTTCCTTGCCTCCTCCGCCTCTTTCGGTTCGTCGATCTGTACGCAGCCCAGCAGAAGAAGATCCTTCAGGATCTCCTCTCTCTGGGACGAGACCGCAATGAGCTTCAGTTTTTTCATCGAAACAATGCTCATTTACCCTTCAACAATCCTTTCTCTGATAAATCTGGCCGCCGTATCCATCCGTCCTTTCGCCATAAAGGTCAGCAGTTCGGTCTCTTTCTTTGTCTGCTGGATGATCTCGAGCCTTTTTGCAGCAGCCTCCTCATCCTTCTCCTTCATGGCGGCAGCCGCTTCCTCCGAGGCTCTCTTCTTTGCAGCAGCAATAAGCGCCTTCCCGTCAGCTTCTGCTTTTGAGACAATGGCGGCAGCTTCTGCTTTCGCGTCGCTTCTGATCTTCGCCGCGGCAGCCTCTGCCTCTTCTATCTCAGAAATAACATCTAAAGACACTCATTTCCCTCCTTTACAATTTATTCTCATTATGCCTGAACATAAATTTGAGAATATTTTATCATTTCTTTACACCAAAAGCAATGAAATAGTCATACTTTTTTACCCGTAAAAAAATAAGATATGAATATTAGTGAAAAAACGCCAAATGAATTCAATATATAGAGATAATCTCTAATAATTCACGGCAGGTTGAACGCAATTTCAGCAACGGCAAAACAATAGCCGGAATGGTTCACGGAATGGTTGTTGAAATATCTGCTTTCTTCCGAAAGGAAACAGGGGGACGCCTCACGGCATCCCCCTGCAATGTCCTTTTATCTGACAAAAAATTCCTTAAACTCCGTATATCCTTCCTTCGCAAGCTGCTCTTTCTGGAACTTCTTGTTCTTATTCATGACGGAGACCAGCACGCGTTTTCCGTCCTCCCTGAGCGCCTGCGCTTCTTTCATGATCTCTGTCATGCGTTCTGCCGGCATGTTCTTTTCGAGCAGGAACGCCGTCGCGCCTTCCTCGCCGGGCACTTTGAAGCCCTGCTCCATCAGGATCGTAATAATCCGCTCAAAGCCGATGGAGAATCCGACTGCCGGCGTTTCGATGTTGGTGAACTTGCCGACCATCTTATCGTACCTGCCGCCGCCTCCGCAGGAAGCGTTCAGGCCGTCGATCTGGATCTCGAAAATGGTTCCGGTATAGTAACTCATGCCGCGGACCAGCGTAGGATCGAATTTCAGGCGGAATCCCGTCGAAAGCTCTCCGACGTTCTTCATGATGAAAGCAAGCGAATCCGCCGCATTGTCATCCATGCATCCGGAGAGGGTCTCCTTCAGCCAGCCGACCTGATCCTCTTTCTGTGCAAGCTCCGCGAACAGCCAGCCAAGTTTTTCAATGGCGGCAGGTTCGAAGCCGAGTTCCGTGAGCCCTTCCTTTACGCCGTCCATGCCGATCTTATCCATCTTGTCAAGTTCGACGAAGACCTGATCATAGGATTCCTCCGGAAAACCGCAGAATGCCGCCATTCCCTTCAGAAGCCTTCTGTCATTGATAATGACTGTAAAGCCGTCGAATCCGACTCTTGAAAGCAGCTTGGTGGTCGCCAGGATCAGTTCGATCTCCGCGATATTGGACGGTTCTCCGAGAATATCGATATCGCACTGATAAAACTGGCGGAAACGCCCTCTCTGAGGCCTGTCCGCACGGAACACCGGTCCGATCTGGAGCGCCTTGAAAGGCTTGGGCAGATCGTTCATGTGATTCGAATAATAGCGGACGAGCGGTACCGTAAGATCATAACGGAGACCGGAGTCGGAAAGATCGTTGTCTGTCTTTGCTTCCTCTATTTTAAGCTTCTCTCCCCTTTTCAGGATCTTGAAGATCAGCTTTTCGTTGTCTCCGCCCTGCTTGCTGGTAAGGTTCGCAAGATGCTCTACCACCGGCGTTTCCATGGGGGTGAAGCCGAATTCCCTGTAGGTTTTCTTGATCAGGTCGATCAGGTAGTCCCTGATCTTCATCTCATCGGGCATGATGTCCTTCATGCCGTTGACAGGTTTCTTGGATAATGCCATGTTTGCTCCTTTCGGTCAGATCGTTGAAAATCTGTAGATCGTTCTTGTCCTGTATTCCTCTCCCGCTTTCAGCACAGCCGAAGGGAAGTTCTCATGATGCGGCGCATCCGGGAAGACCTGCGTCTCCAGGCAGAACGCATCCTGCTTCTTATACACGGCACCGCCCTTGCCGACAGGGGTGTTTCCGAGGAAATTGCCTGTGTAGAACTGGATGCCCGGCAGATCCGTAAAGACTTCCACCCTGATGCCGCTCTTCTCTGAGCAGACCTCTGCCGCCTTCTTCATGCTGCCGTCATGATCATTGATCACGAAGTTGAAATCGTATCCTCCCGCGTTCTGCATCATCTCAAAACTGTCATCGATGCCGTCGCCGATCCTGGTCAGTTCCCTGAGATCCAGCGGGGTGCCCGCAACGGAAGCGATCACGCCGGTAGGGATAAGTTCAGCATCCGCATCGGTATAATGATCTGCGTTCAGCTTTACATAATGATCTCTTATGCTGCCGCCGTCATGGCCGTTCAGGTTGAAATAGGAATGGTTGGTCAGATTGCAGAGCGTGTCCGCATCCGATTCGGCATGGTAGTCGATGATAAGGGAATCCTCTGTCAGCGTATAAGTCACTTTGACCGTCATGTTCCCGGGATAGTTCTCCTGGCCGTCCGGACTGAAGAGCTTTAAGGTCACGGAGTCTTCTGTCAGCGACACAGTCTCCCAGTCCTGCCTGTCAAAGCCGCCAGGACCGCCGTGCAGATGGTTTCTCCCGTCATTGGCGGTCAGCTCGTATGTCTTTCCGTTCAGTTCAAACGCCGCTCCGCCGATCCGGTTGCCGAATCTGCCGATCAGGGCGCCGAAATGGTCGCCGTGATCCTCATAATCCTTGATCCTGTCGAATCCGAGCACGACGTCCACAGGATTCCCGTCCCTGTCCGGAACGAGGAGCGTTCTGACAGCACCGCCGTAGTTGATGATCTCACTTGACATTTTCCCTTTGCTGATCTTCATGACAGTTCTCCTTTTATATTTTATTGTGATTGCCTGTTAATAATAGAGTTTAGCTTACAATTTTCAGTACGTCAATCGCTGCAGCCGAAAAGCCGGATCTTCCTTTCATTCATCTCATCGATGCGCTCCAGATACTGGGCGATATCCTTTACATTCTCGCACCGCTCGATCCTTCCGTCCGGGAAAACGCCCTTGCTGACGGTGCCGGCCCCGATTGCACAGATCGTCTGCACCTCTTCCATGATCAGGATATTGTAGATGCCTTCCGCGCCGGGCCTGCAGTAACCGACATTCTCCAGATTGCCCGCCATGTTCTTCTGCCGGTAGAGATAATACGGAGACATGCCCAGATCCGCTGCAGCAGCAGCCGCAATGCGCATCATTTCTTCCGACTCTTCCTGGGTGCCGCCGGCTACGACAGTGCCTTCCGCTTCCATTTTCAGTCTGGAAGCGCGCTTTACCGCAAGCGAATGCACGGTAAGGGAATCCGGCGACAGCGCTTTGATCTTTTCAAAGGTATCCTGCACATCCTCCACCGTTTCTCCCGGAAGGCCCAGGATCGTATCCATGTTGATATTGGAAAAGCCCATGCTCCTCGCGAGTTCATAGGCAGAGATCAGATCCGCGACCGTATGTCTGCGGCCGATCCGCCGCAGTGTTTCATCCTGCATGGTCTGCGGATTGATCGAGATGCGGGTGACAGGATGGTCCTTCAGCACCTGCAGCTTTTCCGGCGTGATCGAATCCGGCCGTCCGCCCTCCACCGTCCACTCAAGCAGTCCGCTGATATCGAAATGCTTCCGGAGATCTGACAGCAGTCTGTCAAGCTGCTGCGGGGAAAGGCTTGTAGGCGTCCCGCCGCCGATATAGACCGTCTGCAGTTTCTTTCCGGACATCAGGCGGCTCACTGTCTCCATCTCGGTCTCCAGTTTGTCCAGATATTCGTCCGCCCGTGCCGCCCATTTGCCGATCGGATAAGAAGTGAACGAACAGTACAGGCAGGTGGTCGGGCAGAACGGAATGCCGGCATACAAACTGTATCCGCCGTCATAATCAATATCCTTCAGGATCCTGTCTTCATATACTGCGATATCCGCCGCAAGGGAAGCTTTCTCCCGGCTTACCATGTGCTCCTTCATCATGCGCGCGGTGATCTCCTCCGGATCCGCTCCTTCATGCAGCATGGCAGAGGCCAGCTTCACCGGGCGGATCCCGGTAAGCGCGCCCCAGGGAAGTTCCTTCCCTGTAAGCGCTTTAAGCATATGATAGGATCTTTCCTTGATCTCATTTTTTCGGTCCAGCTTCCGCGCGCATTCCGAAGCAGGGAACACGATGTAATGATCGAATCCGGTCTTGTCTTCCGGTCTGTATACGATCTCCGCGCCCGGAAAAAAAGCCATCAGAAGTCCCCTGATGTCATATTCGAACTCGTCATGATGCAGTTCAAAACCGATCCTCATACCTGTCTACTCCTGTTTCCCGTACAGCACGCCGGTCTCGGCGGCTGTCAGTTCTTCCGCGGCGCGTTCCATCCTGCTGACCGAAGCCCTGATATGATCCATGGCTCGTTTTCTGGTTTCCGCGAGGGTCCTCCTGGACACGCCGAGTTTTCCCGTTGCTGCCTTCCACGGGGTCTTTTCTTCATAGAGCGTGCGCATGACCAGATACTCATCCGCCGGCAGCGACAGATAGGCAAGCCTTATTTCCTGTATGCGCGCAAGGCGTTCCTCCTGCTCTGCGAGCGCATTCGCGAATTCCCTTCTGAACCTTCTGTACTCTCTTTCCTTCTTTTCCACAATACGGTTGACGGGATCCTGCGTTCCGGGCTTTGCCTGTCCCGTCCCGGCTTCTCCTCCGTCATACCAGGAAAGATACTCATAAACCGCTTCCGAAAGCTTCGCGATCTCATGATTCAGCGCATTGATCTTTTCGCGGATCATCATGGTCTGTTCCTCGTGATCCGTGACCGCAGCCTGTATTTCTTCATCGGATAAAAGCATGTTCTTCATCCTTTGATAGTAACGCACCGCCTGCAGTCTGTCATGCAACGATCCGGGACAAAAGCGTCCCTTTTACAGTAAAAAAGGAAAAAAGGACGCGGAACCCATCCGCGTCCTTATGTGATCTGTTCAGAATGCAGCCGGATTGTATTCTCGCTCATGTCCGATGCTTGTCATGTCCATATGGCCGGGATATACATAGACATCCTCCGGCAGTTTCAGCAGTCTGGCAACAGAGCGGAAAATAGCCGCCTCGCTTCCCGTCTGCAGGTCTGTCCTGCCGTAGGATTCCAGGAAAAGCGTATCTCCCGAGATCAGCACGCCCTGCTCCTCGAGATAATAGCAGCAGCTTCCCGCTGTGTGCCCGGGCGTATGGAATACCTGGATATCAAATCCCGCGATATGAAGCATCTCGTTATCCTTTACCCATACATCCGCTGTCGTGGTATAAGGCGATGCCCAGGCGGCGGATCTGTTTGCCCAGGAATCCGCAAGCAGCGGTTTCTCATCAATATAGGCGTATACTTTTACATCCGGCCAGGCTGCTTTCAGATCGTTAACCGCATAAATATGATCAAAATGTCCGTGCGTCAGCAGGATCGCGGCCGGTTTGAAGCCTCGCAGCCTGAACTGTTCTTCGATATACGGCGCATTGTCCGCCGGATCCACAAGGATCGTTTCCATCGTTTCCTTGTTGATCAGGAAGTATACATTTGTTCCGATGGCGCCAAGCACGCGGTATTGTATCTCAAGTTCTGCCATGTTTTTCTCCTCAGCCTGTATTTCTCTGGATGTCGATCACGCTGTCGATTTGCCTGAGCTTCCCGATGATGGAATTGATCTCATTCACGCCTGAAGTCATGAACTCGATGGTAACAGACGCAATATCCTGCTTGCTCACCCTGGTATTGAGCGTTTTGATATCCACTTCCGCTTCGGCGAGTACCCTCGATACGTCCACGATCAGGCCGATGCGGTTGTTGGCAAATACAGTGATCGCCGTTTTATATCTGTCGGATTTGGCGCCGTCGTCCTGCCATTCGGCTTCGATCAGCCTGCTGCGTTCATTTTCCGGAAGATTCAGGACATTGACGCAGTCGGTCCTGTGGATGGAGATGCCTCTGCCTCTGGTCACGAAGCCCACGATCTCATCGCCGGGGATCGGATTGCAGCAATGGGAAAAATGCACCGCCAGGTCGTCAAGTCCCTCTACGATAATGCCGTTCTTGCTTTTCACCAGTTCCGGCTTATGTTCGGGATTCTCGGTGACGGTATTCATCACCTCTTCATCCGTCAGGTGGATCTTGTCATCCTTCTTTTTCTCCTCGATCAGGCGGTTGGCTACCTGTCCTTCCTTTAAGCCCCCGTGGCCGATCGCCGCAAGGATCGCGTTCCACTCCTGAAAACCGTATTTCTTCAGGATCTTTTCTATATATTCGGGCTTCATCAGGTCGGATACCTGATACCCTTTTCCTTTTACATAGTGTTCAAAGAGTTCGCGGCCCCTGACGATATTGTCTTCCTTGTTCTGCGCCTTGAACCACTGGTTGATCTTGTTCCTGGCCTGCGTGCTTTTGACAAGCGTCAGCCAGTCGCGGCTCGGTCCCTTCGAATTCTGGGAAGTGATGATCTCGATCCTGTCGCCGTTCTGGATCTCATAGTTGATCGGCACGAGCTTGTCGTTGACGCGTGCGCCCACCATCTTGTTTCCGACAGCGCTGTGGATGCTGTACGCGAAATCGATCGGCGTGGAGCCTTTCGGAAGGTTCTTGACTTCTCCGTTCGGCGTAAAGCAGTAGACATTCTCCGAAAACAGGTTCAGATCACTCTTTACGGAAGACAGGAATTCGCTGTTGTCCGACAGTTCTTTCTGCCACTCCAGGATCTGGCGGAGCCAGGAAAGCTTCTCTTCTTCTCCGGACAGATTTGTCTCAGACGACTTTCCTTCCTTGTATTTCCAGTGCGCCGCGATACCGTACTCAGCCATCTTATGCATTTCGTAGGTCCTGATCTGGATCTCGAACGGGATGCCGTTCTTCGAGATCAGCGTCGTATGCAGCGACTGGTACCGGTTCAGCTTGGGCATCGCGATATAATCCTTGAAGCGCCCGGGCATGGGCGTATACATATCATGGATGATGCCGAGCACCGCATAGCATTCCGGCACGGTCTTTACCAGGACGCGCACCGCGAAAAGATCGTAGATCTGATCCAGCGTCTTTTTCTGGACCGTCATTTTCTTATAAACGGAGAAATAATGCTTTACCCTTCCGTAGACTTCCGCCTCGATGCCCGCTTTTTCAAGATGGCCGCGGACTTCTTCGACGATCTGCTGGATATATTCCTCTCTGGCTTCCTTCTTCTGGTCAATATCCTCGACCAGCTTTTTATAATCCTCCGGCTGCAGATACCGGAGCGCAAGATTATCCAGCTCGACTTTCAGTTTTGAAATACCGAGCCTGCTGGCGAGCGGTGCGAAGATCTCCAGCGTCTCTCTGGATTTCTCTTTCTGCTTCTCCGGCTTCATATACTGCAGGGTGCGCATATTATGCAGACGGTCGGCCAGCTTGATGATGATCACGCGGATATCCTTGGCCATGGCCAGGAACATCTTTCTTAAATTCTCCGCCTGGATCTCATTCCTGTCGCTCGTCCAGTTGATCCTTGTCAGCTTTGTGACGCCGTCGACCAGGATCGCCACGTCACCGCCGAACTGTTCCCTGACGTCGTCCAGCGTCATGTCGGTATCTTCGACAACATCGTGCAGGATGCCGGCAATGATCGATTCCTTGTCCATCTCCAGCTCAGCCAGAATGATCGCGACCTTCAGCGGATGGATGATATAAGGTTCTCCGGATTTCCTGAACTGTCCCTCATGGTGCTCTCTTGCGATCTTATACGCTTTTTCAACAAGCGACAGATCGTCCGAGGGGTGATATTTCTTTATTGTGGCGATGAGCTCTTCATAGAGTTCATCCGGTGTCTTCTGATCATCCTTTACCAGAGAATGCAGATTGCAGTTGGTCACTGACGATCTGTCTTTGATCTCCGTATTATCCATGGGCTCATCACCTCCTTTCAATGCAGTGTCTGATCAGTCAAAACGTACAAGTTCGCTTCCGACAGTCATGAAGTCGGAGTGGATCTCCTTCTTCATTTCAAGCGCTGACTCGATATCGTAATCCGTAAAGACGCCGCCGGAATGCGCAATGATCCTTCCGGTGATCCCCTGGCTCAGCAGATGGACTGCCCTGGCGCCCATGATCGATGCATAGACCCTGTCTTTGCAGGTCGGCGTGCCGCCTCTCTGCAGATATCCGAGAATACAGGCTCTGGTCTCCAGCCCGGTCGCAGCCTCGATACGTTTTGCCATATCCATCGAGTTCCCGATGCCTTCGGCGTTGATAATGATATGGTGTTTCTTTCCGATCTTCCTGAGTTTGATGATCTGATCGATCAGCTTCTTTTCATTATAATCATACATCTCCGGAATGAGAATATTCTCCGCGCCGCAGGCAATGCCCGACCAGAGCGCAATATATCCGGCATGTCTTCCCATGACTTCGATAATACTGACTCTTTCGTGCGATGTGGAAGTATCCCTGATCTTGTCGATCGCTTCCATCGCGGTATTGATGGCAGTATCAAAACCGATCGTATAATCAGAACTTGCAATATCCAGATCGATGGTGGCAGGGATGCCGATCACCTTCACACCGAGTCTTGCCAGGGCTCTTGCCCCTCTGTAGGAACCGTCTCCGCCTATGACGACAAGGGCATCGATCCCGTGCTTTTTCAGGATCTTTACAGCTTTCTGCTGTCCTTCTTCATACATAAATTCCATGCATCTTGCGGTGTAGAGGATCGTTCCGCCTCTGTTGATGATATCCGCCACACTGCGGGTATTGAAACTCACAATATCCTCATCCAGCAGGCCTGCATAACCTCTTCGGATACCTTTCACTTTAAAACCGGATTTGATGGCGGAACGCGTGACCGCCCTGATCGCAGCGTTCATTCCCGGAGCATCGCCTCCGCTGGTAAGCACGCCGATGGTTTTGATGTTTTCTGCCATATTCAGAACCCCCTGAGGAATAATTTGTCGTATTATTAATTACGTAAACGCTGTGATTCTCATATGATTGGTTATCTAGTATAACCCTTTTTCAGCAGCTCTTCAAGATTTTTTTCTACAACGCCGACATTCTCGGCTCCGAACGCGGCGTTATAAGCCAGCACGGTTTCATTTCGCTCTTTTCTGTCCATAAATCCTCTTCCGGGAAGCCTCTTTATGGCTCTTTCCTTTTTCAGATAGATGACCGTTGCCAGTTCTCCTCTCAACTCCTGAAGAGTCTCCCTGCCTGCATCAAATGTTTCCTTGTCCGCGAACTGCAGCCAGATATCCCCCAGCAGCGCACTGACCGGGACGGTGATTCCGCAGATCAGTTTTCCCCTGTCATCGTCGGCTGACATGCTGACGCGTCCTTTGAAGAAAAGCCTGCTCTCCGGGAACAGTTTATCCCTGTTCGCTTCAAAGTCTCTCGGGAAGAAGATCACTTCCAGGCTTCCCCAGAGATCTTCGATGGTCACAAAGGCCATGTTCTGGTTATTCTTGGTCAGCTTCATATTGATATCGGTCACCATACCGCCGAGCGTCACCTGCTGCGAATCCCTCACGGCTGCTTTTCCGGTCTCTTCATCCACCTCGAAGTCTGACGTCCTGGCTGTTATATTCGCTTCCAGCAGGCTCCGGTCCTCATCCAGCGGATGTCCGCTGACATAGATGCCCAGCACGCTTTTTTCATAGGCCAGCAGCTCCTGTTTGGGGAATTCCTCCACATCCGGGAACCTGATATCAAACGCGGCAGCCTGTTCTGGCTCCATCATATCGAACAGGGACATCTGACCGCTGATGCCGTCTTTCTGTCTGCGGTTCCGGTCATCCATGATGGATGCATAGACCATCATTTTCTGTCTTCTGTTTCCGGGCAGGCAATCCAGCGCACCTGCCATGATCAGGCTCTCGACCGTACGTTTGTTGACTTCCTTCGTACTGAGCCGTTTGATAAAATCGGAAAGATTTCTGAACGGTCCCCCGTTCCTGCGCTCTTCCGTTATGCTTTCGATGACGGAGCGGCCCAGCCCCTTGATCGCGGAAAGGCCGTAAAGAATGGTCTTGTCCGATACGGAAAACCCCCATTCGCCTTTGTTGATATCGGGCGGCATGATCTTAATGCCCATACCGCGGCAGACATCGATATACTCAGTCACTTTCCCCGGATTCTCTATCACGGATGTCATCAGCGCCGCCATGAACTCAACCGGATAATAATATTTCAGATACGCCGTCTGATAGGCAACGACTGCATAGCAGGCAGCGTGCGACTTGTTGAAAGCATACTTCGCGAAATCGAACATTTCGTCATAGATCTGGTTGGCGACCTGTGCGGAGATCCCGTTCGCAACACACCCCGGGATGTCCAGTTCCTCATTGCCGTAAACGAAATTCTTCCGCTCGGCGATCATCACATCCTGCTTTTTCTTGCTCATCGCGCGGCGCAGCGTGTCGCTTCTGCCAAGAGTAAAGCCGGCCAGATCACGCACGATCTGCATGACCTGTTCCTGGTAGACAATGCAGCCGTAGGTAGGCTTCAGGATGGGTTCGAGCTGGGGGCAATGGTACGAGACGTGTCTCGGATCATTCTTCCCTTTTATATACTGGGGGATGAAATCCATCGGGCCTGGTCTGTACAGCGAGATGCCGGCGATAACATCCTCCAGGTTTCTCGGCGAAAGTTCCTTCATGAAGCTCTTCATGCCCGCACTTTCAAGCTGGAAGATGCCTTCATCCTTTCCGGTCGAAATGTATTCATACACATTCTTATCGTTCATATCGATGCGCTGGATATCGATGCGTTTCCCTCTTTTCTGCAGAAGCGCAAGCGCATCCCTGATGACGGTCAGCGTGCGTAGCCCCAGGAAATCCATCTTGAGCAGTCCCAGTTTCTCGATCGTCGTCATCGTGAACTGTGTGGTGATCTGGCCGTCAGCAGATCGGGAAAGCGGCACGTATTCGTCCATCGGTCCGGGGCCGATCACAACGCCGGCCGCATGCATGGAAGCATGCCTGGGAAGTCCTTCCAGACGCATTGCCATCTCGATGAGCTTCGCGACACGCTGGTCTTCCTCCATCAGTTTCCGGAGATCGGAGCTCTTTGCGATCGCTTCTTTCAGCGTAATATTCAGTTCCCGCGGAATGGTCTTTGCAATCTGGTCGCAGAGCGCGTACGGAAGATCCATGACTCTGCCGACGTCGCGCACCACACCCCTCGCTGCCAGCGTACCGAAAGTAACGATCTGCACGACTCTGTCCGCGCCGTATTTCCGGGTGACATAATCGATCACTTCCCCGCGGCGTTCGTAGCAGAAATCCACATCGATATCCGGCATACTGACACGTTCAGGGTTCAGGAACCGCTCAAACAGAAGCTGATACCTGACCGGATCGATGTTCGTGATCTCCAGACAGTAGGAAACAATGCTTCCCGCCGCCGATCCTCTTCCGGGACCGACCGCAATGCCGTTCTGTTTCGCATAGTGGATAAAATCCCAGACGATCAGGAAATAATCCACAAATCCCATATTCCGGATGACCGAGAGCTCATAGTCCAGCTGCGCCCGCACTGCCCCGTTTTCATCCGGATACCGTTTTTTCAGCCCCTCGTCACACAGCTTATTCAGATAGCTCCAGGAATCATATCCCTCCGGAACTTCAAAATGCGGCAGATGCGATTCGTGCATCCTGATCTCAACATTGCAGCGCATCGCGATCTCATGCGTATTTTCGACCGCGTCCGGCGCGAACGGGAACAGCGTCCTCATTTCTTCCTCTGATTTCAGATAATACTGTCCGCCTTCATAGCGCAGCCGGTTCTCATCGGAAAGCTTCTTTCCGGTCTGCAGGCAGAGAAGGATATCGTGCGCCTCCCAGTCTTCCGCTTTGATGTAATGGGAATCATTGGTCGCAACGAGCGGGATCCCCAGCTCATCGCTCATTTTCATCAGATAGGAATTGACCTTTTTCTGCGCGGGGATCCCGTGATCCTGCATCTCCAGGAAGAAGTTCCCCTCTCCGAAAATATCCCGGTAAGCAAGCGCTGCCCTGCAGGCTTCCTCATACATGTCGCGCGACAGGTTCCTGGCTACCTCGCCGGCCAGGCAGGCACTTAGCGCGATAATGCCCTCATGGTACTGTTTCAGGATCTCCCGGTCGATCCGCGGTCTGTAATAATAGCCTTCGGTGAAGCCCTTTGACACGATCTTCATCAGATTATGATAACCGGTATTGTTCTCGGCGAGCAGCACCAGATGATAGTATCGCTCATCCCCTGCGCCCGGCTCTCTGTCAAACCTGGATCCCGGGGCGACATAGACTTCACAGCCGATCACCGGCTTTATGCCGGCATCCATGCACGCTGTATAGAAATCTATAACGCCGTACATGACGCCGTGATCCGTGATTGCCAGGGCATCCATCCCCAGTTCTTTCGCACGCGCGACCAGCTCCTTTATTTTCGCGGAGCCGTCCAGAAGACTGTATTCTGTATGCACATGAAGAGGTGTAAAGGCCACTGTTTTCTCCTTGTTTTCCTGTTCAGACCTGTAAAGAATCCGCTATCTGTTTCAGTTTCCTCAGTCGGTGGTTCACGCCGGATTTTCCGACCGGCGGGAAGAGGAGTTCCCCGAGTTCCTTCAGCGGCAGCTCAGGATTCTCCAATCTCACTTCCGCCATCTCTCTTAAAGGCAGCGGAAGGGAGGACAGTCCGATGGTATCTCTGATCCGCTCTATGCCTTCGATCTGTGACAGGGAAGCGGAGACTGTCTTGTTAAGATTTGCTGTTTCAAAGTTGACCTTGCGGTTCACATTTGCACTGATTCCGCGCATGATCCGGACATTTTCCATTGCAAGGCGGCCTTTATGCGCTCCTACCAGGCTCAGTGTATCCGCGATCCCCTCACTTTCCTTTATATACACGATATCCGTCTGTTTTCTGACGGTCGTCTTCGAGGGGATCCCGAACCCGGTAAGAATGTGCTGGATTTCCGCGGCAGTCTCTTCGCCCTGGCAGATAAATTCCAGATGATAAGATCTGGCCGGATCGCTGACTGAACCGGCCGCCAGGAGCATTCCGCGCAGATACGCCTTCCTGCAGCAGTTCTTCCGGATGACCTGTTCCTTCGGAGGCACCGAAAAATCCCTGAACACGCCTTTCGCAGTGAGGAATCCGGTATCTTTCAGCAGCCTGGCAGCTGCCGTCCCGTCCGTAACGGCGAGAAGATACGTCCGGCCTTTTCTCTCTTTTCCCGCAGTCACAGAGACTTCCGGAATATATCCCGTTGTCTTCGCGATCAGCAATGCCGCCTTTTTTACAAGGATCCTGTTCTCGCTCGTGATCATCAGCATGATCCTGCCGCCCGGACCGAAACCGGCTTCACCGGCGGCTCCCAGAATCGCGGCCAGTTCCGCCCTTCTGCAGTGTTCTGCGGACGGGATGATCTCTGCAAGTTCTTCCTTGACCGTCCCTGAAAAGGACATTTTCATCACTCCTTAGATCTCCATGCCGTTTCCAAGGAAACGCACCTCGGGCTCCAGCAGCACACCGTATTCTGAGAGCACTTTCTCCCTGACTGCTCTCATCACGGCAAGAACATCCTGTGATGTACCGTTTCTGTCATTGACAACGAATCCGCAGTGTTTTTCGGAAACGCACGCGCCGCCGACACGGAAACCTTTCAGGCCGGCGTCCTCGATCAGTTTGCCGGCAAAATATCCTTCCGGACGCTTGAATGTACTCCCTGCACTGGGATATTCCAGCGGCTGTCTGGATCTTCGCTTCCCGGCAAGCTCCTGCATGTACTCTGTGATCTCCGTAATATCTCCCGGATGAAGCCTGAACACGCCCGAAAGAGCGATCAGATCATCATCCGCGATCCGGCTTCCCCGGTACCTCATACCGAGATCTTCCAGTTTCTGTTCGCTGATATTCCCGTCTTTGTCCATTACCACAGCGGAAACGAGCACATCCTTCAGTTCACCGCCGTATGCGCCCGCATTCATCCTGAGACCGCCGCCCAGACTGCCCGGGATGCCGCCGGCAAACTCCAGGCCTGTCAGTGAATTCTTTTTGGCAGCTGCCGCAATCGCAGCAAGCGAAGCGCCCGCCTCTGCTTTGATCACATCGTCATAACATGCAATATCCGACATGCTGTCGGCGATATGGATCACTACACCGTCATATCCGCTGTCACTGACAAGCAGATTGCTGCCGCGGCCGAGCACGAAATGATCTGTGCCGGTCTCCCGACAGATGCGGATCACGCTTTTGATGTCCTCTGCAGAAGCCGGTTCGACAAAGACCGCAGCCGGTCCGCCGGTCCGGAATGTCGTATGTTCGGCCATTCTCTCATCGGTCCTTACAGCTGCTTCCGGCGCTGCCTTCCGCAGCAGATCCGCTGTTTCCCTTTTCTTCATCTCGTTCATCATATTCTATCTGTCCATGGATCTGATCATATTGTTCTGTACTCTCTTATAGAGCTCTTCCACTGCGTCATAGCCCATGCTCTTCTGCCGGAAATTCAGCGCTGCTGCTTCCACAATGATGGCGACATTCCGGCCGGGACGCACGGGGATCTTGTAACAGGTGATCTTATTGCCGAGATATTTGACATAATCCTCCTGGGATCCGAGGCGGTCGTATACCTTCTCCTTATCCCAGTCTTCCAGTTTGATGACCATGTCGACGTCCTGCTCCATCTTAATGCTCTGCGCGCCGAACAGCGCCTTCACATCGATAATGCCGACGCCGCGGAGTTCGATCAGGTTCTCCGTTACTGCCGGCGCCCTTCCGACGATCCTGGCATCATTGATGCGGTGCAGTTCGACAGCATCGTCCGCGACCAGTCTGTGGCCCCTCTTGATCAGCTCCAGCGCGACCTCACTCTTACCAATGCCGCTCTCACCGGCGATCAGCACGCCCACACCGGCTACATCGACCAGTACGCCGTGAATGGTCTGCACCGGGCCGAGTTTCTCCTGCAGATACCGGAGGATGCTTGCATAGACATCCGAAGTAAAATGTCTGGAGGACAGCAGCGGCACCTTGTATTTTCCGGACAGGATCAGCACTTCCTCCGAAGGTTCATGCTCTCTGCAGTAGATCAGGCAGGGAATTCCCCGTTTAAAAAGTTCCTCCATAACGGCAGTGCGCTTTTCCGAAGAAAGCGTGCGCATATATGCCATCTCAACATTTCCGATGATCTGGATCCTGTGGTTGTCAAAATGTTCAAAAAAGCCTGCCAGCTGCAGCGCCGGCCTGTTGATGTCAGGATGGCTGATGGAAACGGATTCCAGATCCACATCCGGGTTCAGGCACTTAAAATTCAGATCCCGTACGATCTGCGCTAAAGTGATGCTTTCCAAGACCTACTCCTCCTTGTTTATACTTCATTATCATCCGGAAGATCCGGTATCTCTCCGTCATGGAAAAACGCATAAACGGAAATTGCTGCATTTTTATTGAACTCCGGAATCGCGAGAAGTTCCTCCACGCCTGCTGCCTTCAGCGCGTCGATCCCGCCGAACGTCCGCATGAGCGCTTTCCTGCGCTTCGGGCCGACGCCCGGAATATCGTCAAGGATCGAATGCACCTGCTCTTTGCTTCGCAGATCTCTGTGGAAAGTGATCGCGAACCGGTGGGCTTCATCCTGGATCCTGGTGATCAGTTTGAACGCTTCTCCGGATGTATCCATCGGTACTTCAATATTATTATAGAACAATCCCCTCGTTCTGTGATTGTCATCTTTTACCATCCCGCACACGGGAATGTCCACGCCCACTTCTTCCAGCGCTTCCAGGGCGATGTTCACCTGTCCTCTTCCGCCGTCCATCAGGATCAGATCCGGAAAATTGGCAAATTTTCCGTATTCTGCCGGCATTCCCTTTTCTTCCAGGGTCCTGGTCTCTTCCAGTCCGTGGGCAAAACGTCTGATCAGCACTTCCTTTAAGGAAGCATAATCGTTCGCTCCGACGACGGTCTTTATCCGAAATTTGCGGTAGTCGTTCCGCTTCGGTTTGCCGTTCTCATAGACGACCATGGATGCGACCGAGGCAAATCCCGAAATATTGGAGATATCGTACGCCTCCATCCTGACAACGTCTGTCAGTCCGATCAGATCCGCGAGCTCCTTCACGGCGCCTTTCGTACGGGCTTCCTCACGCCTGATCTTTTCACGGTCACGGTCCAGTGTGATCTTTGCATTCTGTTCCGCAAGTTCCATCAGACGGTGCTTTTCTCCGATCTTCGGCACCCTGATCGTCACCTTGTGTCCGGCTTTTGCGGACAGCCAGCCGCTGATCAGGTCTTCATCCTCGATCTCTGCCGGAAGGAAAATCTCTGACGGCATAAAAGGGGTGCCGGAATAGAACTGTTTCACAAACCCGGACAGGATCTCCCTGTTGTCGTCTCCCTCGGCAACTCTGACATGAAAATGATCCCTTCCGATCAGCTTCCCCTGCCGGATAAAGAAGATCTGTACGATCGCATCTTCGCCCTCGACGGCAATGCCGACCAGATCCCGGTTCTCCCCGTTCACATCAGAAAGCTTCTGCCGCTCGGACAGTCTCTGCACCGAATAATACTGCTCCCGCAGCGCGATCGCCGCTTCGAAATCCATCCGTTCCGATGCCTGCTGCATCTTCTGTTCGATCTCAGCGAGAAGCCCGTCATATTTCCCGTCCAGGAAATCCTGTGCTTTCTTTATATGCTTCCGGTATTCTTCCGGGGTGATCTTCCCCTGGCAGGGGGCGTCGCACTGATGAATATGATAATTCAGGCACGGACGTTCTTTCCCGATATCCTCCGGCAGTTTTCTTGCGCAGTCCCTGATGCGAAACAGCTTGTGGGTCAGGCTGATCGTATCTCTTACCGCCGTGACATTCGTATACGGTCCGTAATATTTCGAATCGTCTTTCCGGATCCGTCTCGCCAGCATGATCCTCGGAAATGCTTCGCCGACGGTGACCCGGATATACGGATAACCTTTGTCATCCTTCAGCATCGTGTTGTACTTCGGACGGTGCTCTTTGATCAGGTTGCATTCCAGTACGAGCGCTTCCGCTTCCGAATCCACCACGATGGTCTCGAACCACGCCACCTGGGAGACCATTCTTTCGATCTTGGGAGATTTTTTCGTACTTTTCCGGAAATACTGCCTGACCCTGTTCTTCAGAACGATCGCTTTGCCCACGTAAATAATATGATCCATGGCATCATGCATCAGATACACGCCCGGCTTGTCCGGCAGCTCTTTCAGTTCTTTTTCCCAGTCAAATTCCAACCGTGATCTCCCATTTAGAACGAACCCGCGGAAACGCGATGCGCCCCGCGGGAATGATCTGCTTCATTACGGTTTAATCAGTGCGCCGCCTCGAAATCCTTCATGAATTCCACGAGCGCCTTCACGCCCTCCATGGGCATGGCGTTATAGATGCTGGCTCTCATACCGCCGACGGTACGATGGCCTTTCAGATTGACAAATCCTGATTCTGTCGCTTTCTTGATGAACTCTGCATCCAGATCCTTGTTTCCGGTCACGAACGGAACGTTCATAAGAGAACGGGAACCGGGCTCTACGGTAGAGGAGAACATGGCACTGCTGTCAAGATAGTTGTAAAGCAGGGCTGCCTTTTCCTCGTTCCTGCGTTTCATCTCATCCAGGCCGCCCATCTTCTTCAGCCACTGGAAGACCAGGCCGCAGATATAGATGGTGTAGCAGGGAGGCGTATTGTAGAGTGATCTGTTGTCGGCAGTCACCTTGTAATTCATCATGACAGGCGTCATGGGATTGATGTCTTCCCTTAACAGGTCATCCCTGATGATCACGATGGCGCAGCCTGCAGGACCGACGTTCTTCTGGACGCCGCCCCAGAGGATGCCGTACTTTTCCACATCGTGCTTCTCCGAAAGGAAGCAGGAGGATACGTCCGCTACCAGGGTCTTCCCTTTGGTGTCGGGAAGCTGATGATATTTTGTTCCGTAGATCGTATTGTTCTCACAGATGTATACATAATCCGCCATCGGATCGACCGGCAGATCAGAGCAGTCCGGAATATAGGAGAATGTCTTGTCAGCGCTTGACGCGATGATGTTGACTTTTCCGTATTTTTCGGCTTCTTTTGCCGCCTTCTTGGCCCACTGTCCGGTAAGGATATAATCGGCAACGCCGTTCCGCATCAGATTAAGCGGTACAGCCGCAAACTGCTGGTTCCCGCCGCCCTGCATGAAAAGCACCTTGTAATTATCCGGTACGGAAAGCAGTTCCCTGATATCAGCCTCCGCCTGTGTGATGATGCCTTCAAATACTGCGGAACGATGGCTCATTTCCATGACAGACTGCCCGCTGCCATGATAATCAAGCATCTCTGCCGCTGCAGTCTTAAGCACCTCTTCCGGAAGCATGGCCGGACCTGCTGAAAAATTGTACACTCTGCTCATACTATAGTTCCCCCTGTTGCTTAAAATGTTAAAACGATTCCGCCGTCCCCTGCATAAGTGGTCGCCACGCCGGCAGCATCCACCAGATACACTTCCCTGAATTTTGCTTTTGCGGTGATCAGACTGATCACCCATTCCGCTCTTTCACGGCAGTTGACATGGGTAACGGCAAGGATTTTGTCCTCTGTTTTCGGATCATCGGAAAGGGCGTGATCGACCATTGCTTTCAATGCCCTGGCGATCCCTCTCTTCTGCCCGACACGGACGATCACGCCATGGTCGCCGGCCATGATCGGCCGGATATTCAGTGCGGAGACCACAAGGGCTGCAAGCCCGGTCAGTCTGCCGTTCTTGCGCAGCGGCTCCATGTCCTCCAGCACAAAATATGTTTTCATATTATACAGAAAATCCTGCGTGCCTGCAACAATATCTTCAAAAGTACATCCTGCTTCACACAGCTCCTGGATCTTAAAAGCGACCAGCGACTCCCCGCAGCAGGCTGAATCCGAACTGAAAACATGAATGCGTTTCGTGCTCGCGGGATTCTCCTCCTCGAACAGGCTCTTGCCGACCAACGCGCTGTTGTAGCTCCCCGAAAGATGCTGGGAAAGTGTTACGACAAAGACCATTTCCTCCGGCCCTTCATAGGCTCTTTTGTAGCTCTCCGGCGAAGGACATGCAGTATGCGCGCATTCCTTTGATGCAGCAACTGCTTTCAGATACACTGCCTGGTCGAACGTCTCGTCGTCTATATAACTCACGCCGCCGACTTCCAGCGTCAGGGAAACGATCTGAAAATGCGGATCCTTCTTTTTTTCCGGCGTCAGGTCACAGCAGCTGTCTACTACGATCTTGTAACTCATGATATCCCACTCTCCATATCGTTTTGTTATACAAAAACCGGTATGTGTATAAGGTACAGTTAATAATATCACAATTTTCGGGACAATAAAAGGGGAAATTGGTGACAGATGCCGGACGCGGCAGACCCCTGCCCGATTGTGCCGGTTTCACCAATATGGTATAATACTGTCAAATGCAAACAAATTTCGGCATGCCTGCCTTACCGGAGAAATCAGAAATGAAAAAAGGTCTTGTATCGATCATCACGCCCTGCTATAACGACGAGCGTTATATTGCAGAAACCATCGAGTCAGTCCTTTCCCAGACATATCCATTCTGGGAAATGATCATTGTTGACGACGGCTCTGCAGATGGATCAGCAGAGATAGTGCGCGGTTTTTTATCACTCGACAGCAGGATCCGTTACTTCAGGCAAGATAACGCCGGGTCCGCCTCTGCCCGCAACACGGGCATCCGTCATGCGCAGGGCCAGTATATAGCACTGCTGGATGCAGACGACCTCTGGCTTCCGGACTTTCTGGCTTCCCAGATCTCATTGCTGAAAAAAACAGGCAGCATTTGTGCTGCCGCTTCTTATAAACATATAGACGGAGACTCCCATCTCCTGCCCGGAACAGTGCGTGTCAAAAAACACATTACTGTACGGGATATGAAAGTTCAGAATCATATAGGCTGCCTTACGGGGCTTTATGATTGTTCAAAATACGGCACGCTCTATCTTCCCGAAGAACTCGGCAGCCTCCGAGACGATTACGCCTTCTGGTTTCAGGCTGTCTCGCTGGAAGGCAGTGCATGCGGCAATCAGCGGGTACTCGCAAAGCACCGTCTGACCGGCAGCCGTGCTTCCACAGACAAGACCAGAATCATAGGACCGCAGTACAGATTCTACAGAAAATACCTGCAGGAATCCCCTCCCGAAGCAGCAGTCAATCTGATACGCTGGGCACTGTCAGGCGTCATAAAACACAGACATTATTATCTTAAGACATTTGCCTGCCGAGTGCGCAGCGCCCTTCCCGGCCGGATCAGAGATATTGAAGATGCCGTGTAAAATCCCCGCGGAATCCGTCCGCCACAGAGGCAAGATACAGGAGGAATCCCCCGATGTCCCCTCTTCTTTTTACAAGGAACAGCCACGCGTAAAGCATCAGTTTCAGCGGAATTCTGTACTGCTGTCCATAATGCAGATAAATGTATGTGTAATTCCTTGCGAGGCAGACCATCCGCAGCTTTGATTCCGTATAAGGGACCTTGATCAGCCCAAACAGGATCGGTACGTGCATAAGGCCGTCCGCCGGATGGAAAAACCTGGCCCGCAGATAAGTTACCGGCTCAAACCCCTGTTTCCTGCAGCGGTAGCAGTGGTCATATTCATCTCCCCAAAGGAAGTATTTCGGATCTATATAGCCTGTTTTTCTTACACATTCCTTCGTAAGCAGCACGCCGTTGAAGGGCGTTACAAAGTGCAGAATCTCGCCGTAGTCGGCGTACAGCGCTCTGAAATCCGTCGTCTTTCTGCCGTTCTTTTTCCGGATCGGGCAGGACAGCTTTCCCGGATCGTTTATATCAAAGGACACCGGCATGACATAGCCGTACGTATCGACAATGCGCACCAGTTTTTTCAGGCAGTTTTTGTCCGGATAGCCATCGTCATCCATCAGCCAAAAATAATCATACTCCAGATTTTCATCCACTGCCTTCATGCCGGCAAAGAATCCGCCGGAACCTCCGGTGTTGCTTTCCTTCCGGAGAACACAGATCTTCGTTCCCTCCGCAGTTCCCGCAGGCACGAGCGTATCAGCCGGAAATACCGTTCCGTTGACGATTCCTTCCTTCTGAAGCAGTTCCAGCGTCCCGTCTGCAGAAGCATTGTCCACGAGAATGACTGAATCCACTTGAAACGTCTGTCCGAGAACAGCCTTCAGACATCTCAGAAGCGCATTCTTTCTGTTATGTGTAACGATCAGCGCTGACACTTTCTTAGGATCCACGTTCTTAATCTCCTTCTCCCACACGCCATACCATGACATGATCTATGCCGTCCTCTTTCTCAAATACCAACCTGAAGCTGCTCCCGCCGTCTTTGTCAAAGAACAGCTTCCAGAGCGTCTCCTTATTTCTTTTTTCTAAATATTCTCTGCCTTCTTCCGTATCATAGACAGATTTCCCGTCCGGCGTATATTTGTATACCGTAGCGGCAGGACGCGGCATGTTCCCGGTAAAATCCCAGTCGGAAAAATATTCGATCCATCCGATCAGCTGCATCATCCTTTCTGTCACGACAAGCCAGGATTCGGTCTGTGCTTCCGGATGCAGCATGCACGCCGCTTCACAGGCCTTGTCCGCCGGCATTGCGCAGTTTTTTATCAGATAATCCTCTGCTCCCTGCCTGTCCATAAGGAGCGTTTCCCAGATCGCGTCAAATGCCGTCCGGGTATCCGTGTATTCCCTGAGCAGTTCCACAGGTCTGTTTCCGTAAGCGGAAAGCATATGCAGGATCCGTTCGGAAAGTTCCCTGCTGTCTGCAGTAAGCGCTTTGGCAATCAGTATTGCGCGTATTGATTCCGTTGTTCCGCCGTCCCAGAAACACGGGTGTCCGGATTCGCTCTCAAAAAAATATCCCTGGTCCCACCACGATGCGATCACGCTTTCCGGGTCATCCGCGTTCTCTCTGATCCACTGCATTGCCATAGCATATGCATCGCTGACGCAAGGCCGGACATCGGCAGAACAGGCACGGGATCCGGTAATGACCGGAATGCCGGCGGCTATACAGAGAATGACGACCGGCACAGCTCTTCCAACTGCACTGCCGGTACCTTCCTTTATGATACCGGCGCAGAACCATCCGATCAGCGCCCCCGCAAGCAGCCCGACCGGAACCGACAGATGCTCTATAAAGCGCATGCCGCGTCCGCAGGCATAGACACTTCCGGCAAAAAGCAGGAACAGAATACAGAAATATAAAGAACAGCTCCTGCGGTCCAGATAGACAGACATACCTTCAGCAGGTTTCCTGATGAAGCCGTAAGCCAGCATGATCAATGCTGCCGCTGCCAGTACAAAAACTGCCACACCGCCGACACCGTTGATCATGCTCAATTTCTGTCCCGGAACATAACCCGAAAACCACTGAATGAGTTTTTCCGGAACGGGCGACGGGACTTCCAGTTCCGATACGGATACAAGGACATTCGGCAATTCCCCCTGCGCTGTTACAAACGTTGTATACCGTGCAGCGTAAATGATCGAACCGATAAAGCCGGTTCCGAATCTCCATAGAATGAGTACTGCGGATATAACCGCCGACAGCACAATGCCCCGCAGCTCAGTGCCTTTGATCACCCGCAGGATTCTTTGCGTGAGCCGCCTCTGTGTCCCCCCTGCGAACAGCAGCGATGCTGTGAACACAGCGCCTCCTGCCAGTACAAGACAGACATACAGCATGGCATAACGAGGCGTCCAGCAGACCGTATACAGAAGTGCAGAGAAACCATAGCAGGCAGAATAGACCAGCTGTTTTATGAATTCTCTTTCCCGCAGCGCTTCCGCCATGAACAGGATCAGGAGAACATCCATCAGAACAACGAACATATCCGTGTCAAATCTGCCGAATGAAGTGCGGGCTGCGAATCCGGACGCACAGGATACCGCAATGCCGGCTACAAAACCGCCTGCTTTGCCGCTGAACCGTCCGGCAGCGGCAAAAGCAGCTGCCGCCGTAACCGCGCTCATGCATGCGGCCAGACAAAATTCGATCCTGTACAGATCTGCACCGCAAAGCGGATGTAGGATCCTGTAAACCGCTGCTGTAAGCACGACGATCCCAGGCGGATAATCCGCAGTCCGTCCTTCCGGATAAAAGCTTTGTGTATCCCAGGCGTTTCCGTCTTCTGTCACTGCATCCTCTATGTGTCCTGTCTTCAGATAATTCTCCGTTATTCTCACATGATAATAGGAATCCGGTTCCGCAAGGTACGGTATACCGTCCTCCCTGCACCAGGCTTCCCTGTTTTCGGGCGAAGTACTGTGCAGATATGCAGAAGGCAGCCGCACGAATACTGCGGCTGCCATAACGTTCATGATACATATGAAATTGAGGATCCGTGATCTATTCTCTGATTTCATAACACAGCTGTTTTCCCGTTGTTACTTCACAATGATCTTATATGTTTTTTTCACAGCGGTCTTCTTATAGTTCTTAACGGCAGAGGCTGTTACTTTTACCTTGATCTTCCAGGTTCCTTTTGGAATTCCCTGCTTAACCGTGACCTTCCCCCGGGATGATACTTTAATATACTCCTTCACCGCTTTGGGGATGCGGATCTTCTTAAACTTCTTCTTTGCTTTTCCCTTTACAGATGCTTTGATGGCAAAGGATACACTCTTCTTTTTTACTTTACTGTATTTCAGCGTCTTTTTCTTTGACTTCAGCTTGATGGTATTCTTCGCCTTAAGGATCTTGAAATTTTTCTTTGCAGAACCGATGTAACCGCCTTTGCCGGAAATGATGACAGAAGCTGTTCCTGCTTTGATATTATTTTTGTATTTGACCGTGTAGTCCGTGTCCTTTACAAGTGTCTTACCCTTCAGCACGACCTTTACCGCTGGACGGAGTTTCTTCCCGGTATAAGTCATCTTTCCCTTGATCTTTGTAAAGGAAACGGCTGCTCCGCTTAAGTTGACAGCTGCAGGATCCGGCCTGTTTTTTTTGACGACCGGTCTTATGCCTGTGATATTGTTATCCGTTATGATATCCGTTCTGGTATCCGTTTTGGTATCCGTTCTGTTATCCGTTTTAATATCAATTATCGCGGTATTGTTGTGAATGTTAAAACCATTTTCGATACTCGAAAAATTGCTGTTGTAGATTGCACGTTCCTTTTCTTTGGCCGTATTCTCGGCTTCGTTTGCCTGAGAATTGCTTCCCGAATTTCCGGCCTCGGAAGTCTGGGAGTTATCTCCCGAATTCCCGCCATCGGCTGCCGCGGAACCGCCTCCCGTAGTATTAGTATTGTCTCCAATCACAACGACTTCTGTAATGTTGCTGAAGATAACAGGATTAACCACGGCACCATTAACATTACCGCTGCCGCCATTATCTCCCTGGGATATTTCAGGATCGGTATTTGTTCCCTCTGTTCCGGGAGTTACGGTTCCCGGAACATCCAAATAAGTTGCATTGTTGACACCCGTTTTATAGGGCAGGATCCCGGGAATATCATCCGCATGCACCGGCATCTGCCCCATGCAGGAAAGAACTGCGCAAACGCATATTGCAGTAATAAAAGCTATGGAACGTTTTTTCATATCTGCCTCCTTTCTGAAAGAGGATCAGTAAACAAACATATCTATACATATAAAATATAGCATAAGTGCCGCTGCCTGTGCAAGCTATTTAATCGCGGAGACGGAGACAGATCCTGTCCACTGCAATAAAAAAGAGAGAAAAGAGGACATCCCCTTTTCTCTCCATAATTCTGTTATTCGACTGTAACACTGACTGTTGCGAACAGGCCGTTCTGTGCATATACATAGATGACTGCCGTTCCCTTGGACACGCCTTTCACGGCACCTTTCTTTGTGACCGTGGCAACGGCGGTATTATTGGATTCGAACGAAAGCTTTCTGTGCTGCTGCACCTTCAGCTTTTTCGGCTTGACCTGCGTTGCCTTGATCTTGCTGGTCTCTCCCGCCTTGATGGTTACTTCTTTCGGTGTTTTCAGTTTTACCTTGGTGAAATCGCCGTATTTTTTATTCCCTTTTGTAATGAAATGGACGGATTTACTGCAGGCGATCACCTTATCAACGCCCTTGGAATCCTTTGCGACAGCAGCAATGATGAATTTATAGTAAGTTCCTTTCTTCAGCTTCTTGCCTGCGATCTTTTTGATCTTCTTGGATTTAGCTGAAGCCTTGGCCTTAGTGAGCTTCAGATACTGATTCTTCTTACTGCATTTGTTACCGTAAATGACATAGTATTCGGCACCCTGGACTTTTGTCCAGCCGAGCTTTACGTAATTCTTCCCGATCTTCTTGGCCTTTGCCTGCAGAAGACCGAATTTCGCGCTCTTGGGATCCTTATAGCCCTTGACCTTTTTGAGTGCTTTCTCTGCTTTCTTCAGTGAGATCGCCTTCTCCGGAGAAAGCGGAGCGTCAGCTTGAGGCGTGTCGGCTTCGGGCTGGGTTTCGGGCTGGGTTTCGGCTTCCGGCGGCAACTTTGCGATCTCTTCCGTCGCAAGTAGTTTTCCGCAGACGGTGCAGTGATATTCCTTCGTTCCGGTTTCTTTTACCGTAGGTTCCTTTACCGTCTTTCCTTTATCCTTTACATGCTTCGTGTGCTCGATCGTGAAGGTCTTGCTTGCTGATAATGCATAGGAACCTTTGCCGGTAACAGTAACTGTTGCAGCAGTCTTCTTTGTCGGCGATCCGGTATTGCTCTTGTAAGACAAAGTATAATCTGTGCCTTTTTTAAGCGTTTTGCTGCCGTAGGTCACCTTGGGCTCCGGCGTAAGGGCTTTGCCGGTGTACTCCTGCGCTGCAATGTCATCAATCTTGGCTTTCTTTATGCTGCCGAGGCAGCGGCCAAGAGAAAAGCCGACCGTATTGTTCATCTTATCTTTGACAGTTGTTTTTTCCTCGTACAGAATTCCATTGACATATACTTTTAAATTCTGAGAATAGAACTGTGCAATGTTTCTATCGAATATAGCCTGAGAAGTATCCTCAGGGTCATTGTTCCAACCGCCGGCACCAATTGTCAGCTCTACAATCCACTGACTCGGGATGTCAGTTCCATAGTATTTATCTATAATAAAAACATCATCCTTGGATTTCAGAAATTCGTAAGTCTTACCATCATCAGAGACTAAGAAGTTGTCATAAAGCGTCCCGTTCAGTTCTTTAGCCTTAAAGAATTCAACAAACTTGTCATTCTTGATCGCTCCGGCAGGAACCGTCGTAATCTTAACATCTGCACAAGGCTTTTCACCATCATATGGAACCGGGATCTCAAAACGAATCTCCTTGACAAGCGTTGCTTTGACAAACTCCACATACCGGGCATATTTGCCATTATCATAAACAGCAGACTCTCCGGATTTTTTCTTTACACGACCATTATCTGGTACTTTTATAAAGAGATCATCTTTTTTGTCTGTTTCATTATAGGTAATTGTTCCAGCTTTTGCCATGATCGCTGCATGTGTATCATTTGCAGCAGCCTTAATATGACTGTCTGTTAGTTTTATATCTCCTACAGCAGTTACAATTCCACCTACTGAGCCTTCGGCGTTTATATCAGACTTATCTTTAATGGTACAATTTTTTTTCAGCATATATCCCTGCATTACCATCACTGGAAGCAGTAACATTACTGCTGCTGATTACTAAAGAATTATCATAACTTGTCATTCCGACCTGAATACCGCATTCTGTTCGTCCCAATGCTGTTATATCGCATCCTGTTATAGAGGAGTCACCAACTGAGGAAATGCCCCCTTTGAAACCATCAGCATAAACAGTTGTTCCGGTAATTTTCGATATACTTCCACAGCGCAGTGCTGTATCAGAACCACTTTCCGCAGTAACAGATCCACCGTCAAATGTTATTTTTCCGTTTGATCGGATTGCGAAATCGTGCTCTGTCTTTACTGTAACAGTAGAATTGGTCAGATTGAACTCTCCATTGATTGCAGTCAGGATTCCAAATCCATATTTCAGGATGATCTCTACCCGGCTATCTTTAAAATCCACATCGGCATCCGTTCCAAAAGTTCTGATTCCTCCCTGAACACTTGTATTTTCTGAAACAATCTTTATCCTTGCATTGCTGGTATTAAGTCTGTTCACATACATCCCATATCCGTTTGTCGGTGTAATGGTTAGTGTCTTATTGCCCAAAATCGTCAGTTCATACGAAGATCCATTAATCTGCGTGACGGAAAGATCCGCATCCATATTAATTATAGTATCATCAGTAAGAGTAAGACTATCTCCAGATTTCATACTATGAGCATATTTTATATCCTTTGCCTGTACTGTTACTCCGCCAGCAGCCAACAGCCCGGCTACAACGACCAGTGCCGCCAGATATCTCAAGATACCCAAATACTTTTGCATTTCCCATTCCTCCTTATGATTCACCAACCCTCGTCAATAAAACACATATTGCTTTATGTTTATCATACCATGAAAGTTCATTGCATGCATCATATTTTGACAAAAAAAGTCTAAAAATATAAAAAAGGAGAGCCCTCTCAGCTCTCCCTCAGCAGTTCCTCTATATCCTCATTGATCCAGTCTCCCAGGAGCACCGGTCTGGTATACTCAAGGATCTTTTTCGCGTCAGGCGTTTCCTCCCGGATCACCTTCAATATCTTCAGATAATCGATCGTCCCGTCGTGCACGCGGTTATGCTGGTCATGGACACCGTCATTATTGTGCAGATGATAAGCCGTGATCTGTCCTTTCAGATCCCGGATCAGTTTCGGAATATCCCAGCCGTTCGCATTTGCATGGCCGATATCCACAAGCACATTGAAATGTTCGCTTCTGCAAAGATCCGTGAATTCCTGCTGATCCAGCAGGATATTCTCCTGCAGTGCGGTGCCGGTATTCTCCACACAAACCGGACAGCTGTACCGATCCAATATCTCACAGAGTTCCGCATGGCTTGCCAGGGCATTCCGCAGCATTTCATCCTTCTTCTCCGGTATCACACGGCAGTTGTTCAGATGCATGACAAAGTGCTCTCCGTGCAGATGTTTTATATAGGGAAGCAGCAGGTTTACATGCCGCATCGTCTCCTCATATTCAGGACTGCCTTTCGGTGCGGAATGTTCGGCGCAGAAGACCGGGCCGTGAAAAGAGACCCGGTGTCCCTCGAAAATGTGCAGGCAGGAATCCAGGGCTCCCTGATAGGCCGGCAGATCAAACATCGGCAGGATCTCAAATCCCAGATTCTCTCCCCACCGATCCGCAAACCGTCCTGCCTCCGGAAGATGCTCTGCCATGCACAGGCAGGTGTCGAGAAAAACGTTCCTATTTTTCATTCAGCAAATCCTCTTTCCACTGACGGAATCCGGCCGGCTTTCCTGTAAAAACAAGTTCCGCCGTACAATCTTCAGCACGAACAGCTTTCGCATAGATCCCGCCTGCTTCATCGATCAGAATATTATCAAAAACGTTTACGGATCCTCCGCTTATGCAGACCATATCATCCGACAACGCTGTTATGAAGCATGTGTGATCAAAGCTTCCCGCATGCTTTCCATCCAGGACTGCGAATTTTATCTTTACTGGTTTTTTGAGTGGTTCCGCCGCTTTATCCGCATGCTCATCTTTACGGATATGATATGGCGCTCCTATTCCGGATATGTCAAACAGACTGATCTCATGTTTCACCCCTTTGGGAGAGACCTTCAGCTCTCCTCTGATCCGGATATCCTCTCCCAGTTCTGCCCTGACCGCTTCCGAGATCAGGATCTGGCCGTCCGTGGTATAACTTTCGATCCTTCCGGCAAGGTTCACGGCTGATCCCATGACGCCGTATTTTGTCCGGCGTTCCGAACCTATATTTCCGAGAATCACTTCATCCGTGTTTATACCGATTCCCATTGACAGCTGTTCATACCCGTGGGAGGCATTCCATTCATTTACTTCTTTCATGCGGTTCTGCATGGCGATCGCCGCAGCCACAGCGTCTTTCGCATGGTTCTCCTTTTCCACCGGAGCACCGAAAATAATGAACATCCCGTCCCCCAGGAATTCGATGATCGTCCCGCCGTATTTCTCGATCTCTTCATACATACAGGCAAAATAATGATTGAGCATGGTAACGACAGACGCGGCTTCCATGCGTTCACACATCATCGTAAAACCGCGCAGATCGCTCATCATGATCGTGATCCTGCGTCTCTGCCCGCCCATTTTCATACCGTCCGGTGTGTCCAGTATCTCGCGAACAATGTCGTCCGAAAGATACCGGCCGAAGGTCTCTTTTAAGAGCCGGTTCCTCAATTCGAGCTTCTGATTAAGCGCCCTTATGGCTTCCATAGCCTTTATGGCGTCCCGCATTCTTGTAAGCTCTGATATGTCGCTTATAACAAGAACGATCCCGATCAGTTCCTCCTCGTCCCGAAGATAGGAACTGACGATCCTGAGGTGCTTCTCGGTGTCGCCTGTATAATAGGTAACATAGGACTCCTGGCTCTTTTCCCTGCCGTAGATCGTATCCAGCACAGTCTGTGTAAATGCGTCGTTCCTTTCATCCGAAAAGAAGAAGGAGGCAAAAGGGCGGCCTTCCAGCCGTTCTTCTGCCTCCTGCATCCCCAGGATCTTCCGAGCGGCATCATTTACGATCTCTATCCTGCCGTTGTACCGTATCGCCATCACGCCTTCCGACAGATCGGCGATAATATTCCTGCGAATGATCTCCTGTTTATTCATTTCAGTATTGATCCGAAACCTGACAGAATATCAGATAAGCTGTGTATAACTGTGCATCAGTGAGATCTGGGAATACATCTCGATCTTCTCGAGCTGCTCCCTGGAAAGACCGCGTCCTTCCTCTTCCGCTTCCGCCATCTCCTGCACAGTCCGGCACGCGCCGAGATAATCCCCTGTAAGGTTCCTTAATCTGGAAGAAAGATGCTGCAGAAGGAGCAGCGTCATAAGCGGGGAAGAATTTGTAAGCGATTCCAGATCATCTTCTGTGATCTGATCGGCTAAAACAACATCCGACGCAGCAACAGCCGTCGCACTCCTGGGTTCTTTCTCAATAAGCCCCATCTCGCCGAAGAATTTATTCTCCGTGAGCGAAGTGAGGAGTTTTTCATTTTCTGTCTTATAACCGGTGTAGATGTCAACATTGCCGTATCCCAGATAATACATGCAGTCTGCTGCATCGCCTTCGCGGAAAATCACTTCTCCCTCTTTCCACCTCTTCTCGACAAGACCGCTTCCCGAAACGCCTGTCAGATCAGCCGCCGGCTGTACGGATTTCTGTTTGTTAAAGCCTTTCTCTTCCGCAATTTTCGAGAGGTTCAGGAATTTGGCGATCTTCTCCAGAAGTCCGAGACCACGGTCCAGCTGAGCGACATCCGTTTCCTTCATCTCTTTGATCGTCCCGCAGACCTCCGAATAATCGGCTGTCAGTTCTCTCAAACGGTGGCTTAAGCTTGTCAGGATCGTTCTGACCTGTGCAGGCTCTGATTTTATGAACGTTTCCAGCTCGCTGTCCGAGATTTCCGTCATTTCCGCGCCGTCGCTTGTACAGACGACCGTCGCAGAGCGGGGATAGTACTCAAGAAGCGCCATTTCACCGAAGATCCTGCCGGGTCCCAGGGAACCCAGCTTCTTCTCGTTCCCGGTCTGATAACCGGTATAAACATCCACGGTCCCGGAAACGATCTCATACATATGATTTCCGATATCGCCTTCTCTGATGATTACATCGCCCGCATTGTACATCTTCTTATCCATACCATTTCTCCTTCTGGAATCATCTTTTTCGGCCGGGATCATTGTAAATGATCACATCACGAAGTAAATAAAATTATACAATAACTGAATGATTTATACAAGCAAATTATATAATTTAATGCGTTCTCTCTTTTTGTTTTACCCGTAGACTTCGTGAATTTTGAAGACGTGCCAGGCAGTGCCGTCCATGGCGTAGATATAGCCGGCTGCCTCCATGACTCTGGCAGATCCTGTCCCCGAAAAAAATGTAAATGCAACTGCAGCTATTTAACAAAAAGAAAAATCCGAGATACTGCACATTTGATTTTGTAACCAGTGCAATATTTCGGATTTTTCCACGTGCGTGAGAAGATTCGAACTCCCGACACCTTGGTCCGTAGCCAAGTGCTCTATCCAGCTGAGCTACACGCACACTTTTTGGCAGGTATCTGCCGAGCGACCCGTATCGGACTTGAACCGATGGCCTCCGCCGTGACAGGGCGGCGCTCTAACCAACTGAGCCAACGGGCCTTACACAAGTGGACCTTCAGGGACTCGAACCCGGGACCGATCGGTTATGAGCCGACTGCTCTGACCAACTGAGCTAAAGGTCCAAGAATGGACACGAAGTCTTTTAAAAACCTGAA
Source organism: Lachnospiraceae bacterium (assembly GCA_017431345.1). Lineage (GTDB taxonomy): Bacteria > Bacillota > Clostridia > Lachnospirales > Lachnospiraceae > UBA3305. Next base: position 185 of record JAFRLH010000039.1, on the reverse strand, counting down.
AAATGCTCCTAAAAGCATTTTTCAGGCAGTGACCCCACCGGGATTTGAACCCATGTTACCGCCGTGAAAGGGCGGTGTCTTAACCGCTTGACCACGGGGCCAGAAGCTCCCCGAGCAGGGCTCGAACCTGCAACAACTCGGTTAACAGCCGAGTGCTCTACCATTGAGCTATCGAGGATTACTAT